>CAZAOY010000022.1:0-22871 GCA_964486925.1 uncultured Oscillospiraceae bacterium
TATAGCTTAAATCTTGCAAACACACTTGACATTGGTAGCGTTGTAGTGTATAATTAGTATATAAATGTGCATAACAAATACGCAGCTATATACAGTAATAGGGATAATGGAGGTTATCATGTTAACAGCAATAGTAGGGATAAACTGGGGAGATGAAGGAAAGGGCCGAATGGTAGACCTTTTAGCGGAGAAACAGGATATAGTAGTACGGTATCAAGGGGGAAATAATGCAGGTCACACTGTAATAAACCACCTTGGTAAATTTGTGTTAAACCTATTGCCTTCCGGTATACTACGCCCAGAAACCGTAAACATTATGGGTAACGGGATGGTAGTGGACATCGAGCATCTAACCCACGAGATGAAAAGGCTTACCGATAAAGGGGTAAAGATAACTCCGGATAACCTAAAGATTAGTGATAAAGCGATTATCTGTATGCCGTACCATGTAAAGCTTGACTGCCTAGAGGAAGAACGGTTAGCGGACAAGCAGTACGGTTCAACAAGACGAGGGATCGCTCCTGTATATTCTGATAAATACATTAAAAAAGGCATTAGGATGTGCGACCTGTTTGACACCGCTACACTAGATGAAAAGATTACCGATATAGTCGAATATAAAAACCTAACCATCAAAGGCGCTTATGGTGCAGATGTAATAGACCCAAAAGAGATGATAAATTGGGTTAAGGAATTTGGAGAGGTTATAAAGCCGTTTGTAACCGATACAGGGCTATACCTTGACAAGGCAGTTAAGCAGGGTAAGGCTATTATGTTTGAAGCACAGCTAGGCGCTTTACGTGATATCGATTTTGGAATCTATCCTTATACATCATCATCATCGACCATAGCGGCATATGCACCTATTGGGTCGGGGATACCTGGATGTAAGCTTGACAGCGTGTTAGGGATTATGAAGGCGTATTCCTCCTGCGTAGGGGAAGGACCGTTTACCTGCGAAATGTTTGGCGAACAGGCGGATAGACTACGTGAAGCAGGCGGCGAGTACGGGGCGGCAACAGGCAGACCACGTCGTGTGGGTGGCTTTGATGTAGTAGCTTCACGCTATGGCGTGCGGGTGCAGGGTGCTACAGAGTTAGCACTTACAAAGCTTGATATACTGTCCTATATGGATAAGATCCCTGTATGTGTGGCATACGAGGTGGATGGCGAGGTAACAACCGAGTTTTTAACAGGTGATAAGCTAAATCGTGCTACCCCTGTGTATGAATACCTTGAAGGATTTAACTGCGATATCAGCGGATGTCGTAGCATGGACGAGCTACCAAAGCAGGCGGTAGATTATATTAAGTATGTTGAACAGGCGGTTGGAGCAAAGATCAGCTATGTTTCGGTAGGAGCGGACAGAGAGAGCTATATTAAGGTTTAATATAGCCTATTACTTCGGTACTTAAATGTCACTAGGTGTTTTTGTGAATTTACAGCTAGTAGTGGAAGAAACGCAAAGCACGCTACCACTAAGTACCGAAGCAATAATTACATAAAGCTAGGGGGATTTTTATGCAGATTAACTTTACCAAAATGCAGGTTTGCGGCAATGATTATATCTACATAGACTGCATTAATCAGGATATCACAAACTATGAGGAGATAGCCGCCATCCTTCCCCATAGACACTACAGCGTGGGAGCAGATGGGGTAGTATTTATCTGCAGATCCGAGGTTGCCACAGCGAAGATGAGGTTATTTAACCATGACGCCAGTGAAGGCAGGATGGGCGGAAATGCTATTGGTTGCGTTGCAAGGTATCTTTTTGATAAAGGTATGTTTAGTGGAAATATTGTAGATATCGAAACTATTAGCGGGATAAAGCGGATTAAGCTTGTCAAGGACGTAAAATCTGGGGGCGAGATTGCCGCTAAGATACATATGGATAAGGCTACCCCTCTAGGAGAGCAGGCTTGCAGTATCCAGTCAGAGGATGGAGAGTTTTTAGTAAATGCACCACTGTCGGTGCTGGGTAAGACCTACTATATCACCACTGTATCTATGGGTAATCCCCATTGTATCGTATTTTGTGATGATGTAGACAAGGTGGATATCGAGCATGTGGGTCATGCATTTGAGATGAATGCGGTGTTCCCTGAACGTGTGAATACCGAGTTTGTGCAGGTTATCGATAACAGCACCATTAAGATTAGGGTATGGGAACGAGGAAACAAGGAAACCCTTGCCTGCGGTACCGGTGCATGTGCGGCGGCGGTAGCGGCGGTACTAAACGGCTACTGTGAGAAGGATCTACAGATAAATGTACAGACCAAAGGCGGAAACCTATATATTAAATACAATGATGACGCGGTATTTATGACAGGTGTGCCTGTTAAGGTTTTTGACGGAGTGGTAGATATATAGATTATTCAAATAGGGGTAGTGGCGAGAGGTTTATAGTCACTACCCCTGTAATTTTAGTCGGCAACCAAAAGTATTTATAACTTAATATATGTTGCCCAGTTAATAATACCCCTTGACAGGGGTTGGACAAATGCCTATAATGATAGTACGATAGTTTGTATATATTGGAAAAACGTATATATCTATAAGCGACGATTAGATATACAGATTGCCACTAACAGGAGGAACTACTATGGTTTACAAGATAAACCCTAAAAATAATGATAAGCTTTCTATACTCGGCTTTGGCTGTATGAGGTTTGCGGGTAATGATACATTCATAGGAAAGTTTAACGCTGAAAAGGCAGAGGGACTTATTAAGTCGGCGGTTGATAAAGGTATTAACTATTTTGATACGGCTTACATCTATAACGGAAGTGAAGAGGTGCTTGGTAAAACGTTAGCAAAGTATGATCTACGCAAAAAGGTATACATAGCAACAAAACTGCCGCTCATTATCTGCCGTAAGAAGGCTGATTTAGATAGATACTTTAATACCCAGCTTAGCCGACTTCAGACCGATTATATCGATTACTATCTGCTACACATGCTGTCGGACATGGGGACATGGGAAAAGCTTGTTGAGTGGGGTATAGTTGACTGGATAAAGGATAAAAAAGCTTCGGGGCAGATTAGGCAAATTGGTTTCTCCTTCCATGGCTCGCAAAGTGCGTTTATGACACTGTTAGAGGCTTATGATTGGGACTTTGTTCAGATACAGTATAATTATTCAGACGAAAACTATCAAGCAGGGGTTAAGGGGCTTAAAAAGGCGTCATCAAAGGGGATTCCTGTTATTGTAATGGAACCGTTACTCGGCGGAAAGCTAGCGGATGGGCTACCACCTGCCGCAGTAGCCCATTTTAAAGAGGTAGATCCAAAGCTCACTCCTGTTGATTGGGCGCTTAGATGGTTATGGAATCAGCCAGAGGTAAGCGTAGTGTTAAGCGGTATGAATGAAATGCAGCAGTTAGACGATAACATAAAGACTGCGGACAGCTCTACCGTAAACATGTTAAATGAAAGCGAGCTTAATGCCTATACTGACGTAAAGAAGATATTTAATCAGTCAAATAAAATCCCCTGCACAGGATGTCACTACTGTACCCCATGTCCTCACGGGGTAGACATTCCGGGTTGCTTCTCTGCCTATAACATCTACAGTGGTATAAGTAAACGTCAGGGAGCGTTGCAGTATTCCATGGGAACTCTGCTTTCCGGTGACCCTGGGTATGCTAGTCTTTGCAAGAGGTGTGGAAAATGCGAGAAGCATTGTCCGCAGAATATCCCTATAGTTAAATCCTTAGCAGTGGTATCAAACACACTCGAAAACCTTCAATTTAAGGTAATGCGTTTTGGTATAAAGATATTTAAAGGTAAAAAACGAAAAAGCAAACAGTAAAAGATGGTCTGCAACGCATTTTAATGTGTTTGCAGACCATTTAATATAAAGTTTTACAACTATGCTGTTCTGCACCTTAGCTCGTCCTCAATAAAGGCAGTGATAGCCTTAAAGTTTTCGTCCTTAACCTCAAACATAAAGCTGTTGAATCGACATTTTTGATAGTTTGTGCCATTAAGGTCGAATACATATCCCATATTACATCTGGAGTTGCATTTTGTGGGATCGACCAGCCGTTTGCAGACAGGTGCCTTTTCAATCGCCTTCACCATGTTGTCGGGAAGGGTTTTAAGGATATCAAGATATCCGTTAATGTTATCAGCGTAGATACGAACAATTAACCCGCTCTTTCTAAAGACGTAGTTAAGGATAACCTTTTTAGTCTTAGCTAGCAGGTAGGATACAACATACCCGCTCTTGGCAAGCTCAATCTTACAGGTACAGCCGTTTTTAAGTAAAAAGTCATGTGTCATATTAACAAATTCAAGGTTTTCTGGGGTAACGTCAGTTAAAAAGCTTTCAAATGCAATCTTTTCCTTACTCATCTTTTCTACCTCTCTCATGTTTAAATGTGATAATTAATGGCTACTATAAATAGATTACAATAATTATAGCACAAATATTCCGAAAATGCAATAGATTTATTAAAAAAATTTTACAACGGTAGGCTAAGGTTATCGCCCCTTATACAAAAAACAGTCCTTTGTATGGTCGTTTACAAGACCAACTGCTTGGATATATGCGTAGATAATTGTAGTGCCCACAAATTTAAACCCTAGCTTCTTCATATCCTTGCTAATCCTATCTGAAAGAGGGGTAGAGGTGGGGACGTCTGCAAGGGTATGGAATGAATTAGCAATAGGTTCTCCATCGACATAATCCCATAAAAATTTATCAAAGCTACCATACCTAGCCTGCACCTCACGAAATGCCTTAGCGTTAGTTACCACTGATTTTATCTTAAGCCTATTTCTAATAATCCCAGAGTCCTGCATTAGTGATTCTATCTTCTCATCATCGTAGGCAAGGATCTTGTCGATATCAAAGTTATCAAAAGCTCTGCGAAAATTTTCCTTCTTCTTAAGGATAATCTCCCATGACAGCCCCGCCTGCATACCGTCTAATATTAGCTTTTCAAAGAGTGCGTTGTCGTCGTGTTGTGGGACACCCCATTCGGTGTCGTGATATGTAAGGTTAGGTTCGGTTAGCGCCCATCCACATCGTGGCTTGTCCATATAGTTCCTCCTGTGTTGTTGTTTTATGCTCTTTTTTATAGTATAACATATTTATCTCTATATTGCAAGTTAATTAAAATATAAGTTCTTTTAAAATTTAATAATCTATAGTATTTTTGCAATCTTTAACAAAGTATAAATCACTTCTATCTTCAGATAACTATATTATAAGGAATAATAATTCTGAGGTAGATAATGAATAATAAAAAAAGACTAATAACATTTGTAGCAATCATATATGTTATAGTATTATCCAGCATATCTGTATATGCGCTATATGTAACGATGGTGGTAGACCATTACCAAGGGGATATCTATGCAACCCCAAAGCTTGAGCAGGCGGCGGACGGTGAGATAGATTCAGCAGTTAATCTTGCTGACTACCCAAAATACACCATTAATGTAATTAAAGGTGTAGGAAATTATAATGATGTAAAGATATTTGCTCTGACCGACGAAAGTATACAGGTATTAGCTAGAGATATACAAGATCCCAGTAAGACTTATGATATAACTAACTACCGTATGGGAGGGAAAGGCGGACTTGATCTAACAGCGGATATATCCTTTGACATCTATGTAGTCGCTTCACAGCCAGGTACTTATAAGGTAACTATTGAGATTACAAGCGCATTTGACGAGGAGGATGTTATAGGGGCGAAAAGCATACTAGTGCAGGTGCTTGCAGGGCAGGGAGCGCCAACGCAACCTACCCCGCCAGAAGATGATCAGACCATCCCAGACGAAATCAAAAAACCACCCGCAAACGATGATATGGGACAGACCGATCAGGGGGACGTTATAGATAAAAACCCTCCTCAAACTGGTTCGTTTTGGAATGTACCTAGGTTAGTTTCGGTATTGTTAATCAGTATATCTGCTTTATATCTGGTGTTGGATAGGCGAGGTAGAGCAAAACTTAAGTGAATAGATAAGCGGGTTGGATTATGCAGATAGGGTTATGATGAAAGAGATACCGTTTCATCATAACCCTTTAGTTATATTCCATTGAAGCTTTTTAGTACCTTTAAACTACCTCTTTCGCTTAAATATCCGTCCCCAGAAGCCATGCTTCTTCTCTTTTGACGCGTTTTCTATGATTATAGGCGGATTTTGTGCCTGATTTACAAAGTATTCTTGGGAATTAATACGTTGCTCCTGTGGTGTAGTTGCCTTTAGTAGGTCACGTCTAAGGATGTATTTTCCGCTAGGCTTTAGTTGATGTGCTTTTATATTATCTGATAGCATTGTCATTAGCATTGAGAATACCCGCTCTTTTATAGCAGGGTCATAGATTGGGCAGGCAATCTCTACACGACGCTGGGTGTTACGAGTCATCATATCCGCAGAGGCTATGTAGATGCTAGCATCCTTACCCTCTCCAAAGCAGTAGATACGTGAATGCTCTAAAAATCTACCTACAATACTGATAACGTTGACATTCTCGGTGTACCCTTCGATACCTGGGATTAGACAACAGATCCCACGTACAATTAAATCAATCTTAACCCCCGCCTGTGAAGCTTTAATAAGTGCTACGATAATATCTCGGTCGGTAAATGAGTTTATCTTAATAATAATTCGTGCGGGTTTACCCTGTGAAGCTTTGATAATCTCGCCCTCAATTGCGTCTAGCATAGGCTGTTTTAATGCATTCGGTGCAACCCATAGGTGCTTGTAGCTTCCGTTTAGGTTGGACATACACATATTTTTGAAAAAGTCATCTGCGTCACTTCCGATACCCTCGTTTACAGTCATAATCGATAGATCGGTGTACAGCTTTGAGGTCTTTTCGTTGTAGTTTCCTGTACCTACCTGGGTGTAGTGAACAATCCTGTTGTTCTCCTTGCGGGTTATAAGGCAAATCTTGGAGTGTACCTTGTATCCGTCTAAACCGTATACCACCTGACAACCTGCCTCGGCTAACCTTCCTGCCCATTCAATGTTGTTCTCCTCATCAAACCGAGCTCGCAGTTCCATTACCACGATAACCTCTTTTTCGTTCTCAACAGCACGAATCAGATAGTTTGCAATACGTGAGGACTTGCTAATACGATAGAGGGTAATCTTGATTGAGAGGACATTAGGGTCGTCCGCCGCTTCTTTAAGAAGCTTTATAAATGGATCGATACTCTCAAAAGGGTAGGATAGCAGGATATCTCGCTTGGCAATCTGGGATAACATGCTCTGCCCCTCGATAATGCTTGCAGATTTTGCAGGGATGTATTCAGGGGTACAAAGGGTGCTGACCAGATGTGCAGGCAGGCGGCTTTGAAGGGAGAATACATAAGACATGCTGAGCGGGGTACTGCTAAAGAATACCGCCGCAGGGTCAACCTTAAATCGCCCAACAAGATACTTAACAAACTCATCTGTAACAACACTACCAAGCTCTAACCTAACAGGGGAGAGCTTAGCCCGTTTTTTGATAACCTTCTTCATATGCTGACGATAATCGATATCCTCATCAAGTAGACCTACATCGGTCTTGATATCGGCATTTCTAGTAACCGATATAATAGCCTTTTCGGTGATGTTATACATCTTAAAGACATTACCCGCAAAGTGGTAGATTATATCCTCAACTAAGATGTATCGACATTCCCCCGACGGCAGGAACACTAGCCTATCAACCATTGAAGGTACAGGTATAATCCCAAAGGTGCGCTCACTTTTAGAGGATAGGCGTACAGCGATGTTTAGTTGTTTGTTATCGATATGAGGGAAAGGGTGGCGGTTATCAACTACCTGAGGTGAGAGTAGGGGAAGGATATTGTTCTTAAAGTATTTCTCGATAAACTTAAGCTCATCAGGAGCGATATCCCTAATATGCACCCTACCGATGTCCTGTTTTGTTATCTTTTGTGATAAAAGATTATATATCTCATCCTTTTTACGGTAGAGGAGGGTAGTAACTCTATAGATATCCTCTAGCTGTTCCCTTGCATTTTTACCCGTCTTGTTATCAAAGTATTCTGGGTCATACAAAGCGTAGTCAAGCAGGCTTCCTACACGAACACGATAAAATTCGTCAAGGTTGCTAATAAATATCGCAATAAACTTTAAACGCTCATACAACGGAAAGGGTTCATAGTTAGCCTCGTCTAAAACCCGTTTGTTAAATTGAAGCCAAGAAAGCTCTCGGTTGTGCATACATGCAGTATAGTTATCATTCGCTGATGTAACAGCGTTGTCGTTGCCCATTTTCTCTCACCTTTCGATACTTTTGATACTTTTATTAGATCTATCGCATAATTGGGAAGCAGTATTGCAATTGTCCCTATAATATTATAGATAATTCATACTACGTAAGAAAACCAACACCTGTTTACCCAATTAATAATAGTTATTTCCTTATAAATATTTTTTTAGCAGCAGACCTTCTTTTACACCATATTCAGAAACCAATAAGGTTCTAGCTTTGGTCTTGTGTTTAATAGTGCCTAGAATAATCAGACCTGTGTAGAAGGTTTTTACACGGTGAGGCTCGTACTTTGCTATAAAATCCTCACATTCTTGTGGGGTGTGGTAGATAACATGATCAATTAGCAGATCGATTATATTAAGGTCGATTCTGCCGTCATTTATATATTTAGGGTATTCGTGGGTTACAATGTTTTTAAGTGCACGACAGCTTCCGCCCACCCCGATTATGCAGTCGATTGGAGTGTTCTCTCTGGTTTTTATAATCTCATCGGTATATAGATAAGAGCTTTCTAGCGAGAGGATTGATAGGAAAGGCATCTTGGAAAACCGCTCATGTAGTACCAAACTGCCAACCGCAAAGCTTTCGCTGTATAGAATACGTCTTTCGTTAGAGCTATAGTATACAAGCTCGGTTGAACCTCCGCCGATATCTACAACCAATCCGATCTTTTGGGTAACATCCCCTTGATCCAACGAAGCGGCTAAAAAGCTGTAGTCCGCCTCTTCGTCCCCAGATATAATTGTAATCTGGGTACTAGTCCTCTCCAAAACTGTGGCGATAACCTCGTGGCTGTTTTGGATGTTACGCAGACAGGCAGTGGCGATAAAATGAGATTCATCAGGCGACAGCTCGTTTATTATATCGTTAATGTCAGCCATAGTATCGCAAAGGACGATAACTCCTTCATCCGACATCCGACCATCCTTTATATACCCTGCAAGCCCAACCATATATCGCTTGTCTACAAGATACTCAAATTTGCCATTAACTATAGAATATACGCTAAACCGCACCGAATTAGAACCGATATCAGCCACAGAAACCTTCATAATCCCGCTCCTTTATAATAATTAAAAGTATGCTATTTCACTGCATACAAAATGTGTAACTAGAAAAGTTACATTAATTTTTAATGCCTTACATTTCATTGCAAAGTAATATATTATAATTATATCATACTTTGCAAAAAAATTCTACTATTTAATGTAAATTTAAGATGTATTTTATCTATAGACATTAATTTCAATTTTTAATAGCTACATTAATAGCCTTGCCCATCTCTAGTGAGTATAGGATACATTCTTTTACAGGTAGTGAGAATATCTTCTCTAACGCATCCTTGTAGTACCTCATCTGGTTATAGTATCGTTCGATTAGTAGCTTTTCGTCGTGGGTTTTGTCGGTTTTGTAGTCAAGGATAACGATACCACTCTCCTCAAAGAATACGCAGTCGGCAATACCTTGGGTTACCACCATCTCGTCCTCGTATCCACTAGGAAGGGTACTAGCCACCTCATAAGGGTTAATCTCATAGATAAAGGAATACTCCCGCATTAGCCTTTTAGAGGAGCGCATACGTTTGTAGATATCCGACTGTAAAAACATCGTTACCTTGTCGCAGTCGATAAGCTCAAGGTCATGTGGGGTGATAAACCTTTGCTCTACTAGTCGGGTAAATTCACCTTGTAGTGTGAAATCATCGCTAAACAGATCGGCGTACTGCATAAATGCATGTAGTGCCGTACCCTTCTGGGCGGGGGTTGCGGTCTGCTCCCTCATAAACTCCGGCATGTCCGAAAACTCTATTAGACTGTTACTCTTTGACTTAGCAAGGGTAGTTACCGTAACCTTTGCAACCACATCGGTAATTGGTAGGTACGGGTATTCATATCCTAATCGGTGCTTTAGTAGAGATATAGTTTCAGGGTCGGGTAGACTAGTATAGCTTTTTGTAAGGTTTAGCTCATCCTCGGTTACCGCTTTTGGGTTTGCGTGGATTATATTAACGGTGGAGGGGTCACGCAGATAGGCGGGGATAATCCAGTCGGCAAAGCTAGTAGCAGAGGAAAGTATAGAGAGCGAAAGCCGTTTTTTATCCTCACCCTTGATTCGCCCTTCCCAGTTGTCGCATAGTGCCTCGCCGTCCTTACAGGTGACCACCATAATAAGCTTCTCTCTTGCTCTTGTCATTGCAACGTACAACAGACGTTGCTCCTCCGATATCGTTTCAAGCCGCGCCTTCTCCTTTATTAGGTTAAGGTGGACGGGTTTTACCTCTTTATTATACTCCTCGTCCTTGTAGTTCATGCAAAATCCGTATTCGGAGTTTAGCTGATACCGCTCGTTAAGATCCATAAAGTTAAACTTTTTAGCGCAGTCAGCGAGGATACAGATAGGGTACTCCAGCCCCTTTGTGCTGTGGATTGTAACTATCTGCACTACGTCAGCGCTCTCGGATACGGTATTAGCGCCGTCGAAATCCTTCCCCTCATCGATACACCGATCGATATAACGCAAAAATCCAACAAGCCCGCCTCCACTAAAGCTAGAGTCGGACATAGAAAGAAATGCGCGGCTGTAGTCTAGCAGTAGCCTAAGGTTAACCCCCTTTTGACTGCCGTAGTTTGTAGCTTCCATAATAGCTAGGATATCGGTTGTGGTGTAGATACTCTCGATTAGCTGATCTACCGAGCTAATTGAGATCTCCTGCCTAAACCTGTCAATCAGCGACAGGGTATAGCTAGCCTTCTCATCCCCCATAAACGCTAACGCTTTAAGGTTTCCATAAAGCGTCGCACCCCTATCCACAAGCCGAAGTGAAGCCACCTCGTCAGGCGAGAAGGAGAAGATAGGGGAGAGTAGCACCGCAAGCAGGTGAAAATCCCTAAGCGGGTTATCGATAACCCTAAGCAGGGAGAGTATCAGCGACACCTCGTTAGTGTTAAAGTACCCCGAGCTTGTGCTGCAAAACCCATCAATACCACGGCTACCAAGCGCTTTAATATAGCTTTCGCTCTTGCCTTTAGTTGAACGTAGCAGTATAGCAAAATCCTTGTAGCTACATGGTCTTAGCTTACCGGTACGTTTATCGGTAACCTTGTACTCCGAGCGAACCATCCCATCGATTAACTCTGCAATATAGGCGGCGTCTACCGAAATTCTACTAGTATCCGACTGCTCATCCGATTCGTCCTCACCTATATACTGTTGTGATACGATATGAAGCTCTGATACCGATTCTTTATATTCAGGGAAGTGGGCGGCGGGGATTAAGCATTCATCATCGTTGTAGATAACCTCCCCGACCTCACTGCACATTATCTGACGAAATAGTGCATTTACACTGTCGGTAACACTGTCACGGCTTCTAAAGTTATTCTTTAGTAGGATGGTTACTGCGGTGGGGTCAGCTTCATTGCTCTGATGGCTTGGGGAATAGACAGGTTGTCGGTTTCGCTTATCGATAAACAGCTGTGGCATAGCCTTTCTAAAGCGATAGATACTCTGCTTAACATCCCCAACCATAAAGAGGTTGTCCCCCCTTGATAACATGGTAAAGATGGTGTTTTGAACATCGTTTATATCCTGACATTCATCTACCATAATCTCGCTAATCCCCTCGGATAAAGAGGTGGCTACGTTACTCTTCTGTAGCTGTCCATTATCGTCCTCGACGGATAGCAGTTTTAGGGTAAAGTGCTCTAGATCGGAGTAGTCAAGGGCATTTTTGGCAAGCTTTACCCTTGCAATCTCGTTATAGATATCCTTAACGATACCAAATAGCACGCTAGTATGGCGGTGTAACACGCTAACCTGCTCTACAAACTCAGCCTCATCAAAGCAAAAATCAGAAACCACCTTTTTAATAACCGACTTAGCATTCTCACGACAGGTCTTTATACTCTCCTGTAGCTCCTTATCCTCAAACCCACGAACACCACCAAGCCTTGCGGGCACAAAGCTTTGCAAAAGCTTTGAAAAGCCGTTATAATCGTCCGACATTATTCGATCTCTCGCCTGCTCTATTACGACAATATCTGATAAAAACGCAGATTTATAGGCCTTTACAAGCTTTTCATCATCCCCCATAAGCGCTATACCCTGTCGGTAGAGTGATATCGCTATAGCCAGTTTCTCGTTAATTGTCGATTTTAGGACGTTGTAGTAGCAGTAGTCTTTGATACACTCTATACCGCTTAGCTTATCAAGCGCTGTATCCAACCACAAAAACGGTTGTGAAAAGCTTAAAATATAGTCGTATAGCTTAGTGACAAGGTTTACGAGTGGAGTGTCCTCTGCATAGCAAAAAAACTCTACAAGCTCTAAAAATGCAGAGTTTTTCTCATTATATCTTTCCTCAAAATAATCCTCGATAACCTGCTTTTTTAGGATGGAGAGTTCGTTCTCGTCCATCATCCTAAATCCTACATTAAGCTCTAGGTTAAGGTCATAAAAGTTCTCCCGAATTAGCCCACTGCATAGTGAATGGATGGTGGAGATCCTTGCCTTTTCAAGCAGTAGAAGCTGACTGGATAAAAGCTTATTAGTAGGATTCTTCTCAATAAGGGAGAGTAGGGAGGAATGTATACGCTCTCTAAGCTCCGCCGCCGCCGCTACGGTGTAGGTAACGATAACTAGCGTGTTCGCCATTACAGGGTTATTACCTGTTAGCTTTTTTATAACACGCTCGGTTAACACAGCGGTCTTACCACTCCCCGCCGCCGCACTCACCAGTATATCACGGTCGGTAAGGTCGATAGCTGTCTGCTGTTCGGGTGTAAAGTTCATCTATAATCCTTCCTTTATCTGTCCGATTAAGATACTAGTTTAATGTACAACTACTGATTGCTTTGTGTAAACGGTAGGTCATTATGAAAACAGCTGTACTGCCCTGTATGACACGCTACCCCAGTTTGAGAAACCTTTATTAGCAGGGTATCGTCGTCACAGTCGCTTTTAATGCTAATCACCTTCTGAAGATGTCCGCTAGTAGCGCCCTTGTTCCAAAGCTCACCACGTGAACGGCTGTAAAACCATGTGTACCCTGTATCTAGTGTTAGCTGTAGGCTCTCTTTATTCATGTAGGCAAGCATTAGAATATTGTTATCATCATCCACTACTATAGCGGGGATGAGGTCATCCTTTACAAAGTATCTCTCTAAATCCATATCTCCTCCAGAATAAGTTTGTTATTATAAAACGATATATTTTTATGCGAAATATTATATAGTATAAGGTGACTTTACTCTCGGGTTGGGATACCCTTCTCGTGAAGATGAGCCTTTACCTCACCGACAGTAAGCTCCTTATAATGAAACAAAGAAGCGGCAAGTGCGGCGTCGGCTTTTGTATTAGTAAAAAGCTTCGAAAAATGCGACAGTGCACCACACCCGCCCGAGGCGATAACAGGGATGTTTACCACATCGGTGACAGCGTTTAGCATATCTGCGTCGAATCCATTCTTAGTACCGTCCGCATCCATAGAGGTTAGCAGTATCTCGCCCGCTCCAAGCTCACATACCGTCTTTGCCCACTCTACAGCGTTAATCCCTGTGTCAATCCGCCCGCCGTGTACCACCACATGGTATCCGTCGTCAAAACGTTTAGCGTCAATCGCAACCACTACGCACTGACTGCCAAAGATATCCGCCGCTTCTTTAATTAAATTTGGGTTTTTAACCGCTGCGGAATTAACCGATATCTTATCAGCGCCCGCCCGCAAAAGCTGTCTAAAATCCTCTACAGTAGAGATCCCGCCTCCTACGGTTAGCGGAACGAACACCTCCTTTGCAGTTTTTGATACCACATCCACAATGGTTTTTCGGTTTTCGTGGGTTGCGGTTATATCAAGGAATACAATCTCGTCCGCACCCTGCTCGTTATAAAGCTTAGCGCATTCTACAGGGTCGCCCACATCCTTAATCCCTACAAAGTTAATCCCTTTAACCACCCTACCGTTTCTAACGTCAAGGCAGGGGATAATTCGCTTAGCTAACATTCTGCTCACCTCCAACCTCTAAAGCTTGCCTTAGATCAAGCGAGCCTGTGTATATTGATTTGCCGCAGATAGTACCATAAAGTCCCATCTTTGATAGCGTCTTGATATCAGATATATCCTTAATTCCGCCGCTTGCGATTATATCGCAGGATACGGCTTTGTTAATCTCGTCTAGCTGTGCTGTGTTCGGTCCTTGCAGTGTTCCGTCTTTAGAGATGTCGGTGTAGATAATGCAGGAAACACCCACCGATTCCATTGCTTTTGCAAGCTTTAGGTAGTGAACGTTTGAGGTATCAAGCCAACCTTGTGTGGCCACCATCTCGTTCTTTGCGTCTATCCCGACTGCAATCTGTCTACCGTACTCTTTTACCGCCGTCTTTACAAAGTCAGGGTCGGTTACCGCCACAGAGCCTAGTATTACACGGTATATCCCGTTTGACAGATAGTGTTCCACGGTATCGAGATTACGTATCCCCCCGCCTAGCTCTACCTTTAGCTTTGTGTTTTTAGCTACATCGATAAAGATCTCGCTGTTTTGCATAACCCCGTCCTTAGCACCGTCAAGGTCAACCATATGTATATATTGACTTCCGCTGTTATAAAAGCTAAGCGCTGTTTCCATGTAGCTGTCCGCTACGGTGTGTACGGTGTCAAAATCGCCTTTTACAAGTCTAACGCAGTTTTTGTCCTTAATATCAATAGCCGGTAGGATAACCATTATAACCCTCCTTTAATAGAGATGTCCGCAAAATTCTTAAGAATTGACAAGCCATACTCTCCGCTCTTTTCTGGATGAAATTGACAGCCATAAACATTACCGCTACCCACAAGAGCGGGGATGTTTTGACCATAATCACAGTAAGCTATAACGTTGTTGTCAGCTGTATACGCCATATAGGAGTGCACAAAGTAGACGCTCTTCTCTGGTAGACCAGAAAGGATAGGGGAAACCTCCTGCTCTGGAAAGCTCTTGTTAAATTCTAGCTTGTTCCACCCCATATGCGGTATCTTAAGGTCGGTGATAATCCTGTCAACCCTACCCCTAAGTAGCGATAACCCTTTGGTTTCGCCAAACTCACTGCTAGCTTCAAATAACATCTGCATTCCAAGGCAGATCCCTAAAAACGGCTTAACACCCGCCTGTTCCCTTAAAAAGTCGGTAAGTCCTGTATTACCTAGCTTCTCCATAGCGGTAGGGAACGCCCCCACCCCCGGAAGAATTATGCTGTTACTTTTTTCTATAATCTGTCTGTCACTGGTTATAACACTCTCTACATTTAGGTAATCGAGCGCATTCTTCACGCTAAACAGATTGCCCGCACCGTAGTCAACTATCGCTATCATTACTCCACTCCATCTCTTTTATTTTATAGGCATACACTACAGCACACCCTTAGTAGAAAGCACACCGCCCGATTTTTTTGCTACCGCTATACGCAATGAATGTGCTAGTGCCTTAAATAATCCCTCTACCTTGTGGTGGTCGTTCTCGCCGTACATTATGTTAGCGTGGAGTGTAATCTTAAAGTTGTAGGCAAAGGCACGAAAAAACTCCTTGACCATCTGGGTATCCATCTGGCCGATACTGTCAGCGGTAAATCCGCCGTTAAAGACAAGATAAGGGCGCCCGCTAATATCCAGTGAAACAAAAGCTAAGCTTTCGTCCATCGGTATGTAAAACGAGCCGTAGCGTGCGATACCGCCCTTATCACCTAAAGCCTTATTAAACGCAAGTCCTAAAGCAATGCCGATATCCTCAATGGTGTGGTGGCAGTCCACCTCTAGATCACCGTTACAGCAAATGGTAAGGTCAAACCCTCCATGCACCGCAAAGGCGGTTAGCATATGGTCAAAAAATCCAATCCCGGTGTTAATATCCGCTAAACCCTCACTGCCGTATGGGTTTAGCTTTATGGTTATATCGGTTTCCTTGGTCTTTCTGCTAATTACGGTATACTCCATCTATACGCCCTCCCTTACAGCTTTTAGCGCCTTAATCAGTGATTCATTCTGCAAAGCCGATCCTGTGGTAATCCTAAGGTAATCACCCATACATCTAACTGCAATGGAATGACCCTTTAACCCCTCAAAGATAGCTTTTGCACTCTTAGTCTTTATAAATACAAAGTTGGTTGTGGTGTCATATACCACCTCACCCTCTTGGTTAAAGATAATCTTTAACGCTTGATGTAGTGACCTTGTACTTCTAATAATCTGATTAGCTTTTTCCCGCAACGCTACAGGGTTAGAGTAGATAACCTCCCCGATAGCTTGGGTTACAGCGTTTACGTTGTATGGTGATTTAACGCTTTTAAGCGCTCTGGTTAGGTTATCGTTTGCTACCGCAAAACCTAGCCTAATCCCCGCGGCCCCCACCGCCTTGGAGGCGGTTTTTAGGATAATAAGGTTAGGGTAGCTGTCAAACTCCCGAATTAGCGACACATCATCGGTACAAAAATCCATATAAGCTTCATCCAAAACCACAAGGCAGGATACGCTCTTTATTAGCCTTACAACGCTCACCTTATCAAGCAGTAGCGAGGTGGGGTTACATGGGTTAGAGAAGATTACCGCACCAATATTCTCGGTGTTTGCAGTATTTATTACTCTATCTATATCTATAGTAAGATTAGACTGCTTTTGATAGATGTAGTTGTCGTATCCAAAGGTACTGGCGTAGAACCTATACATAGAGAAGTCGTCTGAAAAGGAGAGTAGCTTTTGCCCGCTTGATAGGAAGGTTCCCACAATAAGTCCGATTAGCTCATCCGACCCGTTACCCGCTGTTACATTTTTAGCGGGGATACCGTAAAAATCCGCAAAGCTTTCGCAAACCTTAGTAGCGTTTGAGTCAGGGTAGCGGTTTAGTTCTAACTCACAGATAACCTTCGTTATACTATCCTTTGTGGTATCATCAAGGGCGAAGTAGGATTCGTTTGCGTCTAATCTTATAGCGTATTCGCCGTGGATAGGTTCATATGGAGTTAGATTTTTAATTCGCTCATTTAGCTTATATGGCATATACAACCTGCTTTCTAAAGGTTATTTATCTAGTTAAAACGAACGGTAATGGAGTTTGCGTGGGCGGTAAGTCCCTCTTTGCCTGCGATAAGCTCGATATCGGTCTGTGCCGCCGCTAGTGCGTCTTTAGTATAGTAGGTGTAGCTGGTCTTTTTGATAAAGCTGTCCACCGATAAAGGCGAGAAGAACCGTGCAGTACCGCTTGTTGGTAAAACGTGATTTGCGCCTGAATAGTAGTCCCCTAAAGGCTCTGGGGAATACTCCCCTAGGAAGATTGAACCCGCATTGTCAAGCCTGCCGAGGTAGTCGAATGGGTTTGCGGTCATAACCTCAAGGTGTTCAGGGGCAAGCTCATTTGCAAGCTCTACCGCTAGGTCAAGGCTAGAGCAAACCAGTATAGCGCCGTAGTCTGATAGAGATTTTTCGATTATATCCTTGCGGGACAGTCCGCTTAGCTGACGGTTAATCTCGTCGACGGTTTTATCCGCTACCTCTTGGCTGTCGGTTAGCAGTATCGACCCCGCTAGGATATCATGCTCTGCTTGTGACATTAGATCTGCCGCCAGGTATTTAGGGTTAGCCGTGCTGTCTGCGATTATCAAAATCTCGCTAGGCCCCGCTATCATGTCGATATCAACAACTCCGTAGAGTAGCTTTTTAGCTGTAGCCACATAGATGTTACCCGGCCCCACAATTTTATCCACCTTTGGGATACTGTTTGTACCGTAAGCTAAAGCCGCAACCGCCTGCGCACCGCCGATTAAAAATACCCGATCTACCCCGCAAAGCGCCGCCGCTACCAGTATGTCGGGGTTAGCCCTGCCGTCCTTAGTGGGCGGGGTTACCATAACAATCTCTTTAACCCCAGCAATCTTAGCCGGTATCGCATTCATAAGTACAGAGGAAGGGTAGGCGGCAGTCCCCCCGGGCACATAGATTCCCACGCTATGTAATCCACGAATCTTTTGCCCCATAATACAGCCGTTCTCCATGGTATTTATAAAACCCTGCTGTTTTTGCCTTGTATGAAAGTCGGTTATATTCTCTACACATTTTAGCATAGCGTCCACAAAGTCAGGGTCAGCGTTAGTCAAAGCGTCGTTTATCTCGTCGCGAGATACCTCTAATGATGGGGATACATTCCCGTCAAATTTAAGGGTGTACTCTCTAACCGCCTCATCACCACGGATAGACACGTCCTCGATAATCCCAGCTACTGTTTCATCAACCGTCTTATTAACCTCTTTGCTTCGTGCCTTAAGGCTGTCTAAAAAAGTACGTTCGTCAGTACCGTTCGCCTTTAATATATTAATCATATCATACCTCTATACTCATTTAATTTTACCAAAGGTAATTCTTTAAACGTCAGGCTTTGCCTCACGTTATTTCGTAAATAGTCACTTGCCGAAACTGCCTTAGCATTTTTTAATTGCCTATATTACGGTATTTATCTTGTTAATAAAGCTTTCAATCTCTTTTTGGTGCAGCTTAAGGCTTACGGTGTTTACAATAAGCTTTGCGGAGATATCGCAGATACGCTCCACCACAACCAGTCCGTTCTCTTTCAGGGTACTGCCTGTTTCCACGATATCGACTATCGCGTCCGACAGCTTTAATAGAGGTGCTAACTCCACTGAGCCTTCAATCTTTACGATAGAAACATCCATCCCCTTAGACTGAAAATGCCGCCTTGCTACGTTAGGGTACTTAGTAGCGATAATCTTCTCGCTATGTCCGTCATAAAAGGTATAGTCCGCCTTGGTAGCTACCGCAAATGAGCACCTTCCAAAACCCAAATCCAACATCTCAAAAAAGCTCCCACCGTTTTCTAGGATGGTATCCTTTCCCACAACCCCGATGTCGCAAACACCGTTTTCGATATAGGTAATTACATCCGCCGCCTTAGCAAGCACCACCTCAAAATCAGCGTTGCCGATATCTAGGATTAGCTTTCTGCCTTTATTATGTATCTGCTCACAGTCAAACCCTATCTTTTCAAGGATCTTTACCGTTTCCTTCTCTAACCGCCCCTTAGTAAGCGCAATCCTTAGCTTATCCTTCATGCTCTATCTCAACCTCCGCTCTTACCTCGATGATATGCACATCGGTAGTCACCACCGCAATCTGGTTAATCCCGTTTAACCGTGCGTATTGTATTGTCTGCTCTAACGTATCACACAGGCTAAGCTCCGCCGTTACAGCTTTAGCAGTCTGGTTGGTTATATACTTTATAGCTTCGGGTAGATGGTGATCATCGCTAAACACCAGATAGGTAGGGGATGATTTTTTATAGCTGTTTAGATAATACTTTGCAACGTAGTCCACATTAACCGCAAACCCGATAGCATGACAGTCGCGACCATACTCTCCAAGCAAACTGTCATACCGTCCGCCCGAAAGTACAGCCTCGCCCGACCCCGCAATATACCCTTGAAATACGATACCTGTATAATAGTCGTTCTTAGTAACGATACCTAAATCCACCATGATATTAGCGCATAAACCTAACGATTTAATGGTGGTGTAGATTGATTTAAGGTAATCCAGTATCTCAATAGCCTCCCCAGTAAGGATGGAGGAGGCACGCTCGAACACCTGCTCATCCCCGAATAGCGACGGAAGCTTTTTAAGAGGTGCGACAAGCTCTGGCATGTTAAAGCTGTCTAGTAGGTCGTTTAATGCAGAGTAGTTTTTTGCCTCGATAAGTAGTCTAATATTCTCCTGATCCTCCGGTGAGAGGTTTAGACTTTTAATTAGAGTGTTAAAGATACCAATATGCCCGATTTCTATGCTAAAGTCGGTTGGGGATACGCTTTTTAGGGAGGTAATTGCTAGAGAAAGCGCTTCGATATCAGCTTTAGTCGAAGCGGGAGCGATAAGCTCTATCCCTGTTTGCAGTATCTCGTCCCTACGTCCACGCATACTGGGATTTACAAAATGCACAGGTTGGGTGTAGAACAGGCGGACAGGCAATGGATTTTGCCGTAGACGTGTCGCCATAAGCCTTGCAATAGGGGAGGTGGAGTCGGGGCGCACTACAAGGATACGACCCTTTGAATCGGTAAGCTTATACATATACTCCACAGGCAGAGCGCCTTTGCCAACGGTATAGACATCTAAAAACTCGATTCCACTGGTTTCAACCTCGGCATATCCGTTTAAGGTATAGAGGTTTGTTAGGATATCGGTAACCTTTCTGCGGGCGGATACCTCCTCGAACAGGTAATCCTTTGTACCCTCTGGGGTTAGTAGCTTGTTTTTGGTCATGGGTAATACTCCCTTTCGCTTTAGTGTGATACTATGATAACACAATATCGGATAAAAGTCAATAGGTTTTATATATTTTCTGTTTTCTTTTGATTTTTTTTCTTCTGTTTAAGTAGTCGTATATCCTGTCCATAAAACGGCGCTGTGGCATAAAGGGTGGTAAGTCGTGACACAATTCGGTCGTCGTAGATATTATTTAGCCCCTGTATCGAGAGGTTTGTGCTAATTATTGTAGGCTTACAGTCGAGTATTCGGGTGTTTATAATGTTATATAGATAAGACTTTGAGAGTGCGGTCTGAAACTCCGAGCCTAGGTCATCTAGGATTAGAAGGTTACAGTCGATAACAGTCTTTATGGAGTATTTTTCATCCGACAGTCTGTTAAAATACTCATCATTAAGGTGACGAAAAAGATCGTTTGCCGAGAGATATACAACCGAATACCCCTTTGCGATAACCTCGTTTGCAATGGCAAAGGATAGGTGGGTCTTGCCTAGCCCCGTGTTACCGATCATTAGTATGCTGTCCGATTCAAGGGAGAAGTTTTGCGCATACCCAATACAGCTTTTTATTACCGTTTTCATATGATCCCGCACCGTTATATCCCGATCGGGTAGCTTTGTAGTAGGGTAGTAGGATAGTGACAGCGTATCAAAGGTTGAGGAGCGGATAGGGGTGTTGTCGGTAAACTCCGAAGTAGCGATATCGTTTGCCACCATCTCAAGACAGCTACAGCGTTTTCCCTGCACAAAGCCGTAGTCCTCGCATAGATTACAGCTGTGCTTTATATCAAGATAATCGGCGGGATAGCCGTTATCCAGTAAAATCTTAACATATTCAAGTCGCTTAGCGGCGGTCTGTGCCTGTATCTTTGATACTAAAGAGGGTATGTTTCGCTCCTTTTTCAGTACCGAGGAGATAAGCTTTGCATTCTCGCAGATAATTTCGTTTCGGATCTGTGCTATAATTGGAAATTTTTGGTATATCTCCTGCTCGTGCCGCCCTAGGGTGGTTCGTGCTCTTTGTCTACGTTCGTCTATAATCTTTTGTGCATCTGAATATTTTCCCATCTAACACCATCCTTGTTTCTGCCTAAAATTTTGGTAGGTTGTCGTCCATTAGACTTTTTATATCATCAAGGTCAAAGGACGAGGTTTTGTTGCTGTCTGCTCGCCTATTATAACCAGAGCTTTTGGTTATCTCATCTACCGAACGATACCCCGACTGATACCAGTTGTCCAGTATCTTGTTAATGTATGCAAAAGGCGCGTTGTTAATCTGGTTAACCGCCTTATCATACGCTAGCTTTATTACCGAGATGTCAAACATAAACTCGTTAAACCACCGATCTACAAATACCTTCTCGGTATCAGATAACGCCCGCCCAATACCAAACACCATCTTAATTTGATTCTCCTGCGTATTCTTGTCCGACATGGTCATAAAAAATTCTTCTACCTTTTCGTGGGTGTTAATACCCTTCTCCATCCAGGATACACAGATCTTTTGGGCATACGGCACACTTAGCTTATCGATGGTCTGGCAGTACTGAAACGCCATAATAATTACATCAAGAGGTAGGTTTAAGGTCTGGTATATCGCTGTAATGTTGTTCTTTTCTGTAGAGGAGATAGGACGGTTAAAGAAGCTTTCGATGGTTTGAAGCAAAAACATCGCCTCCTCCTCGTTAACGTTAACCTTTGGAGTAGCTTTTTGGGTGGCTTTAGGTGTGGTTGCAATATTAGGAGTACTAGCTACATTAAAGCTGTTAACCGACTTTGAGATTGCAGGCTCGATAGGTTTTGTTTCCTTTGAGATTACGCTTGGAACAGGAGTAACCTCGTCGTCACTTACAAGCACCCCTCTAGCTATCCAGTAACGAATTGCGTCGTCGACCGTTTTATCGCTAATCTTTAGTAAACTGCCGATTAATGCAGGACTGTAGTATCTGGAAGGGTTGTATAGTATCGTTAATATAACCTTTAGGTGGTCGGAGTTAGTGCTTTTTATATCATCAACCACAGCGGTAGGTATGGCAAAGTTGGAGCTGTAGGCTGAATAGTTTATGCTGTATCCCATTATGTAACCTCTCTTTAAGCTTTTTTCTTACTTATTTTAAATAGAACGTCTAGACTTTCTACCATATTTGTTTCAATAAACACATTTGAGGTAAAGCGAAGCTTTACTTCCTTTAACGTGTTTATTATAACATAGATGAAAGTCGTCTAGACTTTCTACCTTTATTGTTTCAATAAACACTTTTGAGGTAAAGTGAAGCTTTACTTCCTTTAACGTGTTTATTATAACATAGATGAAAGTCGTCTAGAC
>CAZAOY010000022.1:22971-40609 GCA_964486925.1 uncultured Oscillospiraceae bacterium
ATACCATTACCACTACCATAAGATGGAGGATATCATAAACCGTGGGGGCGGGAACCTAGTGGTTAGGATGTACAACCGCTCGCAGGAGGATACCCTTGATGGTACCGATGTGACGGTATCGGTGGACGGCAGAAGCTACAGCGTAAAGGCGGGGGAGGATATAATCCTAACCCCTGGGGAGAGTATCACCATCTACCCTTATCAGTACCACAGCTTCTGGGCACAGGAGGGGTCTGGCAGTGTCTTAATAGGTGAGGTTTCCCTTGTGAACGACGACAGGATTGACAACAGATTCTTAGACGCTGTAGGCAGATTTCCGAAGATAGAGGAGGATGAGCAACCATTATATCTTCTATCCAGTGATTATCAAGATATAGTATAAGGGGTGGGGTGATGTAAAGTATGGCACTTTTAGGGATTGATATCGGCACAACCGGCTGTAAAAGTGTGGTGTATAGCAGTGCGGGTGAGGAGTTAGGTGCGGCGTATGAGGAGTATGCCATAATCGAGCAGGACGGCGGGTATGAGATAGATGCGGATGTTGTGTGGAAGCGGGTTAAGGCGGTGATAAACCGAAGTGTTGCTCTGTCGGGTGTGGCTACTCAGATTAAGGCGATCGGGGTATCCTCCTTTGGAGAATCCGCCGTACCGATAGACCGTGAGGGCAACACTCTATCCAATGCTATACTGTATACCGATAAAAGGGGGACGATGGAGTGCGAGCAGATAAAGGATAAAGTCGGAGAAGATGAGTTTATCTCCATCACAAAGGTAACCCCCCACCCGATGTATACCTTATTTAAGATAATGTGGCAAAAGAACAACAACAAGACCTTGTATGATAAGGTTGACAGATACCTGCTATTCGAGGATTTTATTATCTATAAGCTAACGGGTAAAGCTCTAATCAGCTACAGCGAGGCGGCAAGGACAGGATGTTTCGACCTGCAAAAACTCTGCTATAGCAAAAGAATTCTATCTGCCGCGGGGATTAATGTAGATCTGCTAAGCAAGCCTTCCCCCGCAGGTACAGTGGCGGGATGTGTGTTACCGCAGATAGCTACCGAGCTTGGACTAAGCCATGATACGGTGGTAACTACAGGCGGGCAGGATCAGATCTGTACAGCCATCGGGAGCGGTACATATAAAAAGGGTCAGGCGGTATGCGGTATCGGCACGGTGGAATGTATCACCCCGATATTTGATACCCCTATTAGCGACAATGAGTTTACCAAAAAGGGTTACTGCTGTGTACCGTATGCAACTAAGGGTAGCTATGCTACCTATGCCTACTCCTATACAGGCGGTGCAATATTAAAGTGGTTTAGGGATAAGCTTGCACCAGAGTTAAGGCGGGAGTGCAAGGCAAGCGGTAGGAGCGTTTACGAGGTTTTAGAGGGGGAGATAAGAGCAGGTGTGTCCGACCTTCTGGTACTCCCACACTTTGCGGGGGCGGCGACACCGTATATGGATATTAACGCTAAGGGTGCGATAATCGGTCTTAGCCTGTCCTCTACAAGGGGGGATATCTTTGCGGCGATTATGGAGGGCTGTTGCTATGAGATGTTACTTAATATTAATCAGCTAGGCAAATCGGGTATTACCATAGAGCGGATGGTTGCAACAGGCGGCGGAGCGTCATCTCGGGTATGGCTACAGATGAAGGCAGATATCTTTGGGTTTCCAATAAGTAGTGTACTGCAAAAGCAGGCGGGTACGCTAGGTGCGGCGATAATAGCGGGTGCGGGTGTGGGTGAGTTTACCTCTATCGAGCAGGGGATAGACTCTATGGTATCCTTTGGTGACACCTTCTACCCAAATCCCGATAGGAGGGAGAGATACCTTGAAAACTTCCGCAGATATGAGCGGTTATATAACGCTGTAAAGGATATCTATTTATGATAAGGGGGAGTAATAATGCTAGTTACATTAAAGGAGATACTAAAGCATGCAAAGGATAATGGGTATGCAGTGGGAGCGTTTAACGCTATCGATACCACCACAGTAAGGGCGGTGATAGCCGCCGCAGAGCAGGAGAACACCGCTGTAGTAATGATGTTTGCCGAGGTGCATAGAGATCTAATCCCGCTAGAGATGATAGCGCCGATTATGATACAAGCGGCAAAGAAAGCGACTGTACCTGTCTGTATCCACCTAGATCATGGCACAGATATGGACTACATAAAACAGGCGATAGAGTTAGGTTTTACCTCCATCATGTACGACGGCTCACATCTGCCGTATGAGGAGAATATAGCTAACACAGCAAAGGTTGTAAATCTGGCACATCCTTTGGGTATATCTGTAGAGGCGGAATTAGGACAGCTTCCGACAAGAGAGGTTTCGGCAGAAGCAGACAGCGACACACCACAAAACCCAGATGAGCTCTACACAAACCCTGACCAAGCAAAGGATTTTATCGACCGCACAAATGCTGACGCCCTAGCCATCGCCTTTGGCACAGCACACGGGGTATACGCAAAAGCACCCGCACTGGACTTTACCATTATCGAGCAAGTAGCAAAGGTAACGGATCTACCGCTTGTAATGCATGGTGGTAGCGGGGTAAGCGAGGAAGGTTTTAAGACGGCAATAAAGAGCGGTATTACCAAGATAAACTACTTTACCTATATGTCCCTTGCGGGTGCTAACGGTATAGGGGAGTATATCGCTAACGCTAATCCGTCCTTTTATCACGATATACCTCTAGTTGCTATAAATGCAATGAAGGAGGATATTGTAAAGGCTATGCGGGTATTTAAACAAAGGTAACATTCTAACAGCGGCAGAAAGTTAAATAGCTAGAGATATCAAATACGGCGGTGGATTTAGGTGAATTTACCGCCGTTCTTCTGCGTTTGGCAATTTAGCAAACAAGCTAAGTATTAATTATTTTTAATATTACAACAAAAAAGATAAAAGTGACAGCTGTTGCATATACATGTAAATTGACAATATTTATAATACTAAAGTTATGTAAATATTGCAGAAAAATATATTAATTTTAGAATAGGTATAGACTTTTTGCTGTTTTTAGTGTATAATAAGTAAATAGATACCTATTTACATTATTGGTTGGGCAACAAAATAACCGGTGTAATGTTTGTAGATCTTTTAGGTTTTATGCTTTTGGTATAAATGAAAAATTAATTGTCCGATTAAAGATAAAGAAGATTTTTGGGGCTGTATATATGAAAAAGAGGATAGCAAGCTTAGGTTTAATCATGCTTCTTTTTATTACTAGCTTGTCGGTATTAACAGTTTATGCGGAGGAAGTTCCCACTGCAAGGCCGATAACGGTTAGTATATTTGAGGAGGTCAACAATAGCTACAAGCTTAAGGACGCAAATGTGTCCTATGATGGTTATCTGTCGCTAAAGGATCTACTAGGTCGGCTTAAGAAGGAGAAGGCTATCCTAGGCTATACTGTTAGCAAAAAGGATAATCTTTTAACCATAAAGTTTAACGATAACACCGTAACAAAAAAGGGCGGTGTCGGCAAGAACAGTGGATTTATTACAAATATAAATGGAAGGTTTTACCGCCTAAAGGCTAGTGAAGCATTAATAAAATCAGGAGATGTTGTAAAGTTAATCTACACACTGGACACCGCAACCGATTATAATAGCAATATGGCTGGAAGCACCATCTACAGGGATGGTGAGAAGAGCCTTGTTTTTGTGTGGAATGACGAGCTTTCTGCTGTGTTAAATAATTCTTGCAACAAGATTGCGGATTCGGGTCTTGAGAATGTAAGCTCTTTAATCTCGCTAGGGCTTGCAAAAAAGAAGGCACCCCATGCAAAGCTACTTAAGCTGGTTAAGGAGATGGGGGATGAGTTTAAGCAGGATGACATCGACTATGTAAGTCGGGTTGTTCTGGCTCTCTATGCCTGTGGGATAGACGCTAGGAATGTTAACAACACCGATTATGTAAAGCTACTTTGTGAGATTGGCAGCAAAGATGATGTATTTACCACTATAGACAAGATGTATCTATGTATGCTAGCGCTGTCCTCGGTATCATCGGATGATGGTGGTACAAGAATCCTTAAATCAAAGCTTAAGGATAGGGTGCTTTTGCTACAGAGTGAGCAGGGCGGGTTTAAAAAATCCGAAAACCAGTTTGAAGACGCACTATCCACCGAGAAGGCTATACTCGCACTCTCGCCGTTTATCTCGGAAAAGAAGGTATCGGTGGCGGTTGATGATGCGTTAGGGTATCTGTCTAGTGAGCTTTTAGATGAATCGGGGTTTAGGGAAACTAATCTTAATACCGCAGAAAAGGCGGCTTTTGGTATTATGTCGCTGTTGTCGGTTAACATATCACTAGATGATAAAAGATTTTCTTATGGTGAGGATACGCTGGTAGATATACTGTTATCCTACTATAAAAAGGACGGAAGCTTTTCGGATGTGAAGGATGGAAACTACAGTGAGAAGGCTACAAATGACGCTATCCGCGCTTTGTTCTTTATTAAAAGAGGTAGGAATCCATTCTTACTGCTAAAAACCATGGCAGTATCCGATGTGAAGGGGTATGAGGTAAAAGAGGTTGACGATAGCTTTTTTACAAAGGTGTATGAATATGTTATCTCCCATAAAAAACTCATACTAACCGTAAGCTTGGCTATTTTGCTATCCTTAGCGCTTATTATAATAATTGTAAAACGAAGGAATAACGCTGGGGCATTTATGCATTAGCAATGAAAGGGGAACTGTAATTGGACGTTCAAAAGTTGGGTGTACAATTTCAAAGAACGATAATCTTTGTACTCAAATCAATACTATATATAGGGATCTTCTATATATTTTTTATACTGTTTTATATCGATAGCCCGCAGATCATGCGCCCTTCAAGAACATCAGGGGTTACCATGACTACCTTTGCGGCGATTTTACTTAGTCTAAACGCCGCATACGGAGGGTTTAATGTCGGGAAGAAAAAGAGCAAGGAGATCTTCTTGGGGTTATTCATGGCAACCTTTATATCTGATGTTGTAACCTATTTTGAATTTACCATCATGAACGTGAACCAGTACAACAAGCAGTCCCTTGATTTTAGCAATGTAGGGATACTCTTTATTGTGCTCTTAGTTCAGTTAATCTATATCTATCTCCTAACCTATCTTGGGAATTTTATCTATTTTAGCATAAACCCTCCTGAAAAGTGCGTTATAATTCTAAAGGATAGCTCTAAGATTGAGGAATATACCAAAAAGATAAATAAATTTAAAAAGCAGTTTTCTATCGACTATATTATTACCGATGATGATACCTATGAATGCAAAAAACATATTCGGATATCCGATACTGTATTTTTATTTGACGTGTCAGAGGGGTTAAAGGCTACTCTAATTGACTACTCATACCGCCACCAAAAGAATGTATACTATAACCTAGAGCTTGCTGATGTTGTAATTAATCAAAGTAAGCATACCGTTATAGATGATATGTCGTTACTATACACCTCCTTTAAAGGATTATCCTTTGAACAACGAATTATTAAACGCTTGATTGACATTATAGTATCGGGGGTTGCGTTAATAGCGCTTCTACCGCTGATGATACTTGAAGCGATCGCAATAAAGCTATATGACCGTGGACCTATATTTTATAAGCAGGAGCGGTTAACACGGGAGGGTAAGACCTTTTTAGTGTTAAAGTTTAGAACTATGGTGGTAAATGCGGAAAATGGCAAGGCGGTGCTTAGCTCTAAAAATGATAACAGGGTAACGGCTATCGGTAGGTTTTTGCGTGCCACAAGGCTTGATGAAACTCCACAGCTGATAAATGTGTTTTTGGGACAGATGAGTATAGTAGGTCCTCGCCCAGAGCGGAGAAGCATTGCCGCAGAGTATACTAAAGATATCCCAGAGTTTAAGTTTAGGTTAAGAGCAAAAGCAGGACTTACAGGGTTAGCCCAGATCAGGGGTAAATACAACACCTCGCCAAAGGACAAGCTAATACTGGATTTAATGTATATCGAAAGCTACACCGTTTGGCGGGATATACTAATAATGTTCCAGACACTGCTTATCTTCTTTAAGACTGAAAGCACCGAAGGGTTTAGCGAGGATCAAAATACAGAGTTTGAGATAAAGCACCTTAATGATCAAAGAAAAAGCGAAGAGGAGAACTAGCGATGGTAAGCTTAAGGGATGTATTAAGCGGGGTATCATATTTTTCAAATAAACCGCTTGATCAAATTGAAGAGATACGGATAGAGAACGTCTGCTACAATTCAAAGTATGCAAAGGACGGGTCTGTCTTTGTGTGTATCGTTGGTGAAACGGTAGACGGACATAGGTATGCCAAGGGTGCTTATGATAACGGATGCCGTGTCTTTGTGGTCACAAAGGATATTGAGCTACCTGACGATGCGGTACAGCTAAAGGTGGACAATTCTAGGATTGCATTAGCGGTTATCTCGGAGAATTTTTTTGACAACCCTTCAAAAAGACTAAAGATTATCGGTGTTACAGGCACAAAGGGAAAGACCACCATATCAAACCTTATTGCTAAGGTATTAAATGAAGTTGGGGTTAATACCGGCTGTATCGGTACAAACGGTTCATGGTACAACGATGTCCATATTAAAACAAAGAACACCACCCCAGAAAGCTACGAGCTTGCGTACACCTTTGACCAGATGTTAAAAGCAGGGGTTGAGTGCGTAGTTATGGAGGTATCATCTCAAGGGGTTATGATGCACCGCACCCATGGGATCGATTTTTATATGGGTGTGTTTACAAATCTGTCACCCGATCATATAGGCCCTAAAGAGCATAAGGATTTTGATGACTATCTAAGCTGTAAGGCAAGGCTTTTTTCTCAGTGTGGTGTAGGTCTTATAAATATCGATGATCAATACGCTAAAGATATTATTAAAAACGCTACCTGCGAGGTTAAAACCTTTGGGATAGAGGATAGATCAGCAGATTTTGTTGGTACGAACATACAAAAATATATGGATAAAAACACCCTTGGAGTGGAGTTTTCCCTTAAATCTCATGGTAGGGAGGAGAAGGTTATCCTTAGCACCCCAGGCGCATTCTCGGTTTACAACGGACTTGCTATAATCGGGGTGTGCGACCAACTGGGTATACCTATGGAGGACAGCATAAAAGCGCTTACAGATCAGGTGGTTGAAGGTAGGATGGAGATTGTAAAGGGGCTTGATTACTGCACCTTTATAATCGACTTTGCACATAACGAGCTAAGCTTTGAGAGTTTATTCTCCACAATCTGCGAGTATAAAAAGGGTAGGCTAATAGCTTTATTTGGATCGGTAGGGGGAAGAACCGAGCTTCGCCGCCCAAAACTAGGGGCGATAGCGGGCAGGTACTGCGATATGTGTATCCTAACTGCCGATAACCCCGATTTTGAAGATCCAAGGGAGATTATAAACGGTATAGTTGAAGGTATCGACAACCAGTGTCCATTCGTTGCATTCTCTGACAGAGAGGCGGCGGTGCGTTATGCGGTTTCAAGTGCACAAAAGGATGATATAATACTGTTTTGCGGTAAAGGTCATGAGGATTATCAGCTGATTAATGGGGTTAAAGAGCCGTTTAGTGAGAAGGCGATTATCCTTGATGAATGTGCAAAGGTACGTCAGAGGGTTACGGTTTAGGGTTTTTAGTAAGATAGATTAAGAGGTAATAGATGAGTAGTGTAGATTTTATCCCGGTTATTTTAGGTAGCGATATTAATGCATACGGTATGGCAAGGGCATTTCATATGGAGTATGGTATAAGGTCGGTTGCGGTTTCTAAGACTATCCTTATGGCAACTAGCGATACAAAGCTTATCGACTTTGAATTTGAGCCAAACCTTGAGGATGCCGACGCATTTCTTAATAAGCTTTTGCAGGTTAAGGCGAAGTACAGCGATAAAAAGCTTTTGTTAGTACCTTGCTCCGACGGTTATGTAAAGCTTATGATAAAATGGCAGGACAAGCTACGTGATAAATTCTACTTTAACTGCATTAGTGAACAGCTTTTAGACGAGCTTACCTTAAAAGATAACTTCTATGAGGTATGCGAAAGGTATGGTTTTGACTACCCTAAAACGGTGGTGGTTGAGAAGGACAACTGGAGGGACAAATCTCTAGGTTTTGAGTTTCCGGTTATACTTAAGGCGTCTAACAGCGTAGAGTACTACAACTGTTCTTTCGAAGGTAAGCGAAAGGTATTTATCGCACAGGACAGGCCGGAGTATGAGAGGATACTAAGCGCTATCTACTCATCTTCATATAAGGATAGCATGACTATACAAGAGTACATCCCAGGAGATGACTCGAATATGCGGGTGTTAAACTGTTATGTTGGTAAGGATAAAAAGGTAAAGCTAATGGCATTAGGCCATGCGCTTTTAGAGGAACACACTCCACAGGGAATTGGAAACTACACAGCGATTATCAGTACCTATGATAAGGCTTTACTAGATAGATTTAAGGTGTTTTTAGAGGAGATTGGATACCAAGGATTTGCAAACTTTGATATGAAGTACGACACAAGGGATAACACCTACAAGCTATTTGAAACCAATGTACGACAGGGAAGAAGCAGTTTTTTTGTAGTAGCAAGCGGGTATAACTTTGCTAGATGGCTTGTAGATGATGTTATTTATGACAAGCCGCTTGATACTACCTATGCTGACAACCAGTATCTGTGGAAGGTTATCCCAGATTCGGTTTTATATAAATACTGCCAGAATAAAGAGATGGTAGCACTTGCAAAGAAGCTTATAAAGGAAGGTAAGGTCTGCAACTCTTTATTCTATAAAAAGGATTTAACGTTTAAGCGGTTTTTGCGGGTTGGTCTGTTTCATCTAAACCACCATCGCAAATTCAAAAAGTATTATGGTAAAAAAGGAATGAGTTAATGCTAAATACGGATAAAACCAGAAAGCTGTTAGGGGTTATAGGGGGTGTAGGCCCCCTAGCTACCGCCTACTTTATGGAGCGGATTATAACCTTTACCGCTGCAAAGGTGGATCAAGAGCATATCGACATGATTGTGCTAAACCACTGCAGTATCCCAGACAGGACAGCGTATATATTGGATAACAAAAAGGAAAGTCCGCTTTTAATGCTAGAGGATGATGTGGTAAAGCTAAACCAGATGGGGGCGAAGGTTATCGCAACCCCTTGTAACACTGCCCATTATTTTTATGACCACCTAGCCGAAATATCAGACGTACCGATAATTAACATGGTCAAGGAAACGGTTAATGTGCTAAAACGTCAAGGCTCTAAGCGGATTGGGATTATGGCTACTAAGGGGACAATCCACACAAAGCTTTTTCAGGATGCGCTACATAATCAAGGTCTAGAGGGGGTTATCCCTGATGATATCTGTCAGGGGCATGTAACTAACGTGATATTTGATAGTGTAAAGGCAAATAAGCCTGTGGATATGGATAGATTTAACGCTGTGGTAGACTACCTTAAGGCAAAAGGGTGCGACCGAATTATACTGGGGTGTACCGAGCTTTCGGTGGTAAAACGTGATTATCAGCTTGACAGCTTCTATATCGACAGTCTAGACGCTTTAGCAGTAGCGGTAATACGAGAGTGCAACGCACCGTTAGTAGATAACTATATAACGCTATAGCGATAAAATACAACTTTGAATGGAGTAACAAATTGAATAAACCAAACCATACAGGTAAGTCTAAGAATCAAAGCTTTACTGTAACAGGGGCTTCAGAGCTAATGACCTTTTTAATCCAGAGTATGCCTAACAAGTCACGAAATAACATTAAAGCCATGCTAGCTCACCAAGAGATACGTGTAGACGGTGAGATAGTAACAAAGTATAACCATCCTCTTACAGAGGGTCAGAGCGTTAGGATAATGCAGTCTATCCTTCGTGATAGGACAAGCAAGCTAATCCCAACGATATTATACGAGGATGATGAGCTTATAGTGGTAGACAAACCGGCGGGACTTCTCTCTATTGCCACCGAAAAGGAGAAGGAGTTTACTGCATACCACATGCTATTTGAATATGTAAAGCGCCAAAACCCAAATGGAAGGATATATATCGTTCACCGTCTAGATAAGGATACCTCGGGAATCCTTATGGTGTCAAAGGACGAGGAGTTAAAGAAGCAGTTGCAGGATAACTGGAATGAGCTTGTGATAAAGCGAGGGTATACAGCGGTGGTTGAGGGAAAGCTAAAGGAGAAGCAGGGGCGGTTGGAGTCCTACCTTCGTGAAACCAAAACCCACATTGTATATTCCGCAAAGGATGGCAAAGACGGACTAAAGGCTATCACAAACTATTCGGTTATCAAGGAGAAGGGGGCTTTTTCACTCTTGGATATTAGCCTTGAAACCGGGAGAAAGAACCAGATTAGGGTACAGATGAACGACATCGGTCATCCTGTGGTCGGGGATAAAAAATACGGGAGCACAAAAGATCCCATTAAGCGACTTGGACTTCATGCGGGTGTGTTAGAATTTGTACATCCAGTGACAGGCAAAAAGCTGTCATTCACAGCAAAGCTTCCTAGTAGCTTTAAAGCTTTGTTTAAGCTTTAACCTATGTAAAGGTGTATAATTTGATGTATATATGTTTAATATATCAAAAATAAATTCTGAAAACCCTTGAAATATAACCCTTATTATGTTATAATAAACACGTAAAAGGAAGTAAAGCTTTGCTTTACCACAAAAGTGTTTATTGAAACGGCAAAGGAAGAAAGTCTAGACGACTTTCAGCTTATGTTATAATAAACACGTAAAAGGAAGTAAAGCTTTGCTTTACCACAAAAGTGTTTATTGAAATGAAAAGGAAGAAAGTCGAAAGCATAAACGACTTTCTATTTTATGTTATAATTGTACCGTTAGCGCAGATATTAGGTTAGATAAAGCTGTTTAGTAATATTATATAAAAAGAATTGAGGGTGCTTAATGGCGGTTAAAAAGGAGAAAAAGTCAAAGAAGAAGAAAAAAGATAATGATCTTGTAACCGAAGTGGTTGGGCAGATTGAGGTAGAAAAACATGTAAAGGTAAAGAGCGGCAGGGGCGGTATAGCGGCACTTGTGTTTTTGTTTGTTGTAATACTTGGTACACTTGCCTTTGTTATCTATCAAAACTATCAAAATGACCAGAACACACAGCGAATTGTAGCAACCGAGAACTGTCGTGCGGTACTTGCGGCGGGGAATGCGGCGGCTAATGCTGATTCGCTTGGTATGCTAGCGCCTACGGGTTATGCAGGTCAGGTGGATGTACTGCTAGGACTTCCGTCAGGAACGACAACAGAAGCGGCGCCGATCTATTCGGGATCGTACAACGGCGGAGCATATGAGATTACCTACGATAAAGGGAGCTATAAGGTGACGCAGGTTATCTGGATTGATGATAAGAGCGGTAAGATTGCCACCTGGTTAAACGGAAAGGTTACGGTAGTGTAGTAAAACACTGCTTAGAGAGGATTTTATGGAAAAAAAGATGACACGACATCAGATGCGTGAAGCGGTTTTTATTCTGCTATTTGAACAAAGCTTTACCGAGGCGAGCCCAGAGGATATCGTAACCCTTGCAAGAGAGGTTGATGAGTTTCCGATAGACAGCGTTTCCGAGGAAACATTCTATTCTATCGTTTCGGATCGTGATAATATTGATAACCAGATAACAAAGTATCTGCGTAACTTTAAGATTGAAAGGATCTCTAAGGTGTCGCTTGCTATACTACGGCTTGCAGTTTACGAGATTTTAAATTGGAAGGATATCGATAACGATATCTCGATAAGTGAAGCGGTAAAGCTTGCACAGATGTATGCATACAAGGATGATGTGTCCTTTATTAATGGGGTTTTATCCTCTTTACACAAAACTACCAAATGAAGCACATTACCGTAAGTGAGCTTAACAACTACATAAAGGTATCCTTTGCTAACGATAAATTTTTGCAGTCTGTCACCCTAAAGGGGCAGGTATCAAACTTTACAAACCATGTCAAGACAGGTCACCTTTACTTCACACTAAAGGATGATCAAGGTTCTATTAGGGCGATTATGTTTAAACCCTATGCCTCAAAGCTGAAGTTTAATGTAGCAAACGGTCAGGAGGTTGTGGTAACAGGCTCGGTACAGGTGTATGTAAGGGATGGATTATACCAGATCTACTGCACCACCATGGAACCGTTTGGGATTGGTGCGCTTCATCTAGCGTTTGAACAGCTAAAGGAGCGGCTTTATAAGCAAGGACTTTTTAATAATGAACATAAAAAAACACTACCGCTATACCCACAAAGGATTGGGGTAATAAGCTCTAGAACCTCGGCGGCAATGGCGGATATACTAAATGTCTTAAGCCGCAGATACCCTATAGCACAGGTGGTAATATTCGACAGTCTAGTACAGGGGGACACAGCGTTATCTTCGGTGGTTACCGCCTTAGAGAAAGCACAGAACACCGATGTTGATGTTATCATAATTGCACGAGGTGGTGGTTCGATTGAGGATTTGTGGACTTTTAATGAAGAACAGTTAGCCAAGCGGATATTTGATTGCAGTAAACCAATAATAACAGGTATAGGGCATGAGATAGACTACACAATAGCTGACTTTGTGGCCGACAGACGTGCTCCTACGCCGTCAGCGGCGGCGGAGCTTTCCACCCCTGATATCAAAGAGCTTGCATTGGCTTTAAAGGCAAAGAAACAAAGGCTTGACTACTCCATTAAACGCGCATATTCCGCTAATAACGAACGGCTTAGTCGGGTACGGTTATCATTAAACACCGTTATGACCAAACGGATAAACGACACCCAGACAGCGGTAAGCTACCTTAGTCGCAGGTTACAGCGTGCGGTAACGGTGGAAGCTGTGGAAGAAAAACAGCGGTATGTTCTATCCTACAAAGCAAGGCTTGACAAGGCGGTGGACAGATACTTAGAGAGTAGGTATAATCTACTGCAAAACAAGATTGAAAAGGTTGAGGGGTTATCCCCGTTAAAGATACTGTCACGCGGGTATTCTATTACCCAAAAGGAGGGTAAAGCTGTCACAGCTGTGTCAGACGTATCCACAGGTGATGTTATAACCACCCGTCTACATGGCGGAGAGATTAGAAGTACTGTGCTCTAATTATGGCACAGATGAGGTGTTTGTATGGAAGAACCAAAGAAGCTTACGTTAGAAGAAAAGCTTTCGGATATAGATAAGATGGTGGAGCGGCTAGAGGATTCTAACTGCTCTCTTGACGAGGCGATAGAGCTTTATGATAAAGCGACACGGGCAGTTAAAGAGGTAATGGAACAGCTAGAGCACGCAAAACAGGTGATTATAGAGGTAAACAAGACCAATACATAGGGGGTATTATCATAAAGAAGATAACTTGTATTGACAAAGCGGACAACAAGAATGAGTTTAAGACCAAAGCATATGTAAGACTTGTCGAGGAAGCCTTGGAGGATTATCTTAAAGGTGATGACAAGTTGTATATAGATGTAATAAATGCTATGAAGTATTCTTCGCAAGGCGGCGGTAAGCGGATTAGACCGGTACTTCTTTTGGAGTTTTGCCGTGTTCTAGGCGGTAACTTTATCGACGCAATCCCGTTTGCAGTAGCGATTGAGATGATACATTGCTATTCCCTTATACATGATGACCTACCTTGTATGGATAACGATGACTACCGCAGAGGCCAGCTATCCTGTCACAAGGTTTATGGTGAGGATATTGCGTTACTTGCGGGGGATGGACTGCTTACCAAGGCTTTTGAGATTATGGCTACCTCCCAGTATGCTAAAAGCAGTGATGCGGATAACGTGCGTCGTGCTATGCGTGCTATCGGAAAGACCGCTTACTATAGCGGTGTTGACGGTATGATAGGCGGGCAGGTTGTGGATCTAAACTACGAGGGCAAGCCCTGTACCGATGTGGTGTTAAACACTATGCATAAGCTTAAGACTGCGGCACTTATCAAGCTTTCCTGTATAAATGGTGCTATACTGGCAGGAGCAGGGGAACAGCAGATTTTAAAGGCTAAGGAGTACGCTTTAAATCTCGGGTTAGCGTTTCAGATTGTGGATGATGTGCTTGACGTTACCTCAACACAAGAGGAGCTTGGTAAGCCGATAGGAAGTGACGCTAAAAACCACAAAAATACCTTTGTTACGGTATACGGCGAAGAAAAAGCAAACATGATGGCAGGGTTATACACCGACAAGGCGCTAAGAGCGCTTGATGATTTTAATGATAATGGATATCTAAAGTATCTAACCGGCACGTTATTAATGCGCAGGAGATAGTAGGATAGATATAATAAATAATGGAAAATTATAAAGTAAAGGCAGGTGTTGTAAAAGCGTGGAGAAGATATCAGTGTTATTTAGTAACTACGTATTAAATGTAGGGGTAGTATCATGGGGCGCTGCACAGGTTATAAAGACTTTGCTTTACTTTGTATTAGAAAGAAAATTTAAAGCGGAGCGACTGTTTGGAGCGGGAGGTATGCCGTCGGCACATAGTGCAACGGTATGTGGGATAACGGTGGCGTTATCCAAGACTGTAGGATTTTCCTCACCCATATTTGCGTTATCCTTTGCATTTGCGATGGTGGTAATGTATGATGCTATGGGTGTACGTCGACAGGCGGGCGAGCAGGCAAAGGCGATAAACAGGGTTATTGCGGTATTTAAAAGTAAGGATCATACCCTTTCAAATGCTGATTTTAAGGTTAAAAAGGATCGATTAAAGGAATTTGTAGGTCATACACCGTTAGAGGTGTTAGGTGGCGCACTGCTAGGCATAATGGTGGCGCTACTTATGGGGCTTTACATCTAAGGCTAAGGATATGGCAGATAAAGAAAAAGGGGGTGCCCAGTTGAAGGATTTGCTACAGGGTGTAAACTCACCACTTGATCTAAAAGCGCTAAGCAATCAAGAGCTACAAAAGCTTAGTCAAGAGATACGTGAGTTTATGATAGATACAGTGTCAAAAACAGGAGGACACCTATCATCAAACCTTGGGGTAGTAGAGCTTACCATCGCTTTACACAAAGAGTTTGACTCACCAAATGACAGGATAATCTGGGATGTAGGACACCAGTGCTACACCCATAAAATATTAACAGGACGTCGTGACAGCATGATAAATCTGCGTCAATACGGCGGTATATCGGGATTTCCAAAGGAGTATGAGAGCGAGCATGACTGCTTTTTATGCGGACATAGCTCCACCTCGTTATCAGCGGCATACGGAATTGCAGAGGCAAACCTAGCCGATGGATTGGACAACTATGTAATTGCCGTTATCGGAGATGGTGCGCTTACAGGCGGACAGGCATATGAAGCGTTAAACACGTTAGGAAGAAGCCAAGGAAACGTTATTGTAGTTATAAATAATAACGGAATGTCAATATCCAAAAATAAAGGCGGGTTGTCACTCTACCTGTCCTCACTTCGTTCAAGTAGTGACTACCTAAACTTTAAACGTGGATTTGATAGGTCGCTAGAGAAGCTTCCGGGTGTCGGAAAAGGGCTTAACAGGGTAATTGGATGGGGCAAAAAGGTAATAAAAACCTCACTTTATCATTCTAGCTTTTTTGAGGAGCTAGGGTTTGTTTATTATGGTTGTGTGGACGGGCATAACATCAAGCGGCTTAGCAAAACCTTTAATGATATCAAAAACATAAAGCGCCCTGTGGTGGTGCAGGTAATTACCAAAAAGGGTAAGGGATACACCCCCGCAGAGGAAAATCCAGGCGGATTTCATGGTGTTTCTAAGTTTAGTCTAGACAGCGGGAATCCGGACATAATGGATAAGGAAAGCTATTCAGAGCATATGGGGCAAGCACTTACTAGCCTAGCTAATGATAACAAAGACATCTACGCTATCACAGCCGCAATGAAGTATGCCACAGGACTATCCGATTTTTGTACTGCGCATAAGGATAGGTTCTTCGATGTTGGGATAGCGGAGCAACATGCGGTAACGCTCGCGGCGGGGCTTGCAAGTAGGGGGAAGATCCCTGTATTTGCGGTGTACTCCACCTTTTTGCAAAGAGCGATAGATCAGACTATAAACGACTGTGCAGTAAACAACAAGCATATAGTGTTAGCGGTAGACCGTGCAGGGATTGTAGGCGAGGACGGAGAAACCCACAACGGTATCTTTGACATACCGTTACTGAGTGTTGTTCCAAACGTTAAGATATACTCACCCGAAGGGTACGATGAGCTTGAATTCTGTCTAAAGAAGGCGGTGTTAGAGGATACGGGTATCTCTGCCGTGCGGTATCCTAGGGGTAAACCTATAATTCGGCATTCTCTCCCGTTAAACAAGGATTGCTTTGAGTATTCATACATTAAAGACGACAGCAGATCGCTAGTTATCTCATACGGTAGAGAGTTTTCTCAGTGTTACGAGGCGGTACAAAGCCTTAAAAAACAGGGAGAATACTACGATATGATAAAGCTGCTTCAGATAGTACCAATTCCAAAGGCTGTGGTACAGATAGCGCTTCAGTATAAAAAGATATACTTTGCCGAGGAGTGCGTAAGGACGGGTGGGATTGGTATGCAGTTACTGTCGCTACTTGCCGAGCAGGGCTACGAAGGGAGCTTTAAGGTGCGAGCTATAGATAAAACCATCCTCCCACACGGAGCGGTAGAGGTTATCCTATCAGACATTGAGCTTACAGCGGATAAGCTAGTTGAATTCTTTAGAAGCTAAAAACAAACTATAACTGAAGATAGGTACATACAAGAGTATCTTCAGTTATAGTTTGTATTTTTATTGACAAAAAGTAACAATAATGCTATAATAAGAGCAGAAAGCCTTGACAGTTTATAATATGTTAAAAGGCAAAAAGTAAGAGTAAATAATAAATAAATACAAGATGGAAATAGATAGATGAATGGGATAAATAATGATACTCTGCGTTTGGATGTGTTAATGGCTGAGAGAGGGATTGTAAAAACCCGATCAAAGGCAAAGGATATAATAGCGTTGGGTAGTGTGTATGTTGATGGGATTTTGGCTAACAAGGCGGGGATTATGGTATCAAGGGACGCTTTAATAAGCCTAATGGATGACGATAATGCACGGTATGTTAGCCGTGGTGGATTAAAGCTTGAACATGCGATTAACCGGTGGGGGATCGATCTGTCGGGTCTTATCTGTGCCGATATAGGCGCGTCTACAGGCGGATTTACCGACTGTATGCTTCAAAATGGCGCGAAAAAGGTGTATGCTATTGATGTAGGTACTAATCAGCTTGATGGTAGCCTTAGGATTGACCCGCGGGTAGTAAGCATAGAGCAGTGTAATTTTCGATACTTTGACCGAAGTATTGTAGAGGACAGCATTGATTTTGTATCGGTGGATGTATCCTTTATTAGCTTAACCTTAATCCTTCCAAAGGTAAAGGAACTGCTGTTAGGCAGTGAGGGCAATGGTGGAGGGTTAGCGGTGGTACTTGTAAAGCCACAATTTGAGTTAGGTAACTACAAGGGGTTTAAGGGTGTAGTAAAGGATGATAAGCTTCGCCAGACTGCGGTTGATAACGTAAGGCAGTCTGCCGAGCTATTAGGGTTTACGGTAATGGGTGTTACCCAGTCGCCAGTACAGGACAAGGGTAAGAATGTTGAACTTTTAATGATGATTAGGCTT
>CAZAOY010000023.1:0-13236 GCA_964486925.1 uncultured Oscillospiraceae bacterium
CCCGCAGTCAAAGCGTTAACCGCAGGGATAATGAATACGCTGTAAATTATAATGGTAAAAAGGTTACTACTATTAAGTATACAAATAGGTAAGCAATAAGTGTAACAATTACCAAACAGATAGGTGATAAGACTGTAACTGGGATTAAGTGTCGGGCTCTAGATTTCGATTATCGTAGTGCATTTAATAGGTGCAAAGGCTTAACAAGCATTACAACCCCAAATGTTGCTACAAGCAGTGGTATGAACTTGTTAAGAAAACCGCACACCCAAGTTGGTGAAAAAACTCATAATCTGCTTCATTGATAGTGCTTTTAAGTCGCAATGGGACGAGCGGAATACACGTCCCAGATGTAATGCCGATTTGCACAGCGGGTCAAGCTTAGACACGTCCGACGGACACAGATTTTGCTCTCTGTGGTTATATCGGAATAGAAACTCTTGTCTTAATCGACCATCCGTCTGGTGCTACCGCCCGTCCGTTCACTGCACACGATAATGCCCTAGATATGGAAGTTTATTTGAGAATTGCTCCAGAAACTTATCTAAAAAGGGCAATGTAGGGGTATTTACAAAGGTCTTTGAATTTGCACGTTGCTTGCGTAACGAGGGGATAGATTCTACACATCTACAAGATTTTACTATGCTTGAAGGCTATTAAGCTTATTATAATTATAAGGACAATATGACATTCTTGCAGTCGATGTTAAGAAATGTTGTTAGGAACACTTGGGACACTTCTCAAATAGAGGTTAGCGGAAATACAATCGACTTCTAAGGCTCGTGGGAAATCATATCATTTAAAGATTTATGAATCTATAATTGTAACATTGATACGAAGCGGTAAGCGTAAAACTAAGCTAATAAACAAAATACACGGCGAAGCCCATTCAAACTGACCCTGTTTCCGGTAAGATTTATATAGAAACTTGATGAGGGGTCTGTGAGCCGACTTTACAATCGGCCCACAGACCGCAGACAAACCGAGGTATTGGCTATGAGCTGATACCTCGGTTTGTCTGTAAAGTAATGAATTAATACAGCTAATAGAATAAGCACCTCTCACTATAGCTTTTACCACTAATCATCGCCCTATGTAGTTTTGCCCAGTAGCAAAAGCGGTTCAATCTTGAGGATTTGATTGACAAGTACAGTCGCAGAAAGAAATACAAGTAGAATTAAGAATATTGGAACTGCTAGATAAACCATAATGAGTAGTAGATTATCGGCTTTATCTATCTCTACCTTTTCGGTGCGGTTTGTTGCCCACATGCTGTAGCTTGTATCAAATTCAGTCGATTGTTCGATGGTCGATTGGTTGTCAAATTTGCTGTACACCAAAGCGCCACAACCACTTCCAACAATAGTCGCCACAATTGTAAGTACCAGTATCCCAGAGATCAAGGAGTTACGGCATTGCCTTTTGGACATACCAAGGCTTCGCTCGATCGCAGTGCGCTTTTTCTGCTTAACTATAAAGATAAAGAGTAGCAGTATTACTATTGCAATTATGGTAAAGAGTCCGATAAAAAAGAGGAGGATAGCGGTTAACCTTGCGTTTTCCAGTGTCCCCACAACGTCGCTGTAGCCGTTGTCGTTGTATGTTATTGTTAGCATATCCACTTCAGGTACTGCCGACCTTAGCTTTGTGTCAAACGCTTGTACTGTGCCGTTTGGAATCTGGAAGGTGGTTGTTAGCCCGTTCATAGCGCCATAGCTTGCAATATTATTTTCGTCGGATTCCTTAACGGAGTTAGACGGTATGACAAACATATCGGTAGCGATCTCGGTTGAACCGCACATAAGACTTCCGGGACTAATCGGAGCGTAAAACCCTACAACCTCATATTCATTCGTATAGAACGGTTCGTACGGCTTAAGATCTGCGTTTAGAGGGGAGTAGCCGGTGCAGTAGGTCACCAGATTTAAGGCGATTTGCGCAGGAGAATGCCTTCTGTCCGGTAGATATCCATATAGAGAGAAGGACAACGGCAGGGTGATTTTATCACCGATCTCAAGTCGGTTTCTAGAGGCAAAGTCTGATGGTACAATACATACGTTAGCGCCACTCAAAAACTCATCCTCGCTGATGGTGCGCCCTTGTGTCATGTATAACTGTCTATCATGAAACGCCGGTAACAGCTGTAGATTGTCGGTGGGGTATACGTAAAACCAGTTGTTATACACCCTGTGCATATCTGCCCACGCTAGCCAGTCCTCGCCGCGTCCACCTTTTTGATAGAAGTCGTACGTGACCTCCTCGATAAATGGGGTTTTGGGGTTTGATATCCTGTCGTTAACGTATGACCAAGCGATATCTGTCGATTCAAGTCCATCCCGCATGGGTGCGGGTGAGATGTACTCTCCATCAGGTATACCATACTGCGTAGAGTATGGTGACGGTAGCACTTGGTACCTCATCGACCATCCTACATTACAGATGTATCTCTTGTCCTTAACCAAAGGGGTAGGGGTATCGGTAGAAAAGTCAAAGAGCGTGATTACATCCCCTTCTGTAAGCTTAGTCTTGAATCCTGTTGAGGATGCAAATGAGTTATCATAAGCGGTCTCTTTATTCATTATAATTTTTTCCACCTTTATATTAAACGGACCTAAAGGCTTATACTCACCATCTAGTGTGAACTCGAGGATATAGGTGCTGTTTTCGGTGTTTATACTATCCCTTGCTGTGCTGTACTCGGGAAGGAGTGCTTGATAGTATGGGCGGCTTTTAGGTGGGATAACGTAGTCTGCGCCCTCAAAGAGTAGCTGTTCTGGCGTTATAACCGTGCTATACTCGTCAACCTGCTGTGCATACGACCTGCCATACTCACTCCACTCCACCCTGTCATATCGGGTGGAGCTAGGTTTTTGTGCTACCGTGCCAATCGTCGTAAACTGCGCCTTTGCCGCATTAATCCGCTCTAAAGAGCTTACAAGCATAACAGTGCTGAACACAAACAGGATAGTGCCTGCCAACATAAGCGATAAAAAAAGGATTGCTTTAATAGGGGTGCGAAGCAGTTGTTTTATACTATTTTTCATATGGTTTCCACCTTTATCCATCTATTTGAAGCCTAACCTTCGATAATCCTACCATCCTTCATATGATAGACAATATCTGCCTGTGCCGCAATGGTTAGATCATGGGTTATGACGATTACACAGTAGTCGTCCTCCCGCACCAGACGTTTAAGATTGCTAATGACTATCTCGCCGTTTTCTGTGTCTAGGTTACCTGTAGGCTCATCCGCTAGGATAATCCTTGCGTCCGAAGCTAAAGAACGTGCTATCGCAACCCTCTGCTGTTCACCGCCAGAAAGCATAGCGGGAAATTTTGTGGACTGAACCCTTGTAAGACCTACATCCTCTAACAGCTTTAATGCTCTTTCCTTTGACTCCTTTTTTGGCTTGTTTGCAAGCTGCATGGGGTAGATAACATTCTCAAGCACCGTCAGTGTAGGAAAGAGATTAAATGCCTGGTAGATTACCGAAACATTTACACGTCGATGAAACTCGCTGCCTATCTCCTTTATCGTTTTACCCCCAAGACGAATGTCACCCTCTGTTGGTGTTCCAAGACCCGCTAGCATTGATAAAAGGGTGGTCTTTCCGCTACCGGAATGACCGACAATTGCATAAAACTTACCCATTTCAAAGCCACAGCTTACTTCCTTTAATGCCTGTACCTTTTGGTATCTGCTTTGGTATGTATAGCTTACTTTATCAGCTACAAGGATTGCATTTTCCATAACTATAACCATTCTCCAACGAACTCAAAACGATATTATTAACCGCATGGTTCGTACGGGAGCTTCCTTTCAGTTTATTGTTTTTCATCTTATAACTATACAAGAGGGTGCAAAGTGAAAATAAACGGTATATTTGTTTTTGTTTCCCGATTAAAGTATCCATTTAGGTTTATTCTACTTTGGTAAGCAGTGCCATAGCATTAAAGCGAAGGAGCAGTAGCAAAGCTAACGCTGTGCCTATAGCCGCGCATAGTATAAATATCCCGAGAATCATTAAAGTGTCTGTAATATGTAATCTAGCGACATAGCTCATAATAGGGAGTGCAACGACACACCCGACTATATCCGTTAATACTATACTAACAAAGTAAGCAAATCCAATATGAAGCTTTGACATCCCTAGCGACACCCCAATTGCAATATCTCTAAGACTGCTACGTAGTATCAGAAAGGTTACTAGGGTTATCAGACCTATTACCAGTATAAAGAATGGTATAAGAAGTTCCTGAAATACCTTTAGACTGGCTGATAACTCTGTTGCTGTTTTTACAAAAAGCTCATCCTCTACGATAATAGCGTCACCGGTAACTCCGTTTTGTGCTTCCCTTTGCACCTGATAAAACTCAAGCTTTGGAAGCTCTGCCTTAAATTCATTTAGCTTCATAGGGTTACTTAAGGTTGCGGACATCGATTCGTAATAAAAGTTTATCCCCGCTTTTTTTGTAACAGCCTTAAGCCAATCAATAGGTGCACAGACGGTAGGAGGGGAAAATCCATCATTTGAACCACCCTTATATGTCCCGATTATCTCAAGGGCCACATCACCAATTGGTATATATTCCGAACCAAACGGAGCATAGCGAACACCATATATTGGAAGGCTTATGCTGTCGCCAATTGTTAAAGAGTGTCCCTTAGCATAATTCTCATCTACAATACACACAGCTTTATCCCCGCTTATAAAGGAGCTGTCCCATGAGTTAGAAAAGGTAATGGATTCCTCTGACAATCCCGAAACCGCCTTAATATCATTTGCCCCAACTATAGCAGTATCGCCACCAAGAAACACCTGCTCTGAACGCAAAGCATTCGAGAGATTACCCGCCGCTCGTGATATAGTTAATATGTTGTCCACGTTAGCTGATTTAAGGCGGTCAAAATGCTTTTCACTGATATTAAGCCGTTCCCTTGATAAACCCGTTCGGTTAACTACCCAGACCTTGACAGGTATGCTCGTGGAAAGGTTGGTCAAGGCGTCCTTGTTTGACTGGATATTACCCAGATAAAACGCCATACAAGCTACAAGAAGTGCTGAGATGAATATGATAAGTATACTGCGTTTTTTGTTGCGTAAGATCTTATATCTAATCTCTGTTAATATAAACATACAATACCTCGCCCACTTTACCGTTTAGTCGAATAAGACTTTAAATTAGATAACAACTATCTATACTATAAAATATGGTAATCTTTCATTGTCGAAATTGTATTAGATTTTTAGTGCAATGTCAATAGCGGATTAACCAAAATCTGTGAATATTTTTTTTGCTTTTTGTTTAATTTTTATAGTAATAATATCTACCTATACCATTTTCCTCGTTTTTTAGCAAATGGGCATGGTGATTACCATAAAAATTAATTAAGGGTACGTCAGACTATCTGTACATTAAATGTGCAACGATTATGTAATATCTATCTATGGAATATTATGTTTGTAACAAAATAATTTAATAAATAATTAACAAGATTTGATAAAGTGGTAGTAAATGTAGGTTTTAATAAACTTTAGTAATATTAATGTAATGACAACTATTTACAAATAAATCAAACTAAAAATACCTTTAATGTGATAAAATAAAGTTTAATATAAATTCTGTACATATTTTTACATTAAATATTAAAGTATTTTAAATAAAATTTAATAAAAATCTAAAGTTATTTATAGCAATCATAATAAATTATTAATAATTCATGCAAGATACAACACTATTTATTTGACATCTGCACGATAATGTGTTATAATTTAATATATGGTATAAAAATTACACTAAAGGGGCGGGATACTGTGAAGGTACTAATTATCGGATCTTATAATTTTTTCTCTGTCGGAATTAATCTAAGATTAAAACGTGAAAAACATAATACATATATAATCTGCGGAAAACAAAAAAACGATAGGGATAGATATAAACAAAGCGCCGATGTGGATTACTTTTTTGATCCTTCGGACAGCAGTGTATCCCATATTGTTGATGATATTAGACCCGACGTAATTATCTTTACGGGTGCTTACGATGACGGCTATAACTGGGATCATGAAAAAACCGCAGCAAAACAGTATATCCTCTCGCTAACAAACATCCTAGGTATAGCGGGGGACTACAAGCCAAAGCGGTTTATATATATCTCTAATGATACTATAACCGACGGGTCGAAGAAAACGACCCATACCGAAAAGGACGCGACAATCCTAAGCGGCGAACAGCTTTGCCTTAGCCACCATATGGCAGGACTAGTCAATGTGTCTATAATAAAATTCTCATCGCTATATGGTGTGCCTGAATCTGCAAACGACAGAGCAGGAACGCTAAGCGAGCTTATATTAGTCGCGCTTTGCAAGGGTAAGCGCCCTAACATACAGCCAAAGCTAACCCCAATCTTTGTAAGCGATGCAGTCGAGGTCATATTTCGTGTGATGGGCGAGGGTGGTGACCAGTGTGCTATCCATAATATACACGGTGTGGCGTCGGTGGATACATATAAGCTGTTTGAAACCCTTCAAGGGGTTGATACAAAAGCCTTTAACCGTACCGTTATACACGATAACGGACTGTTTGAGGAGCTTAAGCTAGAGGACAATAAGGTCAGCGGTAAGGCTGTTAGAATGCACGTTCACCCAGAAAATGGAATTGTAAACGTTATTAGCGAGATTATAAAAGAGAATTATGTAAAAGAGATAATAAAGCAAAGGCAAGCACAGGATAACCCATCACTTTTTGCCAGAATGATCCGCCGTGTTAAGGCTGTATTTAGAGTAGTAACACCGTTTGTTGAAACTGTTGCTATGTTTGCTCTTGCGCTTACAGCTATCTACTTTGGTTACCCAGAGCCTGTACAGCTTCTTATATTATATATAATACTGGTTTCAGCAATACTAAGCAGGTTTCAAATGTTTGTAGCACTGGTGCTTTCTATAGGTTACTATACCTTCTTCCACTCCGCCGACTATTCACTCTTTAGGATAGTAAGCGAGTTTCCGTATATCTTTACCGTGCTAATCATGATAATATCCGGTTTTACCGTTTCAACCCTTAGAGATAAGCTAAAGACCGCCACCGATAGCCGTGACTTTACCATCAAAACCCAAGCCGAGGAGATAGCAGCACTCGACAGCATGTTAAGCACCAGCCGTGATATAAAGGTAGAGCTTGAAAGCCGCCTTCTTAACAACTCCGATAGCCTGTCTAAGATCTATGAGATTGTTTCACGTCTGGACGCACTAGAAACACGTAGGGTTTTTACCGGTGCACTAAAGGTGGTATCGGATGTTATGCGGTCAAACGATATCTCTATCTACATGTCGGGTAACAACTCAAGCTACTTTAGAAATGTGGCTTCCTCAAGCGTTATGGCAAGGGAACAGATGGGCAACTCCATTAAGATTACCGACTACCAAGAGATGTATGAAGCGCTTGCAACCGAGAATGTCTATGTAAACCGAAAGCTAGAGAAGGATCTGCCGATTATGGCATTAGCTATAAGCACTGGCGATACCTTTAACGTAGTCATCATGCTCTGGAGCATAGACTTTAAGGACCTTGGTATCTACCATATAAACCTATTCTTAATCCTAAGGATGATAATAACAAACTCGATTAACCGCGCATACCAGTATGAGCTTGTAAGCCATGAACAGCGGTACATCGAAGATACCGATGTACTTAAGAACGAATACTTTAACGAGGTGTTGGCAGATCAGCGTTTAGCAAAAGAGGAAACACAAGCGCCGTTCCAGCTACTGAATGTAAAATCCGATATTACACACCTAGCGCAGGTTAGCACCTTGATAAGCTCATCACTTAGAACCACCGACTATCTTGGTATCGGGGATGACAACTCGCTTTATATTATCCTAGGCGGCACTAGCGAAGCGGATCTGCCGTTTGTTATTAAAAGACTTCAAGCAAAAGGGATTGAAACTAGCCAGATTACTACATAAAAGGGGGGAAGGATTTGGATCTTATATTAAAGATAGTAATAGCGAACTCTATCGTATCGTTATTATATATGATATTTGCGCTAATACGCTATAAGGATAGAGCCAAAACCATTCTGCTCACCATCTTCTTTTTGCTGTGTCCTATAGTTGGTATGGCCGGTTTTTTAATATTTTACATACTATATAACCTTAGAAGGAACAAAAATATAGAGATTTCGGGTATCTATTTTAGCGATGAAAAGATAAGCTATCAGCGTCAAGAGAACTATCTTGAGGAGATCGATATAGCGCCAATTGAGGAGATACTAAGCATTTCCAGTGTAAAGGAGAAAAGACAGCGTCTTTTAGATTCGATAAAAAGTGACATTGCCGCAAATATGGCAACCTACAGCGGAGCGGTACTAAGCGACGACAGCGAGGTGTCCCACTACGCCGCCGCCATGCTTTCTAAAACAAAGGATACCTTCGACAGAAGTCTAAACCGTCTAGCCCAAAGCTACGATGAGGATAGAACCGACGCCGAGGTAAACCTAGCCTACATTAAAGCAGAAGATGACTACCTACAGAGTGGTATCAGGCTGTTTACCGAGGAACGGTTAAAGCATCTTCATTCATATGTAATGCTGTGCGAAAATCTTTATAAGCATAACCCTCAGTGTATGACTACGGAACACTTTTCTACTATGATTAACTACCTAATCGAGCTTAACGAACATTCACGTGCACGTAACTGGATAGATATATTTGCAGATACCTTCCCCCAAAGTGAGGATGTGTATATAAGCCGATTAAAGTTTTACTTTGTTAATAACGAGAGAGCAAGCTTCTTTGATACGCTAGACAGCCTTAAAGCCTCAGGTATTCCAATAAGCTCGCAAACTATCGATCTGATCAGATTTTTTTCCATGCAGTTAACTGCTAAATAGCAAAGAAAGGAGAGGTACAATATGGGTGTTTTAATGCTTACCGGCATGACTCTTTGCTACCTTTTGTTATACGTTTTATTTCCATACATCTGTGTTGGATATCTTTTTACCGGTGAAAAGCGGATAAACGCATGGTTTTATAGTTTGGTTGTCGGTAACTTTTATACTATATTAGTAGTATACATACTATTCTTTTTAGGGATATTTAACGTCTACACATTAGTGTTATCGTTAGTTCTATTCGCCATTGGGGTTCAGTTTATCGGCGGGAAAAGGCGGATAGATGAGATTAAAATCGAATGTGTAAAGACATATGCACTTTTAAAGAACAAGCAATGGAGATTTAAAACTCTCTTTATCAATTTAAAGCTTAAGTACCTGCCAAAGCGTGAGAAGAAAAAGCTTCACGTTCGTGTCATTTACATTATCCTTACGATATTAACCCTTGCGACAATAGGGTATGGCTTGTATGTGAGGATGTACTCCTCCATTACAGTATCATATTTTGGGGTGTCGGATGTTTACATCCACCTAGACTGGTTAAGGGATATGCAGGATGGAATAATTTTTGCAAACGGGGTATACCCTTTTGGTTTTCATAACCTTATTATAGCATATGAAACTATCTTTAACTTTAATATCGTTGCAATAATGCAGTTTTGGGGAGCTATCAGCTTTATAATGATACTATCCGGAGTTTTATTTATTGTTTCAAAGCTGTTTAAATCTCCGGTTTCAAGACTTGTTGCAATCTGGATCTTCTGTGCCTCCGACATCTTTGTATATTTTCGGTATACAGATTACCGCTTTAGCGAGGCTCTGCCACAAGAGTATGCATTAATCTTTGCACTGCCTGCGGTAATATTTTTGCATGAATACCTAACAAAACATAAAAAGCTCTCACTAATCTTCACATCACTATGCTTTTCTCTTACAGTACTAATACACTTCTATGCTACTATATTTCTATGCCTAGCCTTTGTACCGTTGGTTATCCTAAGCTTTAAAGCTGTATTTAAGCTAAAGACACTGGTATCGTTAATAGCTGCCTTTATGCTAGCAACGGTAATTGCAGTTGCTCCGATTGGGGTAGGGCTGTTAAAGGGTATTCCATTTGAAAGGTCTATTGGCTGGGCGCTTGGAACGGCCAATACATTACCCTCCAATTCAATCGAAAGCGAAAACTACGGCGACAACTACTATGCAACAAAGATACCCGAGGGTACACCGTTACTAGAGAGTATAGGGATTTTAGCCAGAGATGAATTCCGTGGCTTTTTATTCCCAGATAGAGATATTGTAGAACAACGCCTTATCAATGATATTGATAAAGGTTATCTATTAAAAAACGGAGCTAATAAATATGCATTACCAATGTTAATAAGCTTAGCATCCGCTTTGATATTAATTGCTATCGGGCTAAAGCGTAGGTACAAAAATGTAAATCTTCAGATCTGGTTTGTATTGTTTTGTGGGATACTGTTTTCACTATCAATAGCGTACCAACTAGGATTCCCACAGATTATCGTGCTTGTTAGACAGCGTATCCTACTTAGGTTTATGATAGTGCCGATATTTGGATTCCTTCCGGAGCTTATCTATCGACTTTCAGAGGATAGATACAGGTTAGGAAAACAAGTTAAATGGAAGGCTTTTAAAGGATTATCCTATATCGCATTAACAGCTATCGTACTAATTATCGGATATGACAGCCTAGTGCTAAAGCACCTAGCAAGCAAAACCATCTCTCTTCAGGCGGACTATGAGCAGACCGTTAAGGCGATCGCTAGGATAAAGGACGAATATAAGAGAAAAAGCTATACGATAGTAGCTACCACCCATGAGCTTGCACTGGTACGTGGTGACGGCTTCCACTATGAGCTTATTAAGCTACTAAAGCCGCTTGAAGGTACCGATCCGCTCGAAAAACAGTATATCCCTACAGAAAATGTCTTTGTATTTATTGAAAAGACAGTACTTCCGGTTTATCGGGTAGTTGATTATTCAAATCCTGAGTTTCATATTCACGGAGAAAAGATATCGCTTGAACAAGCAAAACAACCTTTGCCTAATGAAAATGATGCAAGGCAGGGGGCTACCAGTGAGCTTTTCTATGTAAACCCAAAAAACCGTAAAATAATCATGTCAAAGGCATACTACTGGGCGAATGAATACAAGAAATACTACCCTAATGAGATGACGGTATACTACGAGGACGAGGATATAGTAATCTATCATCTAAAGCAGGACCCATATGCATTAAACGACCTATCCATGGACTATGGATTTTAACAAGAGGAAATTAAGGAGGTGAGTCTATTGACTGTCAAAAGATATCTAATGTTCCTCTTTTTGTTTGTCATTATCTTTGCCTTCGTTGCCGCAGTATCGATGGATATAAATGTAAAAAAGTATGACGAGTATCTGCCTGTCTTTTACGATGATATTGTTACCCCAAAATCAGTGGAGGTTACAACCACGCAGGGAAATATTAGTACAGCCATAAGCCCATCACCCTACCTAGTAGTAGGATCCGCCAGTACCCCGTTTAGATATACCACAAAGACGCTGGAGCTTATCAAAAAGCCGTATCAAAGGATAGCTAAAGTGGCTGATATAGATGTAACAACGAGTTATAGCGCAGTTATTATGACTAATGAATTCTACGAAGCGAAGGATATTTTGGTGATTAAAAAGCTTATAGCGAATAAGATTCCTATAATCTTTGCAGTTATGCCAAGCATAAGCTCGATAAGGGATACAGAGCTTTCAAAGCTTTTGGGGATAACCTCTATTGGTGAGAGAGCAAGACAGAAGGATATTTTAATTATCGACGGATTTTTGCTGGGCGGGCGGATGAATTACAGTAATGTTAACACTAACTCCTACAAGGTGTCATTGGAATCCAGCTGTAAAACCATTATACGAGCAGATGATAAAAAGCTTGATATTACTAACGAGGAGCAGAATGTACTGCTATGGCGAACATACATAGACGATGTACCGGTACATGTCTTTAACAATACCCTAATGTTTAGTGATAGCGGTATCGGATGTTTGGTTAGTGCACTTGCCCTAGAGCAGGATGCCTTTGCATATCCGATAATCGATTCCTATACCGTTTCACTGCTAGGCTTCCCGCTTGGTGACGAGTATGACAACGAGTCGATGATAAAGTTTAACCGAGATACACAAGGTGCTTTAAAGGATATTATCTTCCCGGATTTAATACTGCTAGCCTCAAAAACCAATATGCGTCTTACATTCTTTAGCGAGAAGCAGGAAGAATCCTTTGACTACTGGGCTAAAGAGATGCAGAAGTTAAAGTTTTTGCTATTCGACGATAAAACCCTAAACACCGATACCCTAATCGAAACTGGTACAGGATTTCTTATCGATAATGATGAGGAGCTTAAGACCAGAAGTCTGGTTACAGGATTAGGTATAATTAACAATACAGCAGATATGGATCAAGTTTTTAGCCTTGATAAGGATTACGACTGGCGGATCTTGTCTAAGGATCTTGCCTCTAAGGTATACGCCCATTCTACCTTCTTTCCATGGCTTAATAAGCAGACCCTAGACAGAACGGTAGTTGCAATGAATGAATACTATCAATTAACCCCACATATAAGCTATACACAGAATGAAGTTAATATCCAATGCGAACAACTAAAGGAAAGTGCTAGCTTTATCGTTCGTCTAAACCACAAAAGGATTGACAGCACACTAGATGCTGAGGTTATACCGATTGAGGAAGGGGTATACAAGGTTACCATTACCACCCCTAATGTATCGCTAAAGCTTGTAGATTTGGAGGACTGACTTAGATGAAGATTGCGCTTTTTATAGAAGGGTGCTACCCATATCTGGTAGGCGGAGTTTCAAGCTGGGTGCACTCACTTATTAATAACATGCCCTCCATCGAGTTTGTTCTGCATACAATCGTAGTGGATAAAAAACAGATGGGTAAGTTTGTCTATACACTTCCCCCTAACGTAACCTCTGTGACCGAAACTGCTCTATACGACGCCGACGAGGTGATAAGGGATAGAGAGATACGGCTTACTAAAAAGGAGAAGGAAGCAATCTCAACCCTGCTTTTTGGGGAGCGCAGTAGCGACTGGAAGGGTCTTTTTACCTTCTTTCGTAGACACCCTAACCTGTCGATAAACCGACTTTTAATGGGAAGGGACTTTTTAGAGGTTATAACTGACTACTATAACAAAAAATATCCCCATATCGTCTATTCAGACTTTATCTGGACAATGCGGTCGCTGTTCCTGCCAATGTTTCATCTGCTAAAATCAGAGCCGATAAAGGCAGATATCTACCATAGC
>CAZAOY010000023.1:13336-31387 GCA_964486925.1 uncultured Oscillospiraceae bacterium
GCCAATGTTTCATCTGCTAAAATCAGAGCCGATAAAGGCAGATATCTACCATAGCTTCTCAACAGGCTATGCAGGGGTACTGGCAAGCTACGCAAAGAATACCTATCCAGAAACTCCGTTTATCGTAACCGAGCACGGTATCTACACCCGTGAGCGGGAGGAGGAGATTATAAAAACTGATTGGGCAAAGGGTATCTATAAGGATATCTGGATCTCAAACTTTTATAAGCAGTCCTCCTGTGCCTACGACTATGCCGACAAGGTAGTAGCGCTTTACAATGCGGCAAGCGAGCTACAGGTAGAGATGGGATGTGACAAGAAGAAAACACTGGTAATCCCAAATGGAGTGGACGTTTTATCCCATGATAACATCCCGCTAAAAGAGCCGGATGATCCGTTTATAAATATCGGGGCGGTGGTACGTCTTACCCCAATTAAGGATATAAAAACCATGATAAGTGCCTTTTATCAGGCTAGTAAAACTGTAAAGAATCTAAAGCTGTTTATTATAGGACCGCAGGACGAGGATCCCGAGTACTATGATGAATGTGTACAGATGGTAGAGTCGCTAAAGGTTCAAAACATCATCTTTACAGGTAGGGTAGTCGTTAAGGAGTATATTGGTAAGATGGATATTATCCTGCTTACGAGTATCAGCGAATCCCAACCGCTGTCACTGCTTGAAGGGATGGCGGCAAGGAAGCCTTGTATCACCACAAACGTTGGTTGCTGTCACGATATCGTGTACGGTGCGGATGATGATAACCTAGGCGCTTGCGGGATATTAAGCCCGATTATGCAGATTGACACCATTGCAGAAGCTATAGTAAAGCTAGCTACCGACGAGGATCTACGGCTTAAGATGGGCGAGATTGGCAGAGAACGGGTTATTCGTTACTATAGGCAGGAAACCCTCTATGAAACATACACTGCATTATATAATGAAGTGCTAAAGGACTCACATAAAACTAAGCGATAGAAAACCACAGCAAAACAGGAGGTACTCATGGCAGGTATAGGTTTTGAACTTAAAAAGATGTTTAATAAAAAGGGTATTATCAATACCCTTAGAGGTGTTGCATACTCAACAATTACAACAATAGGACCGCTTGTCATGATTATCCTTACAATCATCTCAATCAACATAATCTTTGATTACAATTCATTGCCATATGTAGAGCGGGACTTGATGTCATCAGCAATCCTTTATGTTTTTATCTTCTCGCTATTGGTAACAGCACCATTTACCGCTGTACTATCTCGGTTTATAGCCGACAAGATATATGAGAAGGATATTAAGGGGATTATGCCGTCCTACTACGTTGGGGTTTCGCTATCCGCTATTGTAGGAGCTCTAATCGGGATACCGTTTTTCTTAAAGGGTGTTTATGTAGGAGATATTGACCCTATATTTATGGGGCTTGCTTACCTAATGTTTATCCAGCTTTGTATGGTGTTTATCGCTATGTCATACATAAGCGTACTTAAGGAGTTTAGACGGATCGCCGTGACCTTCTTTGTTGGGATGGTAATAGTTTTTGGTGTTACCGCTATACTGGTATGGCTTTGTAAGATGAGCCTTACCATTGCGATACTCTATGCCTTTAACCTAGGGTACGGCTATATCGGGTTTAGGCTGTATACACTGCTTCGGCTGTTTCTTCCCGCGGCAACGGGTGGCTATGGTGAGGTGTTTCATTACTTTACACGTCACAAAGCGTTGTTTTTGGCAAACTTTTTGTATATATTAGGGATGTATACCCATAACTTTGTATTCTGGGGCTCGCCACTTGCGATTAACGTATCCGATACCTTTGTAGTAGCACCAGCATACGACCTTGCAAACTGTCTTGGGATGTTTACTAACATATCCTTTATGGTAGCCTTCGTGGTGCAGATTGAAACAAACTTCTATGATAAATACAACACCTACTGCCATATGCTGGTAGGTGGTAACAAAAGTGATATAGATAAAGCAAAGTCTATAATGTTTTATGATCTAACCAATAGGATAGTGAATGTTGTTAAGCTTCAAGCGCTGTTTACCTTCTGTGTTGTACTGCTAAGCTATGTGCTGTTTCCAATATTTGGGATAGGAGGGATGGTAGCTTCCATCTATCCGACCCTTGCGGTGGCATATCTTGCGGTGTTTGTAAGCTATTCATTTATTGTAACGCTCTACTACTTTAACGATGAACTGTTTGCCGCAGTCAGTGGCGGGGTGTTTGCCGCTGCAACGCTAGTAGGTGCGTACTTTGCAAAATCACTTGTTCCTGAGCTTTATGGCGTTGGGGTGTTCTTTGGGGCACTATGCGGATTTACCGTATCGGTGCTTCGCCTAAGATACCTATATAACCATCTGGATGAACATATCTACTGCCGCGGAAGGATCGTGGATACGGTTGTAGTTAAAAGATTAAAAAAACGTGATGGTAAGAATGAGCGTAACATTAGAAAGAGAGCCTAAGGAAAAAACACGGGATATGGCTAGTACCATAAGCTTTGACGAGGTAAGCATGATCATCCCCATATAAAACGAGGCGGATGGTATCGGCAAAACCTTGTATGAGCTTTTGTGCTACAAGGAATTTCAATATCTTTAAATATATTATATATATTTTTAGTTATTTTAATAAAAATTTCATTTAATGGTTATACATTATTTATCTTTGCTTGTCAATAATCTGCCGCTAATGAGGTAAGTAGGCGGCGGACTTTTTAATGTTATTAAAATACCGAATATCAAAATAGGGTGGATAACAGCTTGTTATCCACCCTAAACCTATCTATTTTTGCCATACGGCGATACAAATTAAAACCATCTGCGGACAAATTTAGTTCTTAAGACTCTGCATTGGAGCGGGGATCTGACCTCCACGATTGATAAACTTAGCGGCAGATTTATTGCTCACACCCATAACAGGGCCGCTTCCTAGCAGACCGCCAAACTCTAGCATACCGCCCACATCCTTGCCAATAGCGGGGATTAACCTTACCGCCGTAGTCTTGGAGTTAACCATACCGATAGCCGCCTCATCCGCCAGTATCGCCGATAGGGTCGTAGCCGACACATCACCAGGCAGCACCACCATATCAAGACCGACAGAACATACTGCTGTCATAGCTTCAAGCTTTTCGATTGAGAGCGTACCCGCAAGCGCCGCGTCAATCATCCCCGCGTCCTCCGATACCGGGATAAACGCACCTGAAAGTCCGCCTACCTTAGAGGAAGCCATAACCCCGCCCTTCTTAACCGCATCGTTTAGGATAGCAAGGGTTGCTGTAGTTCCGTGAGTACCGCACTGCTCTAACCCCATCTCCTCTAGGATGTGTGCAACCGAGTCCCCGATAGCAGGGGTTGGCGCAAGGGAGATGTCCACAATCCCAAACGGTACACCCAGACGCTGTGAAGCCTTAGTCCCCACAAGCTGTCCCATTCGGGTTATCTTAAAGGCAGTTTTCTTGATTATATCCGCAACCTGAGTAATATCCGCATTAGGGTGCTTAGCAATTGCCGACTGCACAACTCCAGGGCCGGATACCCCAACGTTAATAACACAGTCAGGCTCGCTAACCCCGTGGAAAGCGCCCGCCATAAACGGGTTATCTTCAGGAGCGTTGCAGAATACCACAAGCTTTGCCGCACCGATACAGTTGCGGTCGGCGGTCAGCTCAGCGGATTTCTTGATTACCTCACCCATAAGCTTAACCGCGTCAAGGTTAATCCCCGCCTTGGTAGATCCGATATTTACCGATGAACACACATGGTCGGTCACCGATAATGCTTCGGGGATGGAGTTAATAAGCCCTAAATCCCCCGCGCTAAATCCCTTCGACACCAAAGCGGTGTACCCACCGATAAAGTTTACCCCGCAAGCATTTGCCGCCTTCTCCAAAGCGATAGCAAATTTAACAGGGCTAGCTCCATCCTTACAGCAAGCGGCAGAGATTATAGCGATAGGGGTAACCGAGATACGTTTATTGATAATCGGTATACCAAGCTCCTTTTCAAGGTCGCACCCAACCTTAACAAGATCCTTTGCCTTAGTGGTGATCTTGTCATACACCTTCTGGCAGGCTCTGTCGATGTCGGTGTCAATGCAGTCGAGTAGCGAGATACCCATAGTAATGGTACGGATATCCAGGTTTTCGTCCTGAATCATCTGTATAGTTTCTAATATATCCTTAGGATTAATCATATACAAAGGCCTTTCTTATACTAATCTATCGTGCAACCGCACGATGACGGGCAAACCCCGTGCAGATGTGTTTTAATACTATCCGCCCTTTAAGCTTTATATGCGGGATAGCTTGTTATCTATAAATACCTAACTTAAGATAAACATCCTATATTTTATGCATAGAGTTAAAGATATCCTCATGCATAACGTGGATGGAGAGGGATAACCCTTGACCCAGCTCCTTCATCTTGTCGCTAAGCTCGCTTATGTTGATGTTCATATTGGTGATATCCACAAACATAATCATAGCGAATAGATCCTGCATAACGGTCTGGGTGACATCGATAACATTAGCGTTGTACATAGCACATTCTGTGCTAACCTTTGCGATAATCCCAACGGTATCGTGTCCGATAACGGTAATAACAGCGCGCATAAAATAATCTCCTTGTAATAAGTTTTTATCTCTACCTAAGGCGGCTATAGCACATTTATATGTAGGTATCAATTAACAGCCTTATGTATCTATATATTGTACTATATTAAAGTATACCATAAAATAGGGGATATGTCAAATAATTTATCGGCTAGGTGGGGTAGATACGCTCCATTAAGAAGCAAAACGCACTACCACTTGATCTACAGTGCATAGATAGTGGTAATGCGAGAATTTTTTGAAATATTTAAAGTGCTTTCCTCTGTTTATTTGTTAAGAAGATATTCAAAACATATATTAACAGTAGTAACTTATCTCACCAAAGAAGTCACTCCATCTACTAATAACATCAATAACCCTAGCTTCAATAACGTCCATAACATTACGTAACACCCTTTCGGGTATTTATTATATGTTAAAGTGTATCACAGTAGATTATCTTTGTCAAGTTGTTACCTATATATGCTCCATGCTTTGAAACTTAATCGAGCAGATGTAGCGCTTAGATAAAATGCACAAAAGGAACGCGAGCAATGCGTTCCCTACGTATTGTGTGATAGCTTAACAACTATACCGTTATACCGTAACCCATAGGATTTGCGTTGCATGCGAACCAATTGGCAGTATTGGTTTTAATGAAACCATCCTATACTAAAAATGCAGAATACTCTTTGGGTTATAATCCGATGGGATATAGTAGTTTTCGTTTGATAAGCAGATGTCGGTAATAATAGCGCTGTCTGGGGCACAGGTTCGTTTGTACTGGTTGTAGTAGAATCGCTTTATAAATAGCGACAGCTTATCCTTGATAAAATCTTCATCAAACTCATCGGCAAAGGCTATTGTAGCATAGCCTAGGATTCGTTTTGGGGTGAAGTTGTACTTTACAAAGTAGTAGAGGAAGAAATCGTGCAGATGGTATGGGCCTAGAATCTGTTCGGTCTTTTGGGAGATGTCACCCTGCTCGTCTGGCGGTAGAAGCTCTGGGCTTATTGGGGTGTCGAGTATCGCTTGCAGTACCGTAGCGTACTGCTCCTGCTGATATACCGTAGAAATAAGGCGGGATAGTAGCTGACGTAGCATGGTTTTGGTTATGCAGACGTTAACGTTGTACTGTGCAAGCTGATCCCCGCCGAAGGTGCAAAATCCTAACGCTTCCTCCGATAGATCCCCCGTACCCACAACGATACCGCTATGCATATTTGCAAGCGAGAGTAGGGTCTGGGTGCGCTCTCTAGCCTGCGCATTTTCAAAGGTTACATCACGTTTGGACGGGTCTAACCCGATGTTTGCAAAATGCTGTGTAACCGCCTCACCAATCGGAATCTCTAGGATTGTGCAACCTAGCGCCTTCATTAAACTATGCGCGTTAGACTTTGTCTTGTCCGACGTGCCAAGTCCCGGCATGGTGCAGGCGATAATGTTAGAGTGAGGTACGCCTAGCATGTCACAAGCTTTTGCGCAGATTAACAGCGCTATAGTGGAATCCAGTCCGCCCGATACCCCTAAGATCATCCTGTCTAGATTAATGTTGGCAAGACGACGGTGTAGCGAGCTTGCAGCGAGCATAAACAGATCATCGAGATAGCTATCCGATGATTGTTTGTCACCGCTAAGGTAAGGATCTTTTGCGATAGGCGCATGCTTTATCGATTTAAGTGGTAGGGCAGGGAAGTCGTTAATCGGACTTAAATCCGATAGACTATCGTATATATCATAGGTTTTAGAGGTACTAACGCTACTACCCGAACCCTGCATAGCTCGTATTATATCGATATCAAAGTCGCAGTAGCTTGTAAACGCATTTGTTAGTGAGCTATCCGATGATAAAATAGTACCACAGCTTGCAGAGATGGATAACCCCTTGTTTACGTAAGGGAAGCTGCTGTCGCCAGCCCCGCCGTTGCATAAAGAGATACCACAGGAAAGCTCCTTAGAGTAGAATTTTACCGTGTCGGTCAGCGCACCAAAGCTACCCGCCACCGAATTAACATCGCAGGACAGTAGTAGCACATCGGCAGAATAACGGTGTAGAAGCGAGAACAAAGAGAATAGATTAACCTTGCCATCATAAGCAGAGATTAACACATTAGCGTCGGCATAGCTTAGCATAAATACATCGTTTCCAGTAACTACCTTAATAATCTCACCATGCTGTAGCACATATAAAGCACTGGTTGGTACACCCTTGTCCAGTATAACCGACCCGATTATGATAAAGCTATCCACCTTAGCGGTTTCCTTTCGGATAAACTCAACCGCTCCAAGACAAAGCCTTACAATCTCCTTGTTGTACAAAACCCTACCGCAGTACGCCCCGGTAAGGCAGTACATAGGAAATACAATGATATCAGGTTTCTCCTGCTTAATCTCCTTTGATAGGATAGAGTTTACAATATCCTCGGTGGTTTTTGGTATATCCCCAAGATACACCCGATTTGATAGGTTACAAACCCTTAATATTCCGTCCATATTCTGCTCCCTTCGCTTGTGTAATATTATGTCTTGTTTTGACTACTTATGACTGTTTATGACTGTTTATGACTACTTGTGATACCGCCCATTTGAAAGGATATTAAATGCCCGATAGACCTGTTCAAGCAGGATAACCCGAGCTAATCCGTGGGTAAAGGTCATAGGGGAGATCGAAAGCTTTAGCGAGGCTTTAGCCTTAATCTCGTCGCTAAGCCCAAACGAACCGCCGATTACAAAGGAGATAACGCTAACCCCCGATACCGAGATATCGCTAATACGGCTTGCAAACTGCTGTGAGGACAACATAACCCCCTCAATACAAAGCGGGATAACAAACCCCTTGATATGCTTTGCCATAGCCTTTCCTTCGTTTAGGATACAGTTCTCAATCTCTGCCTGTGAGGGGTTGTCCGAAACCCTATGCTCATTTAACTCGATAATGTTAAGCTTACAGTAGGCGGAAAGACGTTTGCAAAACTCAGCTGCCGCGTCAAAATAGTACCGCTCCTTAAGCTTTCCTATAGCTATAATATTTACCGTTAGGATAAAGATACCCCCTATATATAAAAATTTTACATGTTTTTGTAGGTCACGTCTTATTGGTATATCAAAACCCTTAATACCATACCCCCTAAAATCAGCTAAATCTATAATCCCAGTTTAACCAGTATCCACCTAATCTTACATAGGGCTCAAAGGGTATCACAGGGTAGGGGGGTATACTATTATAAAGCCACGAAAACGTAACGGTTTAGAAATGTTACAAAGCCAAAACCACATTGGTAGTAAACGCTTGCATACCTTTATGTAGCATACGTTATAACCTATACATCATTGCCGAATGTGTTTTGTCCTAAGCGCTTTGGTATAAGCTTTTACATATCAGCTTTGCAACATTGCCTTTCCGTTTACTTAAATTATATCGCAAGTCTGTTTTGATTAACGTTTCTAACCGCTGACACATTAAGGGTATAGTCGGAGTTTACCTTAGCCCCAACCTCCTGTAGCGCATTTACAGCGCATAGATAGGCGATGGATGGGTTGTTGTTGTTCTCGCTAAGATGGGATAGCAGGAAGTTGTGGCAACCGTCTTGAATAAGCCTAGCAAGCACGTTAGCGCAGTCCTCGTTGGATAGATGTCCATGATCCGATTTTATCCGACGCTTTAGAAAGTAGGGATATCCACCAACCTCTAGCATAGCAGGGTCATAGTTTGACTCTAGCATGCATAGATCACTGCCCGCTAGGTTATCGTAGATAGCAGGGGTTATATGCCCTAGATCGGTGCATACCGTTATCTTTTTGTCGTCTTTGGTGTTAACCACATACCCAACGCTGTGGGTGCTGTCGTGTGGGGTGTTAAAGGGTCTTATCGTCATATCCCCGCAGATAACGCTATCCCCCTCGTCGATAGGTACACCCGAATCAAAGGGGATTACCTCGGCGTTATGGAGCTCACACAAAGTCTTTAAAGTGCCGTATACAGGCGGAGTTTTACCGTGGTAACCACCGTTAAGCCGCTTTAGTATAGGCTTTAGTCCCTTAATGTGATCCGAATGCTCATGGGTTATAAAGATACCCGAAACAGCATTATCCGCCACACCAAGCGCAGACAGATCAGCCACAAGCTGACGAACACCAACCCCCGCGTCGATAATGATACCTGATTTTTTATCCCCTATGTAGGTAGCATTCCCCTTAGAGGAGCTACAAAACGAATATAAAAACAAAACAAAACCTCATTTCAAACCTACAAATTTAATGGGGCAAACTAAAGTAAACATAATCGTTTTACCTTTCGTTCGCCCTGACAAGTCAATATATTTATAACTATATCGCAAGATTTCCTGATGGGGTAGGAAGGGATATCTTCTTAATATTTGCCCCTAAATCCCGTAGCTTCTCCTCGATATTCTCATATCCACGCTCAACGTGATAGATGTCGTCAATCTCGGTTACACCGTCCGCACTAAGCGCGGCGATAATCAAAGCGGCACCCGCACGAAGGTCGGTAGCCTTGACAGGAGCGGCCTTAAACTCACGAATCCCCTCAATAACAGCAGTATGTCCGTCTACCCTTATGTTACTGCCAAGTCGGGTTAATTCGTCCACATATTTAAATCGGTTGTCCCAAACCCCCTCGGTAACGATACTAGTACCCTGGGCAAGGGATAAAAGCACCACAATCTGAGGTTGCATATCGGTAGGAAAACCCGGATGTGGCATAGTTTTTATGTTATTTTTAAAGTAATCGTCATTCCCGATAATTCTAATGCTGTCGTCGTACTCAACCACCGTAACACCGATCTTTTCTAGCTTAGAGGTGATGGATTCAAGGTGTTTTGGTATAACGTTTTTGATAAGCACATCACCCTTAGTAGCCGCCGCCGCAACCATATAGGTACCCGCTTCAATCTGGTCAGCCACAATAGAGTAGGTGGTGGAGTGAAGATAATCCTTACCACGAATCTTAATAACATCGGTACCCGCACCCATGATGTCCGCACCCATAGAGTTTAAAAAGTTTGCAAGATCTACAATATGCGGCTCTTTTGCGGCATTAGAGATAACTGTAAGACCCTTCGCTCTAACAGCGGCAAGGATAGCGTTAACGGTAGCACCAACGGTAACCACATCAAAGTTAACCTCTGCACCCTTAAGCTCATCAGCAGAAAGATCCACCATTCCACGCTCTAAACAGTAGGTAGAACCTAGCGCTTTAAAGCATTTTAAATGTTGGTCGATAGGTCTAACCCCAAAATCACATCCACCAGGAAGTGCTACCTTAGCTTTGTTGTAACGACCTAATAATGCCCCTAAAAAGTAGTAGGAGGCACGCATACATCTAGCACGTTCATACGGCACTTCATGGGTGGTGAGATGGGTAGCGTCGATCTCTAGCGTTGATTTGTTAATCACCTTAATCTTTGCTCCGATCTCGGATAGGATCTTTGTTATAATATTAACATCGCTAATGTTAGGAATATTCTCGATAATACAAGGCTCGTCACATAGAATAACAGCGGGAAGGATAGCAACTACCGCATTCTTTGCACCGCTAATAGTAACTTCACCGGCAAGTCTGTTGCCACCTTTAATAATATATTTATCCAAAATAAAATCTCCTATATAAAGATGCAGAAGGAAAAAACCATCTGCAAGTAATAATCATAGTTAATAGGCTTGGTGTGTGTCGAGTTATATCGAATTTCGTCTAAATTAAGAAGTATGTGATCCAAGCCTTGCGGATGACGATGAGGGCTACTTGTCCAAATAAAGGAAATAAAAAGAACATACATACTGTAAAAAACAGGTAGTAAGATAAACTTCGGTAGCTAACACTGTTGGCATAGCAAAGAGATAACCGGCTTAACAAAAACTCTGCCGCTTGCAACATTAAAACTATAAGATACCGTAGCAACAATGCACAAAAAGGTAATTTAAGTACATCTACAAGTCCATTCATCTTTTAATATTATACCACAATAAAAAAATATTTCAAGTGTGAAATGAAAAAAAAAGCAAAAATTTGTAAAGTTTTTATTAACGACCCCGAAATATAAAAAGAAAATATATTCAGAAAATATTCCAAAAGCTGTAATTAAGTGGCTGTGAAGGTCTAGATTAATATTGGGACAAAGTATGTTAAAGCCTACTGCTTTAATGTTCCCAGAAATGAATTTTATAATCAAAAAGCCAAGGGCTTAGTTGCCCAATTAATAGACAAAAAAGGTCGTTTTTACAATAAATTAACAAAAACAACATGGATAAATCTTGAATTATGCCGCTAACTGTAGTATACTACTCTTGAAAAAGGGGTGAATTATAGATGAAAAAGCAGTTAGGGATAGGTCTTGTGGGATATAAATTTATGGGCAAGGCTCATGCAAACGCATTTACGAAGCTACCGATGTTCTTTGAGGTTGGTGCTGATGTTGTAAAACGTGCCATCTGCGGGCGGGATGAAGAGTGGGTGAAGCGGTCGATGGAGAGGTTTTCCTTTGAAAGCTATGAAACCGATTATAAAGCGTTAATCCGCCGTGACGATATCGATATTATCGACATAACCGCGCCAAGCAACGCCCATACAGAGGTAGCAATAGCTGCGGCTGAGCATAAAAAGCATATCTTTTGCGAAAAACCGCTTGCCCTTAACATTAAGGACGCTAGGCTAATGCTAAAGGCGGTTAACGACAATAACGTTAAAGCACAGATCGGATTTAACTACAGGTTTGCCCCTGCGATACAGCTTGCTAAAAAGCTTATCGATTCTGGCAAGCTTGGTAAGATATACCACTTTAGAGGCAACTATCTACAGGATTACATAGTAAGTCCAGATTTCCCGCTGGTTTGGCGGCTGGATAAAGCTATAGCAGGCTCGGGGTCACATGGTGATTTGGGAGCGCATGTTATCGATCTTGCGCGGTATCTGGTGGGGGATTTTGATAAGGTTATAGGACACAGCAAAACCTTTATAAAACAGCGCCCGATTGTGGAGCGTATGGAAGGGTTATCGGCAACAGCGTCGGAAAGTACCCGCATGGGTGAGGTAACGGTGGATGACGCTACCATCTTCTTAACCGAGTTTAAAAACGGCGCTTTGGGTGTGTTTGAGGCTTCAAGATTCTGCCAAGGCCACACAAACGACATGACCTTTGAGATTAACGGTAGTGAGGGTAGTATCCGCTTTAATCTGCTTCGGATAAATGAATTAGAGTACTACAACGCTAACGACGATGAGGGTGTCAGAGGGTTTAGAAACATCGGTGTTACCGAACCCTGCCACGAATATATGGGTGCATGGTGGCCGCCAGGGCATGTTATCGGGTATGAGCATACCTTTGTGCATGAAATGTATGAATTTGTAAAAGCTATAGTTAACGACACAAAAACCTGCCCTGATTTTAATGATGGGGTAAAATGCTCACAGGTGCTAGAGGCGGTTGATCTGTCTATAGCAGAGAGAGCGTGGGTTAGTGTGGATAACATATAAGGTGTATCTGGAATAAGTATGATATATCTGTGTAAAGATATAGATACATTTCTGATACGTAGGATGAAAGGAAAGAGATAATGAGTATAAAAACTGTAAATCAAGATGAACTTGCAACTGTGTTGGAGCAGTCAACTAAACCTGTAATGGTGGATTTCTATGCCGACTGGTGTGGACCATGCAAAATGCTGTCACCTATTATCCAAGAGGTAGCGCAGGAAAACGCAGAGATTGGTGAGTTTTACAAGGTAAATGTAGACGAGAACAACGATATCGCCGCTTCACTAAACATTATGAGCATACCAACCGTTGTGGTATTTAAAAACAACAAGGTGGTTGCTAAAGAGGTTGGACTAAAGGCAAAGGACTTTTACGCAGAGCTAATAAAGAACATCTAACAAAAAGCAAAGGCGGGTTCACCCCGCCTTACCTATTTACCACCCAGAATTATTATTCGTAGAAGCTAGACCCACCGTCAGCGAAGCCACTTACTATTAACAACTAGCTACTATAAGGAGGATTATCTTGAGGATACTACATACAAGCGATCTGCATTTAGGGTTTTATCTAAACGGAATTAGCTACAACACCGTGCAGGATCTCTTAAAGGACGAGATTTTGCGGATTGCGACAGAACAGAATGTGGACGTTATAGTAATAGCAGGGGATGTCTTTGACCGCGCGGTCACACAGGAAGAGAGCGTGGCGGTGTATGATAGACTAATCACCACCCTAAGCCTACACTACCCGCTTTGCATAATTGCGGGCAACCATGACAGCGCTGTGCGGTTAGGGGTGCTTGAGGGGGTGCTTAGCGGTACGGGGGTGCAGATAAGCGGTAGACTTAGCCATACCGTTAGATCTGCGCTGTATGGTGATACACGGGTGCATATGCTACCGTACTTTACGGTAGATGAGGTGCGGTATCTTTATGATGACTTGTCGATTGACAGCTATAACGGTGCGATGAAGCGGGTGGTAGAGGGGATAAAGGATGGTTTTATAGCGGGGGAGCGAAATATCCTAGTAACCCACTGCTATGTGTCTAACTCGGTGGTGTCGGAGAGTGATGGGGCGGTAAGGGTTATGGGAAACTCACAGCAGGTGGAGGCATCCATCTTTAGCGGGTTTGACTATGTTGCGGCAGGACACCTCCATAGAGCGCAGAGGATAGGCGAAAATGTATACTACAGCGGCTCACCATTACCCTATGCCTTTAGCGAGAGCGGGGTAAAGACGGTAAACATCTACGATTCTGACACAGGTAAAGTCACAAAACATACCATAAACACCCCACTTAAGCTGATAGAGCTAGAGGACAGCTTTGAGTCGATCCTCTCACGACCCGAGATAGACCAAACTGCATACACAAAGATTACCGTAACCGATAGGTACATAACCCCCGAGCTTATGGACAAGCTACGAGAGCTCTACCCAAACCTCTTGATGGTTGCCGGTAAAGCCTTCGGGTTTGCCGAAACCGATAGCAAGCTATCTATAGACGAAACCAGTATAAACAGCATGACCAAGCTAGAGATAATCCAGTCCTTCCTAAAGGACTACACCGAGATAGAGTTAGACCACGATTTAGAGCAGTTACTGGAAGAATTACTTCAACAAACGCTAGACATTTAATATGTAAATCAAACAGTGCGGTGGAGAATAATAGACATCTACACCGCCGATTAAGGTCAATGGGGGATGCATGGAAGATTTAACAAACTATCTGTCAATTGGAATTAAGAATATCATAAAGCGGGTTACCAAGTTTTCCGTGGGTAATATAAAAGAACTGGCTTTTGCGATAGAGTTTAACCATTCTAGTGAAAGAGCAAAACACAAAAGGGAGGAATATCTGGTAAGGAATCAGCATATACCGCCTTTTTTAATCGCAAGCATTACAAAAAACTGCAATCTATTTTGTAAAGGCTGTTATTCAAGGGCGCTTCATGGATGCCATACTGACTCTGAAATCTCCTGTGAAAGATGGGATGAAATCTTTAGCGAGGCTAAGGATTTGGGTATCTCATTTATTCTGCTTGCAGGGGGTGAGCCGTTAATGCGTGGTGATGTTATCAAGGTGGCGGCAAAACATAAAAGCATTGCTTTCCCGATCTTTACAAACGGCACAATGATCGATGAGCAGTACATAAAGCTGTTTAACCAAAACAGAAATCTAATCCCAATCTTTAGCATAGAGGGTGAAGGATCACAGACCGACCAACGCAGAGGTGCGGATATATTTAACGGGATAATGAACGCTATGGAGCGTTTGGGTGAAAAGCAGATTATTTTTGGGGTATCGGTAACGGTAACCACGGAGAATGTGGCAGTTGTAACGAGCGATGAATTTATTAAAGCTTTATATAAAAAGGGCTGTGCAGTAATGTTTTTTATTGAGTACGTTCCTGTAACGATAAAATCACAAAAGCTTGCACCGACAGATGAAACGCGAATAATGCTTGATAAAACAATTGAGAAGCTAAGATTAGATTATCAGGATATGATATTCATCTCCTTTCCGGGAGATGAGAAGCATATGGGTGGTTGTCTTGCGGCAGGTCGTGGTTTTTTTCATATAAGTTCGGCAGGGGACGCCGAGCCTTGCCCGTTTTCGCCATACTCCGATATAAACCTTAAGGATCACTCTATACTACAAGCGCTAGATTCCGGACTTTTTAATGAGTTAAAGCTAAACGGGATACTAACTAAAGAACATAGCGGCGGTTGCACCTTGTTTGCTCAAAAGGATGAGGTCGAAGGACTGCTAAAGATAGATAATAGATAAAGATATAAAGTCGCTAGGGGGTACATAGTAAAAGATGAAACCATTAAAGCTAACATTTGAAGGGTTTAGCGCATTTATGAATGGACAGGAGATTGACTTTGCCCGCTTTACCGATAACCTGTTTCTAATCTACGGCCCTACAGGGGGAGGCAAAACCTCGATCCTTGACGCCATAACCTATGCGCTGTACGGTAACAGCAGTGCGGGGAATAGGGGCGGGCTTGAACAGATGCGCTGTCAGTACGCCGAAAAGGATGTCACTACAAGGGTTACCTTTGAGTTTAACGTTAGCGGCAGGACATATAGGTTCTACCGAGAGTTAAAGGCTGGTAAATCCAAGGGTGAAACTGTCTACAAGGAGCAGGGCGGAGCGTTTATACTGGACGAGCAGGAGGGGTTAATCCCTATCATAGGTAGCAGTAACAGCCGTGCTATAACCGAAAAGGCGACCGAGATACTAGGGTTAGACTACAACCAGTTCTGCCAGATTATAATCCTACCCCAAGGTCAGTTTGAGCGGTTTTTGCTTTCGGGGTCTAAGGAGAAGGAGCAGATACTTTCACAGATCTTTGATACCAGTCACTTTGAACGGATGGCAGTATCCTTAGTAGAGCGGGTACGGGAGAAGGAGCAGGCGGTGCTAGCGCTTAAGGCAAACCTGTCAGCACTCTACAGCCAGGTGGAGGTAGAGAGCCTAGAGGAGATTAAAACAAAGCTACAGCAGGACAGGTTAAAGCTACAAGAGCTACAACAGACACAAGCGAAGCTGCAACAGACAGTTACCGAAAAAGCTAAGGTGCTATCAAAGGTTAACGAGATACTAAACCACGAAGCCGAGCTAGAGGATGTTAACTCCAAGATAGAGTTGGTTTTACAAAAGCAGAGTCAGCTTAGGGATAAAGCACAGCTTATGGCCGCCTGTGAGCAGGCGGCAAGGGTAAAGCCTTGCTACCAAAGCTTTATAGATTTAGATAAGCAAAGGAATCAGCGGTATAGCCATACCCAATGTCTTTGTGCCGAATTAAAACTAAAGCAAGACGCACTTATACACTGCACTAACCAGATAGACACACTGCAACGGCAAAATCCAGATATCACCGATATAAAGGAGCGGTTAGTACGATACAATACCGCTTTGCCATACTATAAAAGGTATACCACATTAAAGGGACAGCTAGAGGAACAGACAGATACCCTTACACTGCTAACAAGCACAAACACCTCGCTACAGCAAAGCCATAGCGAGCTAGAAAAGCTAATACAAGCATATAACCAAACGCTTCATGAGCTAGAGCAGATAGAGAGCATAACCCTCCCCGCCGCAAAGCTACAAAGAGAGCGGCTGACCGCCATACAAAAAAAGGTACAAGCTTTATCTGATCTAAAGCAAGCCTACAAACAGCTAGAAGATAGATCTGCCAAAAAGGATAAAGAGTTAGAGGAGCAGGAGCGGGAGGTGTTACGGTGTACAGCGCTGTACCAAACGTTAAATCAGCGGTATCTACAGGACAGTGCCTATAGGCTTAGCGCTAACCTAAAGGAAGGTGACCCCTGCCCAGTCTGTGGGAGTGTGTCCCACCCGGTTAAGGCGAATGCGACAGAGGATACCGTAACCTATGACGAGGTTGCCGCCGCTTTAAAGTCTCACGACCAAGCGGTAACCGAGCAGACCAAGCTAATCGCTAAGTCCGCCGCCCTTCGCCTAGAGCTACGCCACCGCGAGGAGCGGATAAACGAGCTATCGTTAGAGGAGGATGTGATAGCCTTTTCACAGGATCTGCTAGACCGATGTAATGGCGAGGTTATCTCCCTAATCGCTAGGCTAGCCGAAAAGGACAAGCTTGTTAACGACACAACCGCCGCAAGGCTTCAGCTTGACAAAGCCGCTACAGAGCTAGCTTCATTACAGCAAACCATTAAGCAGGCAGAGCAGGGTATAGCGGTTACAAACGGCAACCTTATCGAGATAAGCGGTTCATTTATCGAGGGGGTTACTACCCACAAGGAGCTATCAAACCAGATAAGCCTACTACAAGACAGGGTAACACATTATGATACCACACTAACAAAGCTACAGCAGGACGAGCAGGAGATAACCAAGTCTATAAACACCCTAACGGTTACAAAGGAAAACTCAGAGCAGGAGCTTTTAGCGGTGGAGAAAAGGCTAGAACAGCAAGGGTTACAGCTTGATACCGAGATACAGTCCCACGGGCTTATCGACCATGACAACCTAAAGCGGCTTTTAGCGATAGATGAGGATTTTTCTTTGGTGCAGTCCACCCTAAAATCCCTTGCGGATGAGGGGGTTATACTGGCTAACAGCAAGGATAGGCTTACCGCATTTATGGCTGAAAATCCATTATCATGTAGTAAAGAGCAGGCAGAGTCAGAGTTTAATAGCGCTACCGTCGAGCTAGAGGACACCACAAGACAGCTTACACTGCTAGAACAGGGGATTAAAAAGCTGTCGGACACATATAATAGAAGTAGCGGCCTAACACTAGAGTTAGAGCAAAGCGTCGTATCGCTTGACAAGATTAGGGTGCTGTCTAACGCTATAGCGGGTGCAAGAGGGGTTAGCCTTACACGGTATCTGCTAGGGGTTATGATGGGTAGTGTAATAAGCGGTGCGAATGATCTGCTTAAGCAGGTACATAACGGTCGATACAGCCTATACCGCAAGGTGGTGGATGGTGCTAAGAATAAAAAGACGGGACTAGAGCTAGAGGTGTACGACAGCGTGTCGGGCAGACTGCGTGAGGTGCAGACGCTGTCGGGGGGTGAACGTTTTTTGGTTGCCTTATCGCTTTCCTTCGGTTTATCCTTTGCGATCCTCTCTACGAGTGGTGGGGTGTCGATCGATACCATATTTATCGATGAAGGGTTTGGGTCGCTTGATACAGGCTCTTTGCAGGATGCGTTGTCCATCCTTTCGGTAATCAATAGCGGCGGCAAACGGCTTGTGGGTATTATCTCCCATGTGGAGCTTTTAAAGGAGATTATCCCGACAAAGCTAGAGGTTATTAAAGGAAACAGGGGGAGCAGTATACGGATTTAGCGTTATCTACCTAATTAATGTAGCTTCAAATAAATAGGGAAAATTTGGGCGATTTTTGCCGATGAGAAAAATATATTGCATTTTTTGCTAATATGTAGTATAATATATCCTATAGTT
>CAZAOY010000023.1:31487-38119 GCA_964486925.1 uncultured Oscillospiraceae bacterium
TGAGAAAAATATATTGCATTTTTTGCTAATATGTAGTATAATATATCCTATAGTTATATGGTAGCCTTAGAAAAGTCGCTTTTATATAGGCTTAGTTTTTAGAGGGTACCTATAAAACAAAATAATAAAAAAGGAGAGGTCGAATGAAAAGGGTAGAGATAGGAAGTCTGTTTGTAAACATCGACAGATACAAAGACCAGACCATTACGGTATGCGGCTGGGTTAGAACCATTAGAGATGCAAAGTCTATAGGATTTATCGAGATAAATGACGGCTCTACATTTAAGGGCGTTCAGATAGTATTTGAGGACAGCAAGATTAATAACTTTAAAGAGGTAGCAAAGTATAACGTTGGTGCGGCACTGGTGATTACTGGTAACATTGTCCTAACCCCGCAGGCGAAGCAACCTTTTGAGATACATGCGGTTACAATCGAACTAGAGGGCAACTCGGCGACAGACTACCCGTTACAGAAAAAGCGCCATTCGATGGAGTTTTTACGTACAATCGCCCACCTTCGTCCACGTACAAACACCTTTAATGCGGCGTTTAGAGTGCGTTCGGTTGCGGCATACGCAATCCACAAGTTCTTTAACGAAAAGGGATTTATCTATGCACACACCCCTATTATCACAGGCAGTGACTGTGAGGGAGCGGGTGAGATGTTTAGACTAACCACCCTTGATCTAAATAGCCCACCTCGTGATGAGCACGGAGCGGTGGACTACTCTAAGGATTTCTTCGGCAAGGAAACAAACCTTACTGTATCAGGTCAGCTTTCAGCGGAGTGTATGGCGATGGCATTCGGTAACGTCTACACCTTCGGCCCTACCTTTAGAGCGGAAAAATCCAACACCCCACGTCATGCGGCGGAGTTTTGGATGGTCGAGCCTGAGATTGCCTTTGCGGATCTAGAGGACGACATGGTGCTAGCCGAGGATATGGTGCGGTATGTAATCAAGCATGTCCTTGAAAGCTGTCCTGACGATATCGCCTTCTTTAATAGCTTTTATGACAAGACCTTGTTAGAACGTCTAAACGATCTGGTAAACTCTGAATTTGGAAGGGTGACCTATACTAAAGCTATTGAGATACTATCCGAAGCGGTGAAAGAGGATGAAAAACGGTTTGAGTACCCTGTCTACTGGGGATGTGATCTACAGACCGAGCATGAGCGTTACCTAACCGAGCAGGTGTTTAAAAAGCCTGTGTTTGTAACCGACTATCCAAAAGAGATAAAATCCTTTTATATGCGTCTAAACGACGACGGCAAAACCGTAGCGGCGGCAGACCTGCTTGTACCGGGAGTAGGCGAGCTTGTCGGGGGCAGTCAGCGTGAGGAACGTTATGATGTGCTGATTGAGCGTATTAAAGAGATGGGACTAAAGGAAGAGGACTACGACTGGTACCTTGACCTTCGTAAATATGGAAGCACAAAGCACGCGGGCTTTGGAATCGGGTTTGAGCGATTAATCATGTATATAACCTCAATACCAAACATCCGTGACGTTATCCCATTCCCTAGAACCACAGGTTCGGCGGATTTTTAATCTAACATTTATATTAAGCTTTTGTGAAATCGCTTTTGTAGAAGAAGCTTTAACGGCTATTATCCATAGGCTGTGTCTTAAACGGTTGCGTATTAAGACACAGCCAAACAACAAAAGGAAAGGCGGGTGCTATGGTGGATAGATATCTCTTTTTAGAGTTTGACGTTAGCATGAAGGATGAATGTGTAGACCTGCTGATTAAGGTTTTCACAAAAGAACCATGGAATGATGTATTTGAATCGAGGGACGTAGTGGTAGCCTACTTTGACGAGCTTATAAGCAGTAACAAGTTTATGGGGTATGTAGTCAAAGAGGGCGATGAGATTATAGCGGTGAGTGTAGGGTTTACTAAGCCTTGGATTAAGGGCGTTGAATACTATATCGATAGCTTTTATGTGGACTACAACCGTCAACGCTCTGGGGTAGGCGGCTACTTTGTGAAGCAGATTAAAGGTGCAGTTAAGGCGAAAAACCTTGATGCTATCGTGCTTACCACAAGCCGTGACTATCCGTCCCACCGATTCTACGAAAAAGCAGGATTTGAAACGCTGGAGGATGTAGTATTTTTAGCCTTTAGCGAGGATGAATAGATTTAATAGGGTAGACAGAATTGTCAGCTAAAGATAAAGGTGAAGGATATGCTAGGTAATATGATAGACCTGCACAGCCATTCCACAAACTCCCCCGATGGGGCGGACACGGTGGAGGTAATGTGCAACAGGGCGGTGGAGCTAGGGCTTGCGGCATACGCTATAACCGACCACTTTGAATCAAACTATGAATGCGATAACAGCCCCTTCGCAGACGGCACAGACTGGAATAACAAGGAATACAAGCCGTTTGAGAATATTAAGAGGCTGTGTGAAGATATTAAAAGCTACAAGCAAGGTAACAACTCTAACACTAAGATTTTATTCGGAATTGAGATAGGGCAACCTCTACAGGACGAGGATAAAGCGATAGCCATCCTTGACCAGTTTAAATCAGAGCTAGATTTTGTGTTGATGTCACTGCACTGTGTGGAGAATCAACCGGACTTTTACTACATAGACTACCAAAATAAGTCACAGGAGTATCTGGATAGGTTGTGTGAAAGCTATTATGAGGAGATGTACCGTATGGTGCAGACCGACTATTATGACAGCATAGGTCACCTAACCTATCCCGTAAGATACGCCGCAAACCATAGCGAAGAGCAAGGGCGGCGGATTAGGCTACACCTACAGGATGACAGGATAACAAAGATCCTAAAGACGGTAATAGCCAAAGGCAAGGGTATCGAGATTAACACCTCGGGGCTTAGAAACCGCATGAACGAGTGTATGGTGAATGAACGCTACCTAAAGCTGTATAAAAGCTTAGGCGGAGAGATCCTAACTGTCGGCTCGGATTCTCATAAGGTGGGGGATCTGGGATCGGGGATTAAGCAGGGCATGCAGTTAGCAAAGCAGTGCGGATTTAGATACATCACCTACTTTGAAAAGCGAAAGGCTGTATACCTACCAATATAATAAACTAAACTTTATAGGGGTGACCGACCTCTCAGATACAAACCACTAATCACTATTAGAAAGGGTACGACCATGGACAAGCTACTTAAGCTATTAGAACAAAACGCCAGATTTACAAATGACGAGCTCGCCGTAATGATAGGAACCACTGCTAAGGAGATAGAAAAACGTATCGCCGAGTACGAAGAAAAGGGAGTTATCAAGGGTTATCAAACCATTATCGATAAGGATATGCTTGATATCGAGAATGTGTCGGCGCTAATAGAGCTAAGGGTAACACCAAAGCGGGATAGCGGGTTTGATGAAATAGCCAATCAAATCATGGAGTTTGAGGAGGTAGAAAACCTCTATCTTATGTCGGGCGGGTATGACCTTGCGGTAATGATTAAGGCAAAGGACTTTAAGCAGGTAGCGCTTTTTGTGTCGCAACGTCTATCCCAGCTTGATACGGTGGTATCCACCGCAACACACTTTATCCTAACTAGATACAAAGATAAAGGGGTCTTGTTTGTTAAGCCCCCGGAAGATGAAAGGGGTAGTATTGGGCTGTGATGGACTATAATAAACTCCTTTCTAAAAAGGCTATGGCTATAAAGCCATCAGGGATTAGAAAGTTTTTTGATATTGCGGGAAGTATGCAGGGGGTAATCTCACTAGGTGTTGGAGAACCCGACTTTAAAACCCCATGGTCAATCCGTGAGATGGCGATACAAACTCTAGAGCGGGGTAAAACTGTCTACACCGCTAATGCGGGACTTATCCAGCTTCGTGAGGAGATCACACGCTACTACAGCAGGAGGTTTAACCTTGACTATAATTATAAAACCGATGTGGTGGTAACGGTAGGTGGTTCAGAGGGGATTGATATCTGCCTTAGAGCGCTAATCGAGCCTGGTGACGAGGTGCTAGTGGTCGAGCCTTGCTTTGTTTCTTATGTGCCGATAGTAGAGTTAATCGGTGGGGTGGTAGTACCGCTAGTAACCACCGCTAAGGATAACTTTAGGCTTACTAAGGAAGAACTGCTAAGCAAGATTACCGATAAAACAAAGGTTTTGGTCTTTCCGTTTCCAAACAACCCTACAGGGGCGGTTATGGAGAGGGAACACCTAGAGGAGATAGCTTGTGTACTTAGAGAGCGGGATATCATCGTTTTATCGGATGAGATCTACGCCGAGCTTACATACACAACCGACGAAGGTCACGTATCCATCGCTTCAATTGAGGGGATGAAGGAACGCACCGTTATTATAAACGGCTTTTCAAAGGCATACTCAATGACAGGCTGGAGGTTAGGCTACGCCCTAGGTCCTGCACCGATTATCGAGCAGATGACCAAAATCCACCAGTTTGCAATTATGTGCGCTCCTACCACAAGCCAGTATGCGGCAATCGAAGCACTCCAACACGGCGACGACAGCGTGGCTGATATGGTAAGCGAGTATGACATACGCAGACGTTTTATTGTAGATGCATTTAACAAGCTAGGACTAACCTGCTTTGAGCCAAAGGGAGCATTCTATATCTTCCCATCCATTAAATCCACAGGGCTTACCTCCGAGGAGTTTTGCCAAAAGCTGTTATACAGCAAGAAGGTGGCGGTAGTACCGGGTACAGCGTTTGGCGAATGCGGTGAGGGACATGTCAGGGTATCCTACTCCTATGCGGTGGAGCATATCAAGACGGCGGTTTCACGGATAGGTGAGTTTTTAAACGAGTTAGGTTAAAGGGGCAAGTGACATTATGAGCATAGTATCAGTTGTAAAGACTAACGGCTACGACGGTGACGTGGTGTTAAATGCGGTGAAACGGCATTTTCAGCTGTTAGAGGTAGCAAAGCGGGTTAAGCCAACCGACAGGGTGGTGTTAAAGCCAAACCTCCTTATGAAACGTAGACCCGAGCAGGGAACTACCACCCATAGCGAGGTTGTAAGAGCGGTGGTAATCTGCCTTAAGGAGCTAGGGGTTAAGGATATAACGATAGCCGACAGCCCAGGCGGCCCTTACACTAAAACAGCGCTGTCCGGTATCTACTCTGCTACAGGTATGCAGGAGGTAGCGGAGCTGGAGGGGGTAAAGCTTAACTACGACACCACCTTTAAAACTGTAAAGACAGATATGGAGATGGTAAAATCCTTCGAGATTATCACCCCGCTTGTAGAGGCGGACTTTATTATCAATATCCCAAAGCTAAAGACCCACGCAATGACAGGGCTTAGCAGTGGGGTTAAAAATCTATTCGGCAGCGTACCAGGGCTTAAAAAAACGGAGTTTCATTTTAGGTTTCCAGATAAGGATAGGTTTTGCAACATGCTTGTAGATCTAGCGGCTACGGTTAAGGCGGATCTAACCATCCTAGACGCGATAGTATCGATGGAGGGGGACGGCCCTTCCTCGGGACAGCTAAAGCAGACAAACATGACCCTTGCAAGCTACTCACCATTCGACCTTGACCGTGTGGTATGCGAGTATATCGACCTTGACCCAGACCAGATCTATACTGTATCAAACTCTGTAAGGCGGGGGTTAACCTGTAGGGATGTTAAGGATATAACGCTTTTAGGGGATGAGCTGACGCTTGTTAAGGACTTTTTAAAGCCGGGAAGCAAAAGCATAAAGTTTAGCAACCATATGCCAAAGCTTGTGCAAAAGACCATCTTTCCTATAGTTGAGAAAAGGCTAGCGCCAAAGCCGGTTGTAGTTACAAAGCAGTGTATCGGTTGCGGAAAATGCGCCGAGAGTTGTCCTGCCTCTATCATTAAAATTCGGGATAAAAAGGCGGTTATCGACTACGGAAGATGTATAAGGTGCTTTTGTTGTCACGAGATGTGTCCGGTTAAGGCGATAAAGATTGGAAGGTTTTTGCTGTGGAGATAGTAAGGATTACCCACGATACCATAGCGGTTAGAGCGTTTGCAAAGATAAATCTTTATCTTTCGATAAACGGGCTACTGCCTAATGGGTATCACACCCTCGATATGGTAATGCAGGAGGTTTCGGTTTTTGATGTTGTAACGGTTAGCAAGGCGGCTAGCGGTATAACCCTAAGCTGTAACGATAGGCGGATACCGACAAATGAGCGAAACATTGCGATAAAGGCGGCAAAACGATTTATCGAGGTTACAAAGCTTTCGGGAGCTTTTGTACATATCGATATCCAGAAGAACATCCCTCAAAAGGCGGGGATGGCGGGGGGATCTGCCGATGGTGCGGGGGTTTTATTCTGCCTTAACAAGCTGTTTAAGACTAACCTGTCGATGAAAACCCTCTGCGAGATTGGCAAGGAGGTAGGAGCGGACATCCCATTCTGTCTTACAGGAGGAACAGCGCTTGTGGGCGGTATCGGGGATGTGATTACCCGTCTTAACAAGTTTAATCGAACCTATCTTGTAATAGTTCGCCCCCCAGTAGGGATTAACACAAAGCTAGCCTACGACCGCTACGACAGTCTGCACCAGTCGGGTGGTATAGTTAATGCGAGCGGGCAGGACGTGTCAAGGATGGTGCAGGCTATTGATAGCGGGAATATCACTGCGGTGGCGGGACAGCTTTACAATGTGTTCGAGGAGGTAGC
>CAZAOY010000024.1:0-37712 GCA_964486925.1 uncultured Oscillospiraceae bacterium
CTCAGTCGGTAGAGCAGAGGACTGAAAATCCTCGTGTCGTTGGTTCGATTCCGACCGGAGGCACCAAATTATGTGGGGTGTGTGTAAGCACACCGGTGCATTTTAGTGGTTGTAGTTATAAGGATATGCGCTAGATATTTAGTGTCGGTGGATGTAACTTGTTGGTGCAATTGCTAGAGTACATTAGAGCTGTTTATACTAATGTTGATTAGAGATAGACAGCTTTTGTAGTATGCGGATTTAGCTCATTTGGTAGAGCGCCACCTTGCCAAGGTGGAGGTAGCGAGTTCGAGCCTCGTAATCCGCTCCAAGATGATAAACCTCGTTCTTCATATTTTGGAGGACGAGGTTTTAGTTATATACTAAAGCTGTCCGCAGACGGTTTAATATGCATTCCCGTATGGCGGCAATAAAATCTCATTAATAATTATAACTTGTAAATAATTTTAAAAAGGTATTTTAATTTTGCGGTAAATGTGGTAAAATAGATATGTATTACTTCGCCAATTAGTAAGTATATCGATATAAAAGTTTTAAGGCTTAAAGGAAGTAATTGATTTAAAATTAAGGAGAGATAGATATGTGCGGATTTGTAGGGTTTACAAAGTGCATCCCTAACCAAAGAGAGGTGCTGGCTAGCATGATGAATACCATTGTGCATAGAGGCCCTGATAGCGGCGGGCAGTATGTAGACCAAGATGTGGCACTAGGATTTAGAAGGCTTAGCATTATCGATCTAGAGGGCGGCCATCAACCGCTTTATAATGAGGATAACACTGTTTGTATAGTATACAACGGTGAGGTATATAACTTTAATGAGCTTCGTGAGGAGTTAATCGAGAAGGGGCATATCTTTACCACACACGTTGATTCAGAGGTACTACTCCATGCATACGAGGAGTATGGGACGGAGTTTATCAGCAGGCTTCGAGGGATGTTTGCGTTTGTTATCTGGGATAGCGTAAACAAACAGCTTGTAGGTGCGAGGGACTACTTTGGGATAAAACCCTTCTACTATGCTAATATGAACGGTAGCTTTATCTTTGGTTCGGAGATTAAAAGCTTTATTCCGCACCCTGACTTTGTTAAAAAGGTTAACAAAAAAGCGCTTAAACCCTATCTCACACTACAGTACTCAGCGACAGAAGAAACATTTTTTGAGGGGGTTTATAAGCTTCCTCCTGCACATTGCTTTATCTATAAGGATGATAAGCTAGAGATTAAAAAATATTGGGATTTTGACTTTACTTCGAGCGAGGAAGCTTTTGAAGTATATCGTGACAGGATTGATGAAACTGTTAAGGAATCGGTTAAGGCTCACAAGATTAGTGACGTTGAGATAGGTGCGTTTTTGTCAGGCGGGGTGGACTCTAGCTATGTAACTGCATGTATGATGCCTGATAAGACCTTTTCTGTAGGGTTTAACTATGAGAAATTTAGCGAGGTTAACCTTGCTAAAGAGCTTTCGGATATACTAAAGATTGAAAACTATCAAAAGATGGTAACAGCAGACGAATGCTTTGAAAGCTTTTCGGATATACAGTATCACATGGATGAACCGCAATCTAACCCTTCCTCTGTACCGCTTTATTTTTTGGCAAAGCTTGCAAAAGAGCAGGTAACGGTGGTGCTTTCGGGAGAGGGAGCGGACGAGATATTCGGTGGGTATGAGTGGTATCAGGATACGAGGAATCAAAGAAGATATCAGATACTGCCTAAGTTTATAAGACGATGGGTTTATGCTGTCGTTAGAAATATGAAGGACTTTAAGGGTAAGGCAATGCTTCAAAAGGGGGCTTGCCCTGTAGAGGATTACTTTGTTGGTGAGGCATTTGTCTTTAGCGAGGAAGAATCAGATAATATATTAACCTATGGCTGTAAGACAGCGCCTACGGTAAGGAGCATTACCCAAAAGGTATACGACCTAGCTAAAGGTAAGGATAGGGTAACAAAGATGCAGTATATCGATCTACTGCTTTGGCTACCTGGGGATATACTGCTAAAAGCTGATAAGATGAGCATGGCACATTCCTTAGAGCTAAGGGTACCGTTTTTAGATAAAGAGGTTATGAGGGTTGCTTCACAGGTACCTACAAAATTTAGGGTAAACAAACAAAACACAAAATATGTGTTTAGAAAAGCCGCGAACAAGACGATACCAAACGACTGGGCAGACCGCACAAAGGTAGGATTTCCAGTTCCGATAAGATACTGGTTACGCGAAGAAAAATACTATAACATAGTAAAGCAAAAGTTTACCGCTGACTATGTTAAGGAATTTTTTGTAACTGAAAACATTGTAAAGCTATTGGACGATCACTACCAAAGCAAGGCGAACAACGCAAGGAAGATCTGGACTGTATTTACCTTCTTAACATGGTATGAACGCTTTTTCGTTAATCAATAGTCCGTTATAGATGGGTGGTGGTACATCATTACCTAGCCTAGCGGTTTGCGGCTTGTACGAAAGGAACGAATATGAATAAAAGAGAGATAGTTCAACTGCCCATGGTGATACTAAAGGGCATGGTTGTGTTGCCGGAAACGGTATCTCACTTTGAGATACAAAGAGAGCAGTCAAAGAATGCTGTTAAATATGCAATGGAGAATAACAGCTCGATATTTCTAGTAACCCACAAGGACATGGCAAGTGACTCCTTTGATTATAAACAGGTTTATCAGGTTGGAACGGTGACAGATGTTAAACAGATCTTAAGCCGCGGCGATTTGGGAAGTATTAGGGTTGTGGTAGAGTCAAGAAAGCGTGCTAAGCTTATTGAGGTTGTGGATACAAAGGATTATCTAACTGCTATTGTGGAGGTTTTTGAGCCTGAGGTAGTGGATGTCGAGTCTGTAGAGATAATTTCCCTTACCCGTGCGGTAAAGAATGGATTTGAGGATTTTTCCGCTTCTATTCCAAACTTTCCGGTAGACTCAATCCGCAAGGTTATGGGCGAAACCAACCCGACAGCGCTTATTAACACCATCTGTAGCATAATCCTGCTTGAGCCATCCTCAAAGCAAGAGATACTGGAGAAGATGGATGTTAAATCTCAGCTATTTGCGATGGATCTACTGCTTCAAAAGGAAACCGAGATAGTGTCCCTTCAGCTGGATGTTATGGAGCAGGTAAACTCTAAGATGGACAGTAAACAGCGGGAGTATTTTATAAAAGAACAGATAAAGGCGCTACAACAACACCTTGACCACGAAAGCTACAATGAGGATCTTTCAGAGGTTGAGGAGTTTGATAAAAAGATACTAAAGATTAAAAACATCTCCACAGAAGCCAGAGAGAAGCTTTTAAAGGAATGTGAGCGACTATCCAAAACCATAAGCTTCCCGCAGGAGGCGGCGCAGATTAGAGCATATATCGAAACCTGTCTGTCACTGCCATGGGATGTGTACACAAAGGATAAGATAGATATAGAAAAAGCCAAAAGAATACTGGATAAGGATCATTACGGCATGGATAAGGTTAAGGAGCGTATCCTTGAAACTTTATCTGTACGTAAGCTTGCACCTAACATTAAGGGGCAGATTATCTGTCTTGCAGGGCCTCCGGGGGTAGGAAAGACCTCGATTGCCCAGTCTATCGCTAAGACCTTAGGAAGAAGGTATGCTAGAGTATCCCTTGGCGGGGTGCGGGATGAGGCGGATATTAGAGGACACCGAAAGACCTATCTAGGGGCGATGCCGGGTAGGATTATAAATGCGTTTATTACCGCAAAGTCCTGTAATCCGTTAATCCTTTTAGACGAGATTGACAAGATGTCAAACGATTTCAGAGGCGACCCATCAGCCGCTATGCTAGAGGTACTAGACAGTGAACAGCACACAACCTTTAGAGACCACTTTGTGGAGTTTCCGTTTGACCTTTCGGATGTGTTATTTATCACCACGGCAAACAGTATTCAAAACATTCCAGGCCCTTTGCGGGATAGGATGGAGATTATCGAGCTTTCAAGCTATACAAGGGAAGAGAAGTTTAACATTGCAAAGTCACATCTTATCCCAAAACAGCTTAAACGTCATGGATTAACCGCAAAAACCTTTACCATTAGAAAGCCTGCATTATACAGCTTAATCGACTGTTACACCAAAGAGGCGGGGGTTAGGGGACTAGAACGAAACATTAGTGCGTTATGCCGTAAGGCGGCGAAGAAGCTTGTTTCGGAGGAATGTACCAAGGTGGATATCGATGATACCGTTCTAATTGAACTCCTTGGAAACTATAAGTATATTAGGGATGATAAATCCAGTACGGACGAGATTGGGGTAGTAAGCGGGCTTGCTTGGACTAGTGTCGGTGGAGAGATGTTAGAGATTGAAGCGGCTATCCTAGAAGGTACTGGTAAGATAAAGGTAACGGGAAGTCTAGGGGATGTTATGAAGGAATCCTCCCAGATAGCGGTAAGTATAGTGCGGGGGATAACCGATAGATATAACATCGACCCACAGTTTTATAAGAATAAGGATATACATATCCATGCTCCTGAAGGCGCAGTGCCTAAGGATGGGCCATCGGCGGGGGTTACTATGGTAACCGCACTGGTGTCGGCGTTATCTAATACGCCGGTGGATAGAAGGGTTGCGATGACAGGAGAGGTATCGCTTCGTGGTAAGGTACTGCCAATTGGTGGGTTAAAGGAAAAATCCATGGCTGCATACCGTGCGGGTAAATCCATCGTTATTGTACCAAAGAATAATATGTCTGATCTTGATGATGTTGACGATACCGTAAAGGAAAAGATAAAATTTATCCCTGCGACTACAGTGTATGATGTGTTAGAGCACGCACTAATTAAGCAGTGATGGATATAGGTTATAGTTATGGAGGTGATAATTGAATGGTGATAAACTATGCTAAGGCGGAGTTTTTAACTTCCTATGGCACGATAGAGCAGATGCAGCAAAGTACCAAACACGAGATAGCGTTTGCGGGGAGATCTAATGTAGGAAAATCCTCCATAATTAACAAGCTTTTAAATCGAAAGAACATTGCAAGGGTAAGCTCTATGCCCGGTAAGACCGCTACTATAAATTTTTATGATGTAGATACTGTGCATTTTGTGGATCTACCGGGGTATGGATACGCTAAGGTGGCGAAAGCCGAAAAGCACCGCTGGTCGGATTTAATAGAAGGATACTTTAATTCAGACCGCCAGTTTACCCTAGTGGTACTGCTTATCGATATCCGACATAAGGTATCAGAACTGGATAGACAGATGACGGAGTATCTAATAAAGCGGGAGATGCCATTTATTATCGTGTTTACCAAGGCAGATAAGATAACTAACAGCAAGCTTGTAGCGCAGGTAGAACAGCTTAAAAAGGATATACCCTATGCAGATGAGATAGAGATGATTTGTTGCTCCTCACTAACTGGGATGGGGATTGACAAGGTTAAGGCGATTATAGAGGAGGTATCGGCGGTAGAGTTTAACCCGACCGAAACAGAACAGGAGAGTATGCAGGATGAACAGTAACTTTGTGGAGAGTAATTTTTCAGTAAATGAGGATGGAAACCTAACTATAGGCGGGGTTGATACCGTTTCCCTTGCAAAGGAATACGGCACACCGCTTTATGTAATGGATGAGGATGTAATAAGACGAAACTGTAGGCTTTATAAAGACTCTATGGATAGGTTTTACGGCGGAAACGGAATGGTTTGCTATGCTAGTAAGGCATTTAGCTGTAAGCATATCTATCGTGTAGCGATGGATGAGGGCTTAGGGATTGACGTTGTATCGATGGGAGAGCTATACACCGCAATGCAGGCGGGATTTCCTACCGATAAGGTGTTCTACCACGGTAACAACAAATCCTATGAAGAGTTAAAGTACGCACTGGAGAACAAGGTGTACCGAATTGTGGTGGACAGCTTTGAAGAACTTGCTATGTTAGATGAACTTGCAAGAGAGCTAGGAACTACAGCAAACATCTTCCTAAGACTTACCCCAGGGGTGGACGCACATACCCATGATTTTATCACAACCGGTAAGGTAGATTCTAAGTTTGGGTTTGCTATTGAGCTTGGATACGCCATGGATGTGGTGAAGAAGGCGATTACATTAGATAACATTAAAGTTTGCGGTATACATTGTCATATCGGTTCACAGATATTTGATATCGAGCCGTTTGAACATACCGCTAAGGTTATGCTAGGATTTATCGCTGACGTTAAGAAGGAAACAGGATATATAATAAACGAGCTAAACCTTGGGGGCGGATTTGGGATTAAGTACACCCAAAATGACGACCCTGTGCCGTATGAGAGCTATATGGAGAAGGTATCGATAGCGGTAAAGGACACATGCAAAGCGCTAGGGATCGATACTCCGTTTATCGTGATCGAGCCGGGCAGATCTATTGTAGGGTCAGCGGGGATTACCCTTTATACTGTAGGCGGGGTTAAGGAGATTAAAGGTATCCGTACCTATGTAGCGGTAGACGGAGGGATGACCGATAACATTCGGTATGCACTATACGACGCTAGATATGAGTTTACGGTAGCTAATAAGGCAAACCTTCCTAAGGATAACACCGTTACCATAGCGGGAAGATGTTGCGAAAGCGGTGATTTAATCGGTAAGGACGTACCACTTCAATCCGCTTGTAAGGGGGATATTCTAGCCTCCTTTGCTACAGGGGCGTACAACTATTCTATGTCTAGTAACTATAACCGTACTCTAAAACCTGCGGTGGTAATGGTGAAGGATAAGGCTAGCAAGGTGGTTGTAAAGAGAGAAACCCTTGAGGATGTAGTAAGAAACGACGTTTAGGTTAGGGAGTTAGCGTATGAAGATAGCGGTGCTTAGCGATATCCATAGCAATAGCATAGCGTTAAAGGCGTGTCTTGATGAGGCTATAGGGTGCGGGGTTGATAGGATAATCTTTTTAGGGGATTATCTAAGCGACTGCGCTTACCCTAAACGCACGCTTAAGCTTTTAGCGGATGTGGCTAACACCCTGCCTTGTTACTTTATTAAGGGGAATCGTGAGGAATATCTTATTGATTACCACTATACAAGCGACAAAAACTGGTGTTACTGCTCTAGTAGTGGATCACTGCTCTACACCTATGAGGAGATTACCGCTAGAGATATAGAGTGGTTTGAATCCCTTAACATCTGTGATACCATTAGGATAGAGGGGTATGCGGATATTACCGCCTGTCATGGTTCGCTTACCAACACAAGAGAGCATATGCGACCATCCTCACAAACCACCAAGCAGTATATGGATAATGCTGATACACAGTATCTACTATGCGGTCACACCCACCTACAGTTTGAATATAAATATAATGGTAAGACCCTGATTAACCCCGGTGCGGTAGGGGTGCAGTGTAGCGAACAGACTAAGGCGCAGTTTGTAGTACTTAGCTGGTCACAGGATCGGTGGGTATGCACATTTAAGTCGGTTGATTATGATATTAATGCGGTAATAGCAGAGATTAAGCAGAGCGGACTGCTTAAAAAGAGCAATGTATGGGCAAGAGGGGTTATCAAAAATATCACCACAGGCCATAACTATATGTTAGACTGCTTTAAGCTGGCATTAGCGGAGTATGAGCAGTCGGACGGATATATAAAGGGTGCAAGAGTACCAGAATGTTACTGGGAAAAGGCGGCTAAGGCGCTAGATTTATAAAGGAGTGAAGTAGTAATGAATAATGCAGATAAAACGATGGATAAAATTGTTGCTTTATGTAAAAGCAGAGGCTTTGTATACTCGGGTAGTGAGATATACGGCGGACTTGCTAATACATGGGATTACGGTCCTTTAGGGGTTGAGTTTAAGAACAACGTTAAAAAGGCATGGTGGAAACGCTTTGTGCAGGAGTCGCCATATAATGTAGGATTGGATTCAGCGCTTTTGATGAATCCCCAGGTATGGGTTGCATCCGGTCACGTAGGTGGGTTTACCGACCCATTAATGGACTGTAAGGCTTGTAAAACCCGTCATAGAGCTGATCAGCTGATTGAAGCCGAGGGCAAGGTTGTACCTAACGGTTGGTCGAATGAGCAGATGAAGCAGTACATAGATGAGAATAACATTGTATGTCCAGACTGCGGCAAGGCTGATTTTACCGATATCAGAAAGTTTAACATGATGTTTAAAACCTTCCAAGGGGTTACAGAGGACTCCACCAATGAGATCTATCTACGTCCCGAAACTGCACAGGGTATCTTTGTTAATTTTGCCAACATCCAAAGGACTACACGTAAAAAGATTCCTTTCGGAGTAGGACAGGTGGGTAAATCCTTTAGAAATGAGATCACCCCAGGAAATTTTACCTTTAGAACCCGTGAGTTTGAACAGATGGAGCTAGAGTTTTTCTGCAAACCTGGTACTGATATAGAGTGGTTTAACTATTGGAAAGAGTTTTGTAAAAACTGGTTGCTTGATCTTGGCATGAAGGCTGAAAACCTACGACTACGTGACCACGAACAAGAGGAGCTATCCCACTACTCGAATGCAACCACCGACTTTGAATTTTTATTCCCATTCGGTTGGGGAGAGCTTTGGGGTATCGCGGACAGAACAGACTTTGACCTAAAACAGCATATGAACCACAGCGGCAAACCGCTTGACTACTTTGACCCAGAAACAAATGAAAGATACATTCCATATACAATAGAACCATCCTTAGGTGCAGACAGAGCGGCACTTGCCTTCCTTGCTGACGCATACGACGAGGAGGTAATAGACGAGAAGGATACCAGAATAGTGCTACGGCTTCATCCGGCATTAGCGCCGTTTAAGGCGGCTATTCTACCGCTTTCTAAAAAGCTTTCGGATAAAGCTAACGAGATATACGCTAACCTTTCAAAGAAATTTATGATAGACATGGATGTAGCAGGCTCTATCGGTAAGAGATACCGCAGACAGGATGAAATTGGTACTCCGTACTGTATCACGGTAGACTTTGAAACCGAGAATGACGGTTGTGTAACGGTTCGTGACCGTGACACCATGGCACAGGAGCGGGTGTTAATCGGTGACTTAGTAAAGTTTATCGAAGAAAAGCTTGAGTTTTAATTAGGATAGATTATAAATGTAATAAAGGTTTAGTTTAGGGAGTAGCGGGTTAAGGTTTGTAAAAGCATATCCGTTACAACCTTGCAGAGCATTTTAGCTATATAGACCAGAGGGTAATAATGGATAACATGGTACATCTTCATCTGCATACTGAATACAGCCTGTTAGACGGTGCTTGCCGTATTAAGGAGCTTGTAAAGCGGGTTTTAGAGCACGGTCAGAAGGCTGTTGCGATTACCGATCACGGTAGTATGTATGGTGTGATAGATTTCTATAAAGAATGTAAGAAAAATGGTGTAAAACCAATTATAGGCTGTGAGGTGTATGTGGCTTCACGAAGTCGATTTGATAAGGTGCATAAGCTAGATACTAGCTATCACCTTGTTTTGTTATGTAAAAATCAGGTTGGGTATCAAAATCTGATTAAGCTTGTGTCTTTAGGCTATATCGAAGGGTTTTACAGTAAACCTAGGGTAGATTTAGAACTGATTCGTGAATATAGCGAGGGATTAATTGCGCTTTCCGCCTGCCTAGCGGGGGAGATACCTCGTCTGCTTGCGGCGGGGGATTACGACAAAGCAAAGTCGGTAGCGTTAGAGTATGAGTCGATATTTGGCAAGGGCAACTACTATATCGAGATTCAAAACCACGGTATGGAGGAGCAGATAAAGCTACTACCACTCTTTAGCAGGCTAAGTCGTGAAACAGGGATTCCACTTGTAGCGACCAACGACTGCCACTATATAAATAAAGAAGATAGCGAAATGCAAAACATCCTAATCTGTATCCAGACAAACACTATAGTTGGTTCTGAGGATGCTATGGAGTTTCCTACAAAGGAGTTTTACCTTAAAAGCTACGACGAGATGAGGGAACTATTCAAAAACTACCCCGACGCGGTAGCAAATACAAATGTTATTGCGGATATGTGTGAGTTAGAGTTTGAATTTGGCAACACTAAGCTACCCTACTTTGAGCTACCCGAGGGTGTGGATAATGAGCAGTACTTTACCGAACTATGCTACAAGGGGTTGTATCAGCGTTATAGTGAAAACCCCGAGCAGTCGATTATCGATAGGCTGGAGTTTGAGCTTTCGGTAATCAAAAAGATGGGTTACACCGACTACTTTTTGATTGTATATGACTTTATCCGTTATGCAAAGAGTGTTAATATACCGGTAGGGCCCGGACGTGGTTCGGGTGCGGGGAGTATCGCCGCCTATTGCAGTGGTATTACAGGGATCGATCCTCTAAAGTATAACCTGCTGTTTGAGCGGTTTTTAAACCCGGAACGTATTAGCATGCCCGACTTTGATATCGACTTTTGCGTGGAACGAAGGGGCGAGGTAATAGACTATGTTATCAAAAAGTATGGTGCTGATCATGTAGCACAGATTATCACCTTTGGTACAATGGCGGCTAAGGCGGCGGTTCGCGATGTAGGGCGAGCGATGGGGTTGTCCTATCAGTTTGTGGATGCGGTGGCTAAGGCGATACCATTCGGACTGCATATGACAATAGAAAAGGGACTTAACGAATCAAAGGAGCTTAGAGAGTTATATAACGGTGATCCAAGGGTAAAGGAACTTGTGGATATGGCTAAGCGGGTGGAAGGGATGCCACGTCATGCCTCCACCCATGCGGCGGGGGTTGTGATTACCAGAGAGGAGGCAAGCCACTATGTACCGCTTGCTAAAAATGATGAGGCAATCGTAACCCAGTTTACTATGACTACCCTAGAGGAACTAGGGTTACTGAAGATGGACTTTCTAGGGCTTAGAAACCTTACGGTAATTAACGAGTGTGAGAAACAGATACGTAAGCAGATACCCGACTTTAGCATAGATAACATAAGTCAAGACGACAAAGCGGTGTTTTCAATGCTTGCAAGCGGGAATACCCAAGGGGTATTCCAGTTTGAATCGGCGGGAATGCGACAGGTTTTAGTCAATCTATCTCCTGAAAGTCTGGAGGATCTTATAGCAGTTATCTCGCTCTACCGCCCAGGGCCTATGGATTCCATCCCGCAGTATATTAAGAACAGGCATGACAACTCTTTAGTAACCTACAAGCATCCACTGCTTAAAAATATTCTGGATGTAACCTACGGGTGCATTGTATACCAAGAGCAGGTAATGCAGATATTTAGAGAGCTTGCCTTCTATTCCTACGGCAGGGCGGATTTGGTACGGCGTGCTATGTCCAAAAAGAAGGCGGATGTAATGGAGAAGGAGCGAGCCGACTTTATTGCGGGTTGTGCTAGAAACGGTGTTAGCAAGCAGATTGCAAACGATATCTTTAATGAGATGTCAAGCTTTGCGTCCTATGCGTTTAACAAGTCGCATGCGGCGGCATACGCTTTAATCTCCTACCAGACTGCATACCTAAAGGCACATTTTCCTAAGCAATACATGGCGGCACTACTTACAAGCGTAATTGACAACACAAACAAGGTTATAGAGTATATTAACGACTGCACAGCATACGGCATTAAGGTGCTTCCTCCGGACGTTAACAAGAGTAGCATGGAGTTTAAGGTGGTAGGTGAGGATATTACCTTTGGTTTACTTGCGGTGAAGAATGTTGGTGCTAATACCATAACCGAGATTATAAATGAGCGGGAGAGAAACGGCGATTATACCTCGCTTGAGGATTTTATAAAGCGGACAATGGGTAAGGATATTACCAAAAAATGTATTGAAAACTTTATTAAATGCGGATGTTTTGATAGCTTTCCAAACAACCGTAAAGAGATGGCTCAGGTTTATGAGGGTATTATCGAAAGGGAGAGCAAGAATCTGCGACAGAATATCGATGGCCAGCTCGACCTTTTTTCGGGGACAACCCTCGAAAAACCACAGTTTGTAATTCCAAAGATAGAGGAATACAGCGTAAAGGATAGACTTCAGATGGAGAAGGAGGTACTTGGTATCTACCTATCCGGTCACCCATTAGATCAGATACCGCAGATTAACGCTAACATTAAGCTTACTAATATAATAGATGTTTTAAAGTGTACCGAAGAGTCAAGTGGTCTATCTGATAAAAGTGTGGTAAACATTCTAGGTGTAGTGCTTAGCAAAAAGCTACTGACCACTAAAGCGGGAGCCCAGATGGCTTTTCTAACGGTGGAGGATAAGACCCAGAGCATTGAGGTTGTAGTCTTTCCGAACATGTACGAACGTTATGGTTCACTTATTCAGGTAGACAGTATACTTTTATTTAACGGTAAGATATCGGTAAAAGAGGATGAGGATTGCAAGATTTTATGCGAAGGGGTTACCTCGCCCTTTGATGTAGTAATGAGGGATGAGCAACAAACCTTGTATATTAAGCTAACAGACTCTAATGATAGCAGGATAAAACCATTATACTCGGTTTTTTATCAAAATAAGGGTGTTGATAAGGTAATATTTTACTTTGAACGTACTAAAAAATACGTTGCAGTTAACAATGTAGCGGTTAACATTAATAACGGTTTAGTAAATCAGCTAAAAGATATAGTAAATGAGCAGTCAGTTGTAGTTAAGTCAACAAAAAAGCAGTAAAATAGTTGACTTATTTGTGTATTTGAGTAAAATATATATATGAGTGTATATTTTTTAACAATACATATTGAAGGGGGATTATTATGGGGGAGAATGCAGTGAAACAAACGATTGGGGTACTAACTAGCGGCGGGGATGCGCCTGGGATGAACGCGGCGATTAGAGGTGTGGTACGAAAGGCGATTAAGGATGGATATAGAGTTTTAGGTATCAAAAAGGGGTATGAAGGTCTGCTTCGTGGCGACATGGAGGAGTTAACACTTAGCTCGGTTAGTGATACCATCCACCGTGGCGGTACAATCCTTGGTACTGCTAGAAGTGCGGAGTTTAGATACGACGAAGGTGTTGAAAAGGGTAAACAGCAGTGCATAAAGCATAACATGATTGGTCTTGTGGTAATCGGCGGGGACGGTTCGTTTAGAGGTGCTAGTGATCTTTCTGCAAAGGGGATTAACTGTATCGGTATCCCTGGGACTATCGATAACGACATCGCTTGTACAGACTACACTATCGGGTACGACACCGCTATGAATACAGTAATTGAGATGGTGGATAAGCTTCGTGACACAAGTCAGTCACACGACAGATGTAGTGTAGTTGAAGTTATGGGACGTCGTGCTGGGCATATTGCGCTTAGCACCGGTATTGCTTGTGGTGCGTCGGCAATAATTGTAGCGGAAAAACCATATGATCTTGATGCAATTGCCCAGAAGATGCTATCCTCTAAAACACTAGGTAAAGAGCACTTTATCGTTATGGTGTCTGAAGGGGTAGGGGATGTTCACTCAATTGCAAAGTATCTTGAAGAAAAGACCGGAGTTACCTCAAGAGCGACAGTGCTAGGACATGTACAACGCGGAGGAAATCCAACCCTTAGAGATAGATTAATCGGTAGCCAGATGGGTTACCATGCGGTAGAGCTTCTACGCAAGGGTATTGGGGATCGTATCGTGGCATACAAGAATGGTAAGATAGCAGACGTAGGGATTAAAGAAGGTCTTGCCATGAACAAAAGTATTAATGAAGAATTATTATATGTAGCAAATGAAATATCATTTTAAGGGAATACTATAGTTTGTACTTAAAATGGTATAAAACAGAAAAAATCAGTTGGAATTTTGCTGGTAGTATTGACTTTTTTGCCAATTTAGTATACAATAGTATTATGTTTTGTAGGCTTATTTGGTAACTTAAGTGGTACTATCAGTTTTTATTTTGGAGAGAAATTTATTACTTTAACACTTAGCGGTAGCAACTGTGAGTTGCGTTTCTGTCGCTACTTGACGTAAATTCGGATATAGACTCAGAAACATTTAGTGCCGAAGTAATAGAATAACATTAAGATGAAAGGAAGCCCCAAGCGAGAATTTTTCGCATGGAGCATGGGCATAGTTATGATAGAGAACAAGAAAACCGTTAATATCTGTGATAATGTCACCTTTAACGCTGTCATAGACAAGCGATTTAAAAGAAACAGGATAACCGTAAACTTTATTAATCCCCTAAACGAGGATGAGGTTGCGGCTAACGCATTGGTGATTAACGTACTAAAGAATGGACATGCAAACTGCCCAGAGTATACAAACCTTGCAAAGATCTGTCAGGAGCTTTACGGCGCTTCGCTCTACTCGGGTGTAGAAAAGCGCGGGGATGTGCAGGTATGTCATGTAACGATAAGTGGGATTGACAACCGTTATGCGCTCGATGGTGAGGATATTATTACGCAGATATCACTTCTTTTAAAGGACATTCTATTCCTGCCGTTAATTGAGAACAACAGCTTTAGACAACAGTATATCGATATTGAGCGTACCCAGATGGTTGATCTAATCGAATCGGAGATAAATGATAAACGCACCTATGTTATAAACTCTACTATCAAGGAGATGGCAAGGGGAAGTTTATTTGGTGTTCCAAAACTTGGAACTATTGAGCAGGTAAAAGCACTAACTAATGATGATTTGATGAAGGCATACAACAGACTTATAAATAACAGTAAGATTGATATAATGTTTACAGGATGTGGGGATTATAACAAGGCGTTAGAGGTATTTAAAGGTGTGTTTATTAACGGTAGTAACCGAGTAACTTTAGATAAAAACAAGCCTTTACCTGTTACAAGTAAGGTTAACGAGGTTGTTAAGAGGATGAACGTTGCACAGGGCAAGCTTGTGCTAGGGTTTACTACAGGAGTTGACAACAACAGCGATACAGTAAGAGCGCTAAAGCTAATGGTAGCAATCTTTGGGGCAACACCGTTTTCAAAGCTATTTTTAAATGTGCGAGAAAAGCTACAGCTTTGTTACTACTGTGCCGCTAGATACGATAAGGTAAAGGGTATTTTACTGGTAGATTCTGGGGTAGAGTTTCCTAATATCGATAAAGCAAAGGACGAGATACTGGTTCAGCTTGATCTGATGAAGAAGGGTGAGTTTACCGATGAGGAGATGAACAATGCGCTACTAAGCGTTAAAAACTCCCTTAACTGTGTATACGATTCCGCCTCTAGTGTTGAAAGCTTTTATATGTCACAGATGTTTGATGACGAGGTGCTAACCCCTATTCAGGAGATTCAAAAGATTGAGAAGGTAACACGTGAGGATATTATTAATGCGGCAAACAAAGTAACACTCGATACCGTGTACCTGCTTACAAAGAATGATTAGTATGGGTAAAGAAATGGAGAATAATACCTTATGATTAAGAATGTAATTAAAAACGAAAGAATCGGTGAAGAGTATTATAGCTATGAGCACGAGTCTGGGCTTCAGATACTGCTTTACCCAATGGCAGGATATAGCATGGCGTATGCCATGTTCTCCACAAAGTATGGATCGGTTGATACGACCTTTAAGTCTAGCTTAGATGACGATTTTGTAACAGTACCCGCAGGTATCGCCCACTTTTTGGAGCACAAGCTTTTTGAGAGCGAGGACGGGGATGCGTTCTCTCTATTTGCAAAGACAGGGGCAAGCGCTAATGCATACACAAGCTTTGAAAAAACCTGTTATCTCTTTAGCACTACCGATAACTTTGAGGAGTCGCTTAAAGCTTTAATGGGCTTTGTGCAGGCGCCATACTTTACAAAGGAGACGGTGGATAAAGAGCAGGGTATCATCGGGCAGGAGATAAAGATGTATGAGGATAACCCAGGTTGGAGGGTTTTCTTTAACATGCTAACAGGGATGTATGTAAACCACCCTGTAGGACTTGACATTGCAGGAACTGTAGAATCTATTGCGCAGATAGATAAGGATCTGCTCTACCGATGTTACAATACCTTCTATAATCTTAACAACATGGTTGTGACCATAGCAGGAAATTTTGAGATAGATTCCGCTATTAGTATTATCGAGAAATCTCTTAAGGTTAAGGAGAAGGTTTCGATTGAGCGCCAGACGGTGGATGAGCCAGAGAATGTTGCAAAAAACAAGGTGGAGCAAAAGCTAGAGGTTTCAATACCGCTCTTTCACTTTGGGTATAAACAGCCTCCGATTGATGAGAATGATACTGCTAGACATATCGTTATGTACGATATAATCTCGGGAGTTTTATCCTCCGCCAGTAGTGAGCTTTATAAGGAGCTTTATGATGAGGGGTTAGTGGATGCAGGGTTTGGAAGTGAGCTGTTTTCTGGGCGTGGATTTACGGCGGTAATCTTTGCGGGAGAATCAAAAGATCCGTATATGGTAGCCTCAAAGATAATAGCCGCAACCAACAAGCTAAAGCAAACCGGTATTGATCAGCAATCCTTTGAACGGGTTAAGAAGGATCTATACGGTAAATGTGTAAGCGACTTTAACAACGTTGAAAACGTTGCAAACTCTTTAGCAACCGCATATTTTAGCGGGTGTACTGTATTTGATATCCTTGAATGCTGTGCGAAGATAACGCTAGATGAAGTAAATAAGCTTTTAGGAGAATCCTTTAATGAGGAGCATACCACCCTATCTGTGATACTTCCTACCGATAAATAGTGTTTTTAAAAGATAAAGACTATAGGCTGCAAAGATCCCTTGTCACATAAAGCTGTGACGAGGGGTTTATGCAGAGATATTATGTAAGAGGGAGTGTACATAGAGATGGAAAATGTAGTTTTATTCCCAAAGTTAGGGCTTGAGTTTGTCTTTAAAAACAGCTTTAATATTGGGTCGTTTAGGATAACGTTATATGGTATATTAATAGCGGCGGGGCTGCTACTGGCGTTATTTTATGGCTATAAAAACTTTAAGCGTTTTGGAGTTGACGAGAACAAGGCGATAGATGCGATTATCGGTGGGATAATCGGCGGGATATTAGGCGCTAGGATTTACTATGTTGCCTTTACCTGGGATGAGTTTGGGCTGGATTTTAGCTCTCTTTCGGCGTTTTGGGATAGCTTTAGTAGGATCTTTAAGACGTGGGAAGGCGGAATGGCAATATACGGAAGCATTATAGGTGCGTTTCTTGTAGGTATAATCGTAGCAAAGCTTCGTAAGCTACGGGTGCTACCGCTAATGGATGTTGGAGCGTTGGGATTTTTAATTGGCCAAGCTGTTGGACGGTGGGGCAACTTCTTTAATGTGGAAGCGTTTGGAAGTAACACTAATCTGCCGTGGGGGATGACAGGACCTTCAATTGTCGGGTATCTTCAATCTAATATAAGTACCTTTGCTAAATATGGTATTACCGTTGATCCAAGCTTGCCGGTTCACCCAACATTTTTATATGAGTCTTTATGGTGTGCTATCGGGTTTATTGTACTGCATTTCTGGTCTAAGAAGCGTAGCTTTGATGGCGAGATATTTCTGCTATACCTTGTATGGTATGGTGCAGGAAGAACTGTAATCGAAGGATTTAGGACAGACAGCCTGATGATAGGATATCTAAGAGTTTCGCAGATACTATCAATACTACTGGTGTTAACTGCTTTAGTAATAATTATCGTAGTGCGTTCTAAGATAAAGTCTAACAATGATCCTGAATATCTAAAGCTCTATGTAAATACCAAAGAATGGGCGGATCTACAGGATGAAGTGTGCCTTGAGGAGGACAAAAGCGGTTCGGTGGTTCTGCCGTATAGCGCAGACGAGGATACGCAAAACGAGATACACCTAACCAATAGTAGAACGGACGATAATGTTAAGGTAATAGAAGATAACGATAAAGCAGATAATATAACATCAGAGCAGGTAGATACTAGCCAAACCGAGGATAGCGAGGTTAGTAGTGACCAAACAGAGGATAAGCAGGACAAATCATAGGATTTATATACACATAAAACGACGAAATTCAAAATGGAGGGCGACATGGCAGTAATTATTAATGGGAAAGAGATTGCACAAAAGGTTAAGGATGAGGTAAAAGCGCAGGTAATGGAGTTAGACGAGATCGGGGTAACTCCTGGTTTAGCGGTGGTTGTCGTTGGTGACAATGCGGCATCGAGGGTGTATGTAAATGCTAAGAAGAAGGCTTGTGAGCAGGTAGGGATCTATTCTGAAGAATACGCACTACCAAAGGAAACTACACAAGCGGCGCTGTTAGAGCTTATTGCAAAGCTAAATAACAAAGCGGATATAGACGGGATACTGGTGCAGTTACCTCTACCATCACATATTGATGAGAAAGCAGTATTAGCGGCAATCTCACCAGATAAAGACGTTGATGCGTTCCACGCACAGAATGTTGGTAAGATAATGATAGGAAACTATGACCTATTACCATGCACACCATCTGGCTGTTTAGAGCTTATCCGTTCTACAGGGGTAGAGATTACGGGTAAAAACTGTACTATCGTGGGAAGAAGCAACATAGTTGGAAAGCCAATGGCGCTAGTAATGCTACATGAAAACGCTACTGTAACGGTGGCTCATTCCAAGACAGAGAATCTTAAAGAGGTTTGCATGAATGCGGATATATTAGTGGTAGCTGTGGGCAGACCTAACATGATAACAGGAGATATGATTAAAGAGGGTGCTGTTGTAATTGATGTTGGGATGAACCGACTAGAGGACGGCAAGCTATGCGGGGACGTTGAATTTGAATCAGCAAGCGAGGTTGCGGGATATATTACACCAGTACCTGGTGGTGTGGGCCCTATGACTATAGCTACATTACTTAAAAACACTCTTACTGCCGCTAAGATAAACGCTAAGGTATAAAAAAGGGCTAGTGAGGTGCATGAAATATCGGATAATTGTACTATTAGTTACAGCAGTTATCTGCGTGGCTTTAGTAGGTTGCGGGCAAGAATCTCTTACGCTACCCGTGCTAAAAGGGGTAGATCTTGTGAATAAAGACAGCACAGCGGCGACGGTTAAGGTGTTTGACTATATTAACGGATTAAGAGAACGAGGGCTTGTCCTTTCAGGACAGCAGGTAAACTCCTATTCCGATGGAAAGAACAAGCAGTTAGAGGACGAGCATGTCTTTTCCATTACTGGAAAGTACCCCGCCTTAACCTCATATGAGTTAGGGCATACCAAATACTTTGACAGTATTGCAAAGAACACGGTAAAGCGTGCTACGGCGTACTGGCAGAATGGTGGTCTTGTAAGCGTAAACTGGCACCCTGACGGGCCTATTAACGGTGATGAATACAACACCCAGATGTCCCAATCTGACTTTGATAAGCTTGTGACTAAGGATACCAAGGAGTATCAAAGTTGGCTGGAACAGATCGACAAAGGTGCTTTATACCTTAAACAGCTTTGTGACGCGGGGGTGGTAGTGTTATTTCGCCCATATCATGAGATGAACGGTAACTGGTTTTGGTGGGGAGGAAAGACCCCTCAGTCCTTTATTAAGCTTTGGGAAAACCTTTACGACAGATATACAAATCACCATAAGCTAAACAACCTTATATGGGTGTGGTCACCTGGCATGGTGGGGGATATTACCGATGAATACTATCCTAAGGGGTATGTTGATATTGGTGGAGTGGATGTATATGTAAATAAGCAGGATAACAGCTATTTCTACAATGCGGCTAAGGGGCTTAGCAAGGTTATGGCTGACAAAACCTTTGCATTAACCGAGGTTGGGTTAGTACCTAACAAAGCCATGCTACAGAGTAGCGGTTATAGCTGGTTCACCATCTGGATGAATGAATGGTGTGACCGTGATTACTATGGTGCGCCACCAAGCAACGGTCCCGGAAATACAAAATCCTCCATTGAGGAGATATACAGCTATGATTTTGTAATAACCAGAGATGAACTAGATAGTTTTGTACCATGAGGCTAATGGTATAGCTACATAAAAAATAGCGGGCGAACACAGATCACCACTACGTTTTAGACATAGGAGCGGTCTGTGACCGTCCGCTTAAGTTATGGTCAATAGTTTATAATAACAGACAGAAGGTAATTAAGCATACAGAAAATAAACTACACACCGTACTCCACCATTCGTGATCTAAAGTACATGTAATTTTCAAAAGAAACCTCCTCTGGAACACCGTGGTCACAGGTTGGGATATATCCTCCATGCTTCTTCATAAACGGCATAATTCTATCTACCTCACGGTCGATCGCCTCTTTGCCCGCAGAGATAATACGTTTATCAAATCCCCCGCTAATTAGCAGATTGGGGTATTTCTTTCTAACCTCAACCACATCACAGTTGGACGCGACCTCAAACGGTGACATATATGTCATCCCAATCTCCTTGTAGATATCTATTACAGGAAGCGCAAATCCGTCGGTGTCGATCTGGATATGTAGCTTTTTACCTTTATCCTTCTGGCGGGATTTTATATTGGATAAAAGCTGTGTATAGTATGGAAATAGAAACTCACGCATCATGTCAGGGGAGATAAGACTGCCATGGTTATAACAGATATCCTCTGCTAGGAATACCTCATCAAAGTCCACAAACTTCTGATGTTTTTCGGTAACTGCGTCGGCAAGGGCTAGCCAGCTTTTCATACAGTCGTGGATTAGCTCGGGATTATCAAACAGCATGTATAACAGTCCCTCAGGGCCAATAAGGGAACGAAGGTACATATACCCGCCTACAAGGTTTTGGGTTTCTATATAGCCTTGCTCTGCCTTTTTCTTAGCGTCCGCCATACGGGTATCTAGAGTATTAAATCTACCGTTTGCATTTGGATCTAGCCGCCACTTAACATCCTCCTGCCATGTTCTCACGTCCTTCACAGGATGGTCTAGATATTCGGGCATAAACCCACTTCGCCTATTTTTAAAGCACAAAACCTTACGTCCCGCAAAATCCTGCACCACCTCATGCTCCCCTCTATCCTCTAACACCGTTTCCTCAAAGGCGGGACAAAATGCCGCTTCACACCAGCCTAGCTCCCCTAAGCTTACCTGTGTATTTGGGTCTAGCATAAAAAGTTTGTTTAAATCGGTAGTATCGGTAATGTGTCCTTCGCCTTTCCATCTTTCTAATGAGTAGAACCCAAACTCCTTTTGGTAGATAGGTGCGTTAGCTGTCTGGTTATAGAAATCTTGTAGCTTTTTTACATTAATTTTAGTATCAACCATAAATAATTCCGTTTCTCCGCCGAATACACTAATAAATAAACTCCATCTGCGGCGGCGAGGTGGGGTTTGTGGATTTTATACATTACATAACAATATTATACAGTAAATTTATAAAAAAACAATATCAATATCGGATATTATTTTGTACTTTTAAGAAAGATGATTACTATGAATCTTTTAGCCACAACCTCATCACCCCAGCCACCTAAGGGGTATATCCTTAAAACCATATGGGCGGTGGATGAGGGAGCTACCTACGATATTAATGCAAAGAATACCCAGAAATCAGGAAGATATGTTGCAATACGCACTATTGAGGGGCAGGGAGAGATCGAGATATCGGCGGGTGGTGAAAACCTATCCGACAGGAAGATAACAAAGCTTATGGGCGGTTCGGTGTTTGTAACCATGACTAAGGACATACTAAGCTACAGGACAAGAGGTGATAGATGGTACTTTTACTGGTTTGAGTTTGATACCGCTAATAAAGTTGAAGATCTGCTTATTGAGGATATATGCGGCTTTAGCCAAGAGAAGGCAATTATGGAGGAATGTTTTCTAAATCTAAAGCTTGGTAAAGGGGTTATTGCCTCCTCTGCCTTTGCGTATCTGCAAGCACGGTGGTATGAAGGGGTTGATAATAGCGGTCGTGTGACCGAGTTAGATAGTATTATAACCTATATTAACAGTATGCCGATTAAGGAAAATCTAACCATTGAACAGCTTAGTGAAAGGTTTAACATCTCCACCCGTAATCTTCATAATAAATTTATTAAGCAGTATAATGTTTCACCGAAAAAGTATATACTCGACAAAAAGTACGAAGCGATAAAGCTTTTGCTTACAACCACCGACATGAAGATGTACGAGATTGCAGAGCGCACAGGGTTTGCATCGGAATACTACTTTTCAAAGGCATTTAAAAAATATATAGGGATGACACCAACCGAGTACCGAACTACTGGGATAATATAAAAGGATTTGGGAGAAATATGAAGCAGTTTATAAATGGCAAAACACTATGTCGAGGATTTTTTAATGAATGTGCAAAACCTATATTAGAAAGGTTTCATCCGACTTTAAAATACACAGCGGGGCTTTTAGGATATGGGTCTGATGTTATTGGATATGATGATGAGGTTTCCACCGACCATATGTGGGGGCCTAGGTTTTATCTGTTTCTGGAGGATAAGGATATCGGTAAAAGGGATGAGCTATTAGAATGTTTTAGCGAGAATCTTCCGCTAGAATACAAGGGATACAGCTGTAGCTTCTCACCACCCGATCCAGATGACGCAGGGGTACGGGTTTCACAGAAAGCTGAGGGTAATAGGGTATCGCCATTAATCTTTATACATACTATCGATGAATATCTAAATGATTACATAGGAACAACAAGGCTAGAAACCATTACCGTAGCCGAGTGGTTAACTATACCAGAGCATAGGCTGTTAGCGCTAAGGTGTGGGGAGCTGTATGAGGATATGCTAGCTTTGCAAGAGCGTTTAAACTATATCCATTACTATCCGAATAATGTTAAGAACTATCTAATTATGTCACAGTGGGAGATAGTATCTCAAGAGCAGGCGTTTGTCAAGCGTACCGCCGCAAGAGGTGATGAGATTGGGTCACGTATAATCTGTAGCCGTATAGTGGAGCGGCTAATGAGGCTTTGCTTTTTATACTGTAATGAATACGCACCCTACAGCAAATGGTTTGGTACAGCATTTAATAGGCTTTCTATTGATGAAAAGATTAAAGAAACCTTTCTAGCCGCAATTTCCGCTGTCGATATAAAACAGCGGGAGGAGCTAATAGCAAGGGCACAACAGCTAGTAGGGGAGCTACATAACAGCCTTGATATTACACCTACTGTAGAGAATACAATACAGTCATACTTTAACAGGGATATCCAGGTTATCTACTCAGATAGATTTGCAAACGCTATGTCAGCGTTGTTAAAGGGTACGGAGCTTGAAGGTGTGCCATCTATTGGTACATTAACTCAAGTTGGAAATCTAGTTTCATTTAGTGATAACCCAATCTATAGGGATAGGATTATGAAACTTTATAAGGGCGAAAATCTATAGAATATTAATATTTTTGTATTATATAGTTAACACCAATATGGTATACTTGACTTGTGATTAGGTTACATGTACTGTGTAACAATAATAAATAATGGGGGGCAACATGGACAACAACAATCAAAGCTATAATAATGATCCAAGATATAATCAAAATAACGGCAATCAAAATGAAAATCAGCAGGGAAATGCGCAGGGTAATCAAGGTTACAATAATGATCCTAGATATAACCAAAATCAGTATTATCAACAAAATGGGTACAATAATCGGCAAAGCCAAAATAGCTACTACCAGCAATATCAGCCACCTATGGGATATAGCTATAAAAACAGAATTGCAGCAGGTCTTTTAGGAATATTCCTAGGAAGCTTTGGGGTACATAATTTTTATCTAGGGTATACCACAAAGGCGGTTATACAGTTAATAATGACGATACTTAGCTGTGGTTTTTTGGCGGTGGTTTCTAGTATATGGGGTCTAATAGAAGGGATATTAATACTTACACGATCTATAAATGTGGATGGAAAAGGTATGCCGCTTGTTGATTAGCGGTAGGCTTTGATATAAAGAAAACAGGAAAAAGACACCCAGTTGTGTCTTTTTCCTGTTTCATATTCCCCATTGTATATTTACATTTTTCATGATGTTTGTGTCAGTCGTATGGATAGCTATTATCCTATCCAAGCCCCCGGTGTTAGCTTCGCAGAGTGTGCCTTCTCGATTATATCTACTACAGCATAAGTTTCAGAGGTAGAGAAGGAGCTTTTTTCTTCGGTGAAGAACCGTACAAGCTCTTTTGCAAAGTTTTGAAAGAAGTCAGTCATCTCACCAATGCGTTTAGTTGTACCATCTTTGTAGATTATATCCATAGAAAACGGTGCGTCTTCAAACATTGTTATATGGGCAGATCTACCGCTTGCAAATTTTAAGTCAAGAGCAGGGGTGGTTTCGGTGCCCGAATATAACACACCGCTAATATCTGTACCTAAAAGCTTAACGATTGGTTCGATCTGGTGCACTAGATATGTGCCGATAGATCCGGGACCAATGCTGTTAATGTAGTCTACCTCTTTATTAACATCCGCCAGTTCCGTAGCGAACCTAAGAGCCGATGATGAAAACATTGGTGTGCCAAAGGTGTTAGCAAGGTCGATAAGCTCCTTAGCTATCTTAGCAGTAGGTGCAAAGGTTTTGTCAACAAAGGTTGGCTTTTGACTCTTAAGAGGCAGCTGGCACAGATCAAAATGCATCTCACTATTATCAGGAGAAAGCACCACTAGGTAGTCGGATTTTTCTATAACGGACTCTATTGAATCTAAAAGCTGGATACCCATTCTGTCGGCCCATTCTTTATTGGTTTCAAGACCGTTTGGGTTATCTATCATCCCATATGCGTATGCTACCACCATATCACCGTTTGAGGCTTCTTTAATCCAGTTTGGGTAGTTGTCGGCGTGCCATTCCTTAAGGAAATAGTCGATAAATCCTATCTTTTTCAAGCCTACACCGCCTATTCAGGATAAGAGGTTAGATCAACCTCAGCATTTTTATTAGAGGAATCGTATAGACCCTGCATAATTTTAGAGGTAATAACTACAGTGTCGATATGAGAAGGTAGTTTTTCGCCGCTTCTGATACATCTTAGGAAGGAATCTATCTCTGTTTGGAACATTGGGTGTTCTTCGTAAGAAGGTGAAACCTCGAAAAGCTTTCCATTCTTGTATGTATAAAGCTTAAAGTCAGCTCCGTATTGTAGACGAATACCAGCCTTTGATCCCATAAAGTCTATATACATCTCTCCAACACCGATATTCTGCGCCCAAGCGCCGTTTAGAGTGATGGTAGGACCTGTAGTTCTAACGATACCTGTAACAAAGTCGTCTACGTTGTATACACCGTCATACTTAGGAGGTCCTGCCCACATGCTTGTGTAGGCATAATCCTTCATATCAACACCTAACACGCTGTGAGCCTTACCTGAAGCGGTAAGAGGTGTTGGATCTCCGCAACAGTACATAACGATATCAAGGAAGTGTACCCCCCAGTCGATAAGCACGCCGCCGCCTGCTACGTCCATATTGGTGAAGTCGCCCCCAAGTCCTGGGATAGATCTATGTGCTCTAAAGCAAGCATATACCTGATAGACATCCCCAAGCTCACCCGAATCAATCATATCCTTTATTACGTTAACACCAGTATTAAATCTGTTTACCACCCCAATGTTAAGTACCTTGCCAGTTTCGTGCTGTACCTTTTGCATCTCAAGCGCTTCGGAGTAAACACGAGCCGCAGGTTTTTCACATAAAACATTCTTACCCGCTCTAAGAGCGTCTACAGAGATAATCTTGTGTCCCATGTTAGGTACACACACAGAAACTGCTTCGATCTCTGGGTCATCCAAAGCAATTTTATAGTCATAGATAGCTGTTCCAACCCCATACTGTTCAACCATAGCATCTGCTCTTTCAGGGATGATATCACAAAAATACTTAATAGTACAATCCTTGTTTGCTGTATAAGCAGGGATATGTGCAGACTTTGCAATAGTACCGCACCCGATTATCGCAACTTTAATCTTACTCATATAAATTCCTCACAAACTTAATTTATTCCTTTTTATTTATTATAACTAATTTATTATCAGTATAGCAGAAATATCAAAGGTTGTCTTATCTAAATTTGACTACAATGTTACCCTAATATGTTTAGTTAATCTTAACAGCTACCGTAATTTCATCTTAGTCTGTAGATTATGATTAAAAATGGGGCCAGCGCTAACTATAATTACGATTGTTCTTAACTAAAGAGAGTTATGATTGATTAACATTTTCTATATATCTGTATCCAAATTTTTCATCGGGCTCAAGATATGCACCTTCGCTCCATTCGTTCCAAGCGTTAATAAATAAAAACTCGCTACCTAAACTCTCTGCACGTGCTATCTGTTGCTTTAAATAATCTCCAAATTTCTCGGGTGATGCACCTTGCATTAAAACTGCTTCGTGACCTTTACGGGCAGTATTATCCCAATCGGTAAAGGCGCCAAGGAATAACTGCTTGTTGTGATTGTAGTTTTTAGTGCGGTGGAGTATCTTGTACCAAATACGATCATAGCTTACGGTATGTAATAATAACTTTGGGATATTAACGCCTTTTTTACCTAAAAGCTTTCTTGCGGTCTTGTTAATTAGATTCTTTACTTTAGTATAAATGCTAAGGTTCTGATTTAATGTGTAAGCTGGCTCAAACTCCAATATACCTTGAGAAGATAGTGTAGCGGGTTTATCTTGAAAGGAATTAAGCTCTTCAATTATGTATATTCCATCAAATCCGTTTTTTTTGCACATATCGTTAAAATGTCTAATCATCTGTTCACAGTTGTTGATGTTATTACATCGGTATATTACCAAAAGCGGCATATTATTAATCTTTATGTAGCGCTCATCTTTAAAGAATTTAAGAAGATACTCAAAATGTGATTGCTCATCTTGAGTATCGCCATATTTTTGATCAATTAAAACTTTGCCGTCTCTAATCCATGGTTCATTTGCCCAGCACATGCAAAAAGGGATATCCATCTCTTTGTTATCTAGTATTATTTCCATTGGTCGCTCTAACAACAGTTTACCATTAAACCAATAATGATAGTAACAAAATCCATATATTCCATACTTCTTAGCTAGATTTGCCTGATCGATTTGAGTATTTTTGTCACACATGTTATAATAGTCTTTATTGTAAGGAACGCGAGGTTGGTACTGGCCATTAAATAATGGCTTTGCTGACTGCACTAATTTCCACTCAGTATATTGTTCCCCCCACCATGCTTCGTTTTCTGGGATAACATGATATTGCGGTAGATGAAACGCAATAAGTTTAACCATTAAATTTCCTCCTAAAATTGTTGAAAAACATAAATGAGTATGCCTCAAATATCCAAAGATTAAATACAAGCCTACAGAAAAGACTGGATAGTTTAGATATCCTAATATATTTGTTAAGATATAGCAGCTTGCTAGAAAAATCTACCTTTTTGCGTTTTGCAAAGTTAGGCTGGATTTTAGCTGTAGAACCTTCTTCATAATGGATATAGCTATAATTTGAAAGTACAATACTTCTATATCCCTTCTGCTTGAATTTGTAACCTAATACACTCTCCTCACAGTATAAGAAAAAATCTGTGTCGTATAGGCCTACACTAAGTAGTTTTTTTATATCAAACGCTACAAATGAACCTATAATACAATCCACAAAACAGAGATTGTCTTTGGATTTATAGTATGAGCTTGGGTAAAAGTGCAAAAGTCCCTTCTGCCAGAAAAGCTTAAATAATAGTATACTTGATGACATTAATTCACTTTTCATAGTCGGTACTTTCCATGCAGTTGGACGAGGTGCAGTGCTATCTAGAGACTTCATCATTGGTGCAACTGCCGCTATATTTTGATGGGAGATAAAGGTGGAAATCATAGCGCTTAGAGAGTCTTTGCTAAAGCTAATATCTGGATTTGCAATTACTACAATATCAGGAGAAAAATTGTCCCTTGCATAGATAATACCAAAATTATTTCCATAGCCGTAACCCCCGTTTTTATCACTTTTTATAATATGTATGGTATTGCTTTTAAGCTCTTGCAACCTTACAAAAGAGTTGTCTGTAGAACAGTTATCTACAATAACAATACTATCAATGTTATCATACTCAGATATCGTTTTAATTAAATTTTTTGTATACTCATAACAGTTATAATTAAGTACTATTAAGGAAACTTTTAATTTTGTTTTAGTCATACCCCAAATTACGTTCTGGGCGAGGGTTAGTTAGATGTGTTTAACCTCGCTTCAGCCTTTCAAGAATTTTATTTTACCTATCAGTGTATCTTGTTTTTTTGATTCCTTTTTAATATATGTTGTCGTTCGATCTTGCTAAAGTAGGTGAAGTATGCAACTATAAAGTATGAGATTAAGGAAAGTGTTCCACCTAGCATTGCATATTGAATTGAGTAAAGGTTTAATGATGTGATTAATAGCCCCATTATAATTGAAATAGAAAGTGAAGGTATTATCTTTATAATAACGGTTTTGTTAAATTTAGATATAGGAAATCCTTGTTTTTGGTAGTATATATTCATTAATACAAGTTTAAAAAGTACTAGGGTTACTGCTATTGTAATACCGGCCCCTATAATGCCAGATAGTTTAATCCCAACAGGCAGCAGTAGAGCGGTTGTCACGACACGAACAAAATCTATTAAGGATTTACCTAAATATTTATTTTGTGCAATAAGTGCAAATTCCACGGTATATTGTGAGCAAGGAATAAATAATGCAACTATAATGCAAAGTGCAATATAATATGATACGCTAAACTGTTCTCCAACCCAAAGTATAATAAATATGCGTCCTAAAATAACAAATCCTACAAGAATAAATCCAACTACAAGGGTTTGTATCTTACCAAACCAAAATACATAGTCCCAGAATTTAGTTTTGCTATCATCCTCTAGCCATAGCTTTGTAGCGTGCCCAATACGGGCTTGTGAAAGCGTTGCGGAGAGAAATGTAAATATTAAACAAAACGTAGTGGCTATTGAAAATTTCCCAACATCCTCAGCTAAAACAACTATACCGACGATCATTGTTCCAGCCATCCAATTAAAGCTTTCAAATATTGGAAGGGTGTACGCTATAACCATTACTTTAATATTGCTACAAAAGGACTTAATAAAATTTTCAGTACGCCTTATTTTAATGCCAAGTTTAGTAGATAATATGATGTAAGATAATAGTAATGCTAGGTTTAGTATTAAGTCAAGAAAAAATACTAAAAAAGGTGTAATTCCATAAAATACTAGGATATACAGTAATACCGTTCTAATTACAATTCGGATTATGTTACATATGCGGGTAAACGAAAATCGGTCGTAAGCTAATATTATTGATACATAAAAGTTCTGTAGGAAAATAACTGCACTACAAGTTACAGATAAAAAAAAGATTTCTCTAAAGCTAGAGATTTCGTTTACACTAAGCTTACTAAATATTTGTGGGGTAAAAAGATAGATTGGTATACAGGTTAAAAGCATAAATATAATAAATAAAAAGTAGGTACAAATTGTAGTAAAGAGATAGCCCTCTTCGCTACGCTTGTCGTTCTTACTTTTGTATTTTACAATATTACGCGTTACAGGAACTCCCATCCCAAACTCGGTTGTTACAAAAAAAGTTGTAATAGAATAAACTAGTGTGTAGATGCCAAATGTGCTCATTCCCATATTCTTAGTAAATAAAGGAGTAAGAAGAATGCTTGATATGTTTAAAAAGATAATGCAGACATAGTTAAGGATTATACTGGACAACATTTCATTAAGACCTAAAAATTTTTTCAAATTTTAGTACCTCCACAATTTTTTGTTTAGCACTCTATTGTAACACAATAATTAAATATTTTCAAGCATTTTGTTGCATATTGTAGTTAAATATGCTATGATATATGTAGTACATAAGATGGGGACAGGTGATGTTAATGAAAAAAATGCTGTTTGTAACAAATACAATGGGAATGGGGGGAGCAGAGCGTTGTCTTATAGATTTGTTAGAGGAAATCGATAAGGACAGGTATGAGGTTTCTGTGTTTTCAATAGTGCCCATTGGAAAGTATTTTGATAATATACCTGATAATGTTGCCGTATTAAATGATCATTGTGATACGTTTGAAATCACAGGAAGTGTTGCTAAAAAGCTAATTACAAGCCAGGCATTAAAGGCGGTTGGTTCTAATCTATCCTGTTTATGGGGACTTTTTCGTAATGTGATTATTCAAATAAAGAATAGGAACTTTTCGGTAAAGCACCTGCTATGGGAGCCGCTTGCCACAGCTGCGCCTCGCTTTGATACAGAGTATGATATTGCAGTTGCATATCTAGAGGGTGCTGCGACATATTACGTTTCGCGATATGTAAAAGCACGAAAAAAGGTAGCTTTTGTTCATGTTGATTATATTAAAGCAGGATATAATAGGGAGTTTGATCAAAAGTATTACAGTGAGTTTGATAGAATATATAGCGTTTCTAAGGTAGTAATGCAGACTATGTTATCCACCTACCCAATGTTAAGCGATAGGATGGAAACCTTCCAAAATACAATATGTGATAGCCGTGTTATAAATATGTCAACAAGTGGACGAGGTTTTACGGATGACTATAACGGTGTTAGGTTGTTAACTATAGGAAGATTACACTATCAAAAGGCATATGATATCGCAATAAAGGCTTTTGCAGCTTTAATTACAACATATAGTGAATTTAATATTAGGTGGTATGTAATAGGTGAGGGGGATGAACGTAAGAATCTAGAGGAATTAATCTTGCGTTATGGACTCAAGGACAAGTTCATACTTCTTGGAGAGAGAGAGAATCCGTATCCATACATACGAGAATGTGATATCTATGTTCATGCAACCAGGTTTGAGGGATGGAGCATTGCAATTGCTGAGGCTAAAATTCTAAAGAAGCCTATTATCGCAACAAAAACTGCTGGTGTTGTAGAGATGTTGTCTACAGGATCAGTTATAATTGACCTAAGTGAACAAGAGATTGTTGATGCGATATATAGTCTTGTAACAGATGTGCAGCTACGAAATAACCTTATAAAAGAGCTAGACACACCATGGGAAAGACCGAATGATATTTCAAAGATTTATAGATTATTGGAAGATGTGTAGGAGGAAGTTAGTGATGGATATACTGTATGTTATTACCGCATTAGGGGTTGGTGGAGCGGAGCAGCTTCTAGTTGACGTATGCAAACAGTTAAAGAATGACAATAGAATTACAGTTGCGTATCTATATGACCTTACAGATCTCAAATATAGGCTAGTGGATATGGGGATAGATGTAGTGTTTCTAGATCTAAGAAGGAATGGATTTTTAAAGACGGTAATGAGCATAAAAAAGATAGTTAAAGTTAAGGGGATTGATGTTGTCCACACACATCTGCCAGCCGCAGATACAGTAGGGCGTTTAGCGGGTTTACTATCTAAAAGGGTAAAGGTACTGTCAACTATTCATTGTTGTGATGATTGGAAAGAGAGTAATAGGTTACAGTACAGGTTACTAAGATTATATAACCGAATAACAGTTAACTGGTTTAAACGAGTTAAACTAATTGCAGTAGGGAAGGCGGTATCTGATTTTTGTATACAAAAAGAAAGCATTAAGCCTAATAAAATAACGGTAATTTATAACTTTATAGACTATGAAGCTGAAGGAAAAACTAATAAGGATTTTGCATTCCCATTCTCAAGAGAGAAGTATATCTTAATTATTGCCGCAAGGTTGGAAGCACAAAAGGAACATAAGCTTCTGTTTCAGGCAGTAAAGAACATTGTAGCTAGGGGGGAGATACCCAATCTTTTGCTAATTGTCCTTGGGGATGGTAGCCTTAAAGGCGAGCTTGAGGCGCTAGCCGATGATAATATAAAGTTATTAGGAATTAAGAAAAATATATATGATTACTTAAGATGTTCTAACCTGTTTGTGCTACCTTCTCATACCGAGGGCTTCGGGCTAGCAACTATTGAGGCTTTTTATTGCAAAACCCCAGTTTTAGCATCGGATATTGCACCTAACCGTGAAACGTTAGCAGATGGAGAACGGGGAGTTTTGTTTAAAAGTGGTTCTCTAGAGGATCTTGAGAAAAAAATAATTGCAATTTACAACGGCGAATATGACTTTAATTCAATGTCCAAAAAAGCAAGTGAATTTGTGAAATCCCATAATGTAAATGACTATATTAAACAGATGTTAGCGGTTATTAAAGGTTAACAACGTTACTATTAATCTCAACGGCAATACCATTTTTAGCTTCATAAGTATAAAAACTATCTTTTTAAATAAGGGAAGATTTTTAAATACTTTGCTTGATAGTAATTCTATCACCTGTGGTAGCTTAAATATATTGTTATATGATTCTATTCTGCCCTTTTTTGCATTAACAAACATGGCAAAGACATCATTAAATAATACAATAAAGTAGTTGTCAAGGGGCAGATTGTTTTTCTTTAAGTAGTCTTTAATGCAGTCTGCTAGAACTAGTTTTATATTTATAAAGTCTTTTCGGTATTTGTTTGTTAATCCATGACTTGAAACTGTATAGTTATACAGAGGCTCGCTGATATAGCAGATGCAGGTTGCATTGTTAAATACACTAAGATTAAAGATTAGATCTTCTCCAAGAGACAGCGAGGGATCAAACAAAATATTATGGTGCTGCAAAAACTCCCTTTTATATAGTTTTGTAGGATTATACATAATATATGTTGTCATCATAATGTTAAATAAGTTTGGGATATCACTGTTACTTGCAATTACGTCATCTGAACTATTGCTCCAAACCCTGTTATCGGTATAGTAGTTACAGGATACCATGTCGGCATCATTTTTAATTGCACAATTATATAGCTTTTGCAGTGCGTTAGGGCACAGAAAATCATCGCTGTCTAAAAAAAATATGTATTTTCCCTGTGCAACGGAAAGTCCAGTGTTTCGAGCATTACTAACACCTTGCACTTTACAATGGAAAGGTTTAACTCTGTTGAATTTTTTGATTATGGCAAGTGAACTATCTGTGGAATTGTTGTCAACACATATAATCTCAATGTCGCTTATTTCTTGAGCTAATATGCTTTGTAAGCACCTATCCAATGTTTTTTCGGCATTGTACACAGGTATAATTATGCTGATTATACTCATGCTCTGTATAAACCTCCATCTAATATTATTGGAAACAGGTGGTATTGGAATGATATAAAAGTTTATTAATCCATACAACCCACTATATTAATTAAGCACAAAAAGGTGAACGTTTATCTCTTTTTAGGATAATGTAGTATAGGTATATAACACGATAACAGGCTGAGTATATACTATAACTTATATATAATTATTCCTATGTTTTTTGCTTTTTAGTTGACTCCCTAATTATTACTATTGTAGTAGTAAGTAACATTTGTAACATATATATAATGGGTTTTAGACCAGAGTGCATGCTTTCGCCATTCAATCTAGGGTGCATTACAGCTGGTATTTCTTTAAATTTAAAGTTATTAAGTAGCATTTGGATTACCATGTTAGCGTCTGGATAGCTATGTACAAAATGATTGTAATGGGAATAAAAGGTAAATGCTCTCCTGTTTAGACCCTGTAGACCAGATGTAGGGTCACTAATAAACTGTTTTGTGCTACCCTTTATCATGGCTCTGAAAAGTGTTATAGCACACTTTCTAATCCAAGACATATTATATGGGGCACTATCCTTTAAAAACCTTGAGCCTATTACTATATCAGGTGGACTTTCTGACTTTAAGGTATTAATTATATTGTGTATATTACAAACATCATGTTGACCGTCACTATCAATCTGCACAACATATCTATAGTTATTTCTAACAGCATATTTGTATCCAGTCTGTAAAGCACACCCATACCCAAGATTGTAGATATGCGAAATTACGTTAAAGCCTTCGTTGCTTACTATCTGTTCAGTATTATCAGATGAACCATCGTTAACAATGAGGACGTCAGCAAAGTCTAAAATATTAGCAAGGATTAGTTTGCCTAAAAATTGCGTGATATTTTGCTCCTCGTTAAAGGCGGGAAGGAGAACTAATACATCTTTTCTATGCATAAAAAAGTTCCTTTCTAAGATTAAGAAGAGATAGCATGTAGCTATAATCTCACAGTGAAACTATTACTATCTAATGTTTCTTTTATATCAGCCACATCTTTATTTAATAAAGAAACCTGTATCGACAGCTCGTTAATTTTATTCTGTGCCTCTGCAAGCTCATTAGATAGGTAGAAAACAATAGTAATTAAAAATACAATTGCAATTATCGCTATCAGAATTGGAGGATAGTCTATCCTAAAGATAGCCGATAGATAATCTATAAGTTGAGGAAATGCGGCTAGTATAATTGAGGATAAGGCTACTCCAACCCATATAAGGGACATGCTTTCATTAGATTTTCGTTTAATCATTAACGTTAATATAGAGATAAAAAGTACAGCCCCTATACCAAACGCGAAGGATCTAATATACACATTCATTTTCATACTCCTTTGTTAGTTCTGTAGAGTTTGTAATAGTTTATTGATTTTTATGTATTTATTATAGCATACGTATTATTTATTTGCAATACCTTTTGTCGTACTTTAGTGTAAAATGTAGCATATTGTCAATTGTTAAGTTTTTCTGGTTAGTCATAATATTATATATTAATTATATCGGATAGATTATTTATATACACAGGATTAATTCGTTAGAAAATATTGTAATCTGGCGACTATTTAAGTTCTTTAACTATTAAATAAAATTAATAAATTTTTATATATTTTTGTAGGTTTTAATAAAACCGCAAAATACTATTGCATTTTTACAAAATATGTGGTATACTATCTATAGAAAGTCAGAGTTAGATAAAATCGATCCTGTCTTAATATGGCTCGTTAGTTCAGTTGGTTAGAACGCCAGCCTGTCACGCTGGAGGTCGACGGTTCGAGCCCGTTACGAGTCGCCAATAAAAACTATTGCTAAGGCAATAGTTTTTATTTATATCTATAAATATTTTAAGGGTTTAGTTTCAAAGGCGAATCTGCACCTTTGAAACTAAAGTCAACTTTTTAATTAGCAGAATAAGGGGTAGATAGATTATGACTAAAAAGAAAAAGGCGCTAATGGTGATTGAGTGTTTAGAAAACATCTATCCCGTTGCGGAGTGTAGCTTAATATATAATAAAGAAAAACCGTACGAGCTTTTAATTGCTACAAGAATGTCGGCGCAGTGTACCGACGCTAGGGTGAATATTGTAACAAAACCACTGTTTGAGAGGTATACGTCTCTAGAACAGTTAGCGGAAGCTGATCTTTTGGAGGTTATGGATATTATTAAAAGCTGTGGCTTGTTTAAGACAAAGGCAAAGGATATTATTGGGATTGCAAACATGCTAATCCAGAAGTATGACTCAAAGCTACCATCAACTATGGAGGAGCTTTTGACGTTACCAGGTATCGGTAGAAAAACAGCGAACCTTATCTTAGGCGATATCTTTAATCAGCCTGCCATTATTACCGACACCCATTGTATTCGTGTTACAGGAAGACTAGGTCTTAGCGAATCTAAAGACCCTTATAGTGTGGAGAAACAGTTAAGGGATATAATCCCTGATGATAAATCCAGAGAGTTTTGTCATAGAATAGTACATTTTGGGAGAGATTACTGCAAAGCCGCCTCACCTAGGTGTGGTGAATGTCCGCTTAAAGAGCAAAAACTCTGTAGTTACAAGGCGGATAGCAAAGGCAAAAGTGACAAAAAAGGTAGCAAAAAGTAATAGCAATATATGGTTACCCCTTTTTTATGGATAAGCTGTGCGAATATATAGATATGTCAAAGTATCCTAGGATAGAACGTTATATTACAGGATAAAATGGAACACATATAAAGAACTGGAGGAAGTCTTAAAGACTACAATAGAAAGGAAGCTTCGTACGTGCTCATACTATTAACATAGTTTTGTTCGCACGGAGCGTGGTCATAAACATGAAAAAGGTTATATCACTGCTGTTAGCAGGTATTATTATATGCACGATAGGTATAGGTAACGTTGTCAGCGGCCAGTCTGCTGTCATAAAGAACGATAGGACAGGAATACCTGATATTAATCTGTATACCTATCTACTTAAGAACTACGATCAGAATAAAGACGGTGTTTTTACCGATGAGGAAGCGAAGAATATCCGTAGCCTAGATATCTCCAATCTAGGGATATCTGACCTTATGGGGATTGATCTGCTGACTAATCTGGTAACCCTCACCTGTATGAATAACGCTATCACAACCCTTCCAAGTACATTTTCAAACATGCCAAGTTTAGAAACCTTAAATCTAAGCGGTAATTCCATTACCACTATACCTAAAGGGTTTTCTAATATGCCTTCGTTAAAATACCTTGATCTATCAAAGAACAAGCTGACCAGCTGGCCTGCTAGTATCGAAACATTTAGCTCACTACTTTCGATTAACATATCCTACAACAGCTTATCGGATATTCCAGAGCATATTGCAGATCTTACAAAGCTAAGGGTGCTTGACGCTAGCAATAATAAGATTCAGTTTGGTGTAGAGAATATTGGCGGATTAAAACAGCTACATACAATAAGCCTAGCTAACAACAAGCTAGAAACTATGCCGGATGAGTTTTGTAGAGCAACAGAACTAAAGTATGTTAACCTATACGGTAACAGCATAGACAAGATATCCCCTGCAATAGGGTTAATGTTAAAGCTTTCAAGCCTTGATATGTCTAGAAACAGGATAACCAGTATTCCTGCCGGGATTGGTTCGCTTTCTTCACTTAACGTGCTTTTACTGGGTGACAACCAGATAAAATCTTTACCCAAAGAGTTTGCTAACCTTAAGGCGCTGACTAAGCTTGATTTAAGCAATAATCAGTTAACATCTATATCGGTGGTAACTAATAGTACAGCACTTACTAGCCTAAATGCCGCTAACAACAAGATTACCGCTGTACCATCAGGGATTGGCAAGCTTAAGAAGGTACGAACCCTTAGTCTGTCCAACAACGCTATTATCACCATCCCCACAGATATTAATGGAATGACCACCATGACGATACTACTGTTAGATAGAAATAAGATAACGGCAATACCTACTAATCTTGCAAAGATGTCTAACCTTTCGCTACTTGACCTTTCGTACAATGCGATAAAGTCACTTCCGACAGATTTAAAGGGGATGAAATCCCTTACAGCGCTTGATGTCAGTAATAACGCTATTACGAAGCTCCCGACCTCTTTTAACTCTCTAACAAAGCTAAGACGGGTAAATCTTTCAAACAACAGGCTTACTACCATACCAAGTCTGAAATCTCTAAAATCTTTCACTATTACCAATACCGTAACCCTTCCGCTCATGCTTTCTGGGAATGCTATTCCTCCAGCTACAATTAAAAAGAATGCTCCCGATCAGCTACTTAAATCCGCAACTTGGATTAAATATCAAACAGCGAGTAGATATCAAGGTATTACTTCCCTTTCAATTACTGAAAAGATGATCTCCCTTGTGGCGGGTCAACGTAAGACCATGTCGTATGCTCTTACCCCTAAGACACCGACATTTAAGACTATGAGATTTATCTCGTCTAACACGGCGGTTGCAAAGGCTACCGATACAGGGGTAGTGTCGGCGTTAAAGCCTGGAGTTTCGGTTGTTACCGTTTATTCTGCTGATTTTGGTAATGTTTTAGGGTCGTTTGTAGTTAATGTGCATTAATATATAGATGAATAATTTGATTAATAATCTTTGTTAGATAGGGTCGTATTACATAAATGTGGTACGACTTTTTTCATGGTATAATATAAAATACCGCTTATATTTTTGTCTTTTTAACTCCACAAAAACAATTTTAAAATATTGAACATATTATCTTTTACCTATTGACAAATAAAAATTAATCTGATATA
>CAZAOY010000025.1:0-36034 GCA_964486925.1 uncultured Oscillospiraceae bacterium
AAACACTTTATGTAAATCGAAGATTTACTATTCCTTTTATGTGTTTATTATATCACATAAGCTTTAACTTGTCAAGAGTTTTTTACCGGTTTTCAACCACGATTATTGTGTATTTATATGTGACATAAAATTGACAGTTAGATATCACTAAGTAATTTTATTCAAAACCTATTGATATACCACTTTAAATATGGTACAATAGTATCAATCTCTCCGCAAAGCGGAGCACGAAAGGGGTTGTTTTTATTGGTAAAGCTTTTTGAGGTGGCTTTCATTTAAAACTGAATAGGATAGCGGTAGGATAATGCTGTTAAATTTAGGGTATAGCCTTGTTTTGTTGTGCCATTTAATCCGCTATAACATACCCTTGTGAATAAGATAACGGTTTGGTAATGGTTATACGGTTTCTATACAGGAGCAATACTGTTCTTTGGACGCACCTTTTTTAACCATCTACTGTTTAATTTGTGGATTGAAATTCCGCAGAGATAGTACCCGTACATCTATATTGATGTCACACGGTACTGTTTTCTGCGGAATTTTTGCGCTTATCCTACCTCCCATTCAGTTAAATCTTTACTACGAAAGGAGATATGCAGATGACACTAAGTTATAAGATTCAAACAAACACAATATTTTCGGAGGTAATGGATGATAGAGATGACCGAGTATGGTTTTTCACAGGATATGATAGAGAGTGAACAATGGGTAAATGGTAATGACAGTACAGTCGCTAGGGTAATAGCGGTTCATAAGGAGCGCTATGCGCTTGTATGCCAGTATGGTGAAATCTTTGGTAGACTTAAATCAAGTGTCTACTACGCAGGTAGTGCTAAGATGGCAACGGAGGATTCGTGCGAGTTTCCCACAACAGGTGATTTTGTGACGATAAACTACAACGATATCGGTGACAGCATGATTACAAGAACCTTAAAACGTCGTTCAAAGTTTGCACGAAGTGACCTATCAGGCCACGGGGCGGGGTACGCTAAGACGGTGCTAGAGCAGGTGGTTGCCGCAAACTTTGACTATGTATTTATAATGGCTTCGCTTAACCATGACTTTAACGCAAAGCGGTTGGAGCGGTATCTGGCTATAGGATGGCTAAGTGGTGCTGTGCCGGTAGTGGTGTTAACCAAGGCAGATCTACTTGACGATGAGGATCGAAATGAGATAATAAACCAGACAAAAGCGGTGGCTATAGGTGCTGATGTATATGCAGTAAGTGCAAAGACGGGGTATGGTATAGAAATGCTCTCTCCCTATCTGCAACCTCAAAAGACACTTGTGTTTCTAGGCTCATCCGGTGTCGGGAAGTCAAGCCTGGTTAACGCACTTGCAGGCGAGGAGATTATGGCGATAAGCGACATCCGTGAGGATGACAGCAAGGGACGACACACCACCACCCATCGACAGTTAATTAAACTCAAAAGCGGGGTGATGGTTATCGATACCCCCGGTATGCGTGAGCTTGGGATGGTGGGAAGTTACTATACCATGCCAAACAGCATAGATGATGGTATCGAAGGAGCATTTTCCGATGTTACCCAGTATCTGGGGCAGTGCCGCTTCTCTGACTGCAAACATGACACCGAGCCGGGATGTGCTATCAAGGCGGCTCTTAATGACCAAAGTCTATCCCAAGAAAGATGGGAAAGCTACCAGAAGATTAAGCGTGAAACTAAATTTGTGGACGACAGAAGCTTGTTCCTTAGAGATAAGCAGACAAGAGGTAAAGAGATAACCAAGAAGGTTCGTGCGGACAAAAAGAGGGGTGGCAAACGATGAACGAGATAAATGTAGATAATCTACTAAAGGCTATCTCAGTTTTACTAAAGTCCCACATCACCAAAACGGACTTTACAGCAAAACAGCTACAGGGCGGTACTTTAGGTGATGTGCAGTTAATTAGCGGTACTGCTACCACCTCTCAAGGTAATAATCTGCCTTTTAGTCTTGTATTGAAGAAGCAGTCAAGATGGGAACGCCCCGGTGATCCCAATTCATGGCGACGTGAGCATGACCTTTACAGCTTTGATTTTCCTCAAATCTTAAGAGATATAACTATGCCGAAATGTTACTACGCTGAATTTACAGATAGTCATACACAGCTTTATATGGAGTATATCCATGGTATATCAGGAGGTAGTCTAACATTAGATATGTTAGAGCAGGTGGCAGAGAAGCTAGGGCGGTTACAGGGTATGCTGTACCACAAAACAGACCTTCTAGCTAACATCCCAAACCTTAGTGATACAGGCTTTTTAAAGCGAGAACACGACCAGTGGCATGCACAGGTATTTGAGTATCAATACCTGTGCTCGGACGAATGCCCTATACCAAATCACGTTCGAGAGATGTTACAACGTAACGATTGGGATAATCAAAAGACCATTGAGTATAACTACCTTCGCTCCACAGAATGTGACCTACCATCCCATCTAAAAGAGATGTTAATCGAGATTGACGACGGTAGAGAAGCTGTATTCGGCGAGTTTAGCCGTCTGCCGATTGTATTCTGCCACCGTGACTTATGGATAGAGAATATATTTGTATCAGAGGATAACATTACCCTAATTGACTGGGATGGTGCGGGCTTTGGGTACCTTGGTGAGGACATAGCAAGCCTTATTATTGATGACACCAATAACGACAATCTAATGCAATACTATAAGAGGCTTATCGTTGCCTACCGAAAGGGTATAAGCGGTTACATCGATATACCATCAAACCTTGAGGAAGTTATCTGGAAGATGATGTTGATTAAATTCGGCTACCGTATCCTACAAGGATATATGTTCACTACCGTGGCAGAGGATAAATCAGAGCAAGCCGAAAAGCTTCAGCGGCTGTTTGAGATGAGGATTTGAAAGATGGTTTAAGGCGGTAGAATGTAAAAACTCTAAAACCCAAAACACCCTACATGTAGGCAGTGACCTATCTGTAGGGTGTTTCTATCGCTTTTTTTCACAACAAGTTACTAACGTATAGGTATAGATATTGTCTAGTAACCACTTTTAATAAATTCCTTTCCGTTCATATATGGCACAAGAGCCTTTGGTATTTTTATACTTCCATCTTCTTGTTGATTTAGCTCAATTAACGGTATTAGTATTCTCGGCGAAGCTATTCCCGTGTTATTTAAGGTATAGCAATATTGAGTCGCACCATCGATATGACGATATTTAATATTCGATCGTCTTGCTTGAAAATCTCCAAGAGTTGAGCAAGAGTGAGTTTCGCAATATGCATCTCGACTTGGCATCCAAGTTTCTACCTCATGTTTCCTTATCTGACCTATCCCGATCTCTCCAGTACAAGCAAGCGAAACCCTATATGGCAATTCAAGTGCTTGTAAAATCATCTCGGTATTGTCTAAGATTTCATAATGCAAAGCTTTTGCAAGATCATCATCCGCAGGGCAGAGGATGACCTGTTCCACCTTTTGAAATTGATGAACACGATATAGTCCCCTTGTATCCTTGCCATAAGTTCCGGCTTCTCGTCTAAAGCAGGTAGAAAATCCGACATACTTCTTTGGTAACTCATCAAAACTTAACGTTTCATTTTGATGGTATGACACTAAAGAAACCTCAGATGTGCCTACTAAATATAAATCATCTTCGGTTATCTTGTATGCTTGCTCATAGCCGATAGGGAAATATCCTGTCCCTGTCATAGCCTCTTCTTTTACCATAAGCGGAACAGACATAGGTGTAAACCCCCTTGTCGTAAGAAAGTCAACAACAAAGCGACATATCGCCATTTCAAGTAACATACCTTCATTCTTTAAAAAATAATTTCTTCTTCCAGCAACCTTAACACCACGAGGGATGTCAATTAAATCATGCATCTCTGCAAGCTTTAGATGATCACGAATTGCAAAGTTGAATTTAGGTATATCCCCCCATCTGCGAATTTCAACATTGTCCAATTCAGATTTACCAAAAGGCACTTCAGGTGCAGGGATAGATGGTACACAAAGCATTATCTTTTGTGCTTCTCGCTTTATCTCCTCCGATTGATTTTCGATAAGAGATAGCTCTTCTTTAATACTCTTTACCTTTTCAATGATAGTTTCTTTTTCAGATGGATTTGATTTTGTCACACGTAAGGACAAAATATTCCTTTCCTCTCTAAGCCTATCAATCCTGCTCATTAAACCACGTAGCTTTGTATCAAGCATTAACAAGCGATCAATATCAACTGTAATTAGCTTATCTTTTGCCGCCTTTTTTACTATCTCTGGATTTGCCCTAATAAATGCGATGTCAACCATTTTATCTCCTCACTTTCATTTTACATAATAAAAAGCGGTTCATAAGCATCTGAGCTTACAAACCGCTAAGTATTAACTGCTAATGGAATTATCATCATCCTCGGTTAGCACATAGCAGAATAAGCCCGTAACTGTCTGACGACACGGACGCACGAGAGGATGATAACGAAATAATTGTAAAATTCATGTTCACAGGCTTAACCTCCTTGTATGTTTTTATTATTGTACCACAATCCACTCCAAAATACAATCCCTATAATTAAATTATCTATCCTTAATATGTTTATTCATATTCTTTTCTGACCTACATGTTAAAACAAATATGCTTTTTTTATGCCTAACCTTTACCTTTGTAGGTGTTTTTGAGCTATATAATCTTTCGTTAATCCTCATTATCTCGTAATCTGCAAGCATTGTATCTATAGTGAGAAATTTTGAAAAGCTTGAAATTAGTCTATATATACCCCATAATATAAGGACAAATACAGCAATTGGGATAATTGCTAACACAACTCCAATAACAAACATGATGATTACAAACAATAATTTTGGTATTAGGGGCAACGATCCTTCAATTATTTCTTTTGCTATGGTAGGTATCTCTACAAAGTAATTAACCATTATTTCACAAATATCTTTAGCAAATAATGAAACTACGATACCAAATGCTATACTAATAATCATAGGTATGAAAACTAAGGATATATTTGAAATTTTTGATTTTAATTCCAAATATCTGTCAAATAGGTCACAGCAATCAATATTATTTACTTTATAAAATTCATCGATTAAGCATTTTTTAGATTTATCTAACTCATAATAAGATATTTTTTTAGTTTTTCTTTTATTAAGGTTTTTTTGTAAAATTTTGTATTCTTTCCTCATTTTACCTCTTTACAATTTGATGTTTTTTAGTAACATATTTTATATTAGCATAGGACATACTATCACCCTTAAAGAAATATCCCTCTATCTCATATGCAACCAGTTTTCAGTACAGCTACCTTGCATAGTCTGCTATAAAAGTATGCGGCTTACAAGCTTAATCATCATATCTCCCAAGCGAAGTCAAACTACTTGTATATCTAGCTTTGTGGCATCGTATAAAGGATAGGATTGGGCGGTAAACAGGGAGAATAGCTAGAAAGTCAGTATACACGTTTTCTATCCATGCTCTATACGTTTTTTCATACCCCTTAAAATATATCAATTATACAGCTATAGCTGTGAGAAAACCTAACCTCCCACAGCTATAAAATACTATTTTTTATCCAGATATTTTTCGCCTAGTTCTTCCTCAAACTGCTTTAGATATAATGAGCAGTAGTACCCCTTCTGGGCTAGAAGCTCCTTATGAGTACCCTGCTCAATAACGTCCCCATCCTTTACCACCAGTATCAAATCCGCCTTGCGGATAGTTGATAGTCGGTGGGCGATTAAAAAGCTGGTTCTGTTTTTAAGCAGATGTCCTATAGCGTCCTGAATTAGCGCCTCAGTTTGTGTATCGATTGAGGAGGTCGCTTCGTCTAGAATGAATAATGCAGGGTTTGCAATAACTGCTCTGGCAAAGGATAAAAGCTGTTTTTCGCCTGTACAAAGCCTATCTCCGCTCTCCCCAACGTCGCTGTCATACCCTTTATCCATCTTCTCGATAACCTTATCAGCTGAAACTAGCTTTGCCGCATTTACTATATCCTCGTCGGTCGCGTCCAGTCTACCGTAACGAAGATTCTCCTTAACCGTACCCGAAAACAGGTGCGGATTCTGTAGTACATATCCTATGTTACTATGTAACCAAAGCTGTGAACGCTCTCTGTAGTCTACACCGTCAATGAGAATCTGACCCTTGGTCGGCTCAAAAAACCTGCACGCAAGGTTAACAAGGGTGCTTTTGCCTGCTCCAGTCTCTCCAACGATTGCTACCGTCGTACCTGCTTTAACCGAAAGGTTAAAGTCCTTTAGGATGTAATCTCCGCCATCGGGATACTTAAACCAAACATTTTTAAACTCGATATCACCCTTAATAGGCTCCCAATTCTCCCTACGTGGGTTGAAGTTATCGCCGTACTTTTCGATAACCGCAGGCGAGTCCACAATCTCTGGCTCACGCTCGATTAGCTCGGTCACACGTTCTATATTTGCTTGCGTAGATACAAAGTCTGCAAATATCCTCGCCACGTTCTGGATCGGCTCAAAGATCCCTAATGCATAGGACACAAGTGTCGACAGCGTTGCAATCTCCAGAGTGTGGTTTAACACCTCTCTACCTCCACCCGCTATAACAAACGCTACAGCGGTAGAGCTTACCGTTACAACGATCGGCATAAAGATAGCACTTACTATAGTGTACTTTAACGTCCGCCTGTACATTGTATCGGTTACTTCGTTAAACCCCTTCGAGTTTTTGTCCTCGATAAGCAGTGTCTTAGAGGTCTTTGCTCCTGTAATCCCCTCGTTAAACACCCCTGTCATATGCGAATTAGTCTTTCTTATCTTACGGTTTAACCGTAACATCTTTCGCTGAAAGAAGATGGTAATAACCACAATTACCGGCACTGCCAGTAGTACGTATGTGGTAATCTTGATGTTTAACGCAAACATCGCAATAATTACCCCAACAACGTAACAAAGCGACCATACCACATCCATAAGCCCCCATGCAATCATCCCACCGATACGGTTTGTATCGCTCATAACCCTTGCCATCATAAACCCTACAGGGGTTGTATTATAGTAAGAGAAGGACAGCTTTTGCAGATGGACAAAGGTGGCTTTCTTTAGCGATTTACCGATATTCATCTCAACTACTATGGTGTTTCGTATGAAGATAATAACACAGACTGTCTGTATTGCAATCCCCAGAAAAAACACAAATGCGTAGGTTCCTAAACCATTCGTATTAGACTTCTCGATAAACTCCTGTATTGCATAACGCTGAAAAAGCGGGAAGGCTATATCAATCAACGCACATATTACCATTAAGATTAAAACCAAAGCAAGGTTTCGTTTGTATCCCTTCATGTAAGGGATCATCTTTGCCCATATCTTTATCGAAAAGGGCTTTTTATAATCGTCTTCTTCCTCAAAATACGCCACTATGTCACCTCCTAATGTAGATTAGCTCTGATTTTTTATCTCAGATTCAAGGCTTCCTTGGATATCGTATATCGTTTTATAGATACCCTCTTGTTTAATTAGCTCTTTGTGTGTTCCTGTTTGAGAAACTAAACCGTCCTCTAGTACAACAATGTTATCCGCATTCATTATGGTAGTTATCCTGTGAGAGATGATAATTACCGTGCTACCCTTAAGGTTTTCATTTATCGCTTTGCGGATCTTTGAGTCGGTTTCTGCGTCTACCGCACTTAGCGAGTCGTCGAATATCATAATAGGGGTATTTTGCAGTAGCATTCTAGCGATGGAAACACGTTGCTTCTGTCCGCCTGAAAGCGTTACACCACGCTCCCCTACCAATGTATCGTACTTCTTCTCAAACCCCATGATGGAATCATCCACTACTGCAACTCTAGCAACCGCTCTAACCCGCTCTAACATCTCCTCGTTGTCCACCACATCTTGTTCATGGGTGATAGCAATATTTTCGCTAATTGTCTTAGAGAATAAAAACGGCTCTTGCAGTACAAAACCTATGTTTTTACGTAGGTGTGCTAGGTCGATATCGTTTATATTGTGTCCGTTTATGTAGATCGCTCCGTTTTCCGGAGAGAGCTCATACAATCGGTCTAGCAGGTACATCAAGGTAGATTTGCCTGAACCAGTACCCCCGAGTATTCCAAGCGTCGTTCCCTTTTTAACTTTAAAGCTAACACCACGTAACACCTCTTTAGACTCACCCACAGGCACATCCTTGTCATTTTCGATAAAATGCTCGCCTTTGTTGTATCTAAAGCAGACGTTTTTAAACTCAATGTCGCCATCAAGGTCAACGCATTGTGCATTTGGTGCACTCTGCTCCTGTTTTTCGTCAAGTATCTCTTTAACACGTGAAAGTGATACCCCGGTCTTGCTCATCTCGGATAGAATACGTCCAAACCGTCTTATCGGCCAAGCAAGCATACCATTATAGGACAAAAATACTAGATATTCTCCAAGGGTAAGCCTACCGTTTACCGACTCCACAACCCCTAAAACGATGATAACCATTAGCTGTATCCCGGTTACAAGATCCATAAATCCCCAGAAAGCACCTAATACATACCCAAGCTTTGCCCAGTGGTTTGCAAAGGTCTGGTTCTTTACGTTAAACTTATCAACCTCAAAACCCTCACGTCCAAACGCACGTACTACACGAACTCCGGTAAGGTTTTCCTGCACCGTCGCAGAAAGATCCCCTTCTGCTTCGTCCGCCGCCTTAAAGTGACGTTGCATTTTAGGATAGAAGAAGCCCGAATATCCCACAACGATAGGGATAAATGCAAGTGCCACAAATGAAAGCATAAGGTTCATGCTAAACATAAGCCATAACGCAACTATCATTAGCACAACAATTCTAAACAGCTCAAATAGCTGATTAGAAAGAAACTCTCTTATAATCTCTACGTCGGATGTACATCTTTGTATAATATCCCCTGTCTGGTGCTTAACGTGCCATGCAAATGACAACCGTTGCACATGTGAAAACAGGGTGTTTCTAATATCCCTTACCGTACCCTCAGATACCTTTGCAATGGACACCCTGCAAAAAAAGTTACAAAGCCCAGACGCCACCGCAAAGATTATTGCAAACGCCGCCACGATCATTAAATTCTGCCGTAAAAAATCCATCCCGCCAATCGCTTCTACTGTACTAGCAACAAACGCCGGCATAGTTATCGGCATATCTCCGATAATATTATCGGTAATAAACCGCATTACCTGTGGGGTAAGAAAGTTAAATATTATCGAAAGAATCGTCATTACTATAGCCATGACAGCCGCGGTCATATATCTCTTTCCAAATGCCGCTAGCATACCATAACCGGTTTTATCTTTTGTATCCATAATTCACCCCTTTTGTCAATCTTTGTTTTTCTGACATAGCCGCCTTAAAACAGTTAACAGCATACCTAAAACCATTAAAGGTATCTACTATAACACAACCGCAATGATATAGTATCCATGCAAAATGCAGCGCCGTCCTACTATAACGACTATGCCTAACACCAAAGCCGTCACCGTCAGAGAATTTTGCAATAACTACCTATTATAGTTGATTTACTGTTTGAGCAACTTTATTGCATGATATTGTTTTAACGATCACACTGCTGTTACTTCTATAGATAAAACGTAATAGCTAGTTGCTCAATTGATAACGCTGTTAAAATGACACACCATTTTTTGAAGCGACTGATTACATTATATCACCTAAAATAACCGTTGTCAATGAGTTTTTTAAATTTCTATGAACTTTTTTATAAAAATTTGTTCAGTGTAATAAATTTTGCGGTTTTATCAGGTTTTTAGCAGTTATTTAGCAGTTTGACAGGTCAAATTAATAAAAATAATAGAGGTCAACAAAGTTGACCCCACATACTCGGCATATTTTAAAGATTTTCATCAATATTATATCTGCAACAGGTTTGATAGACAAAACCAGTATCCTACCACTACTTTAGAAGTCCGGACTCAATGTTACGCTTCAGAGCGTAAAGTCCATCCTCAAAGTTTACGCCAAAACGGATATCTGTCTTTTCGGCTTTTGTACGGTTGATACAGTCTACAGTAAAATCTACTGCAGCCCTTACCCCTTCCTTAAGCGAAAGTCCCTTTGTAACAGCGGACACTAATACACTTCCGAATACATCTCCTGTACCGTGATAGTATCCCTCAACCTTTTTGGCAAAGTTGTAGGAAACCTCCTTACCGTCAAAGCTTGCCGCACCTAGCATATCTTCATCAAAGGATACACCGGTTAGCACCGCTTGTTTTGCTCCTAGACCTACGAGTTTTTGCAGTATCCTTTCGGCATACTCTTTAGTATGCAGTCCGTCCTGATACTCCTCCCCTACAAGCAAAGCCGCCTCTGTAAGGTTTGGCATAATTACATCCGCTTTGGCGCATAGCTTCTTCATAGCGCTTGGAAAATCCTGCGGGAAGATGCTGTATAACTTACCGTTATCCGCCATAACAGGGTCGACAAACAGCATGGTTCCATCCAATTTAAGCTTATCGTATAGTTCACAAACAAGATCAATCTGTTCTATTGAGCCTAAAAACCCAGTGTAAACAGCGTCAAAGTTAAGGTTTAGTCCCTGCCAATGTTCAGCTATCGGTAGGATATCACTGGTTAGATCTCTAAAGGTAAACCCTGCAAATCCCCCTGTATGGGTGGAGAGCACTGCGGTAGGGATAACACTGCATTCAACCCCCGCCGCCGAGATAATCGGTAGCGCAACGGTCAGTGAGCATTTTCCAAAGCAGGATATATCATGGATTGCGGCAACTCTCTTTAACATTTTAAACACTCCTTATAGGTTATATAGTATTTTTATCACAACAACGTTAATATCTGCTACCAAAATCGGCGTTAGCCTACCGATTTTAAAGCCTGCTTTATCATAATAGTCAGCGGTACTGCAATTACTACAGCCACTACTGCATTAATTAGCGCTACCCCGATATTACCTAATGCGGCAACCACAACTGGGGTAAGCTCCCCGCCGTTTATAAAACCCTTTATAATAATGGTATTTACCGTAGAAAGCACAACATTTGTAGCTGCCCCTGCGATACATGCTATAGTATACCCTTTAACTCCGCTAGGAAATCTAGACGAAAGCTTGCCGCATACAAACCCCGCTACAAACTTGCCAACCAACGTACCGGGAGCGTACACCGCATATAATCCCGAAAATATATCGGAAAGTCCCATACCGATTCCTGCGGCTAATCCACCGTTTACCCCGCCTAGAACCAGCGCTCCCACTAGCATAAATAGGTTTCCCAGATGTAGCTTTGGTTCACCGATACCAATAGGAATCGTAATGGATATCGACGCCCCAACAAAGCATAGCGCCGCGAATATCCCTGTCATTACAATTGTCCTTGTATTAGTTTTTGTCATAGTAATAGTAATCCCCTCTCATATTATAATAGCTCGTACCTGTCAAGCGGCTGTTCCTTTGCAAGCCAAAGTAGCGAGGATTCTAGCATTACCCCTTGACGGGTGTCGGTCTTGTAGCTAAAGGTTGTGCGAATTGCAAGCTCTAAAAATCTAGTTGCCCGCTCCATCGCCATAGGAAGGCTATCCCCCTTTAGCATAGCTCCCACTACAACGCTTGAGAATATATCCCCTGTACCTGGGTAGGATACGGGAAGATAGTTACATCTAACCCTCCAAAATCTTCCTGTTTCCCTGTCGTATCCAATGTTACATACCGACATATCGCTCATATCCACCCCTGTGATTATTACTCGAGATATCCCGAGTTCGCTAAGCTTTAAAAGATAGCTTTTAGCCTGTGAGCTTGTGAGTGGCCCAGGTGAGTATGGTAGATCTAGCAGTATAAACATCTCGGTTTTGTTCGGGGTTATAAGATCCGCCACCTTTACAAGCTCTCTAACACCGCTACACATATCGCTTGTATAGGTCTTATACACCTTACCGTTATCCCCCATAACAGGGTCAACCACCGCTAATGCTTTAGGGTAGGCTTTAATAAAATCCTTACAAAACTCAATCTGACCCTCGCTTGCTAAAAACCCTGTATACACACAGGAAAAATCGATACCAATCTCTTTATACTGCGCTAGCGTGGGTGATAGATAGTCCGATAGATCCCGAAAGACGACGTTTGAAAATCCGCCTGTATGTGTTGATAACACCGCCGTTGGCACTGCCACCGACTGCACCCCCATCACCGACAGAACAGGTGAGATAACCGAAAGCGAACACCGCCCAAACCCCGAAAGGTCATGGATCGCCGCTACACATGGCGGAAGCTTAAACATATAGTATCCCCCTAATAAAAATCATTGCAATAATAGTTATTATGTAAGTATAAATTTGACAATCAAATATTTTTTAGACGAATATTTTGTTGCAAACTTAATAACTCCTTTTAACCACTGTATACATTCTACATCAAAAGCGTAAAAAAAGCAAATGCTTTGAATTTATCAGCTTAAATGGCACTACTATACGCTTTCACCATATAAAAAGTAGATTAGCGGTTGTTTTTTTGTTAATCTAACAAACAATTTTACTACTATTAACTTTATTTTTTTTCAATATGGTATAATCTACATATACTTTATTTTTTTAGTTTTAGCATTTGTGAAATAAGCAGAATTTTTTAGGGTATACTATATTATTGATTGGGCAGCAATATATTGATTTGTAAATCTAATAAATGCTTTGTTTTTATAGTAAAACTAAACATTTAATTGTCCAATTAATTATCTAACAACGTTAGAATAAAGTGTAATAATTATGGAGGGATATATTATGAAAGGAAAGAATGTTTTAACAGGACTAGGTACTGCGGCTGGGCTTGCGGCGATCGCTTCAACTGCCACATATATGATGATGAGCAATAAACCCGCTGTTAAAAAGATACGAAATACCGCTAAAAAAACTGCACAAGGTATGATGAAAAAGTAACTCTAGGACCTTGTTAAGGGGGCTGTATCACAGTAAAAATTGTGATACAGTCCCTCAATTTATTGTAATAAAGATAATCCATTAGTGCAAATATAACTCATTTTTTCTTCAAAACAATATTTTCTATCTCTTTTTTTGAATCAATTAACTTATCCAAATGAATTTTAGTATTTACATAATTTTAACACAAGCTAACACAAATAATATGTTGACATAGATTTAAAATTATGTTATACTAATGAAAAAATGATAAGAGAGGTTACCCAATGAAAATCAAGCAAATCATCGCAGTTGCCATGTTCGTAATCATGCTCCAAGCAACAGGTATATCTGTATCTGCAAAGGATATCACCAGTTTATCGGTTAGCGTTAACTACAAAAAGGTACCTAACAATCCACAAATAGTAAAGCTTGCCAAGGAGGTAACCAAGAGTCTTTCTTCTAGTCTAACGAATGAAAGTTTAAGCATTAAAGTAATATGTGAAGGTAATTCGCTTGTGTACGTTTACAAATACTTAATTCAGGTTCCAGATGTGAAATCGGCAAAGAAGGCACTTGAAAGCGCTCTAAAGGGTTTTGATTCTTTTTATAAAGAGACATTAAAGGCGATGAAAACCGAAATTAAGTCTTTAGAATCTATCAAGATTAGATATGTTAATAAGGACGGCAAGGTAATTTGCTCAAAAGAGTATAAGTAATACGAGTTTAATAATGGGGATGTGACAAGATTATTTTGTCACATCCCCATTTGTAGTCTTCGTGGGCTTGCAAGCACGCTTGATTTTAAAGACTCTGATTATAAAAAGTAAAACTGATATATGATACCAAAATGCAACAACATAGGTAGCACCTGTAAGATGTTGTGTAATGCTCCATATACTTTTTAAAATGTAAATATTTAAAAAAATCATTGCCAAGATACAAAAAAAATGGTATAATAAAAGTAATAGAAAGCTTGGTGGTACATTAAGTTTAAAAAATTCAAGAATGAAAGGCAGCTCCTTACGAACCACGCGGTTTTCATTGCCGTTTTGTGCTCGCTTGGAGCGTGGTCATAATAATGATAGATGACAATAGATTTTTACAGCTAAAAAGACAAGCACTATCCCTTTTATATAGCAGAATGAATGATATGCAAAAAAAAGCTGTTTTTAAGACGACAGGGCCGCTTTTAATCCTTGCTGGTGCGGGAAGCGGCAAAACCACCGTCTTAGTAAACAGAATTGCTTTTTTGCTCAAGTTTGGCAACGAATACTACAATACCGATATACCCTACTCCTTAACTGAGCAGGATGTTAACGCCCTTGAGCAGGCGGTACAAAACAATACGGTGACCGATTCTATGCTTTGTGACATTCTTAAGCCAGTAACCGTTAACCCATGGAATGTACTGGCGATAACCTTTACAAACAAGGCGGCAAAGGAGCTTAAGGACAGGCTTTTAAACAGTATTGGTGATAAAGCGGCAGATATCTATGCGGGCACATTCCATTCCATCTGTGTTAGGATACTAAGGCGAGAGATTACTTCATTAGGATATGAATCCCGCTTTACCATCTACGACAGCGACGACAGCGCAAGGATGTTAAAGGACTGCTACGCAGGGATTGGGATTGATGAGAAGATGTTCCCCCCTAAGCAGATGATGAACGCTATAAGCCGACTAAAGGATCAAAAGATCACCCCAGAGGAGTATCTTGTAACAACTGCAAACGACTTTAGGTTAAACTGCATAGCAAAGCTTTACTCTGCCTACCAGACTAGGCTTAAAAAGTCAAACTCAGTGGATTTTGACGATATAATCTGCCTTACAGTACGGCTGTTTAACGAGTTTCCTGATACCTTAAGGCACTATCAAAACCTCTTTAAATACATAATGGTGGACGAATATCAAGATACCAATATGATACAGTATGAGCTAATTAGCCTTTTATCAAAGAGCCATCAAAACATCTGCGTAGTAGGTGACGATGACCAGAGTATCTACCGCTTTAGAGGGGCGACAATAGAAAACATTCTAAGCTTTGAGGATCAGTTTGCCAACGCTACCGTTATTAAGCTAGAGCAAAACTACCGCTCTACCCAAAACATCCTAACCGCCGCTAACGAGATTATCCAGAACAACAGCGAGCGAAAGGGCAAAAACCTATGGACCGGTAACGGCGAGGGTAACAAGGTAGTTATGTACTGCGGTACAGATGAAAACTCCGAAGCCAACTTTATCTGCACCAGAATACTGGAAAACGTAGCAAAGGGTAGCCGATACAACGACCATGCGGTTTTATATAGGATGAACTCCCAGTCCCAGAATATCGAGCGCCACCTTGTAGCCTCTGCAATTCCATACAGGATTGTCGGCGGTACAAAGTTCTTTGAACGCAAGGAGATTAAGGATATGATCTCCTACATGACGGTGATTAACAATAAAAACGACATTATTAGGATTAAACGTATTATAAATGAGCCTAAACGTGGTATTGGAGATGCTACTATTAAAAAGACCGAGCAGATTGCAGATACTTTAGGGCAGAATCTCTTTACCGTAATGGAAAACTCGCACCTATATGAAAACATTAAGAAGAAAGCTTCTTCGCTAAAGGCTTTCTGCGATGTGATGAATACCCTTACGGATAAATCCAAAAGTGAACCGTTATCAGAGATAGTGGATACTATACTAGAGGTAACAGGATACGAGCAGTCGCTCCTTGCTAATGGACAGGAGGGACTAAATAGGCTTGAAAACATAAAAGAGCTTAAATCAACCATACTAACCTATATAGCAAACAACCCAGATGGCGATCTTGCAGGATTTTTAGACGAGGTTTCGCTCTACACCGACCTTGACAAGCTTAACGAGAGCGACGATTATGTAGTACTAATGACCCTCCACTCCGCTAAGGGACTAGAGTTTGATTCGGTATTTATTATCGGTATGGAGGACGGAATCTTCCCTGGTAAGCAGAACCTAAACAATCAAACCGAACTAGAGGAGGAGCGCAGACTTGCATACGTTGGCGTTACCAGAGCCAAAAAGGAGCTATACCTTACCACCTCGGCACAGCGCTTAATATTTGGAATGGTGACCCGAAATCAGCCGTCACGGTTTATTAAGGAGATTCCAGCAGAGCTAATCGAGCTTATCGATAAAACCGCAAGACGACCCGCCTCCGCCCCTGCGCCTAAAACAGCACGTGTACTGCGTGACGAAACTGAAAGTGTTGGAATTAACAAGACAGCTAAGATTATCCTAGACTTTATTGTAGGGGACAGAGTATCCCACAGCACCTTTGGAGAAGGGATGGTTTTAGGTATCACCCCTATGGGAAATGACAACCTGCTTGAGGTTTCGTTTGATAAGGTAGGCACAAAAAAGATTATGGCGAACTTTGCAAAGGTTACAAAGATTTAAAAGATTATTATTCACACTTAAGAGTCCCTATTAGCTAGGCTTTAAGGGATTATACTAATAGATTAATCGATACAGATCAGGCAGTTTATAATAAGTAATATAGCCACTACCCAGTAATGCTTAACCACCTTTTTTAGGTAAAGGAGTAACTTTTTCATTAAACCCTCATATTATATAACAATAGTAGTGTTTTCCATGAGGAATTACCTTTGTAATCACTGCTAAATAATGTTACAGGAGGGTTTTTATGCCTGAAGAATTTGGTTTAGAAGGCGCTAACAGCTGTTTTAAAGAAGCTGTATGCGTAAATGCCAGCAGAATTTATGACTCTTGCAGCGATAAAGACTGTTTGGAAGATTTAAGGATATTTTTCACCAACGAAGCACAGCTGGTTATCGACCATGCAACAAGTGTAAAGTACAAGGACGTTGAGGTTATCAACGTTGCTGTGGATGTTGAAACCATACCATTTAACAAGGGTTACTACTCTGTGGATCTTACATACTACTTCTTAGTTAAGGTAGACGTATATAACGGTCCAAACTGCGCTCCTATCAGACTAGATGGTGTTGCTACATTTAACAAAAAGACCATCCTTTACGGAAGTGAAGGAAAGATCAGCCAGTTTAGCTCAGATGACCTAGCAGGCTGTAACCGCACAGAGGACGGAAGCCCTAGAGCAGTTGTACAGGTTGCAGATCCTATCTGCCTTGGCATTAAGCTAGTTGAATACCACCACGGTCACAACGAATGCTGTAACTGCTGCTTCCCTAAACATGTTTGCAACAAATTTGAAGGTTCGTTTGAACACGACTGCGAACCTAAGAAGATTGTACTTATCTCTCTTGGCGTATTTACAATTGTACATCTTGAACGTTGTGTATCAATGCTAATTCCTTCTTATGATTACTGTATCCCTAACAAGGAATGTGCAAATGGTAGCAGTGACGATCCTTGCGATCTATTTAGAAAGATTAAATTCCCAGTTGATGAATTTTTCCCACCTAAGGCAGACTGCTAATCCTAAAACCAAAACAACCGTCACCCACAAGGGGCTTTTAAGCCCCTTAATGTGGCGGGACTACGCATATATAAATATAAAGACAGATACTATGAAAGGACGTTTATGAAGGTCATACTATTAAACCACACAAAAGAGCCGGAAAAGCTTGTAGCCGCCGCCGCTAAGCTTTGCTATAGCGGTAGCGACATTACAACGGTATATGACGGGCTAACCCCAGAAAAGACCCAAAGCTTTCTCGAACTCTTGTCCTCACTAGGGCACGAAAGCCCTATAGAACACTGCACCTTTACCTTTGGTATCGAAGGTGTGTCACGTTCACTCCTAGCACAGATTACCCGCCATCGTATAGCCTCCTTTTCGGTGCAGAGCCAACGATATGTTAAGGAGAATAATTTTTCCTTTGTAACCCCGCCCGCCATACAGCAGGACAAGGAGCTACTGGCTATCTTTAACAATAGCATGAACGATTCAATAGAAAGCTATAACGCATTAGCGGACAGGCTGACTAAGCTTTATACCACAGAAAATATTGCAAACGGTATGAGCGAGAAGGCGGCTAGCTCCGCCGCTCAAAAGAAGGCTATAGAGGACGCAAGGTTTGTACTTCCAAATGCGGCTGATACCCAGATGATAGTCACCTTTAATGCCAGAAGCCTGCTAAACTTCTTTAGACACCGCTGTTGTAACCGTGCCCAGTGGGAGATCCACGCGGTTGCGGACGAGATGTTAAAGCTTGTTTATAAAGTCGCACCCTCCATCTTTAAGGATGCGGGCCCACCCTGTATTAATAAACCCTGCCCCGAAGGTAAGATGACCTGCAAGCAGATTAATCAGGTAAGAGAAAGATACAGATCGCTTTTATCCGAGATTTTATAGTTAAGGGGTGATAATATGAGTGGTAAAAAAGGAAAGGTTATCGTGATTGATGGATTGGACGGTACAGGGAAATCCACCCAAGCGCCGATAGTACAAGCTATCCTGCAAGAGCGGTATGGCAAGGTAAAGCTAATCTCCTTCCCCGACTATGCTAATCGTTCAAGCGAGCTTGTAAAGCTATATCTAGAGGGAGGGATCTCCAGCGACCCAGATAAGGTAAATGCATATGCCGCCTCCTCATTCTATGCGGTTGACCGCTATGTTAGCTACAAAAACTACTGGGAGGAGCTTTATAACGATGGATATATAATTGTAGCCACAAGGTATACTACCTCAAATGCACTGCACCAGATGGTAAAGCTACCACACAACGAATGGGACAGCTACCTTGAATGGCTTAAAGACTATGAATACAACAAACTAGGACTGCCTGTCCCCGACTGCGTAATACTGCTTACCATGGAGCGACAGCTGTCAAATGACCTAATAGATAAACGAAACAATAAAGCTAATCTGAAAAAAGACATCCACGAGCTGGATACCGACTATCTACAACGCTGTAACAGCTCCGCTATATATGCGGCGGACAAACTAGGTTTTTCAGTAATTAACTGCTCTGGCAATAGTGACGGCGACAAACCAAGACTGCTACCAATAGAAGAAATTACAAATTTAATAGTTAAGGAAATAGACACATTAATAAATATTAAGATATAAATGTGTTACAATATATATGATAGATTTTAAACAGATTAAGATTACAGATAAAGAGATAATAGACCTATACTTTAACAAGGTAAAATCCACCGCCTGTGACTACTGCTTTACAAACCTGTTTATCTGGCAGTACCACTACGACCATCAATATGCGATCGTAGAGGATTTTTTAGTGGTTAAAACCTTTGAGAACGATAAAACAGCCTTTTGGTTCCCTGTTGGGGACGGTGATCTTCTTTGCTGTATAGGCAGATTAATTGAATATACAAAACAAGCTAACATCCCTTTGGAATTTACACGTGTAACAGAAGAACAAAGCAAACAGCTTATAGCCTTATACCACGACCAGATTGTAATTACAGAGGATCGGGATAGCTTTGATTACCTATACCGAAGTGAGGATCTAATTAGCCTTAAAGGTAAAAAGTACCATCAAAAGCGTAACCATATCAATAGATTTATCGAGAATAACTGGACGTTTGAGCCCATAACCCCAGATAATGCCGACGAATGTATATCCTTTAACAACAGATGGTGTGAGGATAACAATGACGATAATGATGGGACTAACGAGGATAAACACCTTGCATGTGCTGTGTGTCTTGCGCTTAAAAACCTAGATAGATTAGGGCTTGTAGGTGGATTACTTCGGTTAGATGGCGAGATTGTTGCAATATCAGCGGGCGGACGGCTTAGTGATGATACCTTTGTGGTGCATATCGAAAAGGCTAAGGCGGAGATACAGGGTGCTTACCCTACCATTAACCGAGAGTTTGCACGTTTTGCCGCCTCTAACTTTTTGTATATTAACCGTGAGGAGGATTTAGGGATAGAGGGGCTTAGAAAGGCTAAGCTATCATACAACCCTTATGCACTTGTGGTTAAATATAATGTGGTGATAAACCATGATTAGTCAGGGTAACGGGTTGGTTACCCTTGCCGCAGAGTCGGATATCCATCAGGTTAAAGCCTTGTGGAAGGACTGCTTTGGGGACGAGGATAGCTATATAGAGCTGTTTTTTAGTAGGATTGATTTTAACAAGGATAACAATAGGATACTTATTATCAAGGATCATGACAGCATTGTATCGATGGCATTCCTGCTAGAGAGTACAGTGTATGCGGGAGGTGTCCCCTACTCTGCCTACTACCTCTTTGCAGTAGCTACACTGCCCCAGCTTCGGGGTAGAGGTTATGCTACGATAATCGAGCAGTATGCAAAGGATACCGCACTACTGCATAATAAATGCTACCTTACCCTAGTACCGCAAACCCCATCCCTTTTTGAGTTTTACAAAGCAATAGGGTATGACACCGCATTTTTTCTAACCAAAACCACACTGCATTACGCACAAATCTCCCATAGCCTTACACCTATACTTTTAACTCGCCTTAGTAAGGAGGAGTTTGTTAGCTACCGTAAAGAATGTATCAGATCCATCCCCTATTCCTGCGGCTTTGCTGATATAAATGCGGGGTTTGTGTATGACGATCTACGGTACAGCGGGATTGAGTGCTATAGCGTTGAATACCGCGATACCAAAGGATATATCTGTACCAGTGTGGAGGGAGATACCCTAATTATCCACGACACCTTAACCACGCTAGACCAGATTAAAACTCTACTCCCCTCTCTGCTACAGCACTTTAACTGCCGTAGCCTTAGCATAACCTACTACAATAAAGCTCAAAACACCATCCCCTATGGAATGGTAAAACGGATTGATGATACAGCACCACAGATAAGTGATGGTTATATGAATTTAATGCTACTATAAAGATAAGGAGTATGCGTATGATCTACCTATTTTTAGCCGAGGGTTTTGAGGAGATTGAAGCCCTAACTCCAGTAGATTACCTTCGACGTGCGGGGCTAGATGTAACCACCGTTAGCATAACCGATAACAAGTCAGTGATAGGAAGCCACGGTATAACGGTAGTAGCAGACACTACCATTGATAGAATAGCACTAAACGACGATATCGAGATGATAATCCTTCCAGGAGGTATGCCTGGGACCACAAATCTACAAGCCTGCGAACAGCTTAATAAAGCAATCGATTATTGCGCGGCTAACGAGAGATACCTAAGCGCTATCTGCGCCGCACCTATGATACTAGGACAAAAGGGACTTTTAGACAAAAAAGCCGCTACCTGTTATAACGGGTATGAGGTGCACCTAAAGGGAGCTAACGTTACAAGGAACGGTGTGGAGATTGATGGCAGGATCATTACCGCCAGATCTGTACACTACTCAAATGAGTTTGCATTTGCTATAATACAGACACTGCTAGGTAGTGCGGCGGTAGACAAGCTTAAAAGCGCTATACTATATTAGAGATAAAACAGCATTAACTCGGCAATCAAGGCTATAAAGCCTTGCCGGTTAATAACCATAGAAAGGCGGGATTTTTACCTTTACACATCCAATAGCTTTTTATCTATACAGATAATATAAGACAAGGATGTTTCAAGTATTACTATGAAAAGAAATGATATTAGAATAGAGAAAAACAATCTAAGAACCAGGTATAAAGACCTTAAATCCTCCCTCTCAACAGACGAGAAGCGGACGCGTGATGACAGTATCTTTAGCCGTCTAACCACCTTCCCTCCTTTTGCAGATGCAGATACCATTTTATGCTTTGTGTCCACTGCTAAGGAGATTGACACCCATAGGATAATAAAACACTGCTTTGACAACAACAAAACAATTGCAGTACCAAAGTGTATTGATAAGAACGGTAATATGAAGTTTTTTATTATAAACTCCTTTTCCGACCTTCATTCCTCAACCTTCTCCCTGCTAGAGCCTGATGTTAATCGCTGCAAGCCTTTACCGCAATCAGCGCTTTTAGATAAGGATACATTATGTATCGTGCCTGGGTTTGCGTTTGATCGAGCGGGGTACCGTATAGGTTTTGGTAAGGGTTACTACGATAGGTTTTTAAAGGTATTTAACGGTGTTAAGGTTGGTATCTGTTACAACCAGTGTATTATAAACAGAGTGCCAAACGGTAGATACGATATAGCGTCTGACTATATTGTCACAGAAAAATATATTATAACCTGCTCTAGTGCTAATGCGCGGAATTTTACTAATAAGAATACGTTTTCCGGTACTGGTAAGCACTCTAATTCCAAAGCAAAAAGGTTTTAGCGGTCGGTATTATCTTGTAGATTAGTTTGGGATAAACCTAAACTTGAGAATATATATTGAATAGGTGGTATAGAACATGCAAGAAGATCAAAAAGATAACGGATTTGACCTTGACAGCCAAAGCAATACGGATCAAGGTACAAAAAAATTCCAGGTAAACTTCGGAGAGGATTTTGACGAAAATAACAGTAGTAACCTTAATAGCGCCCCATTAAACCAACCCAGAAAAAACATACCTATTAGCCTTACCGATAAAAACCCTATCGGTAAACCTGATTTCAAGGTAGAGTTTGATGAGGATGTTAACCAGATTAAGGACTTTGTACCCCGTAAACCAAAACGTAAGAAGTATTTTTCTGGGGTTGGTAAGCTCTTTAATGTGCTATTGGTTATCGGTATAGCAGGGGTGTTAGCCTTTGGTATACTATTTAGCATAGCGGAGGTTATGGGGCAAAACCGTTCGGGTGATGATGTTATCCTAGAGGTCAAAAAGGGTGATACTGTACTAGACATTGCATTAAAGCTTAAGGAGAAGGATATTATCCAATCTGAAATGCTCTTTAGAACCTACATTAAGGTTTTACGTATGGATCCTAAGCTTAAAGAAGGGGTGCATAAGCTAAACCCTAGCATGGCTTACGGTGATATAATCTACGAGCTAGAGCAACATACAAAGTCGAATGAATCGGTTAAGGTAACCTTCCCAGAAGGTTTTACCCTTATAAAGATTGCAAAACGACTAGAAGCTAGCGGTGTATGCGATTCGGACGACTTCCTAGACGCCTTTAACGACACCGATTATGGATACGACTTTGAAAAGACAATCTCTGATGACCCGCTTAAATACTTTAAGAAGGAAGGGTTTGCATTCCCTGATACCTATACCTTCTCAAAGGATGATAATCCATATAACGTTGCAAGTAAAATTGCTAACAACTTTGAAAGAAAGATTACCCCAGAGATGTATGCAAGGATGAATAAGCTAAAGCTAAGCTTAGAAGAAACTATAATCATAGCCTCCATTGTGCAGTCAGAAGCACCAAACCTAGAGGAGATGAAGAAGGTTGCTTCGGTGTACTTTAACCGTCTTAACAATAAGGGTGTCTACCCTCTTTTACAAGCAGACCCGACAAAGAAGTATGGACGTGAGCTTAAGTCATTTATGGACGTTGCAAACCAAGAGATCCTCGATGCCTACAACACCTATGACACCAAAGGACTACCTCCGGGAGCAATCGCAAACCCAGGTATGGACGCAATAAACGCCACCCTCTACCCTGCAAAGACCGATTACTTCTACTTCTGTAGCAACCTTAAAACCCGCCAGTTCTACTATGCGGTAACGTTAAAGGAGCATGAGGCAAATCTATACCGTGCAGGACTTGTATAACAATAGATAATGGTTATAGGACGATAGATGATAGACTTGAAACGCAAGGCTTGCGTTTCCTACATATAGATAATCCTTGTCCTATAAGCCTTGTATGGGGAAAAATTATAATGAATAAGTTTTTAAAGCTTAAGTTTAGTGTACTACAGATACTGTTCTGGTGCGGTTTTACATCGATAATCAGCTTTGCGGTTTCATACTTTTCAGAAAAAGGGATCTCTGCCTCAATAATCGGGATTACGGTATCAATCGCAACGTTAAGCACCTTTTTAGGACAGTTCTTCTGGGGGTATCTAGCAGACAAGATTAGGTCTAACAAGAAGGTATTTATAATTACCTGCACCTTAGCCATTGCATTCTCTTTTTTGACCTATTATATGAATAGCATAACACTTATAATAATTACATACGCGCTATTAAACTTTGTATTCCTTCCCACCGCCGCAAACCTAGACGGCTGGATACTAAAGGTATACCATGAAACTCCACAGGTATACGGCTTTATCCGTTCATGGGCGGCACTATTTAGCGCCTTCTTCTCCCTTTTATACGGGATACTGATTAAAGATTTGGGTTACTCCATAATGCCTATATTTGTAACGGTATTTATGATAATGGCAATAGCTCTAGCGGTTTTTATAACCGACGCACCCGCGTCAGAAAAACAGTTTAGCAAGCCTTCAAAGCAGGAGGATAATGCATTTAAGGAGCTTTTTTCAAGTAAAAAGTTTATCTACTTTACTGTGGTAATGTTCTTCATCGGACTAGCCTCTGCCCCGCTTATGCCGCTTGTTTCCATGATAATTGAATCGGTGAACGGGTCGGTTGAGTATGTTGGATACACCATATCGGTAGCTTGTATAGTGCAGTTTCCTTTTATGGCGCTAGCAGCTAAGTTTAAATGGATATCCCCACTGACACGGATACTTATAGCGGCTTTTGCTAATCTTATCGGTATTATATTTATGGCAACTGCTAGTAGCCCTATAGCTGTGCTTGTTGGATTTGCCTTTAACGGTATGTGGTTTGGTCTGGTAATGCCCGCTATCCGTGAGAGTGCGTTCGCACTTGCCCCAAAGAAGCTTCAAACCACCGCAATTGGTACAATAGAAGCGATTTCCATGAGCCTAACAGGGATTATCGCTACCTTTGCGGGCGGGTATATTATCGACAGCTTTAGCGTACAGGTGCTACTGATAATTACAGGAACACTACAGCTTATACCTATAGCTTTACTACTGCTAAATAGAATGAAAAAACCTTTAAAGAATAACTAAGTTATGAAAAGGATGGTAGAGGATATGTCTGATAATGCTGTAAGATACGTCTTAGGAATTGACCAAGGCGGGACTAAAACTAATGCTATCGTAGCGGATGAAGATGGTAACATTCTAGGCTTTTCTAGCTGTGAGGGCTCATACTACCTCTACTCTGGGATGGATAATGCAATGCAGTGCATTAAAAAGGCGGCGGATACCGCCCTTGCTAATGCGGGTATTAAGTTATCACAGATTAGCGCTGTTGCAGGAGGACTTACAGGTGCAGACTGGGCGTTTGAGTATGATATGCTTACTAACGCACTAAAGGAAACCTTTAATACTCAAAATGTGACAGTGGTAAACGACTGCATTATCGGAATGAGAGCTGCCACCCATAATAGGTACGGAGGGGTTATCGCTCTTGGTACTGGAGTAAATGTGGCGGCAATCAGTCCATCGCAGGAATGTTACATATTTGGGTTTTATATCGATCACAATCGCTTTGGCGGTGGTGGTCATATAGGCAGGCGGGCGGTTGAGGCAATGCTAGATTCGGCTTGCGGTATCGGAGATGATACAATGCTAACCCAGATGGTGCTAGACCACTTTAGATATGACACAGTGGAAAAATTTCTAATAGATCAAAGCAGTAACAAGGTGGATTTTGAATACAAACATCTCTGCCCTTCGGTTTTTAAGGCGAGTAAGCTTGGCGATACTGTTGCTACCGATATACTAAAGGATCAAGGTAAAAATCTAGCTAGATTTCCTATTGCGGGGTTTAAAAAATTTAACATGAAGGATAACCTAAGCTATGACCTTGTACTTACAGGCAGTGTCTTTAAATCTACAGACAGCGCACTATACCATTCATTTTGTGAGGAGATTAAGCGATACTCTAACACCATTAACATTGTTAGCTCAGTGGTTGAACCTATTGTTGGTGCGGCGGTTATCGGGATTGAAAAGCTTGATAGCAGTGGTAAGGGTATCTCATTAGACAGATATAAACGACTGGTGTCTACTGCACTTTCGTTTAACTTAGGTAGGGAGGATAAATAGATGAAATACAAAGTATTTGATACACACGAGCAGATGAGCGAAAAGACTGCAATGGACATTATAAAGGTAATTAAGAAAAAACCAGAATGCCTTTTATGTATTGCCGCAGGTCATACCCAGATAGAAACACTGTTATATCTGACAAAGTACATAAAGGAGCACAACATCGACTGTTCAAAGGTTTCGGTAATCGGACTGGATGAATGGGTTGGCTTTAGCAGTGAAAGTGATGGTAGCTGTATCTCTTTTATCGGGGAAAACTTCCTCTACCCTGCTAACATTAAACCCGAAAACCACTTTTTCTTTGATGGTAAGGCGGATGATCTAGCTAGCGAATGTGAAAGCGCAAACGCTTTTATCGATACCCACGGACCTATCGACGTTACCGTTTTAGGGGTTGGGATGAATGGTCACCTCGGGTTTAACGAGCCTGGAGCACTGCTTACAAGCCGTAGCCATGTTAGAGAGCTTGATAATACCAGTAAAACGGTAAGCAGCAAGTACTTTAGCGAGGAGGTTGTTGTTACTAGCGGTATTACGCTAGGGCTTTTGGATCTATTTAACTCTAAAAAGGTTATAGTGCAGTGCACAGGTTCGCATAAAGCACCAATCACAAAAAAATTCATGGAGGGCGAGATTACCAATGAGGTGCCTGCCAGTCTAGTACGAAATGTAAAGGATGCGGTGGTGTACCTAGATAGGTTATCCTACCCAGAAACAGAAAATTAGGAGCAAAATATTAAATGCAGATAGAGAACAAAAAGCTACCCGAGATACTAGCCCCTGCGGGAGATTTTTCCAGACTTGTCGCCGCTATTAGGTACGGTGCTGACGCAGTATACCTTGCTGGAACAGAGTTTGGCATGCGCGCCTCCGCTACAAACTTTAACAACGAGGAGTTAAAAAAAGCAGTTGAATACGCACACAGCCATAACGTTAAGGTGTACGTTACCTGCAACACCCTACCACGAAACGAGGAGTTAGACAGGCTACCAAAATTTTTGCAGTATGCAAGAGATATTGGGGTAGACGCCTTTATTGTATGTGATATCGGCGTGCTGGATATTATAAAGCAGTACACCCCAGATATTGAGGTTCATATCTCCACCCAAGCGGGGGTTGTAAACTACGCTACCGCTAATGCCTTTTACAAGATGGGCTGCCGTCGTATAGTGCTTGCAAGGGAAACCTCACTAGAGGAGATAAAGGAGATTCGTGACCATATACCGAAAGATATGGATATCGAGGTATTTGTTCACGGCGCTATGTGTGTATCCTTTTCTGGGCGGTGCTTACTGTCTAACTACCTTGTTAACCGTGACGCAAACCGAGGTGAATGTGCACAGCCATGCCGATGGGGATACCATCTTGTGGAGGAGAAGCGCCCAGGTGAATACTACCCTATCTTTGAGGACGAGCAGGGTACGCATATCCTAAACGCGAAGGATCTTTGCATGTTATCCTACCTTGATAAGCTAGCGAAGGCGGGGGTCACAAGCTTTAAGATTGAGGGACGGGCAAAGTCTGACTACTATGTATCGGTGGTTACAAATGCGTACAAGCTGGCACTGCTAGAGTATGCCAAAAACCCTGATAACTTTACCCTACCAGAGTGGCTTAGCGATGAGGTTACAAAGGTAAGCCATCGCCGTTACTCCACTGGGTTCTACTTCGATACCCCCACCCAGTACTACTACAACGGAGGTTATGAACGTATCTACGATGTTGTTGCAATGGTGGATTACTTTAGCGATGGTTACCTCTATGTGACTCAAAAGAACAAGTTTAACCTTAACGAAACGGCAGAGCTGTTACAACCTCTATCGGAATACCTTGATGTTAAGGTGGTAGAGATTACCGACCTATTTGGCAATGAGCTAGACACCGCAAACCATGCCCAGATGAAGGTACGACTTAAGCTAATGGTAGCCTCAAAGTCTGAACCTAATATATATAACACCCCGCTTGACATGCCGATTGAGGAAGGATCTATCCTTCGGATGAAACGGTAGCTTTATAATACTTTAATTAGGAGAACCAAAATGCGAATATTAATTGTATGTACAGGTAACACCTGCCGTAGCCCTATGGCTCATGGGATTATCTCACATCTTTTAGGCAAATTAAATACAGCGGATGGATATGAAATTGTAAGCTGTGGGATCTCCGCCTTTGACGGCGATCCTGCTAGCGACCACGCTATAGCCGCCCTTAACGAGATTGATATTGACATTAAGGATCACCGCTCACAGCGGATTACCCTTGATATGATCGAGATGGCGGATGTTATCTATGTAATGACCGAACATCATAAGCAAACTATCCTATCCTGCTACCCTACTGACATTTCTGATAAGGTTAAGGTACTGGATGTAACCGACCCGTATGGCGGGGACCTAGCGGTCTACTGTAAAAGCCGTGATCAGTTATTAGCGTTCTTTACAGACGAGGTTAAGCGTATTACCAATGCAGATTAGTATAAGAGATATGACAATAGAGGATGTCGAAGCAGTTCATAAAATAAGCGTTGAATGCTTTGGCTCTCAAAGCTTTTCAAAAGGGGGGATTGCCTACGAGTTAACCTCCCCTATTGCAATTACACTAGTAGCCTTTGATGGCGATACCCCTATGGGATTTGTAAACGCAAAGACGATACTAGGAGAATGTTACATTAACAATATCGGGGTAACCTCCTCCTATAGGCGACGTGGAATTGCGAAGCTGCTGCTTGATAGGCTAATTCTAATTAGCAAGCTAAATAATAATCAGCTTATTACCCTAGAGGTTCGCCGCTCCAACCATAAAGCTATCGCCTTATATGAGGGGTACAACTTTGTCCTTATGGGGTCACGTGGTGGCTTCTACTCCGATCCGGTAGAGGACGGATTAATCTACACCTTAATGTTAAATAAAGAGGATAACGCTTAATGAACTGTAAACGTATACTTAAAAAGGACGCTGACTATCAAAAATTCGAGGTGCTAAAGACCAACCGTAACAAGCGGTATCGTTACAACGAGTTTTTTGTAGAGGGTGTTAAGAATATTAATGAGGCAATTAAGAATAATTGGAATATAACCTCCTTTATCTACAGCTTTGAGGAGGAGCTTTGTGACTGGGCGAGAAATGTAGTCAATACTGTAAAGACTAGCATTAACTATGAGTTACCGAAAGCTTTAATAGACGAGCTTAGCGGAAAAGAGGACAGCTCTAAGCTAATGGCTGTGGTTCAAATGCGCGAGGATAATCTGGCTATGCTATCCCTTAGTGATAACCCTCTAATTGCGCTGTTTGATCGCCCATCTAATCGTGGAAACCTTGGTACGATCATCCGTAGCTGTGAGGGATTAGGGGTGGAGGCCTTAATCATTACGGGACATTGTGTGGATCTCTATGACCCCGACGTGGTGGTATCAAGCATGGGATCGCTCTTTAACCTGCCTGTAATCCGTGTGGCGGACAACGAAACTATCGAAGGATTTATTAACACATTACGTGAAGCCTACCCTACCCTAAAGGTAGTTGGCACCACCGCCCATGCAGAGCAGACCTTGTTCGACACCGACCTTACCACACCTACCCTATTTATGATAGGAAACGAAACCGACGGCTTATGCCGCAAATTTAGTGAGATATCCGATACCTTAGTATCAATCCCTATGGTTAAGGACGCCTGTGCCACCTCCTTTAACGTAGCCTGTGCAGCAACGGTAATGTTTGCCGAAGCTATACGGCAACGGAGTACCACTGCAAAAGCAACAAAATAATATTAAATCGCAATCAATTTATATTGCCGAGTAACAAATTTTGCTACTCGGCAATATTTATTATTGACATCGTAACAATGTTATGTTACACTAATAACAATGTAACATAACATTGTTACGATAAACACACCAAGGTAAGGGGGGTAATAATGTGATCTCTAAAAAGGATCTGCTTTCGCAGACAGGTATATCATATGGTCAGCTATACCGATGGAAGCGGGAGGGGTTGATACCCAGTGACTGGTTTATTAAGCAGTCGTCATTTACAGGACAGGAAACCTTCTTCCCAAAGGAAAAGGTACTAAAGCGGGTTGAGGCGATACTAACCTTAAAGGATACCCATTCCTTAGAGGATCTGGCAAAGCTGTTCTCGCCTGGGGTATCAGAGCGGTTCTTTACGTTAGATGATCTATCGCTTGTTGACGAATTGTCTGAAAAGATAGTATCGGTAGTAACGGATACTCTAAAACGACAGACCCTAACCTATATAGAGTTAATACTGCTTGTAGCGCTCTCACGATTTATTGGTAAGCATAAAATATCCGATAACGAGCTTAATCTAATGACAGTAGCGTTAATCGAAAGCTTTTATGGTCTAAAGTCTACCGAATATCTGCTCTATCTTCTTAAGCTTCAAGACAACTACTACCTAGCAGTATTACAGGATAGATTCGATAATACCACTAGCGAGTGCATTACCACGGTATTAAATCTTGATAACCGTATTAAGATTGTCGACCAGTTAGCGCTAAATGATATATCAAGTGAATTTACAGTAAAATACAAAGATAGCTTTAACAGCGATTAGGATAGAAAGAAGGTGGAACAAATGGAGAGATCTATCTTTGCATTAGGGGAACGTAGTGTTTTCGGGGAATATGGCAGGGTAGTAGCTTTAGGTGAACTAAACGCAAGCGAGTGCAGGATAAACAGTATGGTCCTTATGGGGGAAGCAAGGGTTGAATCATCAACGATACAACGGATACGTAGTATGGGAGAGCTTACCATTAGTAATAGCACAGTAAGCCGACTTAAAAGCATGGGCGAAAGCCGTATAGACAACTGTATGATAAGCGAGCTTTCTGCAATGGGTGATATGGTATTTACAGGTACTTGCAAGGTAAACCGCGCGGTATTCACCGGGGAAGTGGACGCAGAAAACCTAGAATGTGGGTATATTAGAAACTCAATTAAAGGAAAGGCGGTAAATGCTTTAGGCGGAGTGCTTAAGTGGCGTGGTGTGATTAAATCAGATGTACTTGAAAGCCTACATGCATTTAACATTACCAGTGGGATGGAGTTTAAAAGCATCGTTTCCTCTAACCTTCTATCCTCGTCAGAGGAGATATGCTGTGAAAATCTTTACAGCTTTGGGCAGATTAACGCCAGTACAATAAATGGTGAGAATATCTTTATCCTAGTAAACCCCGAAAACTTTGTGGATGATGTAGTTGGTACAAACATAACAATAAGCAGAAGCTTCTCAGGAGATAGAACTATCTCGGGGATGGGGCTTGAGTACCTTACCTCAAACCACTATCTAACCGACGGTATTATGACCCTTAAAACTATTGAGGGGGATAACATCAAGGTGGACAGCATTAAGGCAGAGCGGGTATCGGGAGGTAATGTGACTATCGGTTCGTACTGCTCTATCGATAAGGTAACCTATACGGGGAGCATAAATATATCAGAGTATGCTAGAGTAGCGGAGGTGATAAAGGGATGAATAAGCTAAAAGAGGATAAGATTGTTGGGATTGGCTCGTCCTACGGCGGAAAGATTGATATACTGTATGTAGAGGGGATTGGTAAGCTAAAAGGAGATATGGTTGCAACCTCGGTCTACACAGAGGGGATGTTTAAGAGCATAGGTAAGATAAAGTCCGATAGCATCCACAGCGAGGGTATGGTACGATTACTACAGGATGTCGAGATAGGTGACATGTTCTTTGAGGGTATGGTAAAGATTAGAAATGGTAACGTTTCGGGGGATAAGCTTGTCTGTGAGGGGTTTATCTCCTGTGATGGTGAGATTAATGTGGATAACATCAATATACACGGTCTATGCTCCATCTACCGAATGTATGGAGATACCATAAAGATACAGCACCGAAACGGCGGAGGTGTAACCCGCACCTTTAACGGCTTAATTGACAGCTTTTCACATACATACCTCGGCAGAGGTTACACATCCGACAGCTGTCTTGTGGATTATATCGAATGCACAACCCTAACCGCCGACAACCTATGTAGTAAAGAGGTTCACGCAAACAATGTGGTTTTAAAGGGAAATTGCAGTATTGGAAAGCTGTACTGCACCGGTAATATCGATATCTCACCCACCTGCCAAATTGGTGAGATATTGACAACATAAGGAGAATTATAGATGAAGATCTTTAACAGAAATTTTACCCTAATGGTAATAGGGCAGATAATATCCATAACAGGAGCAAGTATACTGCGGTTTGCGTTATCGTTATACGTGCTTGACATTACAAAACGTGCCGATGTGTTCGCAACGATACTAGCGATATCCATGATACCGGTAATCATACTCTCTCCACTAGGCGGGGCGATAGCGGATAGGTTTAGCCGAAAGCGGCTTATGGTAGCATTTGACTTTGCTAGCAGTGCGGTTATCCTTTTATTCTTTATCTCGACTCAGATTTTTGGGGTCAGCGTTGTTCTAATTGGGGTGGTAATGACGTTACTTACCGTAATAAGTACCATCTACCAACCCGCTGTTCAGGCTAGCATACCGGTATTAATCTCAGGGGATGACAACCTAGTAAAGGCTAACGGCGTTGTATCTGGAGTAGGTGCTCTATCGGGTATACTAGGCCCTATACTGGGCGGTATCTTGTATGCACTAATAGGACTAAACTGGTTGATAATCATTAGCTGTATCACCTTCTTCCTATCAGCGGTAATGGAGATTTTTATTAAGATACCGTTTGTAAAGAAAGCGCTTGATAGGCATATTATACCTTCACTAATCGGCGATATGAAGGAAGGGGTTACCTATGTAGCAAAGGAAAACCCAATTATCCTAAAGATAATGGGTCTGTCGGCGGCATTTAACCTGTTTTTAGTTCCCCTATTCTCAATCGGTGTGCCGTATATCGTAAAGATTGTGCTAAATAGCACCGATGTTATGTACGGAATCTCCCAAGCGGCACTAGCGGCTAGCAGTATTATCGGGGCAATACTGGTATCGGTAATTAGCAAAAAACTAAAGATGAGTAACATCTACATCCTACTTACGATTGAGGCGATAATGATGATACCTATGGCGATAGCTATCCTACCATCCATCCAAAACTTAGGACAGCCGATAGCCTTCTGGGGATTTACCCTTAGTGCCGTTGCGATGCTTATCCTTACAACCACCGTTTCAATCTTCTGCATTGCCCATATACAAAAAGAAACGCCTAACCATATGTTAGGCAAGGTTATGGCAATCCTGTCCGCCGCCTCCACCTGCGCCGCCCCTATCGGGCAGGTTATCTATGGTGCTTTACAGGATAGCTTCTCTAAAACTAGCTATATTCTGGTATTTATAATCTGCGGGGTAACATTTTTGCTAGCGTTTGTTACAAAGCTTATAGTTCCAAAAAACTATGTTATGGAGAATGTTATGGTTCAAGAAAACATTACCTCACTAGGTAGCATTCCAGATCAAGCTAACACCTGCGAGCAGGACTAATACTAATCTGCAATAGAAATGTCTTACAATCATCACACACAAACCGCATGTATTGTACACTTTCTAGTTTGTTAGTATTTTAATATTAGCGTTAAAATATATCGTAGTAATCAGCGGGGTAGATATCTGCTGACGGTGCGGCAGATAAAAGGTGTTTTCTAAGACTAAAGCATAGATCACACCGATTAACATAACCGTCCTCATCATGTGTAAAACCCCGCTGTCTAGCATATTCATATAGACCATTAATCCCTGTGTTTGCCAATAGGTTAAACACAGGATATTTTTCTTCAGTAAGACTTTCCTTAAGATCCTGTAGTAAAACCCCAATCCCTGTACAACCCGGTGGGATGTAGTAGCCGTTAAAATCAGCATGGTAGTGGTTTGTGTTTAACAACTCGCTACACGGTTTGTCTGATAGTAGCTGTTCTATCGGCTGTTTTGGCATAAACTCCCTAGCAATGGATAAGGCTCGTCCGTTGTAGGATAAACCGTAGTGGTTCGCGGTTTTTATGATGTAATCCTTGCCTAATTCCTGTTCTAATTCCACACGTGTGTAGGTCTTATCCCTATCAAGGTGGGACATCATATCAAGGTAGCTCTGCTTCCAGACAAAATATCCCATACCCGCCCGTTTACAAAGGTTAATTAACCTTAGCGGTTTTTTAAGCGGCACAAACTCTACATGAAACGGGTCTGCGGAGATTAACAGGCAGTCCGCTCCAAGTCCCTTTAGTTTAGAGAGCATAGCTAGTATACGGTCATCACTAAGACTGTCAGCACACCAAGCGGCGTTGGTTTCGATGTACTCAACCTTTACACCATAGGAGTGCAAGCTTTCAATTAGCATTACCAGTCCGTCGAAGTTTAAAAACGGCTCTCCTCCCCCTATATGGACAGCTCTGCACCCGCACGAGCGAAGGCTCGCGGCAAGCTCCGTCGCCTGCTCCCTTGTAATATAGCGCCCGTTCATCCTGTTTGAACAGCCATACAAGCAATGCCTACACGCCGCCGGACACCGATAGACAGGTATAACCCCACCCGAGCCTATTCGTGTTATATGTAACATGACTATACTCCCCCCTTGTTATACTACCTTGACCGCTTAACCGAAAACAGATAATGCGGCATATCAACCCCACGAAAATGCTTAACAAAGCTTTCTACAATCTCCATACCATTTCGCCTAGCCACATTTTGGGACGCAATATTGGTATCTCTGATAATTGAAAACACCTCATCAACACCTAAAACGTTAAAGGCATATTCTCTACATCCAATCGCCGCCTCCGCCGCATAACCCTTATGCCAGAAGTCTTTCTGGAACAGGTATCCAATCTCTAAGACCTCCTTATCATTAAAGCTTTGCATAGTCAGGCCACACTGTCCTATCATCTCATCCGTTTCCTTTAGCACAACCGCCCAAAGACCAAACCCATAGTCCTTGTACCGTTGTAGCTGTCTATCAAGCCACCCCTGCGTTTCCTCATCGCTAAACGCTCCCTCATAGGCATACATTACATCCTTATCCTGTAGTATCCTGCTAAGGGAATGATAATCCGACCTAGTAATCTCGCGCAGATATAACCTTTCAGTTTGTAGCACCATAAAATATCCTCCGATTATTTAATTATATACTATTGTGGACACATACCGCCATGTCTATTAGTGCAATTAAAAAGGTAACCAAAGCCATCCCTCTAATCTGATAACAACCTATCATTCTCCATTAAAACGATCGTATTACTTTCGCTAGCATAAGCTTCAAATCTCTTACCAAAATAGTCAATTAAATCCGCCCTATCATTAAAGGTAAACAGCTGGTAAGGCAGTGTAGGAGAGTGCTTTTCCACATAAACAAAGCCGTTCTCCACCTCCATTAGCACCCCACTATGACCTACAAAGATTTCATTAAACTCTTTATCGTAAAAAAACATGTTAACCATCTTTGCCTTCATATCTAAAGGAAAGGATATACCCCTGCCCTTCCACTCTTTAACTATAAAGCTAGCTACGTCCTGTTTAGAGCTTAATTCTGGTGGGTACATTGTAGCAAAAAAGGCAGTAAAGCTGTTTATATCGTAGCTACTGCTATCCTCCTTGAGATACTGGTAGATACAGCTTTGGTCAAACATTAGGTTATTGCTATTCCCCTCAAAGATTTTCTCGGTCTTAATAAAGTCTTTAACCATAGCATAGGAAAAAACTCGGCAGTTTACGTCACTGTAGATGTTATTGGAAAACTCATACCATATATTAGTCGCCGTTACTTCATCGTAATTTATTATAAAGCTATCGGCCTCTTCAATTCCTTCTTTGTTAACAGGAATATCCTCAAATTGTTTATTATATCTCTGCACTAGCTGTAATACATTCTGCGTACCTTCCTTTGATATGTTGTTAGACTGCAACACGCTAACTAGGTAATCCTGCGATTCATTATCGTACAGGTTAGAGAAATAACGACCCTCCCCCACCTTTACCTTATTAGGTGAACACGCTGTTAAGGCTAGGGTTAGTATTGATATGATTAAGATATAGGCTATTATTCTGTATCTGTTCATAAACCACCTTTTTCATTTATATACAGCGGGTATAAAACCCGCAATCCAACACCTGTTTATATTGTAGACCCTATTATACCACATATCATACAGGTATATCAAGTATCTATCAAGAAAAATAAGAATACCGAGTAAAGATTATATCTTACTCGGTATTCTTATTGCAAACCCAACTATACGCAACGCAAAAACATAAAGTTCGGATTAACATGCTTTG
>CAZAOY010000026.1:0-34945 GCA_964486925.1 uncultured Oscillospiraceae bacterium
ATATCATAAAATTTGGTAAATGTCAATTAAATTTGGCTAATTTTGTCGGAAAATGCTTACAAAATCCTCACCTCCTTAACTTTAACCAAAAAGCTGTATAGCCCAAACAAACATAGGGTCTATACAGCTTTTCTTATACAGTAACCTATCCTGTCAAACTTTTCACAAACACTATTGACTTTGGAAGGGAATAGCGGTATAATATGGATATGCTATAAAAACCACTGCTACAAAAGGAGTAGACATGAAGAACGAAAGATTAAAACAATTCATAACACCTGTCATAATCGTTGCCGCCGTAGGGATACTGTTTGCAGTGGCAAATATTATGGGGGTAAAGACTGAGGTTACAAACGACTACATAAAAGTCACCGCCTTTATGTTTAGTGAAACGGTACAGCTTTCCTATATCGAGGACGTCCAGATTATGGAGGATGTTAACTACGGAAAGCGAACCTTCGGGGTGGGAATACCTGGAATACAGACGGGTACATTTGAGAACATGACATTCGGAAACTATAACTGCGCGATAATGACCTCAAATCCTAAATGCATAGCCGTGAAGAAGCAAGACGGTGTATACCTTGTGTTTAACAGTAAGGATAAAGCTGAAACCGAAGCTATCTTTGCAGAGCTTGAGAGGATAACAAAACCACAATAGATGGAGGTAGTATGCCGATATTCACACTAAAGGACGTGACCTTTAAAGGAATCATAGCCTATCCGTATATTGAGATTAAGCGGGATAAAGCAACCTTTATCTGCGGAAAAAGCGGGTGCGGCAAGAGTACCATGCTGCGGCTTTTAAACGGGGTCTTGACAGCGGATAGCGGGTCTGTACGCTACAACGACAAGGATATAAGCGGGTACGATACCATAAAGCTTCGGCAGGAGGTGTTGCTCTGCGGACAGTCGGTGTATCTGGCAAGCGCTACCATTCGGGATAACTTTGCCGAGTTTTACACCTACCGTGACCTACCCACGCTGTCGGATAGCATGATGACCGAGTTTTTACGTCTGTGTGCCGCCGATTTTTCACTGGATACCGACTGCACCACCATGTCGGGAGGGGAGAGGCAACGGGTCTATACCGCCATCTGCCTGTCATTCCTGCCTAGAGTGCTACTGCTAGACGAGCCAACAAGTGCACTAGACGACCTAACCGCCGCCACCTTCTTTGAGAGTATCACAAAATTCTGCCACAAGGAGGGGATTACCCTAATCGTGGTGTCCCACAATAAACCGCTCGCCACACAGTATGCGAACGAGATAATAGATATGGAGTGCAGCTAGGGTATGAACGATATAATTACACTAAACCTCTGGCAGTTTTCGCTAATCTACTTGCTCCTTCTAGTGGTGCTATGGGTGATGAAGCGAAACAGAATCAGCCAGACAAAGCTTCTTTTAGTCGCAAGCCTTCGCATGACGGTTCAGTTGATCCTTGCGGGGGTGGTGCTGACCTACATCTTCAAAAATCCCCACCCACTGCTGACGACAGGGTATCTCGTCCTAATGATATCCTTCTCGGTCTACACCGTCCTATCCCGAAATAAAGCTCTAAACCCACGGTTTAAAGCGGTGGTAGCGGTGTCGCTTTCGGTGACAGGACTGGTTATAATCAGCTTCTTTATCCTAGCGGTGGTACGGGTAGACCTCTTTAACCCGCAGTACACAATCCCGATCGGCGGGATGATTATGGGTAACGCTATGACAGGGGTAAGCCTTGGGCTAAAGTCCTTTAACGACAGCCTGTCGGTGCAGAAAAACAAGGTGGACACCCTAATAAACATCGGAGTAACCCCGAATAGGATACTAACCCCATTCGTTAGTAGTGCACTGGAAACCGCACTGCTACCAACCCTAAACTCCATGCTCACTATGGGGATAATCTCCCTCCCGGGGATGATGACAGGCCAGATCCTTTCAGGCACACTCCCTTCAACCGCTATCCTCTACCAAATCGCAATTATAATCGCAATCACCGCCGTAACCTGCCTAGCGGTGTTCTGCTCACTGTATTTTGGCTCAAAAACACTGTACAACAAAAGAAACCAGATTACCTACTGATAATTTACATCTATTGCCTGTTGGCGGAAAGAGAATAACATGGATAGACAATACCCCGATAAAGAAACAGCGCATAAACAGCTACAGCTTGGGGGCACTTTAAATCCAGGGCCATGGGTGGGTCACTCGATACATACAGGTCTGGCATGTAGCTATATCGCAAAAAGGAGCGACAATCTTGACCCCGAGAAAGCCTATATACTAGGAGCAATGCACGATATCGGCAGACGGGAAGGGGTAACCTCCATGCGCCACATTTTGGACGGTTACAACTACTGTATCTCAAATGGATGGGAGGATGTAGCGAAAATCTGCATGACCCACTCATTTATGATCCAAAACCCCGACACCGAGATCGGCAGATGGGACGTGTCACAGCAGGAGCGGGATTTTATCTACAGCTACATACCAAGTGTAACCTACGACGACTACGATAAACTGGTACAGCTAGCCGACAGCCTAGCATTAGAGGATGGGTTTTGCATATTGGAAAAACGGTTTGTGGATGTAACAAGAAGGTACGGCTTTGCCGCCTACACAATAGACAGGTGGAACGCTACATTTGAGATAAAACGGTACTTTGAGGATATTATAGGTTGTTCAATCTATGACCTGTTTGAGGTAAAAAACTAACATAACTTTACAGTAAAACGGATTAAAAAAATTGTCACAATTGAGGAAAGCTTTCCTGATTGTGACAATTTTTTATGACTGTAAAAATACCTCTTGACAGACAATGCAAAGTATGCTATACTAAAAATGCAAAGTTAACATTGCATAAATGGGGGTGAATTAGTGAGGACTAGGATAGCCGAGCTGCGAAAAAAGCATAAACTTTCGCAAGAGGAGCTAGCTTTAGCGGTGGGGGTGACCCGCCAGACTATAACCTCATTAGAGGTGGAGAAATACACCGCTTCACTGGTGTTAGCCTATAAAATCGCAAGATACTTTAACACCACCATAGAGGATGTGTTCGACTTTTCGGATCTGGAGGAGATATAATGGAGAGGTATAGACAGACCATAAAGAACAGAAGCAGAGCCCTAGGCGGATACAGCTTTTTAGTGGTGCTTCTAATCTGGGTTGGATTTAGACAGCTAGGAGCGGGCAGTGAAAACCTGCATGTTCGGGAGTTTATAGCGGGGTATAATCTGGGGTTTTGCATAGGTCTAGAACTGGTTGTAATCTTCTGGATAGTGCGGTACACTAGGGCACTGCGGGACGATAAGCTGTTAAAGAAGTTTTACATAAAGGAGAAAGACGAGCGGTTAATCTGGATTAGGGAAAGGAGCGGGGGTATCAGTATCACTATAACACTGGCGGGGCTAGCGCTTGGCACAATAATGGCGGGATACTTTAACGAGGTCGTGTTCTTCACCCTGCTTGGCGCCTTCTTTTTTGTGGCACTTGTTGGGGCATCACTTAAGCTATACTATCGTAATAAATATTAGGAGGATTTTCAGGAATGAAATTTGAGGTAAGGGAGCTTCGTAAAAGCTTTGGGGAGAAAAAGGTTCTAAAAGGGATCAGCTTTGAGGTGGAAAGCGGGAATGCGCTAGGACTTTTAGGCAGAAACGGAGCGGGTAAGACCACCACCATCCGCATTATCATGGGTGTATTTAGCGGGGAAGGCGAGGTTTTGATCGACGGCAGACCGATACAGCGGGATAAGCTAAACATTGGCTACCTACCCGAGGAGCGGGGACTGTATCCAAAGAAGCCGATACTGGAACAGCTTGTGTATTTTGGTCAGCTTCGTGGAATGGATAAGAAAGCCGCAAAGGATTCGGCGGTAAAATGGCTAAACCGCTTAGAGATGGGCGAGTACATTAACGCAAAGCTAGACACCCTCTCAAAGGGTAATCAGCAGAAGATTCAGCTAGCCTGCGCACTAATCACCGACCCTAACATAGTGGTACTCGACGAACCGTTTTCAGGGTTAGACCCGGTTAACGCTATGCTACTAAAGGACGTAGTGTCCGAGCTTATCAAAAGCGGTAAAATCGTACTGTTCTCAAGCCACCAGATGAGCTACGTCGAGGAGTTTTGCGAGAGCGTAGCGATACTAAACAAAGGCGAGATCGTCCTCTCGGGTAAGATTAAGGAGATAAAACGTGGATACGACCGTAAACGTCTGATAATTACAGGCGAGGACGTTAAGGCGGTAAAATCCGCAGTCGATAAAAACCTAACCTCACTAGCGGTATCATCCCGTATCACATCAGACGGCATTGCAAACGACAAGCTAGAGGTAACGTTAAAGGCGGAGTCCGACAGGCTGACTTTTGTAACTGCGCTTGCAAAGCTAGGGGTAGAGTTTGATGGAATTACCGTCTACGAACCGTCATTAAACGACATCTTCGTAGAATACACCGAGAATTAATAGATGATAATTAGCAACTATATTCCAATTAATTCCACAAGGAGCGTGCCTGTTTAACCCTGTAGGCTGTTATCAGGGACACCACATATCGGATTTCGATATACCATAGGGTAGGGGTGATAGGTGGGTTTTAAACTATCTACAAGCTACTAAAACTAACAACTAAAAGGAGCAGAATATTACATGAAAAAGCTTTTAACAATCTTTAGGTTCGAGTTTATGAACTACGCAAAGAACAAGGTTTTTATCGGTATAACGGTGTTTATGGTGCTAGCCATCTTTGCCGCCTTGTCCTTACCGCGCATTTTGGAAGCCTTTACAAAAGATGATAACGGCGGTGGTAAAGGTGAAAAGTCGGTTATCGCAATTAGTGGAACAACCGACGAAGCAGACCTAGCCTTCTTTGCAAACGCAATGCCAGACAACAAGGTAGAAGCGACAAATAGCGACATCGACACCCTAAAAAGCGAGGTAGAATCAGGGAAATACGCCAGTGCCGTCCTGCTGACAGGCGATCTAAGCTACCAGTATATCGTAAAGAACATCGGTATGTATGACACAACAAGCTACCTTATCGATGAACTGCTGAAAACTCGCCACCAGACAAATCAGCTAACCCAGCTAGGTGCAGATTCAAAAGCAATCGACAGCATTATAAACTCAAACGTAAGCAGGGAGATAGTCCAGACCGAAAGCGGCAAGGATCAGATGAAGAACTTCTTCTACACCTACATACTAATCTTTGCGCTATACATGGCGATCCTGCTGTACGGTCAGTTTGTGTCCACAGGGGTAGCCACCGAAAAATCCAGTCGTGCGATGGAGCTACTTATCACGTCCGCAAAGCCGACCCATCTAATGTTCGGCAAGATCTTCGGGATAGGGTCAGCGGGGTTACTACAGTTTGTGTTAATCTTTGGAAGCGGGTATCTATTCTACAACCTAAATTCCGAGTTATATAAGGATAACGCTATAATCCAGTCCATCTTTAACATGCCGATATCCATACTAATATACGCAGTTATCTTCTTTATACTAGGGTTCTTCTTATACGCATTTATGTACGGTGCGTTAGGTTCGATGGTTAGCCGTATTGAGCAGTTAAATACCTCAACCATGCCGATTACCTTCCTATTTATAATCGCATTTATGGTGGTAATGTTCTCGATGAGCAGTGGTAATGTAGATTCAATACTAATAAAGGTATGCTCCTACATTCCGTTCACCTCACCAATGGCGATGTTTGTACGAATTGCAATGGGCAACGTATCGATATGGGAGATTCTAATCTCGATAGCAGTTTTGATTGCGTCCACCATCGGTGTAGGATATCTTTCAGCGGGTATCTACCGTATTGGTGTACTAATGTACGGTCAACCTCCAAAGCTAAAAGAGATCTTTGCCATGATCCGTGGTTAATCATTTCTACTATCCTACCATGGGGCTTGCCCCCATGGTATTGTGGTGTTATCCACCTGTTGCACACGTGGTGTAGGGGCGCGCATTGCGCGTCCGGTTTGTACGTTTCACTTTGGATTGTGGGTTCATCTAGCGGACGACCGTAAGGGTCGCCCCTACGTTTGTTTTACGTTTCACATTTGTTTTTGTTTCTACATATAACGCATAATCACAGCAACTGATTAGTTTTTGTGCGTTTCGCCGCACACCACGACTTACTTATTGGCAGTCGCCCCATACAAGTTTACTTATGAATAAGCGCGCAACAAACGCTTTTTTACTCTTACATACGCCGATGTGGCGATTTAACCTGAAAAAAGGGTGTTTGTATTGCTCGTTTAGGTTGTTACCGTTTTTCAGCTTAAACCGCGAACGGATGTAACAGGAAGGGTTAGGTTTTTTGACGAAAGCTTTCTGTCGTGGGGCGGCTTCAGCACGAGGTTTATGGAAGGGGTCGGTTTATACCTCGGGTAGTAGCCTTGAATGAGCCAGTTGATGCTGTGTTTGTACCATTTGTAATGCCTGTACCTGCCGGTAACCACGGATACAGTTTGTGCGTGTTAATCTGGTTTAGTGTCCAGTACAGCTTTTGGGGTTTGTGGGGTGGTTTGGGTTTGCTGTGGGTTTTGGGTTGTTTGCGTTCCAGTTTGCGCTCAGATTTGATCTTTACGGTAAAATCGAATTTGCGCACCGTTTACGTAGGGAACGCATTGCATGCGTTCCAATAGTATGCTGTGATACAATATATGCTTCAATGGTGCACTGATATAATATACGTTCCAATGGTATTCGATACGGTTTCCACACCAAACAACATAAACCACGCAAATCAACGACCACACCAAAAACAACCTTTCACTGACCCTTGCGTTCGCCTGCCATGCGTTACACAATAGCCAAACCTATCACCGACGGCTACGTCGCCGAAACCTACAGACAAAATTACACATATCTTTACAAATACTTTAACGTAATTTTACCTAACAAAACACCATAATTTTACAAAATCAAACGAATATATCTATATAACAGAATAAAAATTACGTTAATAGCTAGAAAACGGCGGTTTTTTATCCAAATATAACGTTTTTTTGTACATTTATTACATATTTCAAAAATTATTTGTAAACTTTTAATTATACTATTGATTATCGGCAGTTTGTCATATATAATTAATATAAGAAGTAGAATACGAAGGTATAAAGTCTATCTTAAATTGCTGTATAACAGTTTGGTATAAGGATCTATCATTAGTTAAGATAGTATATTCGATTACAAGATAATATATAGATATGTAACTTAAGAGGAGGGAACACAGTGGACAAGACGATGACGTTTAACATTCATGACGAGAAGGAATCACAGCTTCGGGAGATGCTTTTAACTGTATATGACGCCCTGATCGTTAAAGGATACAACCCTATAAACCAGTTGGTGGGTTACATCCTTTCGGAAGATCCTACCTATATAACAACCTACAACAACGCACGTAATATTATAAGCCGTATTGACCGCGACGAGCTGTTACAGGCGATGGTACGAAGCTATCTAAGCCAGCCAATTGCGAGGGATAACTCAAACTAAAGGTATGAATAATCAGGATTATCTTTTACAGGAACAATACAAAACCTTGGGGAAAACCGATATTAGGGTTTCCCCTATTTGTTTTGGAACGCTCACAGTCGGCCCGCTACAGGCAAACCTTCCAATAAAGCAGGGCGGGCAGGTTATCGCTACCGCCATCGAGCACGGGATAAACTTCTTCGATACCGCCGAGCTTTACGAAACCTACCCCTACCTAAAACAAGGGATGAAGCTTGCAAACCGACAGGATATAGTGATAAGCTCCAAAACCTATGCCTACACCAGAGAGCTTGCGGTAGCGGCGGTGGAACAGGCAAGAAAAGAGCTCTCCCGTGACTATATCGACATCTTTATGCTACACGAGCAGGAGAGTATCCACACCCTAAACGGGCACGCAAAAGCATTGGAATACCTCTATGAGTGTGTCCAAAGCGGGGTTATCCGAGCGGTGGGAGCGTCTATGCATACCATAGCGGCGGTGGAGGGTGCGGTGTCAAAGGGGCTCGATGTTATCCACCCGCTTGTTAATATGAAGGGACTTGGCGTGGTGGACGGCGACGGAGTTATGATGGAATCGGCGGTTAGAGCGGCGCATAATGCAGGTATCGGGGTGTTCTCGATGAAAGCGCTTGGCGGGGGAAACCTCTATCGGCAGGCGACAGACTGCTTTAACTACGTCTACTCGCTGGACTGCGTGGACAGCGTGGCGATTGGTATGCAGTCAGACGAGGAGGTTATCTCTAACATCCGCTACTACAACAGCCGTGTGGAGGATCAAACCCTGCTAGAACTGCGGGGGAGGACAAGGCGGCTTCATATCGACGACCACTGTGTCGGGTGCGGATTATGTGTAAAACGGTGCGGGCAGTCTGCGCTGTCGGTAGTTGACGGTCAGGCGGTCTGCGACCATAAACGCTGTATCCTATGCGGCTACTGCGGCGGGGTATGCAAAGAGTTTTGCATTAAGGTTGTATAAGGGGGTAGGGGTTGCACCGTGTGCATTAATTTGAGCGGAGTGTACCATAGAATGAAACCAATGTAGGGGACGCATTGTATGCGTTCCTATGATATGCTATAATACTGTGGTGTGGCATAATGCTTTAAATGCGGGCAAAACTGATACCCATAACGGTGACTAACCGTTATGGGTATGGAAAGTGGTTATCTACTGGGCAATAGTTACTACAAAATACTGTTGAATCCTTAGCTAAAAAAACAACAGTTTGATTGTCCAGTTAATGAGGTAAATGCTTCGTTGTAATCCGCCCGTAAAGAAAGCGGACTACAAAAGTAATCGGGTTACCACCTCTGAATAGGTGGGTTGACCTTAGTTTAATTAGCCAAAGTATCTGTTTAGCAGACCTTCAAATGCCTTACCGTGACGTGCTTCATCCTTGCACATTTCGTGAACGGTGTCATGGATTGCGTCAAGACCTAGCTCTTTAGCCTTAACAGCGATAGCTTTTTTACCTGCACAAGCGCCATGTTCAGCCGCAACTCTTGCTTCAAGGTTTGCTTTAGTTGAATCGTAAACCACTTCACCTAATAGCTCAGCGAACTTAGCCGCATGTTCAGCTTCTTCAAAAGCGATACGTTTATAAGCTTCAGCAACTTCAGGTAGACCTTCTCTGTCAGCAACACGTGACATAGCAAGATACATACCAACTTCGGTGCATTCACCTGCAAAGTTTGCTCTTAGTCCTTCAAGGATCTCAGCGTCAACACCGGCAGCAACACCAACTCTGTGCTCATCAGCCCAAGTAAGGGAGCTTGAATCTGTGCTCATCTCTTTAAATTTATCAGCAGTTACCTTACATTGTGGGCAGTTTGCTGGCGGGGTATCTCCTTCATGGATGTAACCACATACTGTACATACAAATTTTTTCATCTTAAATCCTCCTAAAATATTTTTTATTTTTTCCTCAAAGTTATAACGATAAAAACTACCATAACACTACCTATTATATTACAAAGTAAGGTAAAGTAGACATAGCCCTTGCCACATAATCGTAAAACCGCATTGCTACATAACCATAATACATGCTACAGTAATAGTCTTTATCAGTACAGCCTTATTATACCACAGCAGTATAATTTTTGCAATAGACTTTACAAAAAGTTCATAATAAATATTGATAACTATTATTAAAATTAAACTGTTAATAATCCACAAAGGAGAGTTTATAGCCGATGAATGGAATTTTAACCATTAATAAACCAAAAGATTACACCTCGTTTGACGTTATCGCAAGACTTAAAGGGATGAGCAAAACCAAAAGGATCGGGCATAGCGGAACACTCGACCCAATGGCGACAGGGGTTTTGCCAATCTTCTTCGGGACAGCCACCAAAGCGGCGGATCTAAACCCATACGGCAACGATAAGAAGGAATACCTAGCCGAGATTATCTTCGGCAGAACAACCGACACGCTAGACACCCACGGCAAAACCCTAACCATCGCCCCCTCAAACGTGGAAAGATCCGATATACAGCGCTTAATCCCGCAGTTTATCGGAGATATACAGCAAACCCCGCCTATGTACTCGGCAGTTAGGATAAACGGTCAGCGGCTGTATGACATCGCAAGGCAGGGGATAGAGGTAGAGCGGGAGAAACGCGCGGTTACCATCCATGAAATCGAGATAACAAGCTTCGACCCACAAGCCCAGTCGGGGTTTATTCGGGTTTTGTGCTCAAAGGGGACGTACATCCGTACCCTATGCGATGATTTAGGACGTCTGCTAGGTTGCGGCGCTGTAATGGGCGAGCTTGTCCGCACCATGTCAAACGGCTTTACATTAGATAAATCCTACACCCTAGAACAGGTGCAAGCACTGGCAAGCGACAACGCACTAGAGGCGGCACTGCTCCCGACCGAGCAGGTTTTACTCCACCTACCCGCCATCTACCTAAGCGAGGTGCAGACTAGAATGTTCCTAAACGGCGTTAGGCTAGATCTTAACCGAATAAAGTATAAGGATATGGACAGCTCCTACAGGGTCTACAGCTATGACCGCCAATTTATCGCAACCGCTACCCTTAATAGGGATAAAATGGAATTAATTACAGAGAAAAGGTTTGTATAATGAAGATATTAAACGAGATACCTATAAACCACACCCCCCACGCCATAGCGCTAGGCTACTTCGACGGCGTGCACCTAGGGCATAAAGCGGTGATAAAAGCCGCACTTGATACAGAGCTTGCGACGATGGTGCTAATGTTTGGCGAGAGCGGAATCGAGCTAAAGGGGCGGCACATCCTCTCCACAGCAGGAAGGATCGATGTGCTTAAACAGCTAGGTGTCCAGACGGTGGTAATGCTGGATTTTGCGAAGGTTAAAGGACTTTCACCAACTCAATTTGTGCGGGACATCCTGATAGACAGGCTAAAAGCCAAAGCGATTAGCTGTGGCTTTAACTACCGTTTTGGATTAAACCGAGCAGGGGATACCGCCCTTCTGGCAGCACTTTGTAACGAGAGTGATGTGTCACTCTCTATAGCAGATAGGGTGATGGACGCAGGCGCACCGATAAGCTCCACCCGCGTTAAAGAGCTACTAACAGCGGGCGACATTAAGTCTGCCAACCGTTTGCTAGGCTACCCATACTTTATCCAAGAGGAGGTGCAAAAGGGTAACCAGATAGGACGAACCATCGGGTTTAGAACGATAAATCAGCACTTCACCGAACAGGTGTTAGTCCCACGCTACGGAATCTACGCGACTAGCACCACAATCGACGGCGCATGCTACAAAAGTGTCACAAACATTGGGGTAAAGCCTACCATACAAGGTGAGCGCCTACCGCTTTGTGAAACCCATATTCTGGATTTTAGCGGTGACCTTTATGGCAAAACTCTACGTGTAGAGTTTTTAGACTTTATCCGCCCCGAGCTTAGATTTGAAAGCCTAGAGGAGCTAACAAACGCGATAAAATCCGATGTGGATAAAAGGATAAACGAATTACAGCCCTAACCAAACAACCATAAACTAACCACTAACTATGATACGCGCTACCAAGGTAAGTATGATAGGCTCGATAAAAGGGTAGGGCAGTGATGGTAGCTTTAGGTAAAACAAACCGATAAAAAGTGCAGACAATAAAACCCATCTATTGTCTGCACCTCTCCTTTTTCAAGCAGTATCCGCTAAAATTAACCTTTTTACACCATCTATATGCATATTATAGATTATACCGAAGGTTACATATCTAGATACCCTTTAACTCCGAAACCGCGTCCTCGATATACCCCGCTAGGGTGGTATCCTTTTGACCCGCTATGTAGATGTTACAGCGGTCTACAGGGATTAGAATCTTTCTCGCCCTGCTTTGCCCTACCGCCACCGCCATAGCAGGGGTGACCTCACCAAGCAGAGAATCCGCCGAGATTATACCGACAGGGCCTATAATTACATCGGCTCTACTGCTGTTTACCACCACAGGATTCTCCCCCGTAGCGCCATGATCCGCCCCCGCCTTTAACATCTGCGCGGTGGCTATGCTGTTAGTCCCGATTGCGACTACAACATAATCGGGAAACCCCTTCTTTATCCGTTCGATTACAAGTCGGCCAATCTTGCCGCCCTGCCCATCTATTACCAAAATTGTCATGTTAAATTAGCTATCTCCTTATGTATTAAAACCGTAGCAGATAGAGTAGTTCACCTCTATCGTCAGTACCAATCTGAACAAATCCACACTTCTCATATAAAGCCTGCCCCCTAAAGTTAGCGATATGGGTGGTCAACAAAATCCCGCCCTTGCCGTTGGCTTTAGCGTACTCTATAGCAGTCTGTGTAAGCCGTGTCCCCAGACCCTGCCCCTTATAATCGTCCGACACCGCTATCCCAAACCATACAACGCTCTTATCGATGTCCCATAAAAACACATACCCCACCATCCGCTCGCCATCAAAAGCAATCCAGTTAACATGGTTTTCTAGGGTATCATCAAAGAATTTCAGCGCCCGATTAAGGTTGCCGTTACGGCGGTTAAAGAACATCCTGCTCTCATGTCCCATCCTAGACTTTGAGAAAAAATCAACAACAAGCGCTCTATCCCCCTTTTCAAGAGGGCGGATTATAATGCTATCATCTATCATATAAGCTCCTTTTTATCTGGATTTGTGCGCAAGCTACGACGCCATCTTTGAATATTCAAATACCGCAACATCACTTACAATATTCTTCACCTTCTCTACAATCCGTTCTAACTCCATCGCCACATGGTCGTCATAAAATGTTTCCCCACACTGAACACATTCACTACACGGCACATTCTTTACTATAATAATGCAGTCCTTTAAACTCACCACGTGGTTTGTACTGCCCGATTTAATATCACCTTTACAATAAAAACAATTCATAACGCACCCGCCTTTCTTTTTTTAAAGTTATCTTCCCACCTTTTTAGACAAGGATAGTATGCCGTTATTAACCAAAGATAACCACTTCCAATGCCTATAACTGCATGGAGATAGTCATTGTTAACGCAGAATCCTACCACTAAGCAACTAGGATATGGGTGGTCATCTGGATACTGTTCAATTATTTCCCCTGTATCGATACAGTTTTTGATGTCACTAGGATTAATTCCACGTTCTTGTAGCCTAGCTAAAATATGTGTTGTCCATTTAAATCTATTCAAATTCTTTAGTTTTTTTAATTGCTCTATTGTTATTGTCAACAAAACCACCTACTTTCACTATATTATTGACCCTTCCCCCCAAAACCCATCACGTCACCGACATCGTGCGGATTATCTCCCTTACTACCGCCCTCGCACCGCTGTCGGAGGCGGAGATGGCGTAGCCCTTGCAGATTATGCGGTGGGATAGGATATCCTCCCCGACCTCACGCACATCATCGGGTAGAACAAAATCCCTGCCCTTGATGGCGGCAACCGCCTTTGTCCCCCTTAGAAGTGCAAGTGTGCCACGTGGACTTACCCCTAGCTGTATCTTGTCGCTCTCTCTGGTGGCGGTGATTAAGCGCACTATGTACTGCATAACCTCGTTTGATACCGTAACCTCGTTGATCTGTCGGCAGACCTCGGCTATCTCTCTAGCGGTGCAGACTGGGGTTATGCTCGATAGCGGGTGAGCCGCCGACTGGGAGTTAAGCATGCTAACCTCGCTGTCAAAATCGGGGTATCCTACCGATAACTGCATAAAGAAACGGTCGATCTGTGCCTCGGGGAGAGGGAACGTGCCTTGGGTTTCGATTGGGTTTTGGGTTGCAATTACAAGAAACGGCGGGGGGAGGGGATAGGTCTTGCCGTCCACCGTCGCCTGACACTCCTCCATGCACTCAAGCAGACTGGACTGGGTGCGTGGGGTGGCACGGTTAATCTCGTCCGCTAGTAGGATGTTTGTAAATACCGCACCCTGCTTAAAGACAAACTCACCCTGCTTTTGGTTGTAAAAATTAATCCCTATAAGATCCGACGGCAGTAGATCGGGGGTAAACTGCACCCGCTTAAAGCTACAGCTAATCGCCGCCGAAAGCGCCTTTGCAATGGTGGTCTTGCCCGTCCCTGGGATATCCTGAAGCAGGATGTGCCCGCGGCTTAGCAAGGATATTATTATCCTATCGATTACCTCACTCTTGCCTAAAACAACCCGCTCCATCGACCCCTTTATCCCGTCATATAGCGCCTTTATCCTTGTACAGTCCATATAATCCCCCTTATCCTAGTAAACCTGTGTCAGATGTCCAATCATATTGTAAGAATATGTTAATATTAAATCTAGGCAACCCTTACATGTTTCGCTCCTCACGTAGCGTTATAATCCCATCATCCTTGGTTATCTGCGCAATTATGGGATTAAGGTTAACCTTGTGTTCCAGATGGATGGCAAAGCTAAGCTGAAATATCCTGTGCTCCTTCGCTACCCGAAGGTCGGTAATCTCGATGTCCTGTAGAGAGAGCTGTTCCTTAATATAGGAAAAGACCTCCATGTCCTCAACCTCGGCATAGTACCACAACGTGTTAAAATCGTGCTTTACCTTGTAGTCAAAATGCTCTAAAGCGGTGATTACCGTAAAGATACAAACCCCGCCGATAACCGCACCCATGTAAAACCCCGCACCGCAGGCAAGTCCGATGGTCGCAGTAGTCCAAAGCCCCGCCGCCGTGGTAAGCCCCTTAATCTTCTGCCCGCCGATAACCAGTATAGTGCCCGCTCCAAGAAAACCAATCCCCGAAAGCACCTGTGCCCCAATTCGGGTAGGGTCGATACTCCCATCCACCCGCTCGAAGATGTACTGGTTAATAAGCATTGCCATAGCAGAGCCAAGCGCTATCAGCATGTAGGTTCTAATCCCCGCAAACTCTCGCCGTCTGCCCCGCTCATACCCCACAGCCCCCGCTATTATCAAAGCTAAAGTAAGCCTTATAGTAATGCTGTATATATTTATGCTATGAAGATTAAACTCTAATATAAAAACACCCCTTTTAGCATTAGAAATGATTATCCAATTAATACCACAAGCTAAAACTGGCATAAAATCCCAGTGATAATCCGTAACACGTAGAAACAAACGTAGTGGCGGGGCTCTGCTCCGCCCACACTACGACACCCACAAACCGACTGGTGATAGATAGCAATTAATGTTGTAGGATATTAATCTAAAATCAACCTACAAAAAACAATCTTAATTACTTATTAATCAAAAACGCTGCATACTCAAGATAGGTCATTAAATTACGGATATACTCTTTAGTCGGGTTTGGATACTCCATAAATCCCGCAGAAGGGCAGAGGATAAATCGCTTTGACTGTCTCCCGCTTTGGATACAGTCCTTGATAAGCGACTTTAGCGTGTCCTCATCGGATAATAGGATATCCTGTATCTCGATGTTACCCTCTAACCCGATTGAATCACCATACCGCTCAGCCACCGTTTGAAGGTGGATATCGCCGTTTTTTGGCGGCTCTAGCGGGTTTAACACGTCTACGCCCATCTCGATAAACCGTGGTATAAAGCTTTGCACCTTACCATGGCAGTGCACCCATACATACCCGCCCGCCTTATGGATAGCGTCACAGATAGGCTTGTCGTAACGGTAGACAAACTCCTCAAAATCGGTAGGGGAGAGTAACGGCGGGATTAAAAGCTCAGGTCCCACCCACGCAAATATTACATCCTTGCCTCCAAGCTTTTCGATAACCTGCTCTACCTGCTCTAAAATCCGCCCCGCATAGGTGGATATCAGCCGATCTACCATCTCCCGCTCATCACAGGAAAGGATAGCAAGACACTCCGACCCGCACTGACGAGCCGCGGCATACCCCGCATGATCCAGATTAAACATCACAACCCCACGATCCGAAACCTTAGCAAGCTTATCATGATAGAGGGTTAAATCCACAGGGTAAGGCTCATACGGGATAGAGAGCAATTTTTCAATGTCCGACCCATCCTTGATCAGATATTCTCTTGTATATTCAGGCTCACCCTTTGTCGAGATCTGGTCAATGCTACGTAGCTCACCAAGCGGTGTTTTTACGGTAGTTATACGCTCCTGCCAGTCGGGGGAGGGGGTGTTGACTATCTCCACCGATATGTACCTATCAAAATTTTTACCCGCAATAATGTTAAAATCCGACCATGCATTCACAAACAGGTCGGTGATTCGTAACGCAAGCTCCACTACAGGCTTATAGTCTGGGTGAAGTAGCTCCATATCGGGGTAAACTCCCCAAAGCTTTAATGCGGGGCGGTCAACCTCCTCCCCTTTAAATATCGATAGTATCCGCTCTCTTGATGTTAGCGTTTTCATACCTTTTCCCTCATTTTCTATATAATCTATCTATCAAACCCAACCAAAATGCATATGCAAGCCAAAACGCATATCCCACTAAAATGCATGTTTAACTGGAACTCATGCAATGCGTTCCCTACATTTAGTTTACTGCATAACAAGCGTCATCGCTTTCGCAAGAAGCCGTCCTAGTTGCAAAGCAATGACGTTATCAAAGCCGTTGCAAAGCCGCAGTTAACACCGTTTTCATATAATTTAGGGTATACTCCATTGCCGCCTCCCCAACGTTAGCGCTTGCGTGGGTTCTGGGATCTTTGCCATGCACGCCGACAGGGAAACGGTCAGGGTCTTTATCCAGTAGATCCATCCGTACAAGCTCGGGGCGCAGTGCCATTACAATAGAGGTTTCGTTCTTTGCCGCATGGTCAACCTGAAATCCCTTGTCGTCAAAGTCATCCTCCAAATCATCGATAAAGCAGTGGAAGCAGTCCAGTCCAAACCGATCCTTGTACTCTCCCATAAACTCCGAATATTGACGGGTGGAAGGACCGTGACCGTGGGCAACCAGTATCTTAAAGCCTGCGCGGCTAAGCTGTGCGGCGATGTTATCCATCATAGCCTTATAAAAGCTGTCATCCACCCAGTAGGCAGACCCCGCAAGCTGGCCCTTTTGGTAGTCCCGCCCCTCAAACTCATACATATCCATCCCGTAAAGCGGACTATCTCCAGTCAAATCCGCCATGTCAGGGCCCAAAAACAGCTTTGGTAGCACAATACCCCCGACCTCACCCGCCATCCTCTCAAAGAACAGCTGTGACTGTATCCCATCCGCCCCAAGAGGTAGATGTTCACCATGCCACTCCAGTGTGCCGAGTGGAAGGTAGGCGATAGGTGCGTCTTTTAATCTTTCTTTAAACTCTGTAGGAGTCAACTCCTCATACAATACCTTTTTACAGTTCATATAGCTATTACCCCGCTAATGATTACGAAGTAACATTCCCCCCCTCGGTTATACATTCCCTCTATTATACTATATATTTGCTATCTTATTATGTCGATTTTGTGTATTTTTATTGAATACATATAAAATTATCACACAAATAAAAGAAGCTAAAACACCGTAACTAAAACCTTGCGCTTATTTCATCTTAATCTGAATTTTATCGTTAGAAGCCTGCTTAATCGCAAGCTGATTCAGCAGATTAGAGTTTGAAAGCTGATCCTTGCTATGGGAGTAGATCTGGTTTTGCCAAGCGGATTCAAATATAGTAAAGATCCTGTTAACCACGCTGTTTTCGCAGTTAAAGTTAATATGGTTTACCATATAAGCCTCGTAAAAGTTACGCTTAACCCTAACTACATGCCGCTGTGTCGGTGCGTTCTTCTCTAGTGAGGAGAACCCTACGTTAAAGTTTTGACATTCTCTCAAAAGTCTGGCGGTTTGCTGTAGGTGCTGACGATACTGAAGATTTGTGACATAAACCGACCTCCCCACATATAAGGAAAGCTCGTCATAATCAATTATCTCCTTATCTAGTAGCGCGTCCAGATCGTCATAGAAGTATACATGACGTATGTAACATCGGTTGTCGAAGTTTAGGATGGTCTGGCGCATTAATCTATGAAGCTTTATTAGCTCCCTTTTAATATTGCCTGTAACGTTGTTGTCGTTTAAAATCTGCTCTAAAAGCTCCTCGCTCATAGTCTCCATCCCAGGCTTTTTTGAGGACATGTAGCTAGATTCCTGTATCACCTCATAATGACACATCTTCTTGATAAGGTCTAACCTTTGGGCAGTGGTGCGGGGCGAGAAATTTTTTGTGCACTGACCTATTAGGTTGTTAAGGTACTGATATCCTTGATCCACGGTAAATTTATCGGTAAAGATACTCGCATAAAGTATCTCATTACTGCTGTACCCAAGCAGTGAAACCACACCCTTTAACACATAGGTGCTAGGCATTAAATCTACATTTGTATCGGAAACAAAGTAGTATGCATGGTAGTTTGAGTAGGCGTTTAGTATGTGATTCTTCTCAACGTAGGCGTTAAAAAGCCCAACCTCCTTAGGGTTGTTTAGGATAACGCAGACCTTGTGCCCCTTTTTAAGTATAGTGTCAAGCTTAGAATGCCAGCTGTCAAGATAGCTTTGGTCATACAAAAACCAAGAGAAGAAGATCCTGTCAAAGAGCAAAAGTTCGCCAGGCTCGTCTAGCTTTAGCGTTTCCTCAAGGATAACATCCATCGCCGCCTGTCTGCCCTCCACCCCAATATAGACCGAAATGCTGGTGGTGTACATACTGCCGTTGTTTTTGGCGATAACATTCTTAGCCTGTATAGGGATTGCAGAGGAGGACAAAAACTTTCTTGTGCAAAGGATAAGATAGTCGTTGTTGTTAAGCCTACATTCGGTAACTATGCAAGCAGGGGTGTCGATAGATAGCTCGGGATAGATACTGGAATACAGATCCTCCAAGGTGGCAAGCCCCTGTTTTTGGTTAATCTTTACGATGTACTTTACCACCTCGTTAAAGTGAACGCTACTCTCCGTAAAGGTGCGTGCCCCCGTTCGCCATTTGCTTATTGCCGTTCGGTCGATGTAAAGTACCTTTGCCATATCGTTTACCGATATGTTTAGGATATCGATAAGGTATCCTAAGGTTGTTAGTTTTTTAGATCTCATCCCACTCCATCACTCCTCTTTAAACTATCACCCCGCCTACATCCTATCTACTATTAAATGGATGGTTTCGGAGCAATTTTACCTCGATAGCCCTTTGTTAGAGCAAAATCTATATATATCTGTAATTTTGTAAACTACCGAAGCAATAACTTTATCTATCTAAATGAATATATTTTTATTTTTTGAGCTGTGCATTTTACCACAATTAGGAAGGTATAACTATCTATTAATAAATATAGCATGAACACGTCAAGTTCCCTTTATTGCGTGCAACTATTATACCATAAATACGGTATTATTTCAATAGTAATTACTATTTCTTTAAATAATTTGTAAATTTTCCACTATTCATGACATGTCACAAATTGTACACATGAATTAATGTGAAACTCATAGCCATTCTATTTACATTTTTACTGCTATATGATATCATTATAAAAGTTAGTAAAATATTCAAATTAATTGGGAGCGTATAATGGACAACAAAAGTAAACAGCCACAGCTTATAGCCATAATTAACCTAGTGTCTATTGCATTGCTGATAGTCCTAGCCGCATTATTCACCTGGACATTAAACCTAACTACCCACCGAGGGCAGGCACATATAACAAAGTATAACCTTACAGCTAATGCCAATAGGTTTATGAAAGGCTCAGCACTACTGACAAACGAGGTAAGAGCATACGCCGCCACCGCCGATGTTATCCACTACGATAACTATATAAAGGAAGTGAATACCGAAAAAAATACCGTAGTAGGAATCCAGAATATGAAGGATATCGGGCTTACCAAGGAGGAGGAAGCTATCGTTGAGAAGATGTTAGCCCTCTCAAATAAGCTAATTCCATTTGAAGAAACCGCCATGAGCAAGGTTAAAGAGGGTAACCTTACCGCCGCGCTAGACGCTGTCTACGGTAAGGAGTACACAAACACCCTATTTGAAATCGCCTCACTACAGAGCGACTTTTTATCCAAATTAGACCATAGAACCGACACAACTATAGATAGCATAAACAGCACCCTTTCCTTAATCCAGATTATCGTGTTTGCATTTTTACTGCTTATTGCCGCTTTGCAGATTAGCCTTAGAGTTGTGGTGCAAAAACGCTTGGTGTCACCGATTAAGCAGATTAACGATGGGTTATCAAGGATCTCTAAGGGAGAGCTGTCCACTCCGTTTGAGATAAACGGCAACACCTCAGAGGTTGCGTCGATTGTAGCAGAGATACAAACCCTAAAATCCAGTCTGTCGGGTTATATAGCAGATATCGAGATGGCGACAAGCAGTATAGCTGTGGGAAACTTTGTCCTACCGCCGTTTAAAAACGACTTTGTAGGGGATTTTAGCATTATCAAGGTAAACCTCGATAAGCTTGTCAATATTATGTCAAACACCCTAAATAGGATTAAGGAAGCCGCCGAGCAGGTGTCAAGCGGGTCGGATCAGGTGTCAAACGCCGCCCAAGCTTTAGCGCAAGGTGCAACCGAGCAGGCAAGCTCGGTACAGGAGCTGTCCGCCTCGATAGGGGAGATATCCCATCAAGTAAAGAGCAACGCTGAAAATGCCGCAAGGGCAACACAGCTTTCCGATACATCAATGGAAGCCATCCAAAACTCCAACCTAAAGATGCAGGAGTTAATGTCCGCAATGGACGAGATAAACGAAAAGTCCGCCCAGATTAACAAGATTAACAAGACTATTCAGGATATAGCGTTCCAGACAAACATCCTAGCACTTAACGCCGCAGTTGAAGCCGCAAGGGCAGGAACAGCAGGCAAAGGCTTTGCAGTGGTAGCAGACGAGGTGCGTAACCTTGCCAGCAAGAGTGCCGATGCCGCAAAGGAAACCACCCATCTAATCGAGTCCTCGGTGGTATCCATCGAGGTAGGGGTAAGGCTAGCGAACCAGACCGCACAGGAGCTTGCACGTGTGGTAGACAGCGCAAGATCCACCACCAAGATAGTCGGTGAGATCTCGACAGCCTCAAAGGATCAGTCTGTATCTCTATCAGAGGTAAGCCAAGGTATCGAGCAGATCTCCGCCGTAGTCCAGACAAACTCCGCCACAAGCGAACAAAGTGCGGCGGCAAGCGAAGAGCTTTCAAGCCAATCAACGCTAATGAAGCAGCTTGTTTCAAGGTTTATTCTAAAGGACACCTCAGATATTGATAGTGATAATCTACAAAACCTAAACAAACCGCAAGACCCTTCAAGGGTAGATGAAACCTCCTATAAACGTAAAAGCGGCAACAAATACTAGTTATATGCTTTAAAATCTACATAAAAGCTGTAAGCTTCAACAAGTCGAACGATAATCTCGTTTCGGCTTGTTGTTGCATACGCATGTTTTAACATCCAAACGCAACATGTATTGTGGTTCGGTCGTCCGCAGGGATAACCCCACAAAAACAAACCACATAGCAACCATAGGAACGCATGCAATGCGTTTCCTACATGGGTGTTACGTAGAAACCAATGAAAGGCGGCGACCCTAGCGGTCGCCCGACTGCTTAACCAAAACCATAGCGGACGTGCATGTGCACGTCCGCTAAAAACCTATTTAAGAGAATTAAGCTCCGCCATGGCAGCGGCTACGATCTCGTCAATGCTGCCGCATAGGCTGTCGCTGATGACAGGCTTAGCGTCCTTGTAATCTGTGGTAACCTCCTCAACGAAGTCATGCGCACGCTCTAGAATTGTCTTTTTGCCGTTTGCTACCCAGTTCGCCCAGTCCTCACGACCGAAGATGTCGGATACCCAGTAGCTGTCACGCATGTACTCAACGGTGTGCTCCTCGCCTAGGAAGTTGCCCTTGATACCAACGTCAAAGATGGTGTCAAGTCCGATGGATTGAGGAGAAACCTCAAAACCACTCGTGATGTAGTTGTAGTAGTCAATCCACTCGTTGTCGATAACAAGCTGTTCGTAGCTAAACCCCTGATCTGCCCCAACAATACCCTGACAACCGATGGAACACGCACCCGATAGATTGTTAAATGCCGCCGTGATACCCTTCTCAAACCCGCCTTGGAAGTCCGGATAGAGCGAATCGGTTAGCGCAGTGTTAGTACCGCCTTGAATACCGTAAAACTTCGCCATCTGCGCCGCCGCTATCCCGAATAATGCCTGATTTGGCGAACCAAAGGAGCATAACATCGTCTTAGGGTCAACGGAATGACAAGAAGCCGCAAACCCAGGATATCCGCCTGTTAGACGGTGCACGATAAAGATACTGCTTAGAATCTCCGCCGTCTGGATCACTAGCGTTCCCGATACCGTTACAGGAGCGGTCGCCGAGCTCATCGCCATCGGCGCAATACCTAAGCCACCGCCGTTTTTAGCGAAGGTAATCGCCATCTCACAGGTGTCCTTCTTGTAGGATAGGGGACTGATGTTCTCAAACAGATACCCCGGCTGACGTCCGAACAGCTTGTCAAGCTCGATAACATACTTAGTGCTAAACGGTGTAAGTATGTAGGTACCACCAGGCTTTGTGGAGTATTTGTAGATGTCCGCAAAGGATACAATGTCCGATACCTCATAAGGCACGTCCGCCGGTACAACCACCGCATTCGCCGCTGGGATGTTCTTTAGATGTTCCACAAGCTTAATCCCCTTAAGGATGTCGTCCCGCCTGCCGTATCTGCGCTCCTTGGTGTGGTAGTCAACAAGCGACACCTGTGTAGAGATCCACCCCGATAGCTTTGTAGGGGTTTCCTCAATCTTAAAGGTGCTCTCCGCCCGCATTTTATCAAGAAACTTTTCCATTACCGCAACAGGAATCTTCATGTTTTCCTTTTCAAGATCCACCACAGCGCCCGCCTCGGCAACCATATTTAACATCTCCTCGCAAGGTACGTTAATCCCGACCTCTGCTAGGATTTTTAGCGCAGATTCATGGATTAACTGAACCTCCGCTTCTGTCATAACCTCAATACTCGTCTTAATCTTCTTCATATCTTTACCTCTATCTAATTATTTTATGTATATTCTAGTATATTGCGGTCGACAATACAAGACCGCAAGGGTCGCCCTTAAGTGGTATATGAACTATAACGTACCCCTGCATTGTATAGCGCATTTATCTTTTCCATCGGGGTGTACGGCGGGATATCGTTGCCCTCACGGTAGATAAACCGCTTGGTTAAAGGCTTGACAGCCTCGATAATCGCCTTGCTCTGGCGATCAATCTCCTCTGGAGTACCGTTTTTGACAAGCTCGGCAGGGATACCGCCCTGTATTATAACCTCTGTGCCTAGCTCCTTTATTAAAGCTACGTGATCCACAGGAAAACCGGTGTCAAAGGTGTAGATGTTAAGCTCGTCACGAATGGTCTTAAAATGCCTTGTAGCGTCCCCGCAAAGGTGTACACCGCCACGCTGTTCCATGGTGGATAGCGCAGCTGCTAACCTCTTGTGGTAGGGGAGTACAAACTCCTTGTACATCTCGCAGGATAAAAGCAGTATGCTGTCGTCCGCAAACCAGAACGCCTTGCTAACTAAATCCTCACCCAGAAAACGTCGAAAATCCCGCATTCTTTGGATGGTAGCCTCGGTAAGATAATCCATAAGCTGATGGTAGTAGTCGGGGTCATCGTACATGTCGATACAAAGGTTATCCGCCCCCCGAAGCTCGCAAGCTATGGTAAACATCCCATCCGTCCCCGCAAATGGGGTGGACACGTTTGTGATACGCTGACCCTCTATGGTGTAATCCTTGGCATACTCCAAAAACCGCTCGTAATACTCCGACCCCTGCTTCATAATCCCGCTAAAGCTGTCGGGGATTCCACGCTCGAATAGAGCATGCTTGTTGTCCTCTTGAAGTAGCGGGACTGCATAAGGTACCTCCCCCTTAGGGAATAAAACGGAGCACCCAAGCCACGCCGCCTCGTAGTAGTTTTGGAAATCCACATTAACGTTCCACCCACCCTCGGGTATCCCCATCTCATGGTCACCGATAATGTTAAACTTATGGTATCTGGAAAACTCCGCCTGCATTAAAAACATTAGCCGTGGGTCATTGGTATAGTCGTAGAACGACACCCTCTTAGGGTTTGTATCACGGTTTAGCACAAAAAACCTGTCGGATATCCCCGTAATTACCGGCATACGGATAGGCTCGCCCGCCCAAAAAGCCTCCCAAACCGCCTTGACCTCCTTGTTATGTCTAGCAAAATCCATATATTTTCCTTCGTATAATTTTGTTTGTACTTAAACCACTGACCATGGAAACGTCAGAGGGTACATTATTTAAGTTAATTAAATAATTTATAACCCATACAATACCGTCCTAGCCGATATATGGCTCGCACCACTGCGAACCATATTCAGCTGTTATATCAGACAATAGGGTAGTATTATTACAAGGTATCACCTTACTAATCCCACTTAAGCGGTGCGATTAACTCCTTTTGAAGCTCAAATATCTCATTTATCACCGCAACAGCGTTGTTGTAGGTGGATACAGTCGGGTCGATCATCATCGCCTGTAGTAGCACGTTTCTTGACATCTTCTCGTAAGCCTCGATAACAAGCTTGTGAACGTAACCCTGCTTGTTAATCATGCTCTCGATTGCAGTAGGAAGTGCAGGTACAGGCTGTGGATGGATACCGTCCTTGTTGATGATACACGGCCCTTCAAGACACATATCCTGCATTAAACCGTCCATAGTACCCTTGTTTAGCATGTTTAGCGACGGTATGTAGCGGTTTAGGTCGAATACAATAGCCTCGATAATCGGGATACCGTACTCGCTAGAACCGGTGATAGGACGGTCGTCATCCTTAGCCCACTCAAAGCTTTGTTCGTACATTTCTTGACGGTCTGCGTCCTTGTGGTCAAGGTGGATAGCTGTCGGATTTGAGGAGAAGGAGTAGACAAAGGTAGGGTGATCCTTAGTTTCCCAAGGCTTATCCTTAACAGGGTCAAAGAAGTATTGAATCTTAGAGCTTGCCAAAAACTCATCGCTCCATGCAATATATTCTCCGATATGGTTAGTACCAGGATACGGCCATAACCCGAAGGTTCTAAACATAATTCTGGATAAACCTAACTCATCCCATTCAGCAAGCCAGTGACCTTCCGCTTCCTTTTGTCTAAATAGAGGGTAAAGATCCTCGCCTGTCTTTTTATCCTTGATGGAGGTCATAAAGCCAAAGTGATTTAACCCATATCCCGTAACATCAAGCTCATCCTCGTTACGCTTTAGGATCTTAGCGATTTGACCTACCCCCATAGCAAACCCATGACATACCCCAACCGCCTTGATGGAGGTAAGCTTAGTAATAGCCTCCACAAGCTTCGCCTCTGGGTTAGTGTAGTTAATTAGGTAGGCATTCGGGCAAACCTGCTCCATAGTACGAGCAATTTCTAGCATAGGCCCTACATTTCTAAGGAAATGGAACATCCCGCCAGGGCCGCCGTTTTCGCCGTAAACCTGTCTAAAGCCGTAGCGGTATGGTATATGAAAATCCTGTGACCAGTAGTGGTAGCGATCCTTCTCGATAGCGGTGATTACAAAGTCCGCGTCCTGTACCGCTTCCTTAAGGTTAAGGGTCGCCCAAAGCTTGATATCCCGCTTAGAACGGCGCACAAGCTCCTTTGCAAACTTCTCGCTAACCTCTAAAGCACGTCCGTCGATATCCATTAAAACCACCTCTATTGGCAGGGTGTTTAGCATATCACTAAGCACGATATCCGATAGGGTAGCAGGGCAGAAGGACACACTCCCCGCACCAATCATAGCAATCTTTAGCTTCTTGTATGGTGTAGCATATGACATAAAAATTTCTCCTTTATCTCTTTATTCTATTTCATTCGATAGCATAACACTGCCAATAAGAGCGCTCCCAGCGTCGTCTAAAGCACTCAAAACAGTAAATTCCCCCACAAAGTCGGAAGCGTTGTTAAATTCATCGGTAATTAACCCGCTTAAAAATTCAAAATGATTAATCGCAAGCCCGCCGCCAAGGATTAAAACCTGTGGCTTAAATAACGTTAACAGATTCCAGATTCCGTTCTTAAACTGCCGTGACAGCTCGCTAACAAAACCATTAACCGCCTCGTTAGAGCCACCGTTGTAAACATCCATAACCTCGTCAAATCCGCTGTATCCTAAAGCCTTGCTTCGCTTGTTTACCATGCTCCCCGAGCATAATCCCTCAAAACAGCCGATCCTGCCGCAGTAACAACGCTCACCCGAAATATCCACAATCTGATGTCCCATCTCAGGATGAAACCGCCCCTTTGTACGGTACAAACGCTCGCCGTCATAAAACGACACCCCGATACCCGTGCCAAAGGTCACCATAAGTACACTCTTGCCCTGTAATCCCTTGTAAGAAACCTCCCCAAGTAAAGCGGTGTTAACATCGTTATCAAGCTGTACGCTAACGTTAAGCCTTTCTTTTATGTAGGAAACAATGTTAAACCGATCCCACCCCATAAGGGTGTAGGGGTTCTCCACCGTTCCGAGTACAGGGTCAACAGGCCCCGCACAGCCGATACCGACACGAGCAAGGGTCACGTTATGCGCCTTTGTCATCCGTTTTATCTCACTAATAATGCCGTCCGCCGACCGCTCCCCAGAGGTAGCACCCTTGCCACCTACAACGGTTTTAAAGCTACAGCTCTCAATCACCCTTCCGTCTTTGGTAGCGATACCGACAAGTATCTTCGTCCCGCCTATATCAACCGCTCCAACAACCTCTTTTTCTTCTGTCAATTCCTTTAAAAGCACCTAATCAATCACCCTCCTTTCTTGTAATATTGCCATACCAATCTGCGGTTATCAGACTAGCTTAATCTTCGTCGAGCATTGACTTGACCTTTTGATCGATAATCATAGACGTTGCCCCGATAATCCCCGCGTCTACCGTGCTTTTTTGGTGGATGGTTACCGAAAAGATGGAAAGCCTTCGCACCTTCTCGCGGATAAGGGAGAGTAACCGATCCCCAAGCCGTTCGGTAAGCACCCCGCCGATAACGATATCCTTAAGGTCAAGCACAGTGGTAATGTTGTTGATACAAAGCGCAACAGGGATCGCCACATATTCGCTGATAACCTGTAGGGTTTTCTCGTCATACTCGCTGTAGATGTCAAAATCGAATCGGCTCTTTAAACCGCTAAGGTTAATTCGGCTCTCAAGCCAACCTGGGTTGTCATTCTCCGCTACATAGTCGTCAAGAAATGCCATATATCCGATCTCGCCTGAATTAAAGGTGTTACCAAGCCGTAGCTTTCCGTCTAGTATAATCCCCGCACCAACCCCGGTTCCAAGGGAGATGTAAAGCATATCCCCACGGGTGTGCGAAAGACTGTTGTACTCGCCCAAAACCTCCATGTTAACGTCGTTGCCGATAACAACAGGCAGGTCAAACCGTTCTTTAATCCCATTAATAAGGAAGTCCACATTAGTTTTCTGGTTAACCCCGATAAGCGGAGCGAGCAGGATACAGTTGCCGGTAGGGTCATATATCCCAGGAATACCAATCCCAACACCGCAAACCTTGGTTATAGGAATGTTGGTGGATTCCAGTATCTGTAGGATACTGTCGATAAAAACATCGGTAATCCCGCTGTCAAAAGGGCTGTCACACTTAAGGGTGGTGTGGCTTACAATCTCGCCCGCCATGTCGGTGATACCGATACGAAGGTACTCGCCCTCAAGGATAATCCCAACAGCGTACCAAAGGGCAGCGTTAAAGCGGTAAAGCTGTGGTTTTCTCCCCACCGTGGTCTCTTGATCTGTGGAGGATATAGCATTAACGATACCCTTGCTCTGCATATAGTTCATAATCTTCATTACAGTAGGGGAGCTAATATCCAGCTCATTAGAGATATCGGTACGAGAGATAACCCCCCTTCGTTGTATAATTTTATATACAGTCTGTCGGTTTTTAAGTTTAACATCGTTTGCAAGATATGGTTTCATACTATCACTATCGCTCTTTCAATTATTTGTAATAAGTCAATTCGTTAATTAACTTAATTAACGTTTTTATTGTATCACAAAACGGTTACAAAATCAACCGCTTTACAATAAAATAGCATTAGATACAATTGTTACAATTTATTTTTGTATACAATAACAACTCTGCTAGGTAAAAATGCAATAAAACCACCAAAAAAATAATAAATCCTTGACATAATTTATTTATTAAGGTATAATTTACTTAAAACCTATACCAATACGACAATAACTACGCTAAAAACACAATATCACCTAAAAACCCCCGTTAGACACACTGCGCCAACGTATCATATAGGTATGATACAGCAAAAATTAACCCAAAATATAACCATCGGAATGCATACAATGCGTTCCAAACATGGCAACACGCACAAACCGACGTGAAACGTAGAAACCAAAACGCTAACACGAAACGCATTGCAATGCGTTCCCTACAATGGCGGTACGCAAAACCACGTGTAAAACACGTGAAAAACCATAAACCACTCAAAAACAAAAAAGGATGTATTATTATGAAGATATATATAGTAGGCTCGGTGGCGAGCGGGAAATCCACCCTTGCAAAACAGATAGCACAACAGATCGGGATAAAATGCCATAGCCTTGATGAGGTGGTGCATAAATCCGACCCCACAAACCCGTGGGGCAACGTAAAACGCCCCGTGGCAGAACGTGAAAGGATCTTTGACTCCATACTGCAAAACCAACACTATATAATAGAAGATACAGGCAGAGCTTGCTTTGAACGAGGGTTTTCTAATGCGGATCAGATTGTGCTATTGGATATCCCTTTTAAGGTTCGTAAAAGACGGATTATCACACGTTGGATAAAACAAAATATTGGACTGGAGAGCTGTACCTATAAACCACGGTATCGTATGTTAAAATCCATGATCCAGTGGGCAAAGGACTACGACAACGGCAAGGATGGGCTTAGAAAAAGACTACAGCCTTATAAAGAGAAGGTGATCATCCTTCGGGACGGCGCACAGATAGACAGATACATAACCGAGCTAAACTGTATTAAACTACGGCAAAAAATGGGGAAAAATGTCGTTTCAAATAGCCGATAGAAAAAATTTCCCCGCTGAAAATTTTAGTCGGATGGTGTAAAAGTAACACCAAGATTACAAATCGGCTACAGAACATTTACAACAATTTACATAAGGGTAACAGTGATAATCGACAAATTTCACTGTTATTTTTATGTAACCAAATAATTATACCATCTGTTATATTTCAGCAAAATTTAAAAATGAACATTAATTCACAGTATCTGGCAGTAAAGGATATAAAGCGATAGAGAATGGTAAATTATACAATTATAAGGTGAAATAATTATAGCAGTTGCATAATTTTAGCTTGCTGTCGTGCAAAGCGATAGATATTAAAAGGAAATATTATCTAATATATACAATACACTAAACGAAATTGTCGAATATGCCAAATAAGAAATTCTTTACAAATTTTTAGAGTTATGCGATAATAATACCATGTTAGCTGTAACAAAATTCCAGAGTTTTACATTCGACAAAACTCATAAATATGGATAAAGCTACAGCAAAAGAAATTCCAAAAACAAAGAGGATAATCACCCTAATTAAAACTATAAAGAACGTTAGGGAGATGGATAAGAAAGGCAAGGTAGAGGGATTATGGAAAATGTAAAGGTACCGCATATAAAGACAAGGCTCACAAAACCACCCGCACTAAAATCGGCAAGCAAAGAAGAAAGACACCCCGCTAACAGCAAACCCCGCGGGAGCAGTAAACCTAAAAAAAGCAAAGCCATCACATCGGTAAAGCAAACCCTGTCCGACGCGGGCGAGAAGATCAAAAGCACTCTGGTACGCTACCGTATAAATAAACAAGAGAGCGAGATCGAGGGTGTTATGGCAACTACATACGGTATCGAGGTGGTAAGCGTGGTAAGCGGCAAGGTAGTGCTAACGGTAAACCACGCATTTAGCAGTCTGGCAATGGCGGAGGAGTTTATCAAGCTAATCGAGCTAAACAACGTAGAGAGCGTCCACTTCTTTGACGTTTTAATGGACTTTTTGGAATAGAAGTTATGATATATGGGTTAGTAATGGGGCATGATGGTAGCATGTCCCCATTATTAACGCAAGGGTAAATAATACATAACGCAATAAACAATTGACATATCAGTATTTCTGTAGTATAATAGTACAAAAGCAAGAAGGAAGTGCGGTATGAAAAAAGCTGTAATTTGTTGCATTTGTCTGTTTTTACTCTGCGTTACAGTACCATCTAATTATGATGTAAGCGCCGCAATCAGCAACCCTAAACCTCCAACTCTGTCCCTGAAACTAAACAAAGAATCAGGTATCAATAACATTACCGTTAAGTGGAAACCGTTAAAGGATCATTATTATATTGTTCAGCGCAAGAGGGGTGATTCCAATATGTACCTAAACCTATGTAATTATACCAAGAACATGTCAACCCTTACAGATGATTTTTTGGAAGCTGACAAGTATACATATAGGGTTAAGGTCTACAAGATTGTCAATAAAAAGAAGTATTTTAGCGACTGGAGCACTAAGAAATCGTTAGTTATTAAAGCTAATTAAAACGACGAGGTAAGCGTATGATAAAGCTGTCTGTTATCCTAGTAATTTTGCTACTGCTATCACCCTACACGGCTGCAATACAGTCGGGAGAGAGCGCAGAAACCTATGAAAGCCAGTATAGTATCTCTAATTCTAAGGAGTTTGATGGTGTAAAAGCCTTGGTTGGTTATATCGTAAAGGACAAAATACCCCAAAAGGATTATAAATATATCTTTTCCAATGATAACAAGAATAAAGATATCCTTTCGGTCTACATTCCCGACACAAGCTATACCGATGTACAGCTTACAAAAATCCAGATTATAGGGGATAACATCTATTATTCCTATACCGATAAAGCCTTCCTAAAGGAGTCGCAGGTTAAGGAGCAAAACGACGGTCTAAACGACCAAACCACACCGAGCGAGGATAAATCCACCATAGAATTTGAGAGCCCAACAGCTACCGACCCCCAAAGCGAGCTTTTAGAGTTTGGCAGATACCTTTCTATAGGTTGGAACTATAAAGGTTATGGCACAAAAGGACTAAACTATCTTGTGGATACAAACAAGGGTGTAATAAAGGCGGTTAAATCTCTAAAAGGCTTCTACTACTCCGACATAAAAGACTTTAGCGGTACACTCATTATCGGTAAAACGGTCTACTGGGTAGAGAACAACTGTATGGTTCAAGCTACCATACCCATTAAGAGATACAACAGCTTTGTTTCATACATGAAAGAGAATAAAAAGCTTATCAAAAAAGAAAAATACTCTAAGAAAACCTTTGAAAAAATCAAATAAAACACACCGTAGGGAACGCATTGTATGCGTTCCCTTGTTGTTTTCGCAAACCATCTAATTACCATACACCAGAACCAACCCAATCGGTTCGTATAAAATGCGAACCCTACATGTGCCGCAACCACAATCTAACCAAACCAAAACATCCTAAGCTAACTCGAATTTTCTTTAATCTGCAAAAAAAATAATAAATTTACCTTCTATAATTATGTAAAACTCTTGTTTTTTGGATAAAAAAATGTTATAATAATACAAGGCAAAGGAAGTAAAGCTTCGCTTTACCTCAAAAATGATTATTGAAACAAAAAAGGAAGAAAGCCTAAACGGCTTTCCTTAATGTTATAATAATACAAGGCAAAGGAATTGTAAATCTTGGATTTACATAAAAAATGATTATTGAAACAAAAAAGGAAGAAAGCCTAAACGGCTTTCCTTGATGTTATAATAATACAAAGCAAGCGAACCTTACCAGCCCGCTTGCTGAATAGATTTATTAAAAACGCTTGATTGGGGGGGATTTTTGTGAGATGCCGAATTTGTAACAACGAGGACAGCAAGGTAATAGATTCAAGACCGACGGAGGATGGAAAGAGGATACGGCGGAGAAGGGAATGTAGTGGATGTTTGACACGGTTTACCACCTATGAGATGATCGAAACGACACCCATAATGGTGATAAAGAAGAACAAAACTATACAACCCTTTAACAGAGAGAAGATCCTAGGCGGACTAATCCACGCCTCGATAAAACGCCCTGTGACACTGGAAAACATGGATGAAATCATAAACACTGTAGAGGAGTTTTGCCAGAATAAGCTCCTAGACCAGATAACCTCTACCGAGATAGGGGATCTGGTGCTAAAGGAGCTTAAACGGTACGACGAGATAGCCTACATCCGATTTGCGTCGGTGTATCGCGACTTTACCGATATAAACTCCTTTGTAGCCGTACTGGATGAGCTATCCTAGATAAGACAGCATGCATGAGCATTACAATATGGTGTTAACATGCGGCTTCTCCGTTTCGTGCAGAAAGTTAATATAGGACTTTAGCGCCTCCAACTCAGCTAGTAGGGAAGGGGTGTCCTCCTCGTAGAATAGTATCCGAACACGTGCAAAGGTGGACTTTATATCGATAAGTCGGGTCTTGTTAATAAAGATGGTGACACTACGATAGAAATTATCTATCTCATCCGTAAAAGCATTAAAAGCCTCCTCATCACGGATACCCGCCCTAATCTGGGTGCATAAGGTTTCGATAGAGTCTGTTAAATCATTGTTATAGCGGTTTAAGGAGAGGGAAAAGTATAGACAAAGTAGGATTGAAAGAAGTAAAAATGAGGATATAATAGCTAGTCGTTTCATCGTATTCTCCTAAATCTTTGGAATGCCCTTTTGCTTTTTATCCTTTAGAACAATCTCGTATTTAAGGTTTTGGTCGGCGGTCATGATAAAGATATCCTCCATACGGCAGGCGTTAGCCTTGATAACCCGCTGTAGCCATTCATCCTTAATGTTGTAATGCTGAATGCTGTTCTTGACAGGCCGACCGTCGCTTATAATCACAAGCGGGAAGGTAGGATCCTCCTTTTTGATGTTGGAATCCTTTAGGGTCACCGTCTGCGCATCCGACTTTAACAAAACGCTAATCTTACCGTTAGTTTCGGTAATAGCGTAGGCAACGTCGGTAAAATCAAAGACGTTGTTCTGCCGTAGCGATTCCATTAGATCATCGATGGACAGCCTAAGCCTTGCGAGCATCTTCTGGTTTATAACGCCGTTTTCAATAATGGTTATCGGGTTGCCCGAGATAAAATTTCTAAAAGGCTTGTTGCGTAGCGAGATGTTGGAAACAATAAGCTCAAACGACACAAGCACAATAATTGGGATTACCCCATAAAGCATAGGGATGTTGATATCCTCGATAGGAAGCGACGCAATGTTTGAGATAAGTATAGTGGTAACAAGCTCCGAGGGTTGAAACTCCCCAAGCTGACGTTTACCCATTAATCGCATAAAAAAGGTTATACAGATGTATAAAAGCATAGCTCTAAAGAAAACAATAAACATATAATTCTCCGCAGGTTAATTAGGGTTTAATGTTAGATTAATCTGGATCTGCTTAATAGTTATCTTGCAGATAGCTATCATAAGTCTGGACAATAATAGAAAAAAATATACAAAGAGAGGTATTCATTGTGGCAGTAAAATTTACAGTAGCGTTAAATAAGATTATAGAGGCGTTTCACCTAGAGGTAGCACACCTACCCCAAACAGAGGATGATATACTCATCGAGAGTGCAGACCTCTACCGCCCTGGACTAAACCTAGCAGGATTTATGGAGTTCTTTGACAGCCGCCGTATCCAGATATTCGGGCGGATGGAGTACGCATTCCTTCAAAGCCTTGAGCCTAAGGTGCGTAAGGAGCGGGTGGAGGCGATCTTCTCAAAATGCTTCCCCGCAATTATAATCACAAGAGGTTTTGACGCAACCCCAGAGATTCTGGAGATGTCCAAAAAATACGGTGTCGCATGTCTAACGACCTCAGAGCCGACCTCAACCTTTATATCGGGACTGATCAGCTATCTAAATGTACAGCTTGCACCACGCATAACCCGCCACGGAGTGCTTATCGAGATCTACGGCGAGGGTGTTATGATTATGGGCGAAAGCGGTGTCGGTAAGAGCGAAACAGCGGTAGAGCTTATTAAACGTGGACACCGTTTAGTAGCGGACGATGCAGTCGAGATTAGAAAGGTTTCAAATATAACGCTAGTCGGTTCTTCCCCTGAAAATATCCGCCACTTTCTCGAGGTTAGAGGTATCGGGATAATCAACGCAAGAAGGCTTTTTGGGATGGGTTCGGTAAAGGTAACCGAAAAGATAGATATGATAGTACGGCTTGAAAACTGGGATTCGGAAAAGCACTACGACCGCATGGGAGCGGAAAGCGAGTTTGCAAACATCCTAGGAGTGCGTGTGCCAAGCCATACAATCCCGATTAAGCCGGGTAGAAACCTAGCTATAATCCTAGAGGTAGCCGCAATGAACAACCGCCAGAAAAAGATGGGATACAACGCCGCCCACGAGCTGATGAACGGACTCGGTATGCCGGTTGAAGAAACTGTAAATGCCAAAGACTGGGATGTATTTTAATTTAGATTGCCAATATATAAGCATAACAATTACCAGACAGCAGTTACCAATTTGGAAGTAGAAGCTACGACCGTTAGATTAATGATAAAGCCATTATTAATTAAAAAGAGGGGTGTTTATGGAGGATAGATATGTTATAGCACTCGACCAGGGGACAACAAGCTGTCGCGCGGTTATCTTTGACCACCGACAAAACATCGTAGAGATAGCGCAAAAGGAGGTTTTACCCTCCTTTCCAAGGCTAGGTTATGTAGAGCATGACCCTATGCAGATCTATGCTGTGCAGTACGGTGTACTCGTAGAGGTTCTGGCTAAGAGCGGGATATCCGCTTCGCAGATAGCGGCTATCGGGATTACTAACCAGAGGGAAACCACAATCGTATGGGATAAGCTTACAGGAAAACCTATATATAATGCTATAGTCTGGCAGTGCCGACGTACCGCCGATATCTGCGAGCAGGTCAAAAAGGACGGGATGAGCGGGTATAT
>CAZAOY010000027.1:0-7593 GCA_964486925.1 uncultured Oscillospiraceae bacterium
ACATTGTTTGACAATATCGAATACCAAGCAACTAAATCTTTTGTAGCAAGCATGGGTAAAACAGCTGAAATTGATAGGGTAGCTGGTATTAAAGATATTTTGTTTGATGATGTATACTCCAAAAAGAATAGTAACACAGATTTTTTATTATATGTAGGTAGAGATGACTGTAGAGACTGTAAAAGTTTTGAGCCGATATTGCAAGATTCTACAAAGACTAGCTTAGGACTGTACTTTTTTAATATTAAGCAGTATAGGTTATTATCATTGGATGATAATGCAACTAAAGAAGATATAGAGATATACGAAAACATAAAGAAAGATTTTGATATAAAATGGGTACCAAGTGTTTACCGAATTGTAAATGGTGAGATAATATCTAAGTTTGAGTTTCTTAACGACAAATACTATAAAATAGATAATGAAACTGAAAAAGAAACATATTTTGACAGTTACGTTAAGAAATTTAATAATTTGATGATTGGAAATTATTAATAGCAAACATTTATGTTGTAAGACTTAAATGTCAATTTATAATCACTGAATAGAATTATCATGGGGGATGTATCACATACATTGTATACAGATTTTTTATAGAAAAATTTACTAAACGGTATTGTATTTTAGAATTGTTTATGGTATACTATAGACAATCTAGCTTACCTATCGTGGGTACAACAACTTGCGGTTAGAGGATTGCGTTTGCAGTCCTCTTGTTCATATTTTAGGTGGATTGCAATCGTGACGATAAGGCTACTTTTCTGAGGTATTTTTTAGATAGTGTAGGCTCAGTAACATTCAAACATATGAAAAAGGAGAAGATTATGACACCAAGACAAAGACTTTTAGCGGCACTTAAAGGGGAAAAGGTTGACCGCATTCCGTGGTCACCAAATTTAGCGTACTGGACATCCTTTCAGTCCAAAGAGATAATGGAGATGTGCGAGGTAGAGCTGCTGGAATCGATGGGAGCAGATCCGCTGATTAGAGGGCACCACCCTAATCCACCACGTGACAAGGAATGGTCACATCTACGTAGTTACGACACAGTATACCACAACTGTTCTATAGAGAACGTAGTTGACGGCAATACTAGAACTATGCATATAAAAACAAAAATTGGGGATTTAAAAGCGGTGTATGTGCTATCCCCTGAGGGTGCTACTTGGTTTTTATGCGAGCATCCGATTAAGACACAGGACGACTACAAGATTGTTAAATACTTCTTTGATAACATGGAGCTAATACCAAACTTTAAAGACTTCGACGACGCGGCGGCTTTATATGGTGAGCGTGCCCTTATCGTTGCTATGTTAGCGCCTGAAATTAACGTTAAATCTTCATTCCAATCTTTAGTGGAGTTTTGGGTAGGGACAGAGGAGTTAGCGTATGCGGTAGAGGATTACCCCGAGGAGGTTGATATGGTGGTGGAAGCAATGCGAAAGGTAAACCGCCGTGCCGCCGAGATATCCGCAGATTCAAATGCAGAAGCATTTATCACCTGGGAGGACACCTCTACAACAAACATCTCACCCGCATACTATGAGCGCTACATACTGCCCGAGATTAACGAGTGGTGTACCATACTACAAGCAAAGGGGAAGATGTATATACAACATGCCTGTGGTCATCTAGCTGGTCTAATGGATCTAATGGGCAGTTCTAAGATTAACGGGATTGAATCCATATCACCACCGCCTACAGGTAACATAACCATGAAGGATGCACGTGCCGCTCTGCCTGCCGATAAATTCTTAATAGGCGGGATAGAGCCTACTGTACTGCTAAACAGCAATATGGAGGAGTTAGAAGCGTATACCAGAGAGCTGCTAAGAGACATGGAGGGTTATCCTTTTATCCTTGCAAACTCCGATAGCTGTCCTCCGGGGGTAGATTTTGAAAAGTTTGTAATGGTGTCAAAGCTTGTTAAGGGTGAGATATAGATTATAGAAATATGCGATGATACTGTATAGTAGTAGTTTTAGTGTTGGTTAAATAATCTAAAGCTAAATCGGAACACATCATATCTGGATGTGTTCCGATTTAGTTATGTATGTTTTAGCCAAACTTAACAACCTTTGTTTCATTAGGTTGTAAGGTTATCTTCTCAAAGCCCTTTAGGCTTTTATGAGGGATGTACTCAAACTGTAGCACCGAGTAGGACTGCTGGTACTCGCCGTTGTTTGTTACTTCCACGGTATCTTCATCAACCCAGTTTTCAGTGATACGTGAGTAGGTTAAGCCATGCCCGAACGGGTAGACTGGTGTACCTTTGAAGAATTTATAGGTGCGGTTCTCCATGCTGTAATCCTCGAATGGGGGAAGCTCCTCTACCGAACGATAGAAGGTAACAGGAAGTCGTCCGCTAGGAGATACGCTACCAAAGATAACATCAGCTAGCGCCGCCCCGCCTTCTGCACCTGGGTAGAAGCACTGGATTACTGCACTACACTCCTTATCTTGCTCCTCTAGGTTAATACAGCTACCCGACACATTTACAAACACCACAGGCTTACCAAGCTTAATAATCTCATCATACAGCTTTCGTTGGGATTTTGGAAGCAGAAGATCCAGCTTATCCCCGCTCATCTGACCGTTATATGCATCCCCATCCTCACCCTCCATAGTAGGGTTTAGACCCATGCAAAGGACAGTAACATCGGCACGTTTCGCCGCAAGGATAGCCTCGTTTAGCGGTTGTTCCGCCCAGTCCTTGTAGCTGTCGTCATAGATGTCGCACCCTCTGGCGTAGTACACCTTAGCGTTGGTGTTATCCTGTATACCACGAAGTAGGGTGGTGTAGCGGGATGGTGTACCGTTATAGTTGCCGAGCAGTACCGATCTATCGTCAGCGTTAGGTCCTATCACCGCAATAGATTTTACCGACTTAAGCGGAAGGATACCGTCATTTTTGAGTAGGACTATGCTCTCCTGTGCCATCTTACGGTTAAGGTTAGTATGAGCCTCACATTCAACTACATCATACGGAATGTTATCGTAGACACAGTTATCGTCAAACATCCCAAGCCTAAACCTAGCGGTAAACAGCCTTTCCACCGCGGTAGTAACGGTTTCTTCTGTAACAAGTCCTGTGGCGACGGCGGTTTTAAGCCATTTGTAAGCGCTACCGCAGTTAAGCTGACAACCGTTGTTTATAGCCAGTGCCGCACTCTCTGCCTCGTTAGCGGTGACATGATGGAAGTTATTAAAGTCACAGATCGCCCCGCAGTCGGACACAACATACCCGTCAAACGAAAACTCACCATATAGTATATCCTGTAGCAAAGTCTTGCTACCACAGCAAGGCTCACCGTTTACACGGTTGTACGCACCCATTACCGCACTCGGGTCGGCATTATCGATACAGTATTTAAACGCCCACAGATAGGTTTCATATAGATCCTTCTCGCCTACCTTTGAGTCAAATCCATGTCTGCCCGCTTCAGGACCGCTGTGTACTGCATAGTGCTTTAACGTTGCATCCACCTTGCGGTGTATCGGATCATCTCCTTGTAACCCTTTAACAAAGGCTACACCCATCCTACCTGTTAGGTATGGATCCTCTCCGTAGGTTTCGTGACCTCGTCCCCAACGGGGGTCACGGAATATATTAATGTTAGGCGACCACATGGTAAGTCCTTGATAGATCTGTGTGCTTCCAAATTTCTTGTATTCATTATACTTTGCTCGTGCCTCGTCGGAGATTGCTGTTGCTACCTCCTGCATAAGCGGGGTATTAAAGCTTGCCGCCATACCAATAGCCTGTGGAAACACTGTAGCCGCCCCTGCACGTGCAACACCATGTAGGCATTCGTTCCACCAGTTGTATTCGGGAACGTTAAGCCTTTCGATAGCGGGTGAGTCGTACTTTAGCTGCGCAAGCTTCTCGGGTAGGGTCATCTGTGCTACTAACTTCTTTGCTCTGTCTTTATAGTTCATGGATTTATCTCCTAATGTATGCTTATGAATGTGGGGTTACTATTACTTTAATTGAGGAGGAGTCCATCTGTGCTTTTATTGCGTCCTCTAGCTGTGTAACAGGGAAGCGGTGGGTTATGATTAGGTTAGTGTTTATCTTGTTAGCGTTAATCAAATCCACTGCACGCTTGTGAGTATCTGGATTAATAAATGAGCCGATTATCTTAAGCTCTTTCTTAAACACATCAAACAATGGTAACTCAAAGGTTGCGTTAAGGTTAGGAACACTAAATAGTAGCACGGTCGCCCCACGCTTTGCAATATCAAACGCCTGCTTTGTAGCCACAGTCCTACCAACACATTCGATTACAACGTCCACGCCGTCTACCCCAGTAAACCCTCTAATACAGCCGCATACGTCCTCGTTTATAGGGTCAATGGTATAATCCGCGCCTAGCTGTAGTCCGATTTCACGGCGCATAGCGATAGGCTCGCTTAATATTACCATAGACGCACCAGACAGCTTTGCAAGCTGTACCATTAGCAGTCCGATAGGCCCGCCGCCGATAACGCATACAGTATCACCTTGACGTATTTTTGCAAGGTCGATCCCATGGATACAGCAGGCAAGCGGTTCTGCCATCGCCCCGGCTTCAAAGCTTACATCAGGGGATAAAAGATACGCTTGGTCTGCTAAGACACTGCTATACTGCGCAAACCCACCGTCAAAGTTTACCCCGATAGCTACAAGGTTTTCGCAGTGCTGTTTTTTACCAATTCGGCAGAAGTGACAGCTACCGCAGTAGATGTTAGGGTCTACTGCAACCCGATCCCCAGGCTTAAGGTGGCGAACTTTGTCCCCCACAGCCACAACCTCACCCGCATACTCATGCCCAAGCACCACAGGAGGTTTAACCGCCGCCGAACCCTCCTCTCCGTGATAGATATGTATGTCCGTTCCGCAAACCCCTGCCGCCATGTTTTTAATAACCACCTCACCGCTCTTTGGGGTAGAAACCTCACGCTCCTGCGTTTCGATAGAATGCTTACCAAGAAATACTGCTGATAGATTTTTCTCTACTGTATTACCCATAAAAATTCCCCTTTTCCTTATTATGCGTGTTGATTAATACTTTTATTATCTATATGTTGTGTCTATTATAACATAGGTTTACTGGTTTATCAAGGGTGATTTTGTAAAAAAGCAAAGGACTTAAAGAGGTATTGCAGTAAAATAGAAGATACACGATAACTTTACAGAAAGTTATTGCAATTATAGAAAGATGTGTTATAATGCTTATATAGGTAACTTCTGTGGTAGCTGTACAGATAAAGCATTATATCGCAGTCAGGTTTTTCGTGTAACCAATATCGACTGGAGGGTTTATGTCTAAAAAGCTTATACTATATCTTGTAAAGGTTCTACTTATTGGATTTGGTGTAGTTCCTTTCGTTTTATCCCTTGTAATGTTGCTGTTTAGCGCGGCTACAGGTGAGGTAATGCTACCGATCTCTGCTGTGTTATATATCGGGGCGGCCTATCTGGCGGTAAGGTTATTGGCGGATAAGAATCTGCCGGATAGCTTTGTAATGCGATATCTGCCGGTGGTGTTACCGCTTGTGGTTATGGTATTGTGTTGGGCGGTTTGTATGGTTATATCGGGGGGATTTTACGGCCATGGTGCGTTTATTGCACTGGTGATTACCGAAATTGCCTTCCTTCCTATTATATTTATCAACACCTTAATGGGAACGTTATCCTATAACTTCTATCTGCCCCTTATCTACAACCTAGCCTTTGTGATATTCTTTTTAATAAGGGATAGAAAGGGTAAAGTGCGTCAACCTATCTCTAAGGGATTTATGGCAGTATCGGTTGCACTTATTTTAACCTCGGCGTCGGTTGGTAGTTTTGTAGCGATTATGAGGATGGGTAAGGTTTTACCACAGGATTATGGATTTAAGTATGGTGGCGGTTATTCTAGCGTTGACCTGTACCCATACGATCGTGCGAACCCGAATAACATCTTACCAAAGCTAGAGCGTGATAGCGAATTTACCATATCTGATAGTAAAAAGATGCCTGTACTAGACGGAGCGGAAGCGGCTTATCCTGTGTATAGCGCTTTTGCAAACGCATGTTATATCGAAAAGCTTAGTGATAATATGCAGGCTGAAAAGGTACCATTCACCAACACCACCTATGCTTTTGAACGGCTTATCAGTGGTGAGGTAGATATATTCTTCGGAGCAACTCCTTCAAAAGCACAGCAGGAGAAGGCAGAGAAGGCGGGCAAGAAGCTAGTACTAACTCCAATAGGTAAAGAGGCATTTGTGTTTTTTATTAATAAGAAAAACGACGTTAATGATATTAATACGGAGTCAATAAAGGATATCTATTCGGGCAAGGTGAGAAACTGGTCGGATTTAGGGGGAGCGGGCGGAAGGATCGTAGCCTTTCAGCGTCCCGAAAATTCTGGCAGTCAGACGATAATGCAAAGTATTATGGGTGACACCCCTCTTGTGACTCCACTAAAAGAGGAGAGCGTTTCGGGGATGGGGGGAGTATCGGAGAATGTAGCTAACTACCGCAACTATCCTGGTGCGATAGGTTACTCCTTTAGATTCTTCACAACAGGTATGGCAGGCAGTACAGACGAGATAAAGCTACTGTCGATAGACGGTATAGCCCCTACTCCAGACAACATTATAAGTGGTGAATACCCATATACTGTACCGCTTTATGCTGTAACGGTTGAAGATAATCCACTAGAAACTGTAAAGCCGTTTTTAGCATGGATGCAGGGTGAACAAGGACAGAAGCTTGTAGAGAAGGTAGGGTATATGCGATACCAGTAGCGGGTATATAATAAGGTTATAAATGAGCAATAAACAACAAAATGGTATAACTTTATAATAAAGTAGTTATAGTGTAGTGGACTATACTGTTACACTATAGCGGCTTTATTTAGGGCATATATTGGATGGATTTAATCTACTGACCACCTTATTAGGTCGTGTAAATCCGCGTTTTTCAAAAAAATTTAATTTATTTTGCCAAAAACATTGACAAAGTCACTTTTTTTTGATATTATATATATGCAGGAAATATTGGGGTGTCGCCAAGCGGTAAGGCTACGGACTCTGACTCCGTCATCCAAAGGTTCGAATCCTTTCACCCCAGCCAAATTTACAGGTATACACAAAATCTGCTCCGTTTTAACGGGTGGATTTTGTGTGGTATCTGTTTAAGGAAAAAGTTAACAGAATGTAAAAAGACTTATTAACGTTTCTTATACATCAATAAGTCTTGAGAATCGATAGCCTGTTGTGTTATAATAGCCATAGGTGTTATTCAAGCTTGTTGTATGGTTAGATACAATAAGACCTACTGTATGTACGAGATACTTTGGGTGCTTGCATAATGCTTTTTATGTTATTTACAGAAATTTAGGGTAGAGTGAATTGTTAAAAATTCACTCTACCCTTTTGTTATATATATATCATATTTAGTAAATATAGCTTAGAGATTTATCAAGTTGCTTTTGTTCAGGTGGCAATGATGGGTGGCAATTTTGAATAAAAAATAAATAGTTAACACCAAATACAATTTTTCAGGGGAAGGCGTGGAGATTTTTGTTGTTCCATCCTCTAAACTATACATCCTCATCTTTG
>CAZAOY010000027.1:7693-33934 GCA_964486925.1 uncultured Oscillospiraceae bacterium
GAAGGCGTGGAGATTTTTGTTGTTCCATCCTCTAAACTATACATCCTCATCTTTGCGTAAAATCTCAATTGTTCAGTACGATGTTGCCGCTCAACCTTACCGTTTTTTGTATTACAACAATTTGTTGATAGATATACAGATTACAGAGATAGTAATATTGCTAAGGGTGTATAAAGGTTGGATTCCATTTCGTTTGCCCAACGGTCCATTAAGCACAAATATTACAAATATGACACGGATAAACTATTGAAAATTATTAAGGTTTTTGGTAATATATTATTAATGAACTGTTAAATGATTAGTTTCATTCATTTTTTATTTAGTGGGTTAGCTTTTCGTCGTTAGCTTTCCTAAAATAATCTTTGATAGTGCTAGCACTATCTTACAGTGTTAGAACTATCTTACAGTTTTAACTTGCCTTGGCGTAGCCGGCAATAAAATATGTGTTAATATTACGACGAAGAAAGAGGGTTGTATGAAAAAACGTATACTGTCAGCTTTAGTATCAGCTTTGCTAGTTTCTACTATCTTTGCAGGGTGTGGAACTAACACAGCTAGTGGCTCTAAAGCAACCGAAGAATCTTCAAGCAGTGAGGTGGTAGAGGCTAAGGAAGAATCAAGCAGTGAAGCTGAAAAAACACAGACACCTACAGAGCTATCATTGTATGTATACTATGCAGATGCAGCGATAGAGCAGGTGGACAAAACACTAGAGGAATTAAAGAAAATCTATCCTGATTTAACTTTAAAGATTGACCATCGCACAGATTCAGATGGTTCTGTACTTAAAACCAGAGCGGCTGTAGGAGAGCTTCCTGATATCTTTGAATCTTCAGGACAGCTAACAGAGGTACTTCAAAAATCAGGTGATTTATACAATCTTAAGGATGCTTTTAAAGAGAGTGGAATCGAGAGCAAGTTTATCCCTGGTGTATTCGATAAGAAGGTGACCCCTGAGGGTGACTATTATGCAGTACAGGCAGATACACCGTCTACCTATACTATATTCTATAATAAAGATGTATTTGGTGAACTAAAGCTATCTCCTCCAAAAAACTATGATGAATTTAAAACCGTTGTAAAGACACTTAAGGATAACGGCAAGATTCCACTATCATTGTTTGCACAACAAAAATGGCCGGGGCTTCAGCTGTTTGACCTAGCAATTATTGGGCAAGGTCAGTTGGAAGGGCTTTCGGGGCTAGAGGATGGTAAGAATAAGATTACCGATGAACCATACGTTAAAGCGGCTAACAAGCTATCAGAGCTTGTATCATTAGGACTTGTTGGTAAGGGTGCACTTAATACTAATGCCAGTCAAGCATTTGAACTGCTTGCTACAGGAGCGGCAGGTATGTTAGGTAACGGTGCATGGTACTTTAATGATGCGACCCTTGGAGGATACGGCGATAAGTTAGACTACTTTGAATACAACCCATTTGTAGATAAGGGTGACGAGGAGAAGTATCGTTATAATATGTCGGGAGGTCAGGGTGCTGTAGGCGGTTATGCAGTTAGTGCTAAAGGCAAAGACCCAGCGTTTGCAGCTAAAGTCTTAATGTCATACATAGAAGAACACGATAAGGTTTGTGCTGTACTAGGTAGTATCAACCCATTAGTAGAGGATATAAAGCCGGCTGTTGCGCGGCCTGACTTCTATCAAAAATACGCTGACAGCGTAAAAGACTTTAAAACACTGTCTAAGTATGAATGGGCACTCAATAACCAAGAGCTGATTGTAGCGCTTGAAGATAACAGTGAGCTGCTGCTAACAGGTACATTTAAGCCAGACCAGTTTATTAAAGACCTAGAAGCTCAGATATCAGATGCTATTAACAGATAGCTGTAACATTGTACTCTAAAATATTATTACACGACTTTATAAAAGCATCAAAATGTAGCCGTTTTGGTGCTTTTACTATAACTAACAATGTAAAAGGAGATAACGCATGAATCCTCTTTTTAAACGCAATAAACTGGGGCTTATTGTATTTGTAGCACCAACACTAATACTGTTCTCATTAATTATGATTATTCCTTTAATACAGTCCTCTGTTATGAGTTTCTTTGAATGGGACGGGGTTAATAAAGCAGTTTTTAACGGCATTGACAACTATACAAGGCTCTTTACCTCTAGGGATTTAGGAATTTCAATTAGAAATAGTATAATCTATTCTTTAGTGCTTACTGTATACCAGATAGGGTTTGCAACAATATTTGCCTTTTTAATTGTGAATTTTGAGCTTAAGGCGAGCCGCTTTTTTAAGGATGTGTACTTCTTCCCTGTACTACTGTCGGTATCGGTAGTAGCACAGCTGTTCATCTCAATGTATCATGGGGATTTCGGTCTGATTAACCAGCTTGCAAGGACGTTAAATCTAAACTGGGAACAAAACTGGTTAAACGAACCTATTAAGGGACTTGTAGCAATAGTACTGGCGGATGCATGGAAAGGTATGGGCTATCACCTACTTATCATCTATGCCGCTATGAAGAACGTTCCTAATATGTTTTATGAAGCCTCCACCATTGATGGTGCAGGGAAAGCACGGCAGTTTTTTAGCATTACCCTTCCACTTACATTACCTACCATACGTGTCTGCTTTGTTATGTGTATCACCTTTGGGTTTAGAGCCTTTGAGATGATATTCCTAATGACAGCGGGGGGACCTGGTAACTACAGTTCTACCATGTCAATTATGATGTACAAGGCGCTGTTTGGTCTGCAAAAGTACGGTTATGGTAGCGCTATATCGGTAGTTATCGTTGTTATCTGCGTAACGTTAATGCTGTCGATAAATAAATTTACCGAGCGATATGAGGTTGAATATTAAGTTAAATCTAGGAGGTGTTATCTTTGAAAAAGTTTAGTATTGGAAGAACATTAATATATATATTTATGTCAATATATGCCGTAGTATGTCTTTATCCTGTAATATGGATGGGGTTTTACTCGTTAAAAAGTAATGAGGAGATATTTGTAACAAACCCATTCGGCCCGCCACTAACCCCGCAGTGGGGCAACTATGTAAAGGCTGTAACCCAGTTTAACATAGCAGTATACTTTAAAAACAGCGTAATAGTATCTATAGTATCTATCTTTATCGGAATACTTTTTGCACTGATGTTTACATATGTAATAGCTCGTGTAAAGGGGCGTACTACAAAGATACTTCACTCAGTTATTATGCTAGGTATGTTTATACCAATCCAAGCGGTAATGACACCGCTGGTAGTAATGGTGAGAAAGCTAGGATTTACTAACACACTTTGGGCACTTATTATACCGTATGTAGCGCTTAGCTTCCCCTTTGCAGTAATGGTGCTGTATGGTTTTTATGTAAACCTACCTATTGAATTAGAGGAATCAGCATATATGGAAGGTGCAGGGTTTTATAAAACCTACTTTACTATAATCCTGCCACAGATGAAATCTGCTATATCTGTACTGCTAATCTATCAGTTTATGTCGCACTGGAATGAGTTTAGCCTTGCACTAATACTAATCACAAAGGACACATTAAAAACCCTACCGCTAGGGCTTGCGGGATTTTATGGGCAGTATTCCACCGATTGGGGTCCTGTTGGTGCTTGCTTAGTAATTGCAAGTTTTCCTGTAATAGTAATATACGTGTTCTTTAGTAATAAAGTAAGCGATGCTATGGCATTCTCCGGCATGAAAAACTAACTTGCTATATAACTTGTGTTTTTGCTGTAAATGTGGTATAGTGATATAGTGGTATAGTGATATAGTGCTATATCACTATAGTAGATATTTCATAGGAGTATGACAAATAATGAAACCGTTTAAAAAGCTATCTATAAAAAGGAAGATTAACTACCTGTTTGTATTGTTCTTTGTGATGCTCATGTTATGTGTAATAGTTGTTATTAGACTGATTTACAGCAAAAATACAAGAGAGCTTGTGCTACAGTCACGTATGTACGAGGATAACCTAATAGCAAGGCAAGCGCAGATGATAAGTGATAATGTCAACAGTTGTGCTAACAGTGTTATTGTAAATATTAATAACGCTTTCTTTGGCAAGATACAGATAGGTACCTACCCTGATATATATAACAGTAACGTTAAACGAAGGATGTTTAATATCCTTGAAAATTCAGCCCTTACCTTTTTAGAGGTAAGCCAGCTTACGGTGCTGTTTAATAACGGTGATATGTACAGGAAAGGCCTCTATGGCAGATATGAGCAGTCGGTAGATAACACATCGCTGCTAGAGGTAATCTCTACTATGTCCATTGATACAAAGGGTCAGTGGTACTATGATATCGCACTGCCGACTACTAAAACTACTAAAAGCTCCGGCATTTACTATGTAAAAACCCTTAGGGATATCCAAAGGAATGTAACTGTAGGGTATGTTTTGCTTGAAGTAGATGAAAACACATTATATATGCTTTATAAAAACGATGACCGCCTTGGTACAGTATCATTTTACATTGCGGAGAATGGCGGTGTTATAGTATCTTCTGATAATAGAGATGTTGTAGACGATGTAAAGCATGCAGGCAGTTACCTACAAAAGGTAGAGGTATCAAACAAGGCGTTGGAGTGGGTTGATAAAAAAAGAGATGACAAGAATTACGTAGTGTCTGACATAACCTTTGGCAAAAGCTTTACACTTATCTCGGTATTAGATATTAAGTCAGCGTTATCCGTAGGGAACGACATTACAATTTACGTTATATTTGTTGCAGTTGTTATACTTATAATATTTTATACGTTATTTCAGTTTATTGTATCAAAGATAACGGGTAACATAACAAAATTAGCAAACCATATGAAGCAGTTTAAAGCTACCTTGCCGCAGACGATACCCTCCCCTGAGGAACAAGACGAGATCGGTGTGCTAATGCACAGCTACAACCAGATGGTTACCATGAATAAGGAGCTGTTTGTAACAATTGATAACGAAAAGCGTATAAAACGGCACATGGAGCTAGCACTACTGCAATCTCAAATTAAACCACATTTTCTCTACAACACCTTAGATATAATTTTTTGCCTAAATGCTATGGGCAGGCAAGAGCAGGCTAGTCAGGTGACAAAGCTGCTGGCAGGATACTACCGTTTAGTGCTCAATAAGGGTGAGGAGTTAATCCCCCTAGAGCAAGAGATTGAGGCAGTGAGGAAGTATCTTGACATACAGGCTGTAAGATATAGCGACAATGTAAGCTATACTATTGATGTCCCGGAAGGCTTGTATGATTTTTGTATACCAAAGATTACGATACAGCCGCTTATAGAGAACGCTATCTATCATGGTATTAAACCAAAAGGCAGTAAGGGCAACATTGCAATTAAGGCAAGGGATATGGGAAGCAGGGTTTTAATTACCATTACTGATGACGGTGTAGGGATGACAAGTGATGTATTTAATGCTTGCATTAGCGGAAGACGCAAAGCAACGGATAGCGATGGCTTTGGGATAAAAAATGTAAACGATCGTATAAAGCTGTTTTATGGAAAGGACAGCGGGATAACGCTTGAGGAAGGGGTAGTTAGTACAGGAACAGCGTTAGTACTGTGCTTGTACAACAAAGATTAATAGATGTCTTATGGTGTACTTTTAGCGGATGATGAAAACATTTTTTTAGAATTTTTGACTGGATTTGTAGACTGGGAGGGGAATGGCTGCTACATTAGCGGGGTAGCCAAAACAGGGGAGGAAGCGTTTGAGCTAATAAAACAAACCGCCCCGGATATAGTGTTTTTAGATATTAATATGCCAAAGATAGATGGGTTAACGTTATGCCGCATGTTAAACGAGCTAGATATTAAACCGCGTGTGATTATTATGACAGCGCATAATGAGTTTAGCTTTGCTCACCAGTCGATAAAGCTAGGAGTATTTGATTACCTGCTCAAGCCGTTTGATAGTGATGAGCTGCTAACCGCGCTTAATAAATGTATATTGGATATAAGTAAAGAAAGGGAGCTTCGTCGTAAGGAGTATGAGAGGTTTTTTAGAGATTTAATACAAACCGGGGCAACAAGCAGACTAGTCACTGATAATACATATCAGGAGCTATCTAAAAGACAGGCAAATTTTCTTGTTACGATAGTAAAGCCTTCTACGGCTAAAGCCTGTGATGAGGATTATCTATCTATTTTAAGTGCATATGAAGATGTATTTGCCAAGGAGATGATAGAAAGCTTTGTGGCTATTAATGATGATATCTATCTGGTGGTGGTACATATACTAAACAACAGCAATACTTCAGTAGAGCGGGTGGTATGGTGCTATGAGCATCTATTAGATTTGTACGACAATCTCTTTACCACAATTGCAGTAGGGAGCTCTGTACAAGGATTAAGGCAGATAAGCAACTCCTACGAAAACGCAAATATAGCGTTTGAGAACAGTGTAAAGTACGAGCAGGTTGTTGTATCATACGACATTTTGCAGGAGTTAAACACACAGTATGCGTCTTATTCCAGTGATGATATAAACCTACTGGTAAAATACTATAAGCAGAATCAATATGACAGATTTGGTAGTATTATAGAAAGAATGTTTGGGCTAGAAAGCGGACAAATGTTTTCGTTGCAGTACGCTATATCAGTGTACCATTCCCTTTTTATTAATATATCAGGACAGTTTAACAGGCATAAATCCAGTAGCAAAATAGATGAATATATAAAATCTAATAACAGCATAATGAAGGATTTAATGGAATGTGTCAGCACAACCCAGATGGTTGATACCTTAAAGGATTATATATGCAGAATGTTTAATGAGTATGTGGGGGAAGCTTTAACAAAAAAAGACACGCTGGTAGAAAAGGTAGAAACATATCTACAAGAAAACTACATGAACAGCGGCTTGACGGTGGACGATGTTGCAAAGCATATATTTTTTGAAAACAGTTATGTTAGGCGTACATATAAAGCGCTTACCGGACAGACGATTATACATAGACTAGAGGATATACGTATCGAAAGGGCAAAACTACTCTTACAAGAGGGATACAAGCATTCTGATATTGCTACCATGGCGGGTTTTTCTAATCAGTCTTACTTTAGCAAGCGGTTTAAGCTTATCTGTGGATATACACCGTCAGAATATCAGCTGATAAATAGAACTAACATGAAAGGGTGAATATAATTGGATAACGAAATGATTACAGCAAAGGAAAAAGATTATCTAAGGGAGCTTGCAAAAAAGCAGCTAGAGTATGCTAACCTCCCCATTATGAAAGAACGTGAACGCCGATGGTACAACCATAATGACCTTTTGGGTGAGGACACAGGCATGGTAGTAATGGAGGAGCAAACCTTTCTTGATGAGATTTTACCTGCACCGAAATGCACTAATGAGTATGCAAAGCAGATAGAGCGTCAGCTTATGCAAAACATCTTATCCTACGAATTAATTGGTGATGATAAAGTAACACCAGACTTTTTAGAGGTAGGGTTAGAGATAGATACTGACCAGTATGGAATAGGATTAGAAAAGACCTTTGCCAGTGATGGAATAGGGTATCATATTAATCCAATTATTGAGACGGTCGAGGATGATTTTTGCAAGCTAATGCATTCTAGGTACATATATAATGAAACAGCTACAAAGCGTAATATAGATACGGCAGGTGAAGTATTAGGCGATATTCTTAAGATAAAAACAGTCAACAGGCATAACTACTGGAACTACTCAATCTCCCAAAAGGTAGTTGATTTGATGGGAATGGAGAATATGTTTTGCTCTATGATGCAAGAGGGGGACAGACTCCATGAGTTACTCGGCTTTATTACTGACGACATGATAAACTTCTTGCGCTTTCAGGAAGCGAATGGGTTAATCTATCTTAACAACCAAAATGACTATATGGGTAGTGGCAGTTACTGCTTTAACAACAAGCTTAACAAACAATCCACCGCTACCGGTGTAGTTAGCACAGACACATGGGGGCACATTAATTCGCAGGAGAGTGTGGGAATATCCCCAGAGCTGTACCATGAGTTTATCTATCCCTACTGTGCTAGGATTGCACAAGAGTTTGGTTTAGTATACTACGGCTGTTGTGAGCCTGTAGATGGATTTTGGGATAGCTCTATTAGCAGGTATGAGAACCTGCGTAAGGTATCTATATCAGCTTGGTGCAACGAGGAGTTTATGTCACAGCGTTTAGCAAACAGCGGTATTATCTACTCTAGAAAACCGTCGCCAAACTTTTTAGGAATACAGACAAGCTTTGACGAGGACGCGTTTAGAAAGTACATAAAACATACAGTATCATTAACAAAACAATGTAGGCGAGAATTTATCTTTCGTGATATCTACAAGCTACACAATAACATTCAAAAGATTAAACGTGCAGTAGAGATTGTACGTGAGGAAACTACAAGCTAGAGCGTGAAAGGAATACTTATAATATGAAGTACAATGTGGGTTTTGATAAGCAACGTATAGAACAAGCGAAAGAAAAAAGAAAAGCGCACTATTACGGTGAAAGAACGGATATCCCCTTTATCTACTCTGTTCCCGCAAAGGACAGCAAGGGTTGGATTAACGGTAATCCTTACTCCTTTTCTGAGATGCTAAACGATCCCATAAAATGCGTAGAGGGTCAGGTAAAGGGGTTTATCCATCAATGTGAAAGTTACCCTGACAGCGACTGGCTGCCAATATTCCAGACCTTTATGTTTGGTGAGGGGTTTGTGCCGTCACTGCTAGGTGCAAAACAGATAGACGGTGGAGATATGCCTCCATTTCAGGAGGGCAGGCTGTTACAGTCGATTGAACAGCTAAAAGCTCTACCGGAAAGGATTGACGAAAAGCTAGGATATGGGCCGATTGCAAGAGAAGCACTGCTACGTATGGTGGACGCGTTTGATGGTTATGTGCCTATATGTATTACCGACCACCAGTCACCTTATGGTGTAGCTACAAAGCTGATGGATAATGAGGATTTAATGTTGTCCTTTTATGATGAACCAGAGCTTGTTGCAGAGCTGCTGGAGTACTGCACTAAGGCTATAGAGGATACGATAGATTTAGTGTACAGCTGGGTAGGCAAAGAGAATGTAGCTTTAAATCCGATACTACCTATACCGAATGAGGGTGGGGTAATCCTGTGGGACGATTATGTTTCCGTAATAAATCCTGCACTGCATGAGGAATTTTGCAAACCATGCAACATGAAGCTTTTTGAAAGATACGGCAGGGGACATCTTCATACCTGCGGACCATATTTTAATGGATATATTGAGGCGGTTGTCGGTTGTAATCCGCGCTCCATTGATGTAAATATCCTGCGTAATATGGGGCGTACCCGTGAGGATATGCTTTTGCTTAAGCAAATTGCAGATGAACATAATATTATCCTTTGCAGCGGTATTACAGCAATTAACGAATCGGTATTTGATGAAAGCGGTACAGTTGCCGGGGATAAAGAGTTTCTATTTAAGCTAGCTAAAGGAAAGAATCTTATCCTTAGTGAGAATGGCAACAAAGAGCGTGGTGATGAGATAGCTTCATGGTTAAAGCAGGTGTAACATTATATCTGTGCCGAATTAAGTGGAAAGTATCTTTTTACAGAATGACTTGCCGCTATGGCTATTAATACTAATCTGCAATAAACACTGTCTAAAAACCGCAAAAGCCGGATAACCCTATTTTTGGGGTATCCGGCTTTGAGTATTGGTTATATTTTGAATTATCCACTCGGGTGGTGTTCATATTATAAGGACTTTTATATGTTAAGTTCTACAAGCTCGCATACCTCTATGATAGGGGCTTTTAGGAAATCGTAATAGCTAGTGTTTACGCATAAGGACTTATAAAACCCCGGCTCAAAGAATGCACCGCCCTCGTGTGAGCCGTCAGCCTTTCAGATTAGCCATTCGGGGTGTGTGGTTGCAAATCGATAATCCCACTGGACAGTTATGTAGAAAGGCGCCTTGATCTCCTCGTTATGCAGTGCATGAACCTGTTCTAGCAAAAGATTTTTATTACCAAGATAGGGGTGAACAAGCTCTGGAAATTGTTTTGACGGATAGTATACCAAACCATGATGACAACGTGCAAACACCGTCATGGAACTTACATAAGCCTCTTTTGCCGTCTTAGCAAACAGCATTGGGTCGAATACTTCGCTATCTGATGGATATTCTCACTCGTGTTAAAGTCTAGATGGATCTGCCTTGGGGATAAGTCTTACATAATAATTATCCTTTCTATAATAGAGTTACATGATTACATTTAATTACTAGGGCAAAATCGTAGACGCAGTTTTATTCACTGGGTTTCTTTATATCAAGGTTTAACCTACAGGTTTCATTTGGGTTTGTACATCCATAAAGTGAACGATAGGTGGCGGCAATTTTATCATAGTGTGTAATATGGCTAATTATTTCCACACACTTTGACGAAATACTATATTATAATCTATACTTTTACTATATAGCACTTTGTGATTATATAATTTTACTAAAAAGGAGAAAAACACATGTCTGGAAAAACTGTAAAACCAAAAATAGAAGAGGTTATTGTAGGTGTTCTTAGTGGTGAGGCCTTGGAAAATGCATTAGACTTCATCTCGTTTTTACGTGCTAACAAAATGTCGCCTACATTGACAGCGGTAAACGCATGGGCTGTTAGCTATAAAGGTAAACGTGTATGTTATATAAGGGCTTCAGGTGCGGCAGATTACCATAATCTAGAGGATGGTTCGTGGCATATAGCTCATGTAAACTATGGAAAAACCAACCTTGTGGATAATGATAATTACGCTAAACAATATATCTCGGATGAGAAGCTAAAGGATATAGTTTTGGATAGAATCAAAATGTGTGTAAGGTGCTATAATTGCAAACCGGGTAATTCGGTAACTATTGCGGACAAGCAATTTGATGAAGTATGTCATACCTGGTTATTAATGAAAAATCCTAACGCTGATGAGGTTAACTGCGCTAAGAAAATTGTAATGATGAGAAGAGGTGCAATAGCAAACCAGAAGTAGTAAGTATAGAAGCTGGAGGGGTAGATATGTCTAACAGAAGGATTGTATACTTAAAAATCCACACTGAAGTGGAATAGAATACCAATATGTAAGCGACTTTAATGGAGGATTAGCACCTGCTAGAAGCGGTAACACATGGTATATACTAACACTTAAATAGAATAAAAGGCTACCCAAAAAGCTTTGTCTTTAGGGTAGCCTTTGTCATTGTTATTCCTATCTTATCTATAGTAATATAGGATAATTTTAAGGATAGATATCTCTAATAATACAGTATATATTGTTGCAGAATAACCTACCCTAGTTCAATCATTCGATCGATACAAACCTTCGCCTTGCGGATAGTTTCATCGGCTAGGATAATCTCCTCGCCGCCTTTGCCGCTAACGCTGTTGTAGACATCTATTAGGGTGGTGGCCTTCATGTTAGGGCAGAGTAGCTTGTGGGATAGGTAGTAGAAGCTCTTATCTGGGCAGGTGTACTGTAGGTGCTCGGCTATGCTTAGCTCTGTTCCAATTATAAATTCTTTACTATCAGATTCTTTGGCATAGTCCATAATTGCGGAGGTAGAGCCTACAAAATCAGCAAGCGACACTACCGCAGGCACACATTCGGGGTGGACAAGAAGCTTTGCATTAGGGTGGGCAGACTTTGCCGCATTTACATCATCTATATTAACCACCGCATGGATAGGGCAACCACCTTGAAGTAGCTTGAAATTTTTGTGTGGTAGCTGTTTTGCTACATAGTCGCCGAGGTTGCAGTCAGGGATAAAGAGTATGTTATCATTCTCTATCCTGTCTACAATCTTTACCGCAGATGATGAGGTAACGCAGACGTCGCAGACGGTTTTAAGCTCTGCTGTGGTATTGATATACGCCACCACTGTATATTCTGGATATCTTGTCTTTACCATCTCGATCATCTCTTTGTCCATCTGTTCTGCCATTGGACAACCAGCGGTTGGGTTTGCAAGTAGAACCGTCTTTTGCGGGGAGAGTATCTTTACCGTTTCTGCCATAAATCGAACACCGCACATCAGCATGTTATTCTGTGGTGCTTCGCTTGCCTTTACACTTAGTTGGTAGGAATCACCGGTGAAATCTGCAATCTCAACTATCTCTCTAGCCTGATAGCTGTGTGCCAGTATGCAGATATCTTTTTCTTTTTTAAGTCTTATTATTTCGTTTTGAATCTCTGATATTTTCATTACTTACCTCTGCTTAAATTTTTGGTGTATTAATACCGACTGCCTGTATAAAACAATCTGATTCTATATAAAGATACTATTCTGCCCTTGCAAGAGCCTGCTCGATATCAAAGATAATATCATCAATATGCTCTGTCCCAATTGAAAGACGGATTGTATTTGGTTTGATACCGCAGTCGGAAAGCTCAGCTTCGCTCATCTGGGAATGGGTGGTGGAGGCTGGGTGTATTACAAGGCTCTTGACATCCGCAACGTTTGCTAGAAGGGAGAACACCTCTAGGCTGTCGATAAATCTTTTAGCGGTTTCAGAGTCGCCTTTTATCTCAAAGGTGAAGATAGAACCTGCACCGTTACTAAAATACTGGTTATACAGCTTATGGTCTGGGTGACTTTCTAGAGAAGGATGATTTACCCTCTCAACAAGCGGGTGCTTGCTTAGGAAATCTACCACCTTTAAAGCGTTATACACATGTCTTTCTACCCGAAGTGACAGAGTTTCTAAACCTTGTAGGAAGAGGAATGAATGGAATGGGCTAACGGTAGATCCTGTATCTCTCATTAGGGTTGTACGTATCTTTAGTATGTACGCAAGGTTACCGCATGCCTTTGTAAACACTACTCCGTGGTAGCTAGGGTTTGGAGCTGATAACCCTGGGAATTTATCATTTTGCGCCCAGTCAAACCTACCGTTATCGATTATAACACCGCCAATTACCGTTCCGTGCCCGCCAATAAACTTTGTAGCACTATGAACCACTACATCCGCGCCGTATTCGATTGGACGGAGTAGGTAAGGGGTAGCAAAGGTATTATCTACAATTAGAGGGATACCATATTTATGTGCAATACCCGCTACCGCTTTAATATCGATAACAGAGGAGTGAGGGTTACCAAGGGTTTCAAAAAATATTGCTTTGGTGTTATCGTTAATAGCTGCTTCAAAGTTTTGAGGGTTATCACCGTCAACAAAGGTGGTATCTATCCCAAAATCTTTAAGGGTGTGGGCAAAGAGGTTGTATGTGCCACCATAGATAGTCTTAGCCGACACGATATGGTCGCCCGCTTTAGCTATGTTTTGGATTGCATAGGTAATTGCCGCCGCCCCAGATGAGGTCGCCAGTGCCGCCGCACCGCCCTCTAACGCCGCTATCCTCTGTTCAAACACATCCGAGGTAGGGTTCATTAAGCGGGTGTAGATGTTTCCACCCTCCGACAGTCCAAAACGTCCTGCCGCTTGTGCACTGTTCTCAAATACGTACGAGGTTGTGGCATAGATTGGTACTGCCCTTGCGTCGGTAGCGCTGTCTGGTTTTTCCTGTCCAACATGTAGCTGTAAAGTTTCAAATTTATATGTATGTTTGCTATTCATCTGTATATCCTCCATAATTATGATCACGCTCTAAAAAAATTAATAAGGATAGCGTGATACTCGATAATTTGTAATAGTAATTAAGTAAATAAAGAATTAGATTACATCTGCAAACTACACATTCGTCCGTTACGAAAGTTTTGGCGGAGTAGCTTTACAAAATAAAAGTTCATTTGCTCGCCCCTTTCAGTCTATAAATCATATAGGTTAAGTATGATTATATCACAATCTTACCTTTGTGTCAATAACAAAATTGTTTTATTATGAACTATATTGACAGACTTCATTCGAGATAGAGGTTCAATGGCATTTAAAACATTATAGATAATACAAATGGTAGTAAATTTTCTAAGAAAACCCACTACCGTTCGTTCTATAAAATAATGTTTAGTTTAGCCCGATTGGACGTACAGCGTAATCTCTTGTGGCAAAGGTGTTTGCGTCCTTTAGGATGGATATTCTAACGTAAAAGCTTTTAGGGTTATCGGTTGGGATAATAGCAGTATCTATACTACCATCAACTTTAATCGTATAAAAATCTACCAGTAAGGATTTCCCCCTATAATATTTTCTATCCAAAAACAAAGTCCCATCTCGATATAGTAAATCCTGCCCTGCATTATCCTTAACCTCATATGTAGTTACTCCGCCCTCAAGCTCGTTTGCGGGGTTGATAGCATTATAGGTTATTGTTACTTTGTTTTGTGAGCATGAAACTGTGGAGGCTTTGTCAATTGCGCCTATAAGCTCATTTGCTATGTTGTCCAGTAGAGTGTTGGTTTCAGCAAACTCCGTTGCATTGTTGTACGACTTTAGCATTGGTACAAACACAGTAGTAACCGCTAGCACAATCATTGAGAACAAAAGCATTGCAACCACAAGCTCTATTAAGGTCATACCACCTTTACCTTTTAGGATCTTCTTCATTCCATCACTCCTTTGGTGCAAATGATACAGGGTCGTCTGTTACAGTGATGGAAACATCTACATCTATAGTAGTACCCAATGTACCGTTAAATGAAATGGTTTGATCACTTCCGCTCTTTACTAAAACTGCCATGTTGTCAATTGCTTGGCGGGATGTAGCCTCCCTATTATGCACACCGGTAAACTTAACGGCGGTCATAATCATGGTGGTAATAGCGAGGAACAAAAGCGAAAGCACAAGTAAGCTTACAACGCTCTCAACCAGAGTTTCGCCATTTCTTGCTTTTAAGACTAACCCTACTCTAGGTAATGTTAATCTTTTCATGTGATACAAACCTCCATTCTCCCCCATCCCTAATCTTCATATCAGTTGATCCCTCTGCTTGTTGCTCAAGATACGCTCCTGACATGAAATAGGTCACTACAGACTTTAGCTTTTTACTGCTGTCGTGCGGATTCTCTACCTCTACCGTTACGGTAGCTGTGCCATTTATGATAACGCTCTCGGGTTGCCATGGGACAGCAGGAGTTATTACGTTACCATCGGCATCCTTAGTTTCGCCTGTTGCAGCTACTTCTACTACTTTAGTACAATTATCTGGTGTGATTTTAATCTCTACAACACAACCTCCTACAGTCGAAAAGTCTACACCTGTTAAGGTTGGAGTAAAGCTAAATGTTCGTACCCCACTTGGCAGTGCTGTACCTTTAATCGGATACAACTGCCCCAGAAGCTTCCCGCCCATTGTAATTGTGCTACCAACTAACTTGTCTTTATCACCCTTAGCAGGATTAGGATCATTCCCTATCTGCAAGGAATACTTGATCGTTTGCTGTATACTATCTGCATATAGCTTTTGTTGGTTGTAGCCTTCCTTTGCTAAACCCGATCCAGCGGCGGCGCTAGCCGCCACCAGTGCCGAGGTTCCGATAGCCATAAGCAGAAGCATAACCGCAAGCACAAACATTAACGAAGCGCCCGAGTTATTGTGTAATACGGCTAAGGCTTTAGTTTTTTTCATCGCCGTCACTACCTCCATCCTCTTTTGACCCCTTTACACCTCTAGCTACCCTTCTGCGACCAGCAAGGCAGACAGGGAGTCCGAATATAATTGAGGATTTAAACTGTATCTCTGGGAGCTTTGCAGTTTTATCTGTATCACTATTTTGACTGTCATTATCTAACTGGGGTTTAGAAATATCAAAATTTTGTTGAACTTCAGAACTGCTAAGGTCATCAGATTTTGAGTCAACCTCTGGTTTACTGGAAACTTCTGGCTTGATTTCATTAGCTATGACCTCCTTACTACTGCTTTGTGACTTAGAGTTGTTGTCGCTAACTTTATCCGTAGCCTTATTGGTATATGCCTTAAGCTGTACAGAAGGATTGGTTGTACTACTGTCATCCTTTCCTACAATATCGTCTACATTATTACCCGTGCCCTCTATAATGACACCTGCTCCGTCACTGTCACGTATGACTTTGCAATTATCTATCACCCCGTCGGCAAGATTATAACCCACTATTCCGCCTACATTGTCATTACCACTAATGGATGTTGGATTTGTATCGCTTCCTTTAAGTGTTACATTTTTGATTTCGCCACTATTCTGGCTAAACAATCCAACATTATCTAACGATGGCGCTGTTATGGTTACAGCCTGGATGGTTTTAACACCACCGTCGAATATACCCTTAAACTCACCTTTAACTACTGCTCCATCTTTGTTTAAGTCCAGATCTGTAAAGTCTAGGTCACACTCTTGTATAAAGGTGATGCCAGTAGTATCTGTTAACTTTGCGATGTTTATCATCTGCTGAGGTGTGCGGATAGCAAACTTGCTAGGTGGTGGAGTATTATTATAAACTCCTTTCGCAAACAGGGTGTTAATATATAACCCTGTTGAGAAATCATTTACTGTAATTAGAGTAGGGGAAGGTGTTGTTGAGTTTACATTTGTAATTTTAGCTACGTTTTTATTATCAATCTTCTCTATAGAAACACCGTTTCTTGAGTTAATCTTAATTTTGCGATCGGTAGAAAAACCATCTGGCATTATTACAATATATCCGCTATCAACAATATCTTCGTTATCTTTAAGCGAAGGAAGGATAGTATCTGACTTTGGTGAATAGTAACCGTAGGAGTTGTCATTATACTTTTCATAGTACGCAACGTTATCCGCTACAACTGTGGCAACCGGCCAGTTTGATGGAGCTCTACCTAGGTATTGGTATGGATATACGTTTCCTAATACGTTACTAATGGTGCTTGACCTGGTCCATAATCTTTCATTACTAGTAGACCAGTTATTAATATTTAAATCATATAGCTCCTGGGTAGTTAAAGGTTTCCCAATAGTTACGCCATTGTAATTGTACGGGAACGCTGTTACCGGTACTGAACTTTCTGGGCGGTTGTATGATGAGTGTGTACCAGATAGATAGTAGACAGTTTGGTCTACAGAACCCGTGCCCTCATTTGATGTAGCAATTGGGTTGTTATATGGAGCTATTGCCAAATAAAGAGTGTTTAAAACCGAGCCGTTATTAAGTGTTGTTATTCCACCCGCATTTGCGTTATTATTGCTAGAAACAGGAGAAGTCTGAGATGACGAAACGTAAACAACATTTTTAATTACACCGCTATTTTGTCCTGCAACACCGCCTGCTTTACCAGTAGTTGCTGTGGTCGTGCAGTTTGCTAATTGAACATTTTCAATGTTTCCATAATTTATACCACTAAGTCCACCAACGTTACCTGTAGTTCCAGAAACCGAGTTATTACTTAAAATAATATTTTGTACAGACCCTCCATTACCTATGGTTGAGAATATACCAATATTGCCAGCTTGTGGTGGTGGAGTTGAAGTAGTAAGACTACTTGGTAGAGTTAGACCTTTAATTGCCTTTATACTGTTATCATAAGAACTTTTTGCATTATAGATTCCTGAAAACGATCCTTTTACAACGGATAAAGATGTATCTATATCCATTAGATCTACGCTTTGAGAATGAACTGTCTTGTTCATGTGGTAACCAGTTCCATTTTTATTGAGGTCATAAAAGTCTACGTCGGTTTCTTGATTAAATCTACCGATTAACGGAGAAACATAGGTTGGCTTCCCAACTCCGTAAATGCTACCGATGTTGCTTAAATGTCTTGGAGTTCGTATGAGATATTCATAATCTTTATAGCTGTCAGCATCGTTATAAGGTAGAGCATTAAATAGTGCCTTAGCAAATAAAGGATTAAAATAGGTGGTTGTGTAGGTAATACTACCTTTGCCAAGAGTGACTCTAATTGGTGCTAGACCTCTAGAGTATGAATGTAGCTTCTCTAGATCTAATATAACGTATTTTGTATTAGCGGCATTACTCAATATAGTCAGCGTCATAACATCTTTACCAGAATAATTTTGAGCATTTAACAGTATGGAGTTATCCAAGTCATAAATACTAAGTTTACATGTACCGTTGTTATCTTTATCTAGAATTTCAATTACATATCCATCCTCAATGATTTTATGATTAGCGTTTGTACTTTGGTCGTAATATAGATCATCTTCATTAGATCCGCCGTACAGTTTATACTCACCATTAGCATAACGTTCATAATATTTTAGTCTGTAAACAATTCCGTCTGGTAATGGCCATTTTGTAGGTTCTTGTAATGCCTTAAGTCGAGGATATGTGTATGTAGTAGGGTTATCTGGATTTTGAATAGCACCATATGAGCCTCGCGTCCAGTTAGTTCCAAGACTAGCAATAACTTCAGCTCCACGTAAGCCGTTTGAAACAACGTTGTTAGCCGCGTTAAATGCGCCCGAAACCGCTAATGGCAGACCATATCCAGAAGTAATTGCATTTTTGTTATAGATTACAGCAGATTTATCATCTACTGCTCGTAGATAGTATACGGTGTTTGATACTATAGCTGTAGCAGTTTCTTTAGTTCCAATGCAGTAATTTGCGTTAGCTTCAGAGTTATTTCCGGAAGAACCGTTAAAGTAAGCAGTGGTGTATGCTGACGCTAGGTTACCGCTCTTCATGTAACCGATTAGGCCTGCGGTTGATTCTGGCTTTCCAATAACAGAAGGGGTATATGTTGAAACCTGTGGACTACCATCCCCATAGTTAAAGTATACATTCTTAATTAATCCACCATCCATATAACCTGCAATACCACCCACATAGGTTGCTGTTAGGGTGCTTGTTACGGCCGTAGTTTTACTAGTTTCGCCAACTAGAGTATAGTCTACATAAGAGATATTAATATTACCGGTGCTCTTGCCTGCAATACCCCCTACATAAGATTTACCGTCTACACTATTCTTTAGTGAATTTCCGGTTGAGGTAGTACCGATAAACGATTGTGTTATATCACCCGCATGATCGCCTACAATACCACCTACATAGTTTATACCGGTTATCTTAGTATCGACTAATTGACAATTGGTAATTGTTGTTCCAACACCTGTTATACTTGCAATTGCTCCAATGTAGTCTTTACCTGTAATGCGTGTTGTACGCATTATTATATTTTTTACTGTTGCTGTGCCAGATATTTTTTCAAACAATGCGATATTATCGGTTGTAGCTTCTGATATGCTTAGGTTATTAATTGTCCTACCGTTACCGTTGTAGCTACCGGTGAACCCACCAATGACTACTGATTTCTCAAATGTTAGCTTTGTGTCTGTATCAACAGAGTAATCGGTGTTTAACTCAGTATAGTAATTATCAAAGTCTATATTAAGCTGTTGTGTATAGTTTTCGGTGAGAGAGCTTTGATCTATATTATCAATGTGTCGTGGAGATCGGATATAACCGTTAGCGGCAGGTGCAAGCAGTGTATTTATGGTTGTAGCACTTAGCGAAGTTAAAGCTACCTGCTTGCGCAGATCAAATGTTACTGGCTGTTCTACACCATCAAATACGCTATTAGGGATTATTAATCGATACATATCATAACCGTCAAGGGTGGTAAACGGACGAGGTTGTGACCAACCATCAGGGACAGTCCAATCTGATGATTCATCAGCACCGCCGGTAATTTCGTATAATTTATCATTAAGTTTGAGCTCGTAAGTCCCCCTAAAGTATGAAAACTCTACAGCATACCCATCGTTAGTTACAAATAAAGGTGATGTGTTACCTACTAAGGTACGTACCGATGCATATCCAAAGGTATTATTGCTGTAATGCTCATAATATGTAAAGCTACCTATCTGCTTGCCACCCTCAACAATCGGCCAATCGGGGTGTTTTGCAATTTGGCTATTTATTGCTGTAGTAAATGGGTAAGGATAGATATCATTATCACGATCTAGCGACTTTTCGGGTGATAGTAGGGTATTCTTTATCCAATCCTTGCTTAGAGGGTTTGCGGTGCCAGTGTCTGCAATATTAAACTCATAAAACTCTTGTGTACCAAAACCTTCACCGAGGTTTGCGGGTTTAGTGTTGTAATCTACGGTCGGAGGCGTTGTACCAAAATTTGATGATTTAGGACGTGTATTTTCATTTATAGAACCCGATAGGTAGTAAAGCTTATTTTTGTTGTTAGCATTATCAAATCCTAAGCCAGTTCCAATGATAGGATGTATTGCAGTGTTGTCACCTGGGGACAGCGCAAGGAATAGCACTCGTGAAAGCTTTGCTACACTATGCTGCTCACCAACTATACCGCCTATGGTAGATTTGTCGGATGTTTTTCCTTCTATATGCAATGTTGTGGTAGGGGAGATAAAGGCTGAATCGGTTAACATCCCGCCATTATACCCTACAATACCTCCTACATTTCTTTCACCGCCAATGACATACTTAGGGGTTGTGGTAGCGGCTTTGTTATATCTAACATACACACCTGTCATATAACCCTTAAGAAGACCGCATACCGACCCTACGTTTTCTTTACCAAGTACCATAGGGTTTTCCAATGCTAAGCCGAAAACAGATGCGGACTTATATTTGCCACCTATATCAAGCTCACCATTAATTTCCCCAAATAGACCAACATTGTTTGAGGTTAGGTCAATTGTAAGTTCCTTAATTACGTTATTCTTACCATTATATGTCCCTATAAAAGGTAGAATATTACCAACTTCATCCTTGTTGATTATTGGAGAAAAGTTAGAAACACCAAAATTGTGCTCATCATTGAGGTCTATCGCCAATATCTGCGTAAAGTTGCCGTCTAGCTTGTAGCGTAGGTTGTATAGATGTCGTGCGGATGCTACCTTATATTGATTTTGAGTATATCCCGCTTGATGCTCAGAATAAAAATATGGATGTGCTTGTGTAAAGGAGGTTAGATTTACCGTTCCCTTAATACCAACACGAAGGTTAGTCTTGCTGTCGAATGTAAGCTTTTTTACACTATTGGTAATGTCGGGTTTGCCATTGTATTTAACCCCAATGCTATGATCGGTATTGGAGTTAGCTCCTTCATTTGTCATATTGCCACCTACATAGTCAAGAACCCAGATGAACCGTGCGTACATCTTATTAGGATCTGTTTCAGTGCCGTTAATATCTCCGTCATAACGATAGATCCAGTCGCCACCCCCACTAGGCGGAGCGATAGGATTAAAACCATTAATAGTTATACCAGAAAGCACAGTACTATTAACAGCAATATCATTAATAAGCAACGTAAAGTCACCGTTAAGCTGGCTACGTGGAATATTAATAACTGCGTATAATACATTTTTATAATTGTGAAAATTATCATCAGGTAGCTTTGTAGTTAAACTATCATATACATTAATCGAGGAAGGTAGCGGGTCGGATAGCTTTCCGGTTTCGCCCACACCATAGTAGCCTTGCCTGCGCTCTGCCGCAAATTCGTAACCACGGCTACCTATAATATTACTACGTTCATTGGCGTCTGAATAATCAAAGCCTGTTCCGTTTGGTACTGTATCACCGTAAAAAGCGGACAAAACGATACCAGTCTTGATATTATACTCTATCAAGATCGCATCGCTTAGAATTGATTTATCCAGTATTATAGGGTCTAACAGCTTCATTACAGGGTTGCTAGAATCGACTAAACCCCTTGGCTTGCTTATGTATACCACGTTATCTTCATTTATAGCAGAATCGGAAAAGGTAATTCCTTTATCCTTAACAAATCCATCATTGCTAGTAGAAAACTTTTCTAAATTTTTAGTTATCCGCATTTCGGTTAGTTGGTTTTGTGCGGCTAGATAGACGGTTCTTGCTATGTTATCTCGGTTTTGCTGTCTGCCGTATTCTACATATCCCATTACCGAGGGGACAAATATGGCTGATAGGATTGCGATGATTGCAAGTACTACAACTATCTCCATTAATGTAAATCCCGCTTTTGTGCGTTTTTTAAGGCTGTTCATTTTATTTTACTCCCTTCTACGATCACTCTATGGCATTAGTAATCATTGAGATTTCAAATACAATAGAGATAGATGGTGCTGTATCGGTTGCTTGATCCGCAAAGGATAGGTGATTAATACGTATATATTCTAGCTTTTCGGTGTGGGTTATTAAGCTTTTAAGGGAATTATAGTCACCCTTTAGTGTCATTGCGGCGGAAACTACTGTAAAGGTTGGTTGTGGTTTTGTAGGCTCTTGAACCTCTGTATCTGTTGCACCCTCTGTTTGGGAAGTGTCAGTTGTGTCTGTAGTTTGGTCGGTTGTGGTATTGCTAGGTTGTGCTTTTGTTGTATCTTCGGTGGTACTACTAGGAGAAGCTTCCGAGGTTACCGCTGTCATACCTAGCATTATAGGATTAAGCTTGTTTTCTACACAGATACCTGTTAGCAGTCGGTCGATATCCTCGTTTGGCATAAGAAGGGGGTAACGTTTTATAATATCCTTATAGGTTTCATTAGCTTTGTTAAGTCTTTGTCTGGAAGCCTTTTCGTTTGCTAGCTTTTCGTCTAAAGCTGTCATCTCCGCAGTAAGATCGTTTAATTCATTTTGTTTTTTGGTATAGCCATTATACAGCGGTGTTATCACAAACTGAAACATTACCAGTACAATTATTAGGATTGAGGCGGCAAAAATTAATATCTTCTCACGTTTACTTATACTAAATTTCATTACTTTACTCCCTTAATTGCAAGTTTTACATCAATAGAGAAGTTAAACCTGCCGTCACTGCTATAGCTGTATCCTGTGTAGGTGATATTACTTATTAGCTTGCTCTTTTTAAGCTCCTCAACATATGCGGATGAATCCTTTTCGGTGGCACTTTGGCCGTTTACACGGATTACCCCTGTGGTTTCGTCAAAGTCAAGCATTGTGGCGGTGGTTCTCTCTTTATGGGTGGTGGTTATAAGATCAAGTATCTTGTTGTCTATAGTAGCTTTACTTTTATCTGTTTTACGCTTTTCATTAATCATTGCCTCTAAACTTAAGTACTCGGATGTCTTGCTGATTATAGTATCAAGTTCTTTGGATTTAGCTACAACCTCATCACCTCTAATGTAGTTTACAATCTTTGTTATCTCTTTGTTAAACCCTTGCGTCTTGGCATATAGCATTACCGCAGGTATCGAAAGCACCACTACTAACCCTGCTAAAATTGGTATCCAGTAGTTTTTAGGCCTTTGATTTTTAGCAAACTTCTCAAGCTGGCTTATAGAGCTAATAAAATCAATGCTATTATCAGAAAGCATAGCGCCTAGTATAGAGAAGTAGGTTTTATAAGAAATCGACTGGTTGCCAGAAACAGCGCCTAGCCTTAGCGACTGCACCTCTATGTTGGTGTCGGTGTAGGCAAGTGCTAGATCGGCTAGCTGTTCATGGGACAGCCCTAAATAGTAGCTGTGTGTTATATCCTGAAAGTTCTGCGAGCGGTTAAACTGGATTAGCCCGTTTAGGTTCTCGATTAACCTTTCGGTAAACTCCTGCTCATTCTCGCTGTATAGCCTAGTTCGGGAGATAAAGACGTTAACCCCATTTTCAAAGATCATAGATAGCATAGTAACACCGTCAATTAGATTAATTACAACCGATCTATCCTGTAAAGATGGTGTGCTAGCAACATATCCGATTACTGCTGATACCCCAACCCGAATTGCCGAAAGCTTAATCCCCGCATCCTTAAACACCGCAAGATAAACCTCTATATTCTCTCTGGCTGTACCACAAGCTAGGATTGCTGTTTGTGACGGATCGTTACCTTTTGCCATTTCATACCCGCAAACCAGATCCTCAAAGTTTTCGGAGGTATCCGCAAAGTCGTCTTGGATTAGCTTAAGGTATTGATTTTTGCTAAGCTTTGGTACAGTCAGCCGCTTTGCAACGATTAAGCTACCGTCCACTACTAGGGATGGGTCTTTAAAGAGCGTTGCATTCATGGTCATCATATACTTGATAGCGTCAAGAAGTTGACCAGAATCTATTATCTTGCCGTTAATTATAGTACCCTCGGGTAGCGGCGCTGTAATAGAGTCAACTATCGTGATGTTGCTACCTTTTCCTGTATAGCCTACAACCTCTATCTGTTCGGATGATATATATATTGACGATTTCATCTAAGGTATTCCTCGCTTTCTAAGTTTACATCTTACTGATATTTTGGTATAGAGTTATAAGCGGCATTATTACTGAAAACATAATTGTTCCTATAATAACCGCCATAACTACAAGCATTACAGGCTCAACAAGTGCTACAAGCCGCCCTGTTGCCATCTCTGCTTCGTAGTCAAAGGATTCTGCCGCAGATTCTAGCATGTTATCAAGTCTACCTGATTCTTCCCCGATAAGGATAGTAGCGGTAAGCTTTTTATCCATACCATTCACCTTGGCGATAGATTCTGATAGTGGCTCACCGTTTCGTACATCCCGTACTACCTCGGAAAACTGACTTTCGATATATCTGTTACCGATTATAGTAGAGGTGATCTCAAGCGCATTAATCATAGAAAGACCGCTTGAATATAGTGAGGAAAGGGTTCTTGCAAATCTAGCGGTGTATATTATCTTAAGTAGCTTTCCAATTACAGGAAAGCCTATCTTTAGTTTGTCTACCTCTAAAGCAACCTGTGGGATTGATAGTGTGTATTTAATAACTGCTACCAACACTAGCGCACCCAGTATCACAAAGTACCAGTAGCTTTGTAAAAATTCGCTAAGTCCTAGCACTGCTTTTGTTAAAGCGGGAAGCTCCATCTCCTTAAACAGCTCAAAGAACTGCGGGAGGATTACCGTAAATATTATCATAATAACCGCAATGGTTACAACAAACAGAATGGTAGGGTAGGTCATTGCCGACTGTACCTTTCCGTTTAAGCGGTGCTCCTTTTCATAATGGACTGCCATCTTTGTAGCAACCCGCTCCAGCTGACCGCTTGCCTCACCTGAAGCATACATATTAATAAGCAGCTCAGGGAAGGATCTCCCCTGCATGCGCATAGCCTCTGATAGGGTGTACCCCTGTAAAGCGTCCTTATATAGCTTTTGGTAGATTAGCCTTAACCCAGGTTTAAAATCCCTGTCCTTCATTATCTCTAAAGCACGAGCCACCGTAATGCCGCTTCCTAGCATTGAAGCTAGCTGTCTTGAAAATTCTGCGGCTTCATTAGCCTTTAGGCGGTAGTTGCTGTGTTTGTCTTCAATTAATTTATATTGTATCAGAACCAACTCTTGATTCCGTAGTATTCTTCGTAAATCTGCGTCATCCCTAGCATCAACCGTGCCAACGGATCTTTTGTTACTTATATCAACGGCTGTATAACTGTATTTAGGCATATTATCACCAACCAATCTCTAAAATAGACTTAGATAAGCACTGACAATCTCAGCACCATAAAATAATGAAACGGCAACCCCGATACAAAGATAAGGGCCAAACGCAATATGTGCGCCCCGTTTTGCCTTTTTACTTATAAGCAGATAACCTGCATAACCACCACCTAAAAGCAGTGCGATAAATATTGCAACTATAGCACCTTTATACCCTAGAAAAAACCCACAAACCGCCATAAGCTTAATATCCCCGCCGCCAAAAGCGTCGGTAATAACCAAAGTTATAAGTAATAGGGGAAGGCTTACAGCAAAAAAACCGATTAGACGCTCGGTAATGTTAACATCTGCAAAAACCCAGATTGCCGCTACCGCAAAGGGGATTAATGAGATAACTAAGCTGTTTGGTATCTCCATTATGTCATAATCGATTAGCAGTATACACAGTAGAATAGCGCACACCCCAAAGGATATGACCGTCCTATAATCAAACCCAAATCGGGCAAAGGATAGTACCGCAATAGCGCCGCAGACTATCTCAACCAGTGGATAACGTAGTGATATTTTAGCCTTGCAGTACCTACAGCGACCTTTAATGAAAATGTAGCTAAATACAGGGATTAGGTCTAATACCCCAAGCTGTTCTTTACACTTTGGACAGTATGACCGTGACTTTGAAAAAAGCCTCCCATTAGGTAGACGGTAGACCACCACATTTAAAAAGCTTCCAATACAACTGCCAAAGATAGATAACCATATATAGATAGGTAGAGAGTATAGATTCATTGGTATAAAATCCTGTTCTAAAAATTTTATCTCACCCCACCACCCGCCCACAAAGGTAGGCGAGGGTATTAATTAGGCAACAAACCTGTTTTGTTATTTACACAAATGTTGCGTTTTTTAGGTAAAAAACGCAACATTTGATTGCCCAACTAATAGAATGAGTTGGATTATGCGACTTTTAGTTCTGCGACTTTTAGTTCTGCGACTTTTAGTTCTGCGACTTTT
>CAZAOY010000028.1:0-33335 GCA_964486925.1 uncultured Oscillospiraceae bacterium
GTTGTTAAACCCTTTATCAAACTCAAACAGCGTTAGCCGTTCTATTTCTAAAAACTCCTTTGCCACCACAGTCACCTCTGATTTTCAGGGGTTTCAAAGGATATCCTACCTAGCTTACCTGCACGATATTCATCAATAAGGGTAATCGCAATCCGCTCGGTGTTAACCTCTCCACCCGATACAAGCATTCCACGTTTTTTGCCAACAAGCTTTAGAAAGTCATATCCATCAAGTCCTTCTGCTTCCTCTTTAGTAAACTTGTAACGCTCCATTACCCTATCGGGATACATATCATAAAGGTGGATTAGCAGTCTAATCGCTAAAAGCTCTTGATCTACCACGCCATCCTTAACTGCTCCCGTAAACGCAAGTCTTTCCCCTACAATAGGGTCGGAAAACTTCGGCCAAAGCACCCCTGGGGTATCCAGTAGCTCTATACCGCTTTCTAGGGTAATCCACTGTTTACCCCTTGTAACCCCTGGTCGATCCTCAACCTTTGCGCGTCTTGACCCAGACATCCTGTTAATGAATGAGGATTTACCCACATTTGGAATTCCAACAATCATTATACGGATAGGTCTACCAACCATCCCCTTATCCTCCCATCGCTGTATGCTATCCTTTAGCACTGTACGGATGGTAGGGATAAAGGATTTAACGCCAAGACCAGTTTTACAGTCCATTGCAAGGGCTACTACCCCTATGCTTTTATAGTATGAAATCCATTGATTTGTTATATGTTTATCCGCTAAATCGGCTTTATTTAGTATAACAACCCTTGGTTTGTTATCTACCCATCGGTCTAGTTCTGGATTTTTACTACTACTTGGAATCCTTGCATCGGTAAGCTCTAAAACCAGATCGACAAGTGAAAGGTTTTTTTCAATCATCCTTTTAGTTTTAGTCATATGCCCAGGAAACCACTGTATCGACGGTATTAATTCCACTGTATGCACCCTCTTCCTATGTATTACCTATAATACACTCGTATCAATCGTTAAATCGGTATAAAACTATGATACCTTCCATTTTCCAAATGGGGATATTCTAATAATTACCCTACCCAATATATGTTTGTTTTCAAAGCTTCCCAGTACCCTGCTGTCTAATGAGTTGTTTCGGTTGTCCCCCATAACAAAGATACTATTAGGTGGAACCTCCTGCGGGTATACCGCGTCCCCTCTGTCTAGGATAGCTTCCTTAATATACGGTTCATCGATGACCTTGCCATCAACCGTAACCTCCCCTGTTTCCTCGTCGATATCGATAACTTGACCTTCGGTTGCTATTACCCGCTTAATAATAGGATCATCGTTATCTCGGGTAAGTACTACAATATCAAAGTTTTTCGGCTCATAGAATAGGTTTGAGATTATAAGCCGTTCTTCATCATGTAAGGTGTTCTCCATTGAAGGCCCGTCTACCTGAACCGTCATTATAACAAAATTAAATAGAAAAACTACAATAGCAAGGCTTACTGCAAGGGAATCTGCCCAGTCGTACAACTCTTTCTTTACACTACTTTTTGTATTCTTATCTTTACCCATTAGTTTATCCCTCCAATGTGGTATCCTCTATCTTCTAGCTTGTACCTAAGCTCAAAATAGCAAAAAGGGACGTTATCCCGTCCCTTTCCGTCAAATCATAGCAACAATTATTATCTTCTTTTTTCTTTAAGCTTAGCCGCTTTACCAACCCTATCACGTAGATAGTATAGCTTAGCACGTCTAACCTTACCTGATCTAACAACTTCAACCTCACTAACGTTTGGCGAATGTAGAGGGAATACCCTTTCAACACCACAACCGTGAGTTAAACGTCTTACAGTAAATGTTTCTTCGATGCCGCCATGTTTTTTAGAGATAACAGTACCTTCAAATAACTGTATCCTAAATTTTTCACCTTCTTTGATCTTAACGTGTACCTTAACGGTATCCCCAACATCAAATTTAGGAGCATTCTCTTTAATGCTTGATTGACCGATAATCTTTAGTGCATCCATACTTTTCCTCCTAGTTTTCAGACATTCTTACAGGTAATGCAGAGGACTGTCCGCTTTAATGATCTGCGAATTCATTAATGATTTGCTAACTCATTAACCCCCACGGATACCTCTCGTTCGATCCGCGGCACATAAACGCTATAATAGTATATCACACTTTTGTAACTTTTGCAATAGCTTTACTCAATTTTTTATCTTTTATTCATTTTTAGGGATAGTTTGACCATTATTTTATCTATTTTATTTTTTAGCACCGCATTGAACATGAATTACCGTTATCCTTCATATAATTTGATATACTTATACCGAAAGGAAGAAACTAAATGAAAAAGATAGTATCTATAGTCGTACTGTTATGTATGATCTTCTCAGCCTTTACACTAGTGGCAAACGCCAGTGATAACCCCAATGAACTAGAGGATGAGGTTATACAAGCGGCCACACTATTTACCGATATCCCCGCAAAATCGGCAATACTTATGGATGCTGTAACGGGGAAGATCCTATTTGAGAAAAATCCTGATGAAAAGATGCCCCCTGCTTCTATTACAAAGATTATGACCATGCTGTTAGTTATGGAGGCTTTAGATCAAGGCAAGATTAACCTAAAGGATATGGTAACCACCTCTGAGCTTGCTAGCTCTATGGGCGGTACCCAGATCTGGCTAGCACCAAATGAACAGATGTCGGTTCATGATATGCTTAAATCCTGCGCCGTAGCCTCTGCAAACGATGCGGCGGTGGCGCTAGGGGAGCATATCGGCGGAAGCATGGAAAACTTTGTTGCTATGATGAACGACAAAGCAGGGCAGTTAGGTATGACCAATACTACCTTTATAAACCCAACAGGTCTTGATGCCGAGGGTCACCTCACCACCGCTAAGGATATTGCTTTAATGTCAAAGGCACTACTGTCATACCCTAAGATAACCGAATATACCTCTATCTGGATGGATAGCGTTAGGGGCGGGCAGATGGAGCTTGTTAATACAAATAAACTTGTAAAGTTCTATAAGGGTTGTACAGGATTAAAGACCGGTACTACAGATGGTGCGGGATCCTGTCTATCCGCTTCCGCTACTAGGGGTAACCTAAGCTTAATCGCTGTAGTTATGGGATGTACTACCTCTGTGGATCGTTTTAACAGCACAAAACAACTATTAGATTACGGATTTAATAACTTTGCAATGTATAAAACCAACTTCTCTAAGGATATGGTAAAGCCTATCCCTGTTAAGAAGGGTGTTACCGAAACGGTAGAGCTTGACACTACAAACTACGGTGATATTATTATACCAAAAGGCTCTGAAAAGGATATTAAAGAGATAGTAAATCTCCCTGAATCTGTTACCGCTCCTATTGAGCAGGGTCAAAAACTTGGAGATATTACACTCTCTTTAAATGATGAGGTTATCGCTACCTTTGATATTACAGCTAAACACGCTGTACCTGCTGTCACCTTCTCAAATGCGTTGCAGTCACTTCTATCGGGGATTTTAGCTTAGCGCTACGTCAAGTACCATCATAATAGTAAACCCTATCATACAGCTAATTGTAGCTATCTTTGATGAGGTGCTATCAGAATTACAGTGGGCTTGTGGGATTAACTCCTGCACCACTACATAGATCATAGCTCCCGCAGCAAAAGCAAGCATAAACGGTAAAAGCGGCCTTGCTACGATTACAATTAAAGCACCAACCACGCCCGCTAACGGCTCTACCGCCCCTGATAGCTGACCATAGAATATACTCTTTCCGACACTAAATCCATCAGATCTAAGCGGCATTGATACCGCCGCACCTTCAGGAAAGTTTTGTATACCAATTCCTATTGCAAGTGAAATTGCAGAGAGCACGCTAGCATTCTCTAAACCACTGCTGGCAACTCCAAACGCAACCCCAATTGCCATCCCTTCCGGTATGTTATGTAGTGTAATCGCAAGCATTAGCATAAAGCTTCGTTTAACCGAAAGCTTGCCATTCCTTGCGGTTACATCGGTTATCGTTTCGTTTACGTCCGGCATATATCGATCCACTAGCCATAAAAAAGCCGCCGCTGAACAAAAACCTACCGCCACAACAAGCCAGGTTATCATATTAAGCTCACTAGCCAGCTCTATCGATGGCGATAACAGCGACCAAAAGCTTGCCGCAATCATAACCCCGCTTGCAAACCCCAGCATTACCTTTAAGGTTTTATCATTAACCTTCTTAAAGAATAAAACCAGCATTGCTCCAAGTCCTGTTATAAACCACGTTCCCGTCGTTGCGATAAGTGCTTGTATGTAGGCGGGTTGTTGTAAAAACCATTCCATAATAATCCCTTTCATTGTTAAAGATGAATTTGTGGTAAAATGCTAACAACTAAAGCTATACAGCATTTTTACACCTCTTCGTATCTTATACTATGCAAGGCTTATAAAAAGCGTTAAATTATCCTGTCAAAGGATCTCAATCAATCAGCTAAAATATCGATATTTCTCTTAATAACTGCTCTCCCCCTATAACCAAAAGCACGAGTTTTAATAAGGCTATCAAGATTACTGCTAGTAACAACCGAAACAGTATCGCTGATAAATTCGGGCACAGTGGTCTTTGCTACACCTTTATTCATAGGGCATACCGTCTGGCAGATATCACAACCCCAAGCACATCCGCTTTGTTTTATCAGCTTTATCTCCCAATCTGATAGCTCCCCCTTCTTCTGGGTTATATGGGATAGACATCCGCTATAGTCCACTTCACCGATAGCTGTAAGGGTGGTTGTTGGGCAGTGCTTAATGCAAAGTCCGCACTGCAAGCATCTATCATTACATGGGGTGGAGTAGCTTTTAAGCTCCATTGTAGTAGCGATACAGCCGATAAAGACAAACGATCCATATTTTTTTGTAATAAGCAGTCCGTTATCTCCCCTAATACCAAGCCCCGCCATTACCGCGGCAGATACCTCGGGAAAGGGCGAGTTGTCGGTAAACCCTACAAACTGCTCACTATATTTTGTAGACAGACTATCACATACCTTTTGTAATATATCTTTAAAAACAATATGATAGTCCTTAACAACCGCATAAAGGGATACGTTTCGTCCAGTAAACTCATCAACAAGATAAGGTAGGCAGAGCACAATAACACTCTTCGCTTTATGTGGTATACGACCTTTAGCCCTACAGCATATTAGCCTACCTTCAAACACATTAAATGGTACAACCCCAAAACAATCAATACTAAATTCACCTAAGATTTCATCCATACAGTCGCCCCCTTAATTTTGACTTTATAATAGTATAACATCTTTCAGCTGACATTTCAAGGAGGTATTCTTATCATAATAAAACTTAACTACAAGATAACAGTCTGCTGTCTTATTGCCGCTATATGTATTGTAAGCGGGCTTTTTATAAAACAGATAACCGATCTATCGGCTACCGCCGCCAGCAATACCGCCGCAGGTGATAGCACTGTAGTAGACAAAACCCAAAGTAGCAGTTCTGCAAGTGAGGATGATGTCCTATCCTCAAACGCGGTATCTCTACCTGTAATTATGTACCATCACATTCTAGAGAAGGAACGTGATGATCCATACGTTATCTCTCCGGCGCAGTTTAAAAACGATATGAAGATACTAAAAGAACGTGGCTTTACCGCCGTTTCTCCACAAGAGGTTGTTGACTTCGTTGAAAATGGCGTAGCATTACCTAAAAAACCAATACTCATAACCTTTGATGACGGTTATGAAAGTGTATATAAATACGCCTACCCTGTGCTAAAGGAGTATGAGCTTAAGGCGACGGCGTTAGTTATTGGTCACTTTACCGACCTATTTTCTACCGATACTACAAAAAACATAACCTACTCTAACCTTTCCTGGGATCAGCTTAAGGAGATGCAGGAAAGCGGCGTGTTTACCGTTGGAAACCACTCATATAATCTTCATATAGGCAAAGGGCAGGGTTCACGATATGGTACTACTAAGAAACCGGACGAATCTGTGGAGGAATACTTTAAATCGGTTGGGGGAGATCTGCTAAAGTTAAATGAAGGTATTAAAAAGAATCTTGGAAACGAATGCATTACCTTTGCATATCCATTCGGAGCTATCTCAAAGGAGCTAAAACCATTCCTTGCCGAAAACTTTAAGATAATATTTACCTGTGACGCAAGGGTAAATAAACTTACTCCAAACATGGAAGAACCGATTATACTTCGTCGATTTAACCGAGATCGCGAGTTTTCTTCTTGGAAATTCTTTAATCAGTTTAGCTCCATTAAATAATACTAATAGGCTGTGACGTTTCTTACTTCGTCACAGCCTAATTTAATTTACCTGCAAGGTAGTATTACGGTAAAGGTACTACCCTTATTAATCTCTGAATGCACCTCAATTCTACCGTTATACTGAAGTACCGTATACTTTACAATGGCAAGCCCTAGCCCTGTTCCACCCTGTTCCCTGCTTCTGCCTTTATCTACACGGTAAAACCGCTCAAATATCCGTTCTCTTTCCTTGTCCGGTATACCAATACCTGTGTCTGATACTCTAAGCTCTATCTGATCATCAGTCTGCTTTAGGTCAACATTAACAGTACCACCCTGTTTATTGTAATTTATTGCGTTGGTTATTAGATTAGCAAACAGCGCTGTCATATCCTTTGCATCACAATCAAAATACACATCCGAAAGCTTTGTGTTAATTGTTACATCCTTTAGCTTTGCTTTATACTGGAGATTATCCACCTCTGATAGTATAATGTTTTTAAGGTTTATATTTGTAAAGCTTCGCCTGTCTACTGTATTTTGCGCCTCCTCTAGCCTTAGTATATCCTCTACCAGTCCTGCTAATCTGTTAGCATCCTTATAGATGTAGCCCGCAAACTTTACTATCTTTTCACTATCGGTTACAGTGTTTGTTGAGATAAGCTCTGAAAAACCTTGAATTGAGGTAATCGGGGTCTTTAGCTCGTGGGATACATTGGCCACAAAATCCCGTCTAAACCGCTCTAGCTTTATCTTCTCCGAAACATCCGTTACCAGCACAACCCCACCAACGATAGATTCATCCCCAAATACAAGCCTGTCCGATACCTTTGAAAAATGACACCTTATAGTAGTTTCGTTAAATCTATCCGCCACAATGTCGATAGTGCTGTTTTCGCCGTTTACTATCATCTGCTCGAAAGAACGCAGAAAATCAATATCCCGACAGATTACATTTATATTTTTGCCGTATGCGTCCCCCGCCGCACCAAATACCTTTGATGCCCACTCATTAATAATTAGTATCCTACCCTTTTCATCCGCAACTATCAATCCCTGTTCCATACTATCTAGGATATACTTTGTCTTTCTCTGCTCATTCTTAAGCAGATTTATCGACTGCCTAAGGCTTTCTGCCTGCTTTGTGACTATCCCGATAATCGGCTGAATCTCTTCAATCTCGCCAAGCGATTTAACCTCGAAGTCACTGTCACTTTGTACTCTTTTAAGGGTATTTGCAATCCTTATAATAGGCTGTGCTAAGGATAGTGACATCCTCTTTGCAACAGGAATGCTAATCCCCATAGCTACAAAAAGTCCTATTATTATAGCAGGAAGAAACTCTGTAAAGGTTTTATACATGCTCTTAATAGGGCTTGATACACGTATAATTACATCTTCACTAAACCGATCCGCCACATACACAAGCTCTTCCCCTGTAGTAGCAGATCGGCGGATATCACTGCTTATATGCCCTCGAAGCGCTCCCGATACCTCTGCTCGCTTTAAGTGGTTATCCATTAGGGTAATGTCACCCTCTGAGTCCCCTAAAACCTGTCCATCCCTGCCGATAAAGGTTATACGATATTCTTCCCACTGATCCCCAATAAAGTTCGCAAAGGCATTGTAGTCGGATATCCTTCCCTTATCCTCAGCCGAAACAACGCTTTTTATGGTGGATATGTACATCGTAAGCTTGTTTACATACTCGTCCTTAATGTTTACACGAAGTATAGCTACCGTAATTAAAAACGACACACAAAGCACCGTCGCTACAACAATCATAATCCTTATATATATCCGTTTAGCCAATTGCAGTCCTGTCCTTTCATATAAACTTTAGGTTTTGAATAGATATTTAAGTGTTACGCTTTAATAAAAAACGTAACACCCTGACTACCTGCAAAGCAGTATTTAAACGTAATTAATAACACCATACACTATTTTAAAAAAATATATCCTACCCCTCTAACCGTCTTAATGTAGGTGGGGTTCTCCGCATCATCCGAAAGCTTGCTTCTAAGAGATTTAATATGCATATCGAGGGTACGGGTTTCCCCTAGGAAGTCATACCCCCATACCTCGTTAATCAGCGCTTCTCTATGTAGCACCCTGTCATTAGTCATTAATACACGTAGCAGTTCAAATTCTTTTAACGAGAGATTTATAGGAGTTTCCCCTTTAAACACCTCTCGTTTTGATAGATTTATACTAATTCCGTTTAACTCTATTATCTCATTAGAGGCAACCTCTCGCCCTGTGCGCCGTAGTGCGGCTCTAACTCGTGCGGCTAGCTCTAGAGTACCAAAGGGTTTCGCAATATAGTCCTCCGCACCAAGATCGAGCCCCTTAACCTTATCAACCTCACTGGTCTTAGCGGATATGAATATTACAGGGATACTGGCAAGGTTACTGCTTGCCTTTATCCGCTTTATTATCTCAAACCCGCTCTCATGGGGTAGCATGACATCAAGGAGTATTAAATCAGCGTTATATACCTCGCTATCGTTTAACATATCCTCACCGTTTTCATATAACACAGTGTTGTACGAAAACGCCTCCAGAGTGCATTTTAATAGCTCTCTAATGCTCTCCTCGTCCTCAACTATTACAATCTTTTTCTTCACCTAGCGATACCTACCTTACTACACTATTAATTAGGCAACAAAACATATAAAGATTTATTATAATAATATACTAAAACGACATTTGATCGCCTAATTAATACATAACAAAAGCTATATTATCTTGGTCTGTTTATGGATACCTGTTTCGCAAAATTCAACCCATTCAGCAATGTTAACCGCATGATCTGCGATACGTTCAAGATATTTAACGATAAGCATTGTATCTACTGCAACATTTACCTTGTTTGAGGATGTTGTAATTTCAGAAACAAGCTCATCTCTAGCTTTAATAAATAAGCCGTCCACCTCGTCGTCCTGCTCTACTACCTTTTTAGCTAGCTTTACATCCTTATGGATAAACGCTCTTACGCTGTCCTTAACCATCTCTACTGCAATATTTCCCATAAGAGGGATGTGTATTGCCATCTTCTCTGCCTTAACCCCAACAGGTAGCTGTAGAATAATCTCTGCAATATCCTGTGATTGATCCGCAATACGCTCTAGGTCTGTTACCATCTTAAGCGCTGTGGATATGGTGCGTAGATCCCTTGCTACCGGCTGTTGCCGCATAAGTAGTGTTAAACACTTTGACTCAATGGATTTTTCCATATTGTCGACCTTTTCATCGTCCTCATATATACTTCGTGCGAGCTCTTTATCATCGGTTTCCAGCGCTGTTACAGCCCCGATTATCGACTGTTCTACATAACTGCACATTAGAATTAACTCGTTATGCAGATTTTCAAGCTCTTTATCAAAATGGCTTCTCTGTGTCATTGCTAAACCTACCTTTCATTATTAAGTTTTATCCAAATCTACCGGTTATATAGTCCTCTGTCTTTTTATTCTTTGGCATTGAGAATAAAGTTTGGGTATCACCCGCTTCTACCATCTCACCAACAAGGAAGAATACAGTTTTATCCGAAATTCTTGCCGCCTGCTGCATGTTATGTGTAACAATAACCACGGTATACTTAGTCTTTAGATCCTCCATTAATTCCTCTATCTTAAGGGTAGAGATAGGATCTAGCGCTGATGTAGGTTCATCCATTAGCAGTATTGCAGGCTCTACTGCTAACGCTCTTGCGATACAAAGCCTTTGCTGCTGACCGCCCGATAACGAAAGCGCGCTCTTTTTAAGACGATCCTTAACCTCATCAAAAAGTGCCGCTCCGTGCAGGCTCCTCTCAACAATTTGGTCGAGCTCCGCCTTAGATTTTATGCCATGGATACGAGGCCCATATGCTATGTTATCGTAGATACTCATAGGGAAAGGGTTAGGCTTTTGAAACACCATCCCTATCTTCTTTCTAAGTAAGGTTACATCTACCCCCTTATCATATATATCCTCACCATCCAGTAAAATATTACCGGTAATCCTTACATTTTCAATAAGATCGTTCATCCTGTTTATCGTTTTAAGGTAGGTAGACTTCCCGCAACCCGACGGGCCTATTAAAGCTGTTATCTGCTTATCCTCAATATCTAAATTTATATCCTTTAACGCATGGTTCTCCCCGTAATACAGATTTAATCCACGCGTGCTAATCCTTACTACTGACGCCATGTTAACACCCTCACTTATCTTTCTTTTTTCGTTTTACCAAATAGGTTAGTAATCATATTGATTATAAACACAATTATTATAAGTACTGCCGCAATTCCGAATGCTACATCATTCTCCCCTCGACCTGCATACTGATACAGCTGAACAGTAAGGGTTGCACCTGAGTTTGCGCCATGGCTTAGATATCCCATAAACGTCTTAGGAAGCACAGTACCGATACCTGCTGTAAAGATCAATGCCGCCGATTCCCCTACAATACGACCAATACTTAGTATTACTGCTGTCATAATCCCTCTCATAGCACTTGGCAGTAGTATAGTCCTTATTGTATACCATTTAGTAGCACCAATCCCGAGTGCTCCCTCGCGGTAGGATGGTGGTACTGTCTTTAGTGCTTCCTGGGTTGTTCTTATTATAAGCGGTAAAACCATAATTGTCAAGGTTAAGCTACCCGCAATTATTGAATATTGTAGCTTTAAGAAGGTACAAAAGAACACAAACCCAAACAAACCGTATATAACCGACGGTATACCTGCTAAGGTTTCGGTTGTAAATTCAATTACGGTAACCAGCTTTCCCTTTTTAGCATACTCATTTAGATAGATAGCCGCTCCAATCCCTAATGGGGTCGCAATCACTATAGTTATTACAATTATATAAAGTGTATTTATAATATTGGGTAGTATCCCAAATGTATTTTTTAATGTACTTGGTGAGGTCGAGATAAACTCAAAGTTTAACATCGGGAATCCCCTGTATAGAATATACCCTATCATGGCTACAAGAACACTAACACAGATACCTGCTGAAAGATATATTGCGATTTTTATTAGCGTGTCCGCCGGCCGTATCTTCTTTACAATGATCTTATCATCCATTATCTTTTCCACCTTTTTTCAAGAATACATTAAGTACTATGTTAATAATCATGATAAATACGAATAGTACAAGCCCAATACTAAATAGCACCTCTCTATGAAGATCTGCCGCATAGCTCATCTCGGATACAATACCTGTTGTTAAAAAACGTACACTTTCAAAAAGCTTTGGCATGTTAACAACGTTTCCCGAAACCATAATTACCGCCATAGCTTCACCAATAGCTCTACCTATACCTAATACTATACCTGTTGCAATCCCCGATCTAGCCGCTGGGATCATAACCCTAAAGATAGTCTGTATTTTTGTTGCACCGATACCGTAGGACGCTTCTTTTAGCTCTTTTGGTACCGATCTTAATGCGGTTTCACTAACGTTAATTATGGTAGGAAGTATCATTATCCCCAGTACAATCATTGCTACAAAAAGGGTTGCCCCTCCGTTGTACTGTGTCTGTTCAGGGAAGAGCCTGTTTACAAGAGGCACTACTATAATCATACCCATTAGCCCATAGATAACCGAAGGGATCCCCGCAAGTAATCCTATAGCAGGTCTAATAAAGGAAGCCACCTTTTCACTAGCCATCTCGGAGATAAACACCGCCGCTAGCACACCGATAGGTACACCAATGATAATTGCACCGAATGTCCCCACAATGGAGGTAAGTATTAATGGAAGGATACCAAAGGACGGCTGCTCTGCAGTAGGTGCCCAGACCTGTCCAAATAAAAACTCAAATAATCCTACCTTTGCAATAGCAGGCCCGCCTGATATCACCATGTATAGCGTTATAACCGCAACAGAAGCAACCGACAAAAACCCACATACTACAAAAACTGCACTCATAAACTTTTCAATAGAAGATTTTGTTCTACTACTACCCTTAATAGTAAAACCTGTAACACCCTGCTTTACCAAAACCAATCCTCCTTACATTTAGACAAAACGCCCTACTTAATAGCAAGACAAAGTTAAAAGCACTCTAAAAATTCGTTCAAAGCCTGTATAGTTATTGAATATATAAAGTCTTGTTAGTTTCTACTTTGAATTAGTATTAAGTAAGGGCGTTAGCTTTATTATTTTACAAATAGTTTTTGAGATTTAGCAATCTCTCTACCTTTTTCACCAGTAACAAAATCTAAGAATGCTTTAACCTCTGGTTTAACATTACCTGTTTTTGTTACCATTAGGAATGGTCTTTGGATAGGATAGGTTCCGTCTAGAATGGTAGTTTCGTTACCCTCAATACCTGCAACAGTTAGCGCAACTACCTTTTCATCTACATATGCAGTAGACACATAACCTATAGCACCCTTTGTGTTTTCAACCGCAGTCTTAACAGCGCCTGTTTCGGTAAGCTCCTGTGCATATTTAGCCTTTTCCTTAATACCAACAACATCTTCAAAACCATCTCTTGTACCTGAACCGCTTTCACGTCCCACTACTACGATAGCTAGATCATCTCCGCCTACATCCTTCCAGTTTTTAATCTCACCGGAATAGATCTTAGCAATATCCTCTAGTGAAAGATCCTTAACCTTGTTGCTAGGGTTTACGATAACAGAGATACCATCGATAGCCGCTACTGTAGCATCAAGCCCTGTTTCAGTATCCTTAAGCTCACGGCTAGAGTTACCGATATCCGATACACCTTCAAGTGCATTCTTAATACCGGTAGAAGATCCGCCTAACTGTACATCAATTACAATGTTAGGATATTCTTCATTAAAAGCTTCCTGCATACCCTTTGCAAGCTTTTCCATTGAGGTTGAACCAGAAATCTTTACAGTACCAGACATTTTAGTGTCCGCTGTAGAACTCGATTCGCTAGAAGAAGTTTCACTTGAACTTGCTTCGCTAGAACTAGCCTCACTTGAGCTTGTTCCGCTACTGCTAGAGGTTGACGATCCACAACCTGTAAACATCGCTCCTACCATCATAACGCTTAGCGCTAGACCCATTATCTTTTTAATCTGCATATCTTTTCTCCTTTAAAGTATTTACTTTTTTAGTTAGTTTGCTCTTTTATTATAGTTTAATACTAGTATTTATACTACCAATAATAGGTCAAAGCTATGTAAAGTTTGTGTAAAGTCGTATTATCTTTTTAATTTAATATTTATGTATTTCCTTCTTTATCAAAGATAGGTAAACATTAGAGTTTTAGCGTTAAATCAACCTGTTTAATGATACAATATTAACTTTATTGTGAATAATTTTAACTTTTTTCCTAAATCTGTTGACATTACCCCTTTACTGTGATAAACTTTATCCGAAGTGGATTTTATTGCTTTGAACATAAACGGTATCATTATGGTAGTTTACTGCATATATAGATATTTATAGTTTTGTTACAGGGTGATAACTTTTACAAATATACATATTAAGGGGTACTTTTAAGATGGAAAAATTAAGAATTGGTATTATTGGTACAGGCGGTATCGCAGGAGCTCATATGAAATCCTATGCTAAGATGGATGATATCGAGGTAGTTGCGGGCGCAGATATAGTAGAAGGCAAAGCTAGAAAGTTCTTTGATAGCCATGACCTACCTACCGCTAAAGATTTTACCTCAGCACAAGAGATGTTTGATAACGTTAAGCTAGATGCTGTAAGTATCTGTACATATAACTCTACCCATGCCGAGTGTGCTATTACAGCGTTAAACAATGGGGTGCATGTCCTGCTGGAAAAACCGATGACCGTAACTTTAGAGGATGCTCTAGAGATAATGAAGGCTGAAAAGAAGGCTAATAAAATCGTTACTATCGGCTTTCAACCTCGCTTTGATAGCAGGATGAAGAAGCTTAAAGAGGTTATCTCCTCTGGAGATCTAGGTGATATCTACTATATCCAGACAGGTGGCGGACGCCGTAGAGGTATCCCTGGTGGTACATTTATCGAGAAGGATCTTGCAGGGGTTGGCGCACTGGCTGATATCGGCTGTTACTCGCTTGACATGGTGCTAAACGCTATCGGCTATCCAAAACCGCTTACCGTTTCCGCCGTATCCTTTGATCACTTTGGTAAAAACCCCAAATACAACAATCCAGAGGACGCAAAGCGCTTTTCAGTTGATGACTTCTGCGGAGCATTTATCCGCTTAGAGGGCGGTATTACCCTTGACTTTAGAATGTCATGGGCAATGCATATGGACACTACAGGGGATACCATCTTCCTAGGCACAGAAGCCGGATTAAAGGTAAAACCAGCTAACCCAGAATCTTTATGGGGCGGTGCATGGGATGGTAGCTGTGGCCCTATGACCCTATTCCACGATAAATACGGCGAGCCTACCTACACTCCAATCCCACTACATGACGATGGTGAGGACAGATTCTACCTAAAATGTCGTTCATTTGTGGAAGCAATCCAAACAGGCGGGAAAGCACCTATCCCAACCTCCCAGATTATCTACAACCAAGCGATAATCGATGGTATTATCCGCTCATCCGCATGCGGTAAAGAGGTTGACATCGTAATCCCTGCTATATAGAAAAAATCACTTGACATAAGTCGAAAAATGCTGTATAATAACAATTGGTTAAGGAAATACTTTCGCCTTACCATTCAATAAAATAAGGGGAGCTGAGAAATGAATCGGCTGAGATAAGGAAACTCTATCCTTTTAACCCTCGAACCTGTCTGGGTAATGCCAACGTAGGAATATCGCTTTACATCTTTGTAAATGTATAACGAATATTACAGATCAAAGCCGCAGGTAACTCTACCTGCGGCTTTTTATGTTGCCTTTCCCTCATTAAACCTAAGGAGGAATATTAATGTCAAACAAACTAGAAAAACTCGTTATAAGTGCTGTTATGATAGCGCTTGCATTCGTACTATCCAGTATTAAGCTGTTTAGTCTGCCAAACGGCGGATCTGTTACCGTTGCCGGTATGGTACCACTTATTATACTTGGATTTAAGTATAGTACCCGTTGGGCGGTTTTCTCAGCACTGGTATACTCGGTGCTACAGATGATTACCGGGTTCTACCCGCCTGTGTCCAACACTTTTTTAGCGTACTTTGGGGTAGTCATGCTAGACTATGTTATCGCTTTTGGGGTTTTAGGGCTTTCCGGGCTTATCTCTAAGCGTTTTAAACGTGACAGCAAGATCTCATTCCCGGTTGCAGGGGGGATCGTTATCTTTATGCGGTTTATCTCATCATTTCTATCGGGTATCCTTATCTGGAGCAGTTACACCCCTGAAGGTATGTCGGTATGGTACTTCTCGCTTACATACAACGGTTCTTATATGATGTTAGAGCTTATAATATCCGTTATAGTACTGTTCTCGCTAACACCTGTGATAAGGCGCCTGCTTAAAATTTAATAGTTTATCTCTTCCATCTCCATGATAACCTCACTTGTAAGCTTGTTTACATACTCAAAGTTAACGTTTGGTATAAAATAGCTTTCTAGGGTATCATGGAGTTCTTTTGCCTTTTGCAAAAGTGTTGCCGCCATCTCAAGCAGTATCCCCATCTGCTTGTTGTTAAAGCTTATAATATACTGACTTGACCCTTTAGCTTTCTTTAACTCAAACCGCTTGCTGTTAACCTTTTTAATTACCGCTACCGTTTTAGTAAACGCTGTCCCGCTAAAGTCAAGATGTTTGTCGGAGGTTACAAACGCTAGATCAAGATCAGGGATAATCACATGCTCTAGCCGCTCTAATGGAGCAAGCGGACAGTAACAGCTGTACACGTCATATCCTGCATTAATTGCACGCTCTCTCACCTTTTTAAGCATATATCCGGATACACAACCAACATTATCGTTAATAACGTAAACCCGTTTAGCGAGTGTGCTAATGGTGTTATAAAACGCTACCACACCTTTGTTGGTAACCGCACTTAGCTGACGCACCTTCTCTTTGCCTATTTGCTTATTCTTACCACTCTTAATCTCGTATGCAAGCACTCTGTTAATGTATGTATTTAGCTTTTCATAGTTAACAAACTGGCTATATAAACCTATATTACTCTTTGATAGCTGTGCTATAACGGTTAAAAAGTCACAGCAAAGCGCATGCTTTTTTGAGATCTCGTTGGAGATGTTTATAATGTTATCCCTATTATTATAAAGCGCTTTGTTATCAAGCGCCGCACAGATATCAACGGTACGTTCAAATGCGCCATGATACCTCGGCTCAATATAGTGCGGTCTTGTCGCATCCACCACCGCAACCCCAAGCTCGTTAAAGATAACCCCATCAAGCGAGTCCACATCAGAAGAACAGTGTATCCTTTCAATTAGCGATTCCTTGCTAGCTAAGCTATCTGCCGCCTTCTTCATAAGGCTTGACTTTCCACATCCAGCCCCACCTTTAATCAGGTAGGTTCTTTTATAGTTACCAGGATTCTCAAGCTGCTCGAAGTAGGAATTAAATCCCATAGGTGCATTTGATCCTAGATAAAAGTCCACCTGTTTTACTTGATCTGCCGATCTGCCTGCCTGTATCATATTAGTTAAACCTCTTTTCTGTGCATTATACACTCATGTGATTACTAATTAGGCAACAACATTTTGTCTATTAAACCTATATGTCAGCAATGCCTAATTAGCTGCAAAAATAAAGTGTACCAGCTTATCTATCTTTTCAGAGGTACACTTTACTATATTTTATTCAGTTTTAAATAATATGACACTATTTCTGCTTAATAAGGGTAACTTTTCATAGCACCAGTATATATAAGGGTTGCCTTTACCGATTTATCAGTCTGAAACTTAACAAGAAAATCCTTTGGGGTAATCATAGACTGACATTTATCAAACTTCATTATCCCACACTCCTGCAAAAGATGGGCAACAAAGTGTGAACAGGTATAGTGGCCTTTTGGTACAAATTCAATACCTAGCGGCATTAACACCGCACCATAAAAGTTGTATCGATACTTTCTACCCTTGCTAAATTCCTTAATCTTTTCAATTAATAGCTTATACTGCCTGTAGCTAACGTTTAACTCATATACTACTATAGAGGTATCATTAAACTTTTTAAAGAATCCTTTGTTTAGCTGTTCTGTTACAAACCCACCATTTAGAAAGTTGTTAATCGACTTTCTCCCAAAGCTATACATTGGAGAGAGCTGTTTATTAAGCGCAATAGATGTATGGTTAATCCTGTTTTTTGTAAAAAATTTAACTATCTTCGCCGGTATTGTAGACGTCTCAAGTAGGACAAGATATATCGTTCTGTCTCGAATCTAACCCACCTCCCTAGGAAAACGTTAACACCAAAAAACGCTGATAACTTATTAGCTAGCTGTATAGGTTGAAAGCCATATGTCTGCCATCTCCAGCGAGGAGGCTAAGCCCTGCTTTTGTGCTGTCTTTTCTATGGATATATTTGACAGATCGCTACTGGTTTTCATAAGTGTTAAAGCCATGTTGTTAGGGATAGTTTCCCCGTTTTCTTCTGTGGTATCCAACTCCTTTAACATTACGATATATCCATCCTCTGCATATCCGTAGTACATAGTTTCACCACTCTTTACTAGCGGTCTTTCCTTATATAAAATATAATCGCCCATAACAAACCTCGTTTCTCCGCCGAAAAACCATAAAAACCTGCAAGATCCACCTACGGCGACAAGATAGATCCTAATCCACTACCATAGATACGGCTACCCGCACACGACTTTTATGTCAAACCACTACACTGTCAATTAATCTAAAACCACTTATATGGGTTTTAAATCGGCAAACAAAGCCAAAGGAGTGACAAGCTCATTTGGTAACCTTAATAATAAATGGGTATAGTACCACCCAACTTTAATATTGTCTGCCCCAATAAACCAGATGTTTCGCAGGCTTATTACATACCACACAGCTATCCGACACAGCCTCTTCATCCCTTATACATCTAGATTTCACACCGCTTGTATCATCCTTAATCTTCGCTTCACACTCATGATCACCACACCACATCGCCTTGATAAATCCAGGCTTGTTGTTAGCAATATCCAAAAACTCATCATAGTTACTAGCGGTAAAGGTCTTAGACTTAAGGTTTTCTAGCGCTCTTTGATACAGCCCATCATGTACAGCCTGTAAAGCCTTGTCGATCTCTGTCTTAAGATCGGTAAGAGGAACTATTACCTTCTCTCTATTATCACGGCGCACAAGTACGCACTGGTTATTCTCAATATCCTTAGGCCCTATCTCTAGCCTTAAAGGCACACCCTTCATCTCACACTGGCTAAACTTCCAGCCTGGAGAGTTATCAGAGCTGTCAACCCTAACTCTAAAGTCTGCTAAAAGCTCATCACGTAGAGCAAACGCCTTATCCAACACACCTTCTTTATGCTGTGCTATAGGGATTATCTGTACCTGTACAGGAGCAATCTTTGGAGGTAGCACTAGCCCGTTGTCATCACCATGCACCATTATAACAGCACCAATCATACGTGTAGATACACCCCATGAGGTCTGGTGAGGATATGCCTGCTTGTTGTCACGTCCAGTAAAGGTAATATCAAATGCTTTTGCAAAACCGTCCCCAAAGTAATGGGTAGTTCCGCCTTGAAGTGCTACACCATTATGCATCATCGGCTCAATTGTATAGGTAGCCTCTGCACCTGCAAACTTTTCCTTCTCGGTCTTTTGACCGGTAATAGCCGGAATTGCAAGGGTATTAGCGTAAAAATCCTCATAAAGCTTTAGTATATCAAGTGTTTCCTTCTCGGCCTGCTCTGCGGTTTCATGCATTGTATGACCTTCCTGCCACAAAAATTCTGTGGTACGTAGGAATGGTCTGGTGGTTTTCTCCCAACGCATTACCGAACACCACTGGTTATACAGCATAGGCAGATCTCTATACGATTGGATAACATTTTTATAGTGCTCGCAGAACAATACCTCCGAGGTAGGACGCACACAAAGCCGCTCTGTTAGCTTCTCATCCCCACCGTGGGTAACCCACGCTACCTCTGGTGCAAATCCATTAACGTGATCCTTCTCCTTTTGAAGTAGACTTTCAGGGATTAGCATTGGCATGTACACATTCTCATGCCCTGACGCTTTAAGCTTGTTATCTATATCCTTTTGCATATTCTCCCAGATCGCATACCCATAAGGACGTAGCACAACACATCCTTTAACGCTTGTATAATCCACAAGCTCCGCCTTTTTAATAACGTCGGTATACCATTTCGCAAAATCAACCTCCATTGACGTTATATCTTCAACCATCTTCTTCTGGCTAGCCATAAAAACCTCTTTCTATCCACCGTGTCAAAACCTAAGGTTACAACTAGAGTGTACCCCTATTTAATAAAAAACATGCCGTAATAATCGATATGACTCGGTGATTTTCTATATTTAATATTACATTTCTTCGCTATATCGAGAACGTTTATCCCATGTGATTCCAATGAGCTTAAAATCTTATCGGGGAATCTACATGGGTTTTCGGGGTAGGTACACCTCTCGCAGATAGTACAACCTCCCGCAGTTAGAGCATAGATATCTAAAAACTGGTTGCTCTCTCTAATCTTATAGTACATCTCTCTAAAGGAACTATCAAACTGCTTAGCCGCATCAAACATCCCTTCAAAGTCATACTCATCCTCTAGCTCGTAGCTTTGGTGGATTAGTATCCCCATATTATAACTATTAAGCTTATCCTTGCAGTCCTCAAACGGCGCTATTGCCGGCGGACAGGTCCAACAAGCACCATACTTGCCACACATATTAGCCTCACAGCATTGTCTTAACTCATAACTAGTTATAATCTTTGAAACAGGTAATGGCACTACCGATTCAAAGCTACTATTCTCTACTATGTAATCTTTAAGTTCTTGATACCCCATATTAATCACCGTTTCTTCTGCTATATGCAGATTATCTCTTTTAAATATATAAGTTAAAAATATTTGATAAAGCAAGCTAGGCGCTATATACTGATCTTAATGTTTATCCCTTGAAAAACTTTAAATTAAAACTTCTACTAATAATACCTATCTTCAATACACCACAAAGAAAATCTACCCACTAAAAGCAACATCTATAAAAGGAAATACAACCACAATGTGTGTTAAGTATATAATCCTAATTATGCCAAAAACAGGATACACAATCGTGTATCCTGTTGTGTCATTAAGTGAATTGCTGTTTATAAGCATACGTTAAGCCACTAATAACTTGTGGTGGGAGATGGTGGATTCGAACCACCGAAGCTGAAAGCAACAGATTTACAGTCTGCCCCCTTTGGCCGCTCGGGAAATCTCCCATATTATAAGCTAGTCTGATCTTATGACCATACTAGCTGCTTGTGGAGCTGGTGGACGGACTCGAACCCCCGACCTGCTGATTACAAATCAGCTGCTCTACCAACTGAGCTACACCAGCCTAGATATTATCAATTAGGCACTATGTAGTATGACACACGTCGTATTACATTATACCACATCTTTAATCGTTTGTCAACACTTTTTTTAAATTTAACCATCTTTAACTTATCAGTTAATTCCAAACCAATCTTTAAAAATCCACTTGACAGACGGATAATTAAAATTATTGGTCGGGGCGACAGGACTCGAACCTGCGGCATCTTGGTCCCAAACCAAGCACTCTACCAAACTGAGCTACGCCCCGAAAAAGTAAAATTGTATCAAACACTTTAATGTATTGATTTTCTACAGCTTTTATATTATACTACAAAGCTAGTAATTTGTCAATACCTTTTTTTAGTTTTTTTATATTTATCCATATTTTTTACAATTTCAACTAAATTTTGGATTTTTCGTCATTAAATCTTCCATTTTACATAGAAGTTAGCTCTTTTTTAAGGCTTAGTATAGTTTCTTGACGCTTCTCCTCATCTTGTTTATCATATATAAGCTGTTGGATCCACTCCCATACATCCTCAAGCTTTCTTCTTCCCCTATAGAATGAAAGAGCGTGCCGATCAATGGTATATCCCTTATGCAAACCACGATACACCTTATAAAACCTATCCCAGTATTCAGTATCTACCATAAACATCATATCCTGCTCCGGCGGGGCTAGCTTTAACCCTTCCCAGTCGATAAGTACAACCCTTCCCTTAACCTCCATAAGATTAAAGTTATGGATATCAGCATGACACAAAACCATACTCTTATTGTTCTCACCTAGCTTTAGGGATAAAGAGATTGTGCTTTCGCATAACTGCCGTAACCGATCAGCATACGGTGCTAACACCAATCTAACATCATTATCTAGATCATCTATATGCTCTAAGGTATCCATTAGGTAGTGACAGAACGGGAGTGCGTAATCCTCAACTATCCTGTCGGTAGGAAAATTAAGGTTAGACTGGTTAAAGCTATGGAGTATAGCTATAATCTCCCCTAGCTGTGACACCTGACTATCCGATAATTCCCTCTCACCTATTGTAACTCCATCAATATGTTCATAAAGCATATAGATGTTATGCTCATCTTCACATCTATACTCGTTATATACTGTCATAATAGGGTTTGATATACGACCCTTTAGCTTTGTATCCGCAAGATACCCAACTATCGGCGCATATACATCAATCAGCGCGGTCCATTTTTGTGTAGACGCACGAGAACGCTCATATACCTTAAGAAAGTATCGGCGAGCTTTGGTGGACACCATATAGGCGTCCGCCGCCCAACCCCCTTGTACCCGCTTTATTGACGTGTCAGTAATACCATACTGTTTTAAAAGTATCAGCTTAAAGATCTCATCTGCCATAACAAAGCACCTACACCTTTATCTCATCTTTAACCGATTCGGGTAGCTTTCTACCTGTTCCCATTGTGTTCTCATCGTCCTTTACAAGTATCGCCACAACAAGGTTGATTAGCGATAGTCCCGCCGCGCCAAAGAATACATACTGCGGCCCAAAGGTAGTCCATACAATCCCGCCTATATATGCACAGGTTATCGATACTATATGGTCAAGGCTAATCCCTACCGATAGTGTCGGTGTAATATCCTCTACGCAGTCTGCAATCTTCTTAAGATACACAACCTTAACCATCCCAAACTGCATAGACAGCCTATCTGCCACAAAAAGTCCATATGTAATCCCTACTAAAAGAGCAGGTATCGCCGCACTCTCAACAAACAACGAGCTTAAAACGCCATATGCCAGATATACAAAGATAAAGGATAGAGCATCCGCAAACATTAACCGCTTTACCCCAAACCTGTCGATCCAACGACCTACAAGCGGCATAAAGAAGATACCGATTATCGACCCCACAATCCCAAGTAGCGCCATTGTATCTGCCTGCTTGCCAAGTAGCTCGATTATAACCCACGGTGCATACACATACATTATCTGCTTTTGTGCTCCATGAAGGGTTGCTAATATGTAGTAGAATAGATATTTTTTCTTCATAAATATCTTAGTCTTACCGCTTGTAGGGTAGCTGTCTTTAATCTGGCCATTTAGCTTAACAAACAGTACTAAGCAAACGATAAACGCGCCTACCCCGATCATAAAGATAGCCTTTATAGGGGGCTTAAACGAGAAAAAGCCAGTTTTAAACCCTAAAAATACAACACCACCGGTCAACAGCGAAAATATTGTTTTAAACCCGTTGTACTGACCCATCCTTATACCAACTTTATCCTTTTCAGCAATATTCATACCAATGCTGTCGTTAAGCGGCATGTACATATGCATACCTAAAGAGTTGATAAATAGAAATATTAGCATAACGGTAAAGCTCGGAGTGGTAAGCCCTAGTACCGCAAGCCCGATAACGCTTAGGCTTTGTGCGATAATAGCGGTCTTAATATCCCCTAAAAAGGATAACGACGAGATTACCACTGCACATAAAAGCCCCGGCAGTTCCCTTGGAAACTCGATAAGTCCCCTTTGAAAGGCGGTGATGTTATAAGCATCCTTAAAGAAGTTTGCAAATACACCATCACTTAACCCTAACCCAATCCCCGAAAACGCCAGTATTAAAAAATATAGCAAAAGCGGCTTGCTCATGCCTTTTATATATTTCGTCATATCTTTCCCCTTAATAGTTTTTAGTTTATCTGTCTAAAAAATGGTCAAATAACCTTTCGGTGGATTCGTTCATCTCCTGCATAAAGTCACTTATATATTTTCTGTTATATAGCTTAGCCGCAGATTCATTATCCATAAATCTTAAAAGTTGTTCTTCGTTTAATTCCTTGTAGACATCGGTATGAAGTACAAACTCTTTGTCAAAGCGACCTGGATTTGGTCTTTCCATCTGCTGTTTAGTAGGATAACCAAACACAAGCATACCTACAGGCATGGTGTATTTTGGAAGGTTAAACATCTCTATATGGGTCTTAGACTGTTCTAGTATATCCCCAATATAACACGAGCCGATCCCTAGGCTTTCTGCGGCGATAACTGCATTCTGTGCCGCAATTAATGCGTCGCTACAGCATAGCATAAAGTCCCCTAATAAAGGTGAGCGAACATCCCCATCTACCGCTTGGGAAAACTTATCGTTAAATCTTTTGTAATCCGCTAAAAAGATTAACACAAGCGGAGCTTTTGCGATAAATGGTTGGTTATCACAGGTCTTTGCTAGGATATCCTTTGTTTCCTGTTTTGTAACGTCGATAATGGAATAGAGCATCATGTTCCCTGCTGTTGGCGCTCTAAAAGCGGCTTGTAGGATAGTTTCTTTATCCTCTACGCTAATCTGTTTTTCTTCAAAAACCCTTACTGATTTTCTGCTGTTTAAAAATTTTATTACCTCGTTCACTATTTTTTGTCCCCTCTCATACGAATTAATAATTAATGTTTAATAAATACTTTTGTCCGTGTTTATTATACCATAAGTTAAAAGCCGTCTAGGCTTTTTTCCTTTGAAGGTTCAATAAACACATCAGTTACCTTGGCTGTGTTTATTATACCAGAAGTTAAAAGTCGTCTAGACTTTTTTCCTTTGAAGGTTCAATAAACACAATCTATTTCCTTATCTGTGTTTATTATACCATAACAATTTTATAAAGTAAAGGAGGATTTGTGTGAGATATAAAAAAACATTAAGATATCTTTTATCTGTCATTATACTTGTCATCTGCTGTCTATATTTTACCGTGACCTCGTTTGCTCTGTCGTTAAGCGAGCTTCCTCTTGGTAACCAGCAGTTTGTTGCTAAACAGTTCCTTGGAGCAAACTCTATAGGGCGCTCTAATGTAGCTGTCTTTATGGTAGATTTCCCTGATGTGGTAAACAACTATAGTTATGTTACCCCTCAAAGCATGTACGCTCATCTCTTTACTAACCCGGTAACCTCAGAAAACCCATATGGTAACCTTTCCGACTACTATACAAAATCATCAGATGGACGGTTTTACATGTCGGGGGAAGTGTTTGGTTGGTATAGTGCAACAAAGCCACGTAGCTACTACTCAACCGACGAAAGGATTGACCAGCTTGTTATTGAGATTATTAACTACTATAAAAAAAGTGGTGTAGATTTATCGTCCTTTGACGCAGATAGAAACGGCATTATAGATGGTATCTACCTAATGTTTGCAGGAGAATCGGACACTGTTTTTTATGACTATACCAGAACGGTTAAAACCCCTGTTAAGGTAGTTGATAACCTTTACTATTCTGCATACTCTATGATAAGCTCCCCAAAGCTATCAAAGTTTATCCACGAGGCGGCGCACCAGATAGGCGGTATCGACTACTACTACAGCCAGAATAACGATAGCTTCTATGGAATTGGCGGACTTGATATGATGGACGGAATGGTAGGCGACCACAACTCATTCACTAAGCTCTTGTTCGGTTGGGCAAACCCTACCATAATCACACCAAATAACATCCCTACAAAATTGACCATCCAAAGTACAGATATCTCTAACAGCTGTGCTGTCATCTTCCCGTCAGAGCAGATCGATTACCACTCAAGCTATTATGTAATAGAATATATTAAGCCAACAGGTCTATGGGACTTTAGAACTGCACGCTCGGTTTTTATGGACGGTGCTATCAGAATTTTAGAGGTTAACGCACAGACAAATTTTGAACGCAACAGCTTTACACTTCCAACTAAAGATATACTAAAGGTTATAGAGTCGGACACCGACAACAGCCTGCAACAAGGTAACACTCTACTTTCCTACGATGACCTGTTCACCGATCTCTCTGCCCCTATAACTATTAAGCTTAATAACTCTACATTTTTAACACTTTCGCACTTTTCGGTTAAAGATAATGAAGCGTCCTTTAAAATTAAGATAAATAAGAGGTGATATATATAGCGCACTTTTTCGCACAAACCACTAATCAAAATTATATCCTGCTTTCAAAAGAGGACTCCCACCATGCAGTGGATGTACTGCGATTACAGCTAGGGGATAATATCACTGTTTCTGACGGTGTATCAACCATCTACAACTGCTGTATCTCAAAGGTAACAGACGGTATCCTTTATGCTGATATCCTGTCAAACGATAACTTTCCCGCTGAAAATGCGATAAAGCTTACGCTATATCAAGCTATCCCTAAAGGGGATAAGCTTGATTTTATTGTGCAAAAGGCGGTAGAGCTTGGGGTGGATACCATAGTACCATTTGATACAAAACGCTGTGTAAGCCGCCCCGACAGAAAGGGTAAGCTTAAAAAGACAGTAAGGTTAAACAAGATTGCACAAGAAGCGTGTAAGCAATCTATCCGTACCACTAAAGCTACAGTCCACGACTTTTTATCCTTTTCAGAGGCTTTAGACCATGCAAAGGATAACGACCTTAACATTATCTTCTACGAAAAGGGAGGTATCCGAATCTGCGAAGCATTAAAGGATAAAACCTATAGGTCAATCGGTATCTTTGTAGGTAGCGAAGGCGGATTTGAAGACTTTGAGGTTTTGGCTCTATCAGAGATGGGTGCATTAACCTGTACACTAGGCAGACTGATACTCCGCTGTGAAACCGCACCGATTACCGCAATATCAATAATCCAAAGTATCCTAGGACGGATATAAGGGTATATACTATAGGCTGTTGCACAAGGTCATGCAACAGCCTTTCTTAATGATAATCTGGATAATGTGGTTTACACCGACACTACCCCATCTATTAAGTCCTGTGAAAGTGGTTTTGGACGCTCACATGTGGTGGTCATCTTATAGTATTCATTGTTATCCGAGCTTGTATGGAATGCGCACATCGCTTCAAGCACATGACAGGTTAGTTCACAGTTAGCTCTATTTAACTCCCCACTTCCAATATGCTGAGCAAGATCTGATAGTCCTAACGCACGACTATTTTCGCTGTATATATGGGTTAGAGGTATCTCTTTAAACTCTGGGCTATGGGCGGTCTTTAGCATTACTGGCCCGCCAAAGGTGTTAGGGTCTGGTACAATTAACGTTCCCCTAGTACCATAGATCTCGATAAATGGCAGCGTGCTCCCCCATACATCAAAGGTGGTTATCATATTAGCTATGACACCATTCTCAAACTGGAGCGAACCCGCCACATAGGTTGGGACTAAAACCTCAACCACCTTACCATGCTTTGGCTCACTTGTTATCGTTCTGGTATCAAAGGATTTCTTTGTCATCCCCGCAACTGTCTTGATAGGCCCGAGTAGCGATACAAGTGCAGTAAGATAGTATGGTCCCATATCAAACATAGGCCCTCCCCCATGCTGATAGTAAAACTCTGGATCGGGATGCCAACTCTCGTGACCATGGCACATCATAAATGCAGTCGCACCTAAAGGCTCTCCTATAAATCCATCATCTATAAGCTTTCTACAGGTCTGTATCCCACCACCTAAAAATGTATCGGGAGCGCCGCCTAGTAAAAGCCCCTTCTCACAAGCCAGTGCAACAAGCTCTTTACCCTCATCAAGGCTAAGGGATAGCGGCTTCTCTACATAGCAATGTTTCCCCGCAAGTAGAGTCCTTTTACAGATATCGTAATGATCCTTTGGTGTGGTGATATTTAATATTAGGTCGATGTTATCATCCTCACACATCTCCTCAAAGGTCATTATCTTATCAGCTTTATATGTATCCATTGCATAGTCAACCTTATGTTTAATTAGATCAGCTATGGCATATAGGTGCAGATTTTTAAACCGAGTAGTTATATTTGTTAGGTAGATTCCGCTAATGTTACCACATCCTACTACCCCTACGTTATATATCTTTTCCATAAAATTTCCCTTTCAGTATACTAATACATCTTAGCGTCGTTCTCAAAACGTTTTGTGGTTAGGTTGTTATTGATTGCAAATAAACGACCTTCCCCTGCCCATAACATACCGCGTTTCATCATCTCCTGCGCATTTGGAGAATTGTCAAATACATCGTCATGATGACCAAGAGAGGTATAAAAAACCCTACCATTACCCCAAAATTTTGTCCACGCAACAGGCATATCCACCACCTTGTTAGAGATGTGATAGTAGGTAACAAGCGGAAAGCGTGTGGTTGCCAAAACCTCAATCGCAGGATCAACATGCAGATAATAATGCTCGCTATTTACCACAAAATCCTCAAGCCCTTGGGTAATTGGGCTAGAGCCGTGATTAATATTAACGGTATACTCAACACCATCTCCACCCGGGTGGCTCACCCACTGTCCCCCTGTGATAAACTGCCATTCGGTGTCTAATCTAAAGCTGTCGCACATCCCACCATGACAGCCTGCAAGCCCTACCCCTGACGCAATAGCTTTTGAGATGTTTTCGGTGTATTCTCGTTTAATCTCTCCCATAGTCCAACAAGCTACCATTAGATCAAGTCCCATAAGCTTGTCAAGGTCTGCTAGGCAGTCTAAGCTGTCGCTTATCTCTACCTCATATCCCGAATCCTCAAGTAACCTTCCAAATCTTTTTGAGGTTAACTGCGGCTCGTGTCCGTCCCAACCTCCCCAGAAAATTAGCGCTTTCCTTTTCATATACAATTTCCTTTCACATTTAGTAATACTACTTGACTTTATTTTAAATCAGTAGTACAATTAATGTAGGACAATTTAGATATAATTATAGCAGATAGTTGCAATAGAGATAGGCAAGGTGAGATACAATGTATTATGAAATTGACCGAGAAAAGCAAACAAAGGACGCTAATAGCTTTACTTCAAACTGCCAAGACTTCCCTACCCATTTCCACAACTGCTTTGAGATACTATATGTTCAGCAAGGCAGTATGACGGTTGTTATGCCAAAGACTAGCTATTCACTAGATAAAGGGGATATGATACTAATTCCACCAAATACCCCCCACTCCTTTAGTGATTGTAAGGATAACTGCTCACAGCTAATATTTATCTCGACTATGTTTATTGAGGAGATAGGAACTATCTTTAGCAATAAGACCCTCGATAACCTTAAAATTACCCTATCGGCTAACGAGGTGGAACAGATAGTGTTACCTTTTCTAAACTCTATAAGTAAGGACTGCAAGCTTGCAAAGAAAGGGTACGGGTACCTTTTGTTTAATCTGTTTTTTGCCGCTAACCCTGTTTTAAGCTCAAATGATGAGGTTTCGGCTGATATTGCCTACAAGATATTAAGGGTAGTGCAAAAAAAATATGATAAGGACATCTCCTTATCATATATTGCAAAAGAATTATCGGTCTGCACTACCTACGTGTCACGGGTATTTAACAACACTATGGGTTGCAGCTTTAAATCATATATCACCGCTCTACGGATGGAAAAGGCAAAGAATCTCCTTACCACACAGGATGACAGCATAATAGATATTGCAATAGAATGCGGTTATGATAGTCAGCGTACCTTTAATCGTGCCTTCAAAGCCTACCAAAACCAGACTCCGGGCGAATACCGTCGTTCATGGCTCTCATCGCTTTAACCGCTATGCCATAGATAATACTAAAAATCCAAGGTAACAAGCAACTACAAGACCGCCGCCAATCATATAAAACGCTCTGCTCTTTACGTCCTTGTACTTTGCAGAGAGTACTACAAAGACAAATATAGATGCAATAAATCCAAATATCGTCATTAGCATAGTCTGCCTATCGGTGCTTAGCGCGTAGATCGATCCCTTAAAGTACATTAAATCCCCGATTAACAGGATTAGGTAGTTAAACATGTTACTTCCGACAATGTTACCTATCATAGCATTGTGGTTACCCATACGAACCAAGGCTATGCTAGAAGAAAGCTCTGGCAGTGAGGTTGCAACCCCTAGGAATAGTGCCCCTGCAAGGGAAGCCCCAAGGTTTAACCTCTCGGCAATTAAATCGGTCACATAGGTTATCAGCACGCTTGAGATAACTAGCAGTACCGCCATTAGTATAAACCTTACAACCACCTGTTTTACGGTAAGCGCGCTAGTATCCTCAGAATCATTCTCGCTGTCGTCAGACGCCATAAACTTAAGGGATATAAGGTAGATAATTAAAATTAATACTGAAGCGGCACTAACCCCAAATAAGGCATAGTCTTTTTTAAAGAATATCGTTACAATAAGAATTAGATATACCGCCATGGTACACACAAGTGATACCCTATGGGATTTAGAAACCTTTCCGTTTATAAAGCTTTTGACAAAGAGTAGTACTAACACCCCAAAGATGGAGAGGTTAAAGATGTTGCTCCCTAACACGTTACCCGTAATAAGCCCAGGATTATCAACAACCACAATTGCAGAGATACTGGTTATAAGCTCCGGAAGTGATGTAACCGCCGCAAGGATAACCCCGCCGATAAACGCTCCCGACATATTAGTTTTCTTGTCAAGAAGATCCACATAGTTTGCACACTTTATTGAGATAAGCACTACACACACTGCTAGTATAACATAGATAAGATATATCATCTTCCACACTCTTTTCCTACAGTTTTTTTACAAAACCCGACAGCTAAATAACAACACCTTCGACAGATAACAACCACATCAGATAAAAGGCAACAGCTTTAGCATAATTTTCCGTTATAGGTTAAATAAAAAACACTCCAACAAGTGAAGTGTTTACTCGCTCAAAAGCTATTGCCTTCAAGCTAAATGGTGACCCGTACGAGAATCGAACTCGTGTTACAGCCGTGAAAGGGCCGTGTCTTAACCTCTTGACCAACGGGCCACGTTGGCACTATTCATAATGCATGGTAATGCTGGTAGCGGTAGTCGGATTTGAACCAACGACACCGCGGGTATGAACCGCGTGCTCTAGCCAACTGAGCTATACCGCCAAATTTCTAAAGTTTACAAGAAGATAGTTGACTGATTAACTCACGCCTATTAACACTTCTTCGCCGTTCCTCTATCATACCATTACCTGTCCAGTTGCATTGTAAGATCGAGAACCCTACCTCTCAAACCCTCTAAGCTAGTCCATCGCCCTCTTAACTCTACCGACTTTGCTGTTTTTTTGTCTTACCGAACCCGACTTAATTATTATACCCTATTTTTACATAAATGTCAATGGTTTTTTAAAAATTCATTAACATTTACATAAAAATAGTCGTTCTTCATTGATTTTTGTTGTTTTAGTAAAATAATCCTATACTTTCCACTCCAACAGCTTACCTAAAAAGGTTTTTAGGATATCGGTCTGCGGATCTGCAAACAGCTTATCGCTCATCCCATATTCAAGCAGATTGCCCCCATAGAGAAATGCAACCTTCTCACATGCATGCCTTGCAAACCCCATCTCGTGGGTTACTATAATAAAATCCATCCCCTCTTGCTCAAGCTCGTTTATTATATCCAGAACTTCCGTTGTGTACTCGGGGTCTAATGCGCTCGTAGGCTCGTCCAATAACAGTACCTTTGGCTTTGCCGCTATTGCTCTAGCGATTGCCACACGCTGTTGCTGACCGCCCGAGAGCTCGCCAGGCCTCTTATGGTAGTCGTGATGAAGCCCAAATCTCTCTAAAAGCTCCATACCACGCTGCTTGGCTACCGCTTTGTCATAGCCATGTACAGTAATTAGCGGCACTGTTATATTTTGCAGTGCTGTCATATGACGAAACAACCCACCCTGTTGAAATACAAATCCAATACCCTTTCGGTAAGCTGTCAAAAAGGATTCGTTATACACTATCTCCTGATTGTCAATCCATATCCTCCCGCTTGATGGGTTTATAAGTCCACCTAATATCCTTAGAAGGGTGGACTTACCGTCCCCTGAAGGGCCTATTATGGCTAGGGTGTGGATATCATCCTCTAGGTCGATGGATCGCAGTACCTGCTTTTTATCGTCAAAGCTTTTGGTTATTCCTTGGATATTAATTTTCATACTTGTACCTCCGTTCAAACCATTCGCTGACAAATGAGATAGGTAGCGTTAGGCATAGATATAACACACCTAATAGAATAAAACACTCAAACAGCTTAAAGTTATCCGCGCTAATCTCCCTCATTGTTTGGGTTAGCTCAATTACCGCTATCATAGATAACAACGAAGAATCCTTAATAATTGAGGCAAACTGTCCTGTTAATGCGGGTAATGTCTGGGTTATCATCTGTGGAAGTATCACATTAGTAGCAGTCTGCCACTTGGAAAACCCCACAGCCCTTGCAGACTCTAGCTGTGATTTTTCGATAGATAGTAACCCTCCACGGATAATCTCCGCAATGTACGCACCTTCAAATATCGATAGGATAATTACTCCTGATAGAAACCTATTATTCACCCCAAAAGCTGTCCCTACAATATAAAAAAATAGATAGATCTGCATTATAAGAGGGGTTCCTCTAATAAACTTAACATATACATTTGCCAGATACCGAAGTACAAGCACCCTACTTGTCTGTAACACACCAAATACAATACCTATAGCAAGGCTTACTACAAGGCTTACTGCACTAAGACCTATCGTCATTAAAAACCCCTGCCACACCCTGCCTTTGACCTCCCCTAAAAAGGAGAAGTCAAACGCAATGTTAGCAAGTGATAAGGACAACCAAGCCCCTGTTAGTATTAATAATACGGCAAGGATCATATTAAACATCGCTTTTACAAGCGTTACCTTTTTACCCTTTTCACCGATAAAAACTGCCAATACACTCATCTATAAATACCCATACCCTTAGTCAAGATCAAAGAACCATTTAAACTTAAGCTCATCAAACGCCGCCTTCTCGTCCTTAAGATATTTTGCAGTAAGCTCATCAAAACCACCTTTGGACTTGTAATCCCCAATAAACTTATTTAGGCTATCCAGTAACTCTGTGTTACCCTTTTTAACTGCAACACCCCACTTTTCAACATCTTGAAACGGGATGTAAATTGCAGTTGTGGTATCCTTATTTTTCTGGTTGTTTCTGTAGATCGTAAGCTGGTCGTAGATAAATCCATCAGCCTTACCCTGTGCTACCTCGGTTACGCAAGCGCTTTCGTCCGCTAATGCAATTATCTCAGCTTCTTTTAGGTTTTGGGTCGCATATATATATCCTGTAGACCCAGTCTTTACTGCCACCTTTTTCCCCGCCTGGTCTAGATCCTCTACCTTGGTAATGTCGGAATCCTTGCCCGCTAGTATTGCTAGCAGAGAGTTTGCATAAGGATCAGAAAAATCTACCACCTCTTTACGCTTGTCAGTAATGGTCATGGAAGATACCACCATATCAGCCTTACCCGTTTCAAGAGAAGGGATTAATCCGTCCCAAGAGATGTTTTCAATCTTTACATCCTTGCCAATATATTCACCAAACGCCTTAGCAAAGTCCACGCTTATACCTGTCGGATTACCTGCATTATCTTTGGTTTCAAACGGCGGATAGGCAAGCTCCATTGCCACCGTTATCGACCCCTTCGCCTGGGATTTATCTTCGCTCTGGGTCGCACATCCAGCTAATGGCAATGCCGCCATTGCAAATGCCATAGCCCCGCAGATAATCCTTTTAATTACTCTATTTGTCATACATACACTCTCCTTTTATTAGATAACATTTTTATAAACGAAAAAGTATAACTTTTTTTCTAGAACTGTTATACTAACAATATCATACCACATTTTTCCCCATTTGTAAATAGTAAAAGAAAATTTATTCTTTAAATTTACACTATCTTTAACTTAGAGATATAAAAAGAATCCCA
>CAZAOY010000029.1:0-3024 GCA_964486925.1 uncultured Oscillospiraceae bacterium
TGCTGTCGAGAGATCGACAGCTTTTTTTGTTTAATAGTTTTTAACGGTTATAACAAATAATAGTTGAAAGTTTAGCTTGGTTGTGGTATAATTGCCATGGGAAGCATTATTAACTAGCGACTTACTTTTTATATATAATTAGTCGAGAAAGGAGGATTTTAAGTGAGAAAAGTATTATTAAACAACCTATGGAGGGTATCGCCTCAATAGTCGGAGGTAAGATGAAAACTAAAAAGATTACAATAGACAATATACCTACAATTATCTGGGGAGAACCGTCAGATAAGCTTTATATCTTTGTCCACGGTAAAATGTCCTGTAAGGAACATGCCAAAAGCTTTGCCGAGATAGCGCAGAGTAAGGGTTTTCAATCGCTAAGCTTTGACCTGCCTGAACACGGGGAAAGAAAGGATTCTAGCTATCGATGTGATATCTGGAATGGAAAAAAGGATCTTACCGTGATAGGTGACTACAGCTTTACAAACTGGAGAGAGGTATCGTTATATGCTTGCAGTCTGGGTGCATATTTTAGCCTGCACTCCTATATGGATAGAGCGTTAAACAAATGTCTATTTCAGTCGCCCATGTTGGATATGGAGCATATGATTAGGCAGATGTTCATATGGTTTAATGTTAGTGAGGAAAGACTTAGAGTCGAAAAGGAGATATCAACACCATTTGATGTACTGCGTTACGATTACTTTCAGTATGTGTTAGAAAATCCTGTTAAAAGGTGGGATATCGAAACCGCAATACTCTATGCCGCAAAGGATAATCTACAGCCCATCGAAATAATTAAGGATTTTGTGAAGGCACATAACTGCAAGCTAACAGTTTCAGAAAGTAGCGAGCACCCTTTTATGCAGAGTGAAGATGAGGCAATTATATCGGATTGGCTACACGAGAACATTTAACGGTGTAGGTAGTCTAGGGAATTTATGTTTAATAGGTGGAATTTTATATAAATATGTAATAAACGTAGGGTGGCATTATGGCTGGATATTGTGCGATTGCATTGCTAGATGATGGCGCGAGAGAAAAAATCATCTCACTACAAAGAGCGTTAGGGCGAACAGAAAATTTTTCTGCTCATATTACATTAGCTGTTTATGATAATATAGACGAGGATGTACTGGTTGATTGGACAAAGCAGATTGTAAAGACGCATAAGCCGTTTTCATTTTTCTATTCATCCATTGGGCTAATGTATAGGTGCAACGTTTTTGCTAATCCAAATACCACCCTTCAGCTATTACAGCTATATACCGACTTTCATCAAAGGTATGATGAGTTATGTGTTGACTATAACTCAATGAAAAACGGGCAGTGGCTTCAACATACCAGTATCCACTATTCGTATGATGTCAAAGAAGCAAAACGAATCTTTTGTCTGGCGGTTGATCTTTTTGAGCCGTTTAAAGCAGAGGTAGTTGGGATAAAGGTGACTAAGGTATTAACCTCTGGATATAGAGATGTTTATGTTGGTAGGTTTAACTAGGTATAACACATCCTAAAAATGCATTTACACAGAAGGTAAAATATGTAGCTGATTTTTACCTATCAAGTGATAAAGGTGAAGATAGAGAATTTCTCTATCTGTCTAAGCAAGAGATGGATGATTTTGTTAAAGGAACGATAGATACATTATTACTTAGTCACTTAGTGGTATAAGCTATGCTTACTACATTTAAGTGCCGAAATAATAGAGAATATCTATATTGTAAAAAGGTATAGTTAGATTAGGATATTTTAAATTTAGGTGAGGTGAAGGATGAAGGATTACATATTTTCATTAGCAGAATATGATGATATTCCCGAAATAGTTAGTATATATAAAAGCTTGGTTGGTACTCCCGGATGTACATGGGATGACGAATATCCAAGTGCTGAATCGGCAACGGAAGATATTAAGGGAGAATCGTTATACATACTTAAGGATAAGGATACGATAGTAGCTGTCGCGTCTATAGGCAAGTTTGATGAGCTTGGTCACCTACAGTGGAAGCCTAAAAATGCTTGCGAATTAGCTAGGATAGGGGTTATCCCAACAGCACAAGGACAAGGTATAGGCAGTATTATCCTTAAAAAATTAATTGAAGCAGCAAAGGAAAGCGGATATGATGGTATAAGGATGTTAGTAAGCAAAACAAACCCTTCTGCTTTGGCTTTATATGATAAGAATGGTTTTGAGAGATGTGGACAGACATTTATGTTTAATATGGATTTTTACTGCTATCAGATGACCTTTGATGTAACATAATAGGTATAGTTAATTTTAAGCAACTATAAGTTAAGTAGGTAAGAATAAGCACAAGCCGTACGACGTTAGTCTGACGGCTTTTGACTTATAATAACAGCTTTGGTGTTTTAGGTTAAGCCAAAAACTAGCTTATAATGTTGTGTAGAGTAAGACTGTATATATGTATCTGATAAAGACAGGTAAATTGCCATTAAGTTTTAGATGAAATAAATAATCTAATGGGGAGATAAGATGGAAATGATAAATACAATGCGATTGAACATAAGAAAGTTTTTACAGACCGACTGGCAGGATCTGTATGAATACCTATCGCAAGCGGAGGTAGTAAAATACGAACCCTATGACCCATTTACAAAGGAGCAGGCAAAACAGGAAGCGGTTAGGCGGTCAAATAATCCAGATTTTTGGGCAGTCTGTTTGCAGGACACCGGAAAGCTTATCGGGAACGTGTATCTCGCTAAACAGGAGTTTGATACTTGGGAATTAGGTTACGTATTTAACCAAAGCTACCAGAATAAAGGTTATGCAACCGAGGCTGTTAGAGCGTTACTGGATGAGGTTTTTATTAATCAAAACGCACATCGGGTTATCGCGATGTGCAATCCCTTAAACACCTCATCATGGAAGCTTCTTGAACGATTAAATATGCGAAAGGAAGCACACATGATAAGGAATATTTGGTTTTTTAAGGATGAGGATAACAATCCTATATGGCAGGATACCTATCAATACGCAGTCCTCAAAGAGGAATGGAAGTAGCTTTA
>CAZAOY010000029.1:3124-16177 GCA_964486925.1 uncultured Oscillospiraceae bacterium
AGTAGCTTTATATGCGGTTATGGGTTTATATATTTAAGGTATAGATTTTAGTATACAGCTATTGACTTTGACACCGTGTCGTACTTTATAATGGGATTATAGCAGTTAGTCTTTTTATGTTATTACAGAGTTTCAATAATTAGAGCATTTACATAATTAATGGACAAAAGGCAGCTGGCTTAGAAAAAGAAATGAGGTTTGATTATGGAGCTTTATACTATTAGTCAGGTTTCTAAGGATTACAAAGTTTCAACAAGGATGCTAAGGTATTATGAACAGATGGGTTTAATTGAAAGTCTGCGAAAGGAGGATTATGCCTATCGGGTTTATGATGAAACCGCTATCAGCCGACTTCGGCAGATTATCGTGCTACGAAAGCTTAGGATTCCACTAAAGCAGATTGTAAGTATCCTTAACAATTCTGATGCGGTAGAGGTAGTAGAGATCTTTAGGCAGAACATTAGCCAGTTAGACGATGAGATTACTGCACTTTCAACCGTTAAATTGATATTAACGCAGTTTGCACAGGAGATTAGCGCAAAGACTGATGTTAAGTTAAAGCTATTAGAGGATGAAGCTTTGTATACCACTATTAGTGCTCTTTCTTTTTCTGATAATAAAATTAAAGAAAGAACGGAGAATGTGACTATGGAAGAGTTAAGCAAATCTAACGAGGAATTGATGAAGCTAGAGGATAGAGATGTGCGGATAGTACATCTGCCGCCAATGACGGTAGCCGCCGCCTACGCCACAGGCGAAGGGTGCGAGGGTAAAGCACTTGATATGATAAGTAAATTTACCAAAGAGAGCGGACTGCTAAAGATTAAACCCGATGCACGCAGTTTTGGGTTTGACTGCTCTAAGGGTACGGCGGGGGTTGGCGAAGGCTCTCATGTATATGAGGTGTGGGTGTCTGTGCCAAGCGATATGGAGATACCTGCGCCACTTGTAAAACGTGAGTTTAAGGGTGGGCTGTATGCCGCTCATGTTTTAAGGGAATGGGATTTCCAGGATTGGCGAAGGCTAAGGGAATGGGTTAACGCAAGCAATAGATACGACAACGACTGGGGTTCACCACGTTGGGAGTCAGACGAAACAGACTTTGGGCAGGGATTTGAAGAGACGCTTAACTTTTACAACTATATCGAAAAGCATAACTCCCAGATGAACTATCTACAGCTTGATTTAATGTTTCCGATAAAGGAGAAGGAGAATGGATGAGTTTAATGTCGGTTTTATAGTCAACTTTGGTGGATATAGCTGGAGGGTTCTTGATAAACAAAAGGATAGGGCACTGGTTATTACCGAATATATTGTTGAACAGCGTAGCTATCATAATGTGTATGAAGCTATAACCTGGGCGGATTGCTCGCTTAGGGAGTATCTTAACGGCGAGTTTTACTACAGATTTACAAAAGCTGATAGGGAGAGGATTATCCCGGTACTTAATAAGACCCCAGACAATGAATGGTACGGAACATATGGCGGGGAGGACACCCTTGACAGGATATTTTTGCTTAGCATATCGGAAGTGGTGTGTAGATACTTTGGGGATAGCTCTGCAAAGCTTTATAATCCTGGTAAAAATCAAAGATACTGGTTTGAGCGAAAGGATGAAAACAACAGCAAACGGATAACCAAGGTAGAGAGCGAAAGCTGGAATAACTGGTGGTGGCTTCGTTCGCCTGGGAGGGTTGGAGTAAAGGCTGTCTATATTCATGGTGACGGAAATATAGGGATTCAGGGTAACAACGTCTTAAAGGGTAATCTAGCCGACGGCAGATGTGTAGGTGGGGTTCGCCCCGCTTTATGGTTAAAGCTGTAGGGGGTAGGTGTATTATATGGTGTGCATTAGAGGATGGTAAAACAGTTTTTGTATTTGGTTTAGTAGAAAACAACACACTATCGTGATACACCGATATTCACTCATTAGTTAAATATACATATATAAAGGATAAAACTATTATGAAACTTATCGACATTACCCATACCCTTAATGAGCAAACCCCTACCTATCCGGGGGACTACAAAACTACCATTACAGAGTATAAAACCATACAAAAGGACTACTACAGCGCCTACCTGCTACAGTCGGGACTCCACACGGGCACACATATCGACATACCCATGCACCTTGTAGAGCACAACAAAACCGTCAAGGACTTTTCGGTGGACTGCTTTATAGGTAACGGAGTTTTGCTTGATGTAAGGGGAGAAAACCCCATTACCATGAAGGACAGCTACAGGGATACTATCCAATCGGGGGATGTGGTACTACTCTACACAGCGTTTGATGAGCGGTATCAAGACGAGGAGTATTTTAATCAACACCCTACGGTAGGGGAGGAGCTTGCTAAATTTCTGTTAGACTTAAATATTAAAATGCTCGGTATGGACATGCCTGCACCAGACCATCCGCCCTACACCTTTCATAAGGCACTGCTAAGGAAAGGGATCTTTGTTTTGGAAAACCTAACAAACCTACAAAGCTTAGTAGGTGTGAAGAGATTTACAGTTATGGCGCTTCCTCTAAAGATAGAGGCGGAAGCTAGCTTTGTAAGGGCGGTTTGTATTGTATAATTTGTAATAAAAGATAATCTACACACTAACAGTAGTAATGCCTGTTAGTGTGTAGATTTTTATACTATTAAGTATATTATACTAAAACTTCAATGGTGCAACCATCTTGCAGTAGAGCGCTATCTATCATAATACCACCCTGACGGTAAGGGTTTGGTACTGTTGTACCCTCTAGCTTTTGATCTGCAATGTACAGGCTAACGCCGTCATTGTTACCACTTAGCTTATATTTGAATGTCACATTCTTGCCAAAACAGCTGTAGCTAAAGGTTAGTCCGTCAAGGGTTTTCGGTAGTACAGGGTCAACAACCAGATTACTTGCGTTAAAGCGGATACCGAGGATGTTTGATACAACCTGATTTAGGTAGATTCCAGGGCCGCTAGAGTATAGCCTCCACCCGCCTTTTACCGCTACCGAACCGTCATACAGCTTGTTAAAGTTGTCGTAGTAGTCGTAGCGATCCGTAAATAAACCGTCCGAACTGCTAAAGTATAGGTTACTCTGGCGGGTTACTGCGTTAGGGACAGCCTCCTTAATGTTAATCGGGTTAATCTGGAATAGTGCCTCCCAAACCCTGTCGCTGTAGCCTAGCTTTGCTACCGCTTCGATATAACGTATGTGTGCGTGAACGTACTGTAAACCGATCTCACGTCCTACATTCGCCGCCTGCTCTGCACGGCAGAATAGCTTACTTACCCCACCGCTGTACCGTGTCGGTAGGTTCATCAGCCGAACCCCATCAGGACATTTTAGCTTTTGATCCACCACCTGAATGTTAACCTTAGCCTGCTCTGGGGATACCATCTGTGCGATAACACTGCGTGTCATCGGTAGTAGCCTGTAGTTTATCCCTGTCATGGTGTCGTTTGGGTGGAGCATTGGTTTAAAGCTACCGTCATCGTCACGGTAGACAAACCCTGCGATTACCCCGTCGATTAGCAGAATATCCATAAAGGACTGTTTCATGCTGTCTGCCATCTGTGAAAGCTCTTTGGAATAGGCGGCGTCGATATCGGATAACATTCTGCCTAGTCGGTCTACCACCTGATACGCTAAGCCTTGTGTCCATGCGCTTACAAGCTTAACCTTTAGCTCCTCATCCGCCGGTTGTAGGGTATCGTCCCAGTCGCCGCCCGCATAGGAGATTAGCGATGTACCCTCCAAAAAGCGACTGCGTATAGTACTGCAAGCTAGCTTAATATGCTCTAGTAACGTCTGTTTAACCTCGCTTTGGCTACCGCTTGCGGTAATGTATGGGATAACCTCGTTAAGCACCGCTTTATCACCCGACTGCTCGATATAGTCCGCCACAATCTTAAGCGGCCATAACACCACGTCACCATGACATTCATGTGCATGCATTGTGTACCGATCAAACATAAACCACTGCGGCCATTCATGGGTATCAATAATCTGGTGTGCGAATATCTTAATCAGCACATCCCTTGCAAGGCTGTAGCTTTGGGTCATGAGGAAGAACTCCATAGGGCCTTGACACACGTCACGTGTACCCCAAGCCGCCCCGCCCGGTTGCTCTAACCCATGCGGTACCGCAAAATGCACCATTGCGTTATGGGTGTACCACAAAGCGATTTCATTTAGCTTTTCAAGGTTATTATCCCCGCCGTCAAGCTTAAGGTTAAAGCCGTTAGTAAGCTTTGAGTAAAGCTTTGTATACCTACTAACCTCATCCTCAAAGCTATAGGTAGTAAAGCTAGTATCGATAGAGTCACCTTCTAGGTTTCCACGGATAACAAGCTGGAAGCTGTCGGTAGGGGAGAGGGTTAGGGTTAGCAGACTTCCGTTATAGGTTTTACCATCGCTAAAAAAGACAGAGTCGTCGCTGTAGCTAAATTCTTTGTTTGGTATCGAGATAGCATAGCTTAGGTTTGGATATGGATTACCCGCCCAAACCTTTTTATCAGGCTTAAATACCAAAGTATGCGGGTCGGCTACCTCCATCTCGATATCGTTTGTAAACTCATTATCCCCCATAGCAAGCTGTGTGGTTACGATAAACTCGTACACCTTGCCCGAGGTAGAGCGAACATCAAGCACAATATCTGTCTTATCAAACACTGCAAAGCTTGTTACGATAATGCTGTCACAACCAGTATTATCAGTAACATCATAGTACCAACGTGAGAAGTTCATCCCCATCTCATATGCAGACGGAAGTCCTAGTAGCTTGTATCCGTCCGACAGCTTTACAAGTATCCGCTGACCGTAGTGTTTAAGAACGTTTAGCACACCTCGTGGGGTGGAGATAAACTTATGCATTGAGGTGTTTCCTGCAACGGTCTGACCGTTAAACAGTCCGTATATGTAGTTTGTTGAGGTTATAAGGTTGCTGTTTACCTTATTTGTATCTAGGGCGGTGGTTATAACATGACCGTGAGGACGTTCGCACAACAGCTCCTTTTGTTGCAGTACAACATGGGTATGGCTGTCGGTGAAGAATGATAAAACCTCTTTATTATCACCGTATTCCTCTAGCTTGCGGTCTGGGAATGTCTTATCTATCCTGTTGTTATCCCACTTTTGGGAGGTGTAGGTTTCGGTAAATGTGTTGGTAAACTCTGGTCTTAGTGTAATTTGAGGACAGGTACTGGCGTTACAGCTACAGATACCTTTATACTGCTCTAGTGCAGTCATAGCTTCGCCGATAAATTCTGGCTTAGTGATAGCGGTAGGGTGGTTTTCTTTGAAGATACCATAGAAGGTAAAGGCGTGTTCGCCCTGTAGCGTTATCTGCTCGGTCTGTAGCACTGTGTAGGAAAACTCATACTGGTAGTTAACGCTCGGTAGCGGCTTCTCCAGTAGCTCTGGTTTGCCTGTAGCTTTGTAGGATAGACCAAAAAACTGTGTGCCGTCGGTGCAGTAACCTACCGCTTTACCACGAATCATCCCCTGTGACAGATATGGGAAGCCGTCTCCTTGTTGCTGATTTTGGCGGGAACAGATGGTAAATCCGTTCTCCGTATCACATATGGTATGCCCGAGATACTGCGCCATGTAAAGCTCGTTTACCAAAACTCCGCCCTTAGCGGCTACCCCGATATCCTGCGCATAGAGTAGGTCAACCGTCTTGCCGTTGCCGTCTAACGAAACATCCCAAAGCCAAACCTCGTCGCTGTGAGGGTAGAAGGTCACGATGTAGCTAACCCCCGCAGCCTCTCCGTGGTAGGATAGGGTATCATTACCTACTTTAACAGTGCTGTTTGATTTAATACCCAGTAGCGGGTAGGCGATAACCTTTTCGCCCTCGTATACTCTAAGGTAGATGTTGTTTGCCGAGCCTTGAGAAACCGAGCCTTGAAACTGGTTTATCATGTAGTATTTATGCAAAAACTCATAGATGTCCCCTGTGGGTAGAAAGGAGTAGACGGTATCCTGCTTTTCAAAGTTAATGTACTCTGTCTGCTGTGTTAAAGTTGCCATTTTTACCTCTTTTCTAGGCAGTTTTGCCTGTGTTTATTCTGCTTATCTATATAAGCTTTATATCCATAAATCCGTCTGTATCATTATCGGCTAAAAACTGTAGGCTATTTACCGTAATGGTCTTTTGATCGCCATTAGCGGTGATGGTGTAGTACCTTGAAGGGGAGATAGCTTTAGTAGTGTCTAGCGTTATGATATCGTTACGTTGGGTTAGCCGAACAGTAAAGCTGTTATTATCATGGCTGTAGAGCTCGGCGGTGGAGCTTACAACGGTGGTTTTGTCGTTTACCTTTACGCTTAGCGGTAACATTAGGCTTTCGTGTCCCTCTAGCTTTATTGCAGTTGGAAGTAGCGGGTTGCCATACTCATACACGTTAAACTGCTTTTTATAGCCGTCTAGGTTTATAATGTGTAGAAAACGTTCCTGTTGTTCATTAATGGTAGTACATAGAAATACACCATGGAATTTATAGTCCTGTGATAATGCTTTGGTTACCTTTAGGTAGTCGAACAGCTGATTATACACCCCAATTTGCGGGTGGTACTCGGCTAGCAGACAGACAATTTTGCTGTTATTAACCTGCTTTGTAAAGCCGCAAACCTCGTCACTGCCACAGATACGAAGAAACACATCCGCATTAGAAACCTCAACCCCTTGTACATTGTACACTCGGGTTTCAGGATACCCGTTACCGATAGCACCGCATGGGTAGGCACTGGTGTAGTAGTTACGTTGCTCCCATGATACGCTTTTGTGGGTCACACCGATATAGTCCGACAGGATGGTACAGCTGTTACCCTCCATGTCATACTGAGGCATTCTACCGTACAACATAACGTTACCGCCGTTTTGCATAAAGGCTTTAATGTTTTGTTGTATCTCTTTAGACAGGTATAACGAGGAGGCTACCGCTATGGTGCTCTTTGTGGTGATAGAGGAGGTTATATCGTGGTTTTGGATGTCTAACGCTGTAAAGTTGTAGTTTGAAAGTACCATAGCACGGGCAAGCCCACTGTAGTATCCTCTGTCACGTATGGTAGTAATCTCCTTTATTATCTCGGCACGTTTTGTGGAGGACGGGTGAAGGTACTCGGTCATGTAGTAGTCTGGTATAAACGCAAGGTAGATGTTATCGGTTTGAAGCTTTGAGGTGGCAAGGGTTTTAGCATTCTCCGCCATTAGCTGTATAACCTGTCTTGTTGCGTCGTAGCAGATGTTTTCGTTTGTGTATGGGTCTAGTGGGGCGGCAAAGCCGTGGTTTTGACCAGTAAATGCGATACGGTTGTTACCATCGCCGCGGTCGATTCCGTCGTTATAGATACTGTCTAGTCGGTAGTTTTCGCCTCCCGAAAATAGGTAATAGTTAAGTAGCTTGTTGCCTGTAGCGATAAATAGGCGGGTCTTTTTGTCGATTGCCTGTGGGTTGTATCTACGTTCGTAGTCGTCACCGTAGTTACCGTCCCCCGCCTCAAATTCCATCGATGTGAGCGGCTGATTTTTAGAGTTAAGGCAGTCGGTAAAGATATTTGCAAGGTAGATATCCTGGAAATTTCCAATCTCGATATTACCTATATAAAAGTCTGACCCAGAGATAAACTCATCGGAGTAGTTGTAGCTTTTGTAAAGCTGGCTAAGTCCTATCGGATACCTAATCCCACGCTCTCCGCCGCTTCCGTGGATGTTTACGATAAACGGAACATCTACCACACCATACCGATTTGCATACTGCTTTAGTACCGCAAAATACTCCTTAAAGCGGTCGCGCATATAGTAACCTAGGTCGTTATGTAGCGCTACCTCGGTATCGGGGGTTGGGGTGCGAAATAATGTGCGTAGATAGTCCTTTTCGGCAGTAGTAATGTCGATACCATAGCGGGTGGTGAGCTCATCTTTGTTATACTGACCTCCAAGCCATTCGGTGAATCCGTCAATCACTACGTTAGTAAGGTCGGGGGAGTTTGACACCCATGCAAGCATACCCACCTCGTTGTCAAGCTGTACGGCAATGGTAGTCCCGCCGTTTTGGATAAGATGGGTGGAGATTAGCGGCATAACGGCGCTGTACCATTCCTCTACACAGCAAAGAAAATCAGGATTTAGGTAGTCGCAGGTAACGTTTGGAGCTTTCTTGCCGTCCCAGGTGATAGGGTAGATGTCGGGATACTCCTCGAACACCCAGTGCGGGATACCCTCGTTCTTAACCTCTGCCATGATAAACGGTCCTGGACGGGGGATAAAGTAGAGGTCGTTTTGCTCTACAAGCTTAATAAAGCCTTCAAGGTCGTTTTGCTCTTTGTATCTACCTGTAAGGTCGATATCATGGTGGCGGTATTCATGACAAAGCCAAGGGATGTAGGTTGCAACGGCATTACATCCTGCCTTTTTAAGCTCGTCAATTGCCTTTTGCCACCTATCCTTCGGTAGTCTGAAATAGTGTATCTCACCGCAAAGAATTAACTGGGGCTTGCCGTTAATGTAGATCTTTTTGTCCTTTAAAGTTACCATATAAATCTCCTTAAAATTGTCTGTAGGGATATTAAACTCTTTTAATGTTTTGGGTATAGTTTACATCTTTATAATGAAATTCTATCTGACGGCAAATGTCTGGCAGTACTCACAGTTGCTGTCGCTTCCTATATATAGATTAAACTCGCCCGCCTCAAGGGTTGGGGTATGGCTTTTGTCTAGGAAGGTAAAGGCACTGCTTTCTACTTCAAACTCTACAGCCACAGTCTGACCTGATCTCACCATTACCTTTTTAAAGGCACACAGCTTCCTTTCAGGGGTAGCAACAGAACTTACAACATCCTTAAAGTAAAGCTGTACCACCTCCTCGGTGTCAATACTCCCCTTGTTAGTAAGATTAACGGTAAGATTTAACGTTTCGCCGTCTGAAAGTATTGGATTTTTAATGGTAAAGTCGGAGTAGTGGATAGGGGAGTAGGTTAGTCCGTACCCGAATGGGTAGAGCGGTGTTACGTCACAGTCTAGGTATCGTGGGAAGTCGTTGTATGGACGCCCTGAGGATAGGCGGGAGTAGTAGGTCGGGATCTGCCCTGTACTGCGTGGGAAGGTTATAGGCAGTCTACCTGACGGTGCATAGTCGCCAAATAGGCAGTCGCAGATAGCGTTACCCGCTTCTACACCAGAATGCCACGCTAACAGCACTGCATCGGAGTAGCTGTCTAACTCTACCATAGCAACAGGGCGCCCCACCATAACCACCGAGATTAACGGCTTACCGATAGACTTTAGATGTTTTGCATATTCTGATTGAATCTTAGGCAGTGAGATATCGGTTTTGTTGCGGTTCTCTCCGGTAAACCATTCAGGCTCACCGCAGGCATACACAATCACGTCTGCATTAGCGGCAAGCTTAGTTGCCTGCTCAAAGTCGCAGTGGCAATCATGACCTATCTCGCAGCCTCTAAGGTAGGTAGCGTTAGGTAAAGCTGACTTTAGTGTTACCACGTCCCATTTGTTACCCTTACAGCTCCACATACCGAGCATGTCCTGTGCTTCGTTAGCAAGCGGGCCTGTTAGGAATATCTTGGTTTTTCTGGAAATTGGGAGGGCATTTTTGTCATTTTTTAGTAATACCATCGAACGCTTTGCCACATCTCGAGCGGCGGCACGGTGCTCGTCCGATAGGATAATCTGCTCACCCTCAAAGCTACGGTAAGGGTTATCAAACAGTCCCAGAGCATATTTGACGGTCAGTATACGTGAAACGCTACGGTCGATACATTCTTGTATATGGTTAGACTGATCCTCATTTACAAGCTCCTCTAGGTACTGCTCATAACAGCCCGAGTGCATATCCATATCGTTACCTGCAAGGATTGCGGATCTTGCCGCGTCCTTTTGGTCCTTTGCAGTGCGATGGAAGATAAGCTCCATTATCGATTCCCAGTCGGACACCACCATCCCCTCAAACCCCATCTCTCCACGAAGTACATCGGTAAGAAGGTGCTTACTACCGCTTGCAGGGTCGGCATTTAGTGTGTTAAAGGAGGACATAATGCTCATAGCCCCCGCCTCTACAGCGGCTTTGTATGTTGGCAGATATGTAGAGTATAGCGTATGCTCCGAGATATCCCCGCTGTCGTAATCCCGTCCGCCTTCCGACAAGCCGTATCCTGCAAAATGCTTAGGACAGGCGGCTACATAAGGGTATCCTGTATCGGGATTAACGGACTGTAGTCCTGCTACCCTAGCCTTTGCTACACAGCCTCCAAGGTATGGATCTTCTCCGGCGCCCTCGGCTACCCGTCCCCAACGCGGGTCACGGGTGATATCCACCATAGGCGCATATATCCAGTTTATCCCACAGGCATACGCTTCACGAGCGGCGGTAAGCTCCGCTCTTTCGATAGCTTCCATATCAAAGCTTGCGGCAGAGGCAAGGGGTATCGGGAAGATGGTTTTAAACCCATGGATAACATCATCACCTATTATAAGCGGTATACCAAGTCTTGTTTGTTCTACTGCAATTCTTTGTAGATCGTTTACCTGTGAGGCGCCATAGACATTTAACAGACCTCCTACCAGACCTTGCTTTAGCCTGTCTAGGTGTTTTGGTTTAAGCGACCCATAAAGGCAAAGTTGACCGATCTTCTCTTGGAGCGTCATCTTAGATAGTAGTGTTTGGGCGGATTTTTGATAGTTTGAGGGTGAAAATTTGTAATTAGTTGGGAATGTCATGCTGTACTCCTTATAGCTTTACTGCGGATTGATTTTGAAATATACTTAACATTTCAAGCGCTGGGTTGATTGTGGTTATTATACTATAAAAGTTTTTGAATGTAAATACGTTTTTCAAAATTATTTAATTTTTTAATATATATTAGTCATAATTTCATCAAAACAATAGTTTTTATGGCTATTTTTTGCGTTTTTGCGATAAAATGTAAATAACATATTGACAAGCTATAAATATTGTGATATAATGTTTATCAAAATTGGTGTATATTAATAAAATGTTTTAGTTGAAAATATATTTGATAAATTTTAATATTGAGTAAAATATTACTATACATATCTATTTCGTTATAAAAAAGGTTTATCGCATTGGTACAAAATCAAATTCATTGAAACGTTTCGATGAAATTTAATAAGGTTTACCTTTAAAATTAGGGCTATAGTAATAATATATTAATAATTTTTGTTATATATTATTGTTTGGCGTAATATAGTAATTGTAATAGTATAGTATTTGTCTTAGGCTTGACGTAATAGTTGTTAGACAGAATAGTTAGTTTTCATCCTTGCTGCTTATGTTGTGAATTTAACTTTAATGCAGAGATGTACAGGGGGTATACATCGCCTTTATGTTAATGTATTGAGGTTTTAGATATTAATTTATTAAGTTAAATAAAGAAAGGAAGATAGTCATGAAAAGAAAATTATCTATCGCTTTAGCATGCTTGCTTAGCCTATCGGTTCTAGCAACCTCATGTTCAAAGCCGGCAAGTTCATCTAGCTCACAAGCAGAATCATCCAGTTCAAGCGAAGCAAGCTCGGAGGAATCATCTTCAAGTGAAGCCGAAGCTGAGGGGGAGCAGGTTACCATCACCTACGGAGGTTGGGAAGACCACGTTATGGCTTTAGAGCTTGCTGAAAAGTTTACACAAAGAAACCCTAACATTAAGGTTGAGGTATTTAACGACGGCACTTGGCTTGGAAATGAAAACATGGCAAAGCTTGCTGCGACAAACTCAATGCCTGATATTATAAATCTTCAAGACGTTGTAGTGCCAACCCAAAACAACTGGGTTATCGACATGAAGCCTTACTACGATAAGGACACCACTGCTAAAAACCTACCTGAAAACTTTATCAAGTACGGTACGGTAAATGACAAGCTTGTTATGCTTCCTGGTGCTGTTTACTTATTCGGTATTATGGTCAACCTTGACCTTCTATCCGCTAACGGTATCGATGCTCCGTCATATCAGTGGACTGTTGATGAGTTTGTTAATGCTGTTAAAAAGACTAACAAACCAGGTTCAACTGTTGGTATTAACGATGCTACCGTTTTAATGAAGCACTTCTCTCCTCAAAGAAACCCACAGCTAGGTTGGGGTTCATTTAACGAAGAAACCAAAAAATATGACCTAAATGCAGATTGGCAGAAATCTGTTGAACTATCAAAACAGCTTTTAGACGCTAAGGTAAGCGTATTTGAAAGACTAGACGCTAACGGTCTGCCTTGGGAATTTGAAGATGGTTCTGCTGAAAAGAAGGAAGTTGAAGAAAAACGTGCAAACTTCTTAAAGGATCTATTCGGCGAAAAGGAAGCAGGAGATGGTTGGGTTAAGGGTAAAGCTGGACTATGGTTTGACTTTACTTGGGCTATGAACTTTGATAAGACTAACGCTAACTACGGCGGATTTGAATGGGATTTCTATCCTATCCCTGTATATGACACTGCTGATGTTCCAAGAACTCCGTTTGTTGTTGACTCAATCGGTATTACCTCTGTATGTAAAAACCCAGAAGCGGCTTATGAATTTGTTAAGTACCTAAGCTACTCTACAGAAGGTATTGAGGACAGAATGGCGCTTGTTGAGGGTTACGATAGGGAAGCTTTAATGGCTAAATACCCTGATCTATCAGAAAACAAGTTTGAACATGCATTTACATACTCTCAAATGCCTGTTACAACTGATATGGACGTAATCAAAAGATGGGCTGACTTTAATGAGGTTAAACCAGGTGTTACCTTTGCTCTTGAAAATCTAGGCAGAGGTTATGCAGATGGTTACAAGGTTACCCCTGGATTTGATGATGCGTACCATAAAACAATCGAGAAGGCTGTAAAAGAGCAGGTGTTTACTGGTAAAAAGACAATTGCAGATATAGTACCTGAACTAGAAAAGAAAGCAAATAAAATTACTGAAGATGCTTATGCATTATTAGCTAAGTAATTGTTACTTAGGCACTTAGTGGTTGCAACTGTGGTTTGCGTTTGTTTGGCTGATAGTTATAAATTCAGAGAAAAAACTAGCGAAATTGCAGTTTAGCGACA
>CAZAOY010000029.1:16277-32640 GCA_964486925.1 uncultured Oscillospiraceae bacterium
GCGACATTCAAAGTGTCGGCGGCATTTTGGTGTCGGAGTAATAGACAGAGTCTGTTTTAGGTATTAACGCGTTTTCCCCTACTATCATAAGTGGGGGAAAACCTATACCTAGGAAATATTTCTGTTGTTCTAACACGTTATAGTATGTAAGCTTTACTTATTATTTAGGCATTTTGCAGAAGTTATGCTAAGAAGTATCTACGCTGTTAGCGGTAAAGTTGAATAAACCTACTTTTTCTAGTGTCAAAGTTTAGCAACAAAATATTTGTGGTACTGATTTATAGTGGCACAAATAATAATGTGTTAGCACAGCAGATTAATCACATAATTGCTTTGGGTTACACGGCTCAAGGTACAAAGAGGGGTGAAAACAGGTGAAGAAATTTTCTTTTGCGGTTTTGCGTAAGGGTAATTTAGGTTATTTTGGCAGGCTTTTAGTAACTGTACTTGTAGTGCTTTCGATGATCTCTATAAATGTAAACGCAATTGCAGGACAAGAACCATACTATTTTGAATCGGATAAAGATAATGTAGCGATGGTTGATAGCGGAGTTAGGGTAGATGTTGCCGCTTCGGATATTAAAGCCTTAAATAATAGTGCCTCACTTGTAGACAAAGCACAGAGTGAGGGGTACACAAAAGGGGACAAGGTTTTAAAGCTTACACCGTATTCAGAGGTAGAAGCTACCGTTAATGTTCCAAAAGCGGGTGCCTACTATATCCAGTTAGATTACCTAGTGTATGAAAAGATGGTAAAAAACCTTGTATTAGCTGTTGAGGTAAATGGCGAGTTCCAGTTTTACGACAGCAGAAATATCGAGCTTTATGCGGCTTGGAAGGATAGCACCTTTGATTACAAAAAGAATGAGTTTGGAAACGACCTATACCCAGAGCCTGAAAGGGTATTTAGATGGCAGACTGCAATCCTAAACAGTACAATTTATAATTTACCATACGGCTTTAAGTTTGACCTTAAGGCAGGGAACAATACCATCAAGCTATCCACAAATGATGTGCCTTGTCTACTAGGGCAGCTAAGTGTAATAGGTGAGCAGAAGGTTATGACATTCTCTGAGTACAAGGCTAGCGTTAAGCAGCCTAGTGATATGAAGGATGTATCACCTATTGTAATAGAGGGTGAGCACTTTGCAGAAAAGAGTGAATCCTACATAAGAGGTGATAAAGCTGATAGTCAAGACTTTACACCATTCGACCCATCAAAGAAATTAATCAACAATCTATCGGGTAACATGTGGAAGGAGCCTAACAACAGTGTAAGCTATACCTTTAACATCGATACGGCAGGGGTGTACTACATTAACGTTAAATACCTTCAAAAGCAAAAAACCAACATGCATAGCTTTAAACAGATTAAGATTGATGGTGAGTATCTGTTTGAGGAGATGAAGGAGTATCCATTCCAGTATACAAACGCAGGGGTGGAGAATGAAGTACTATCGGTAGAGGGTGAGAAGATACCGTTTTACTTTGAAAAGGGCGAGCATACCTTAACGATGTTAAGCACCGCTTCACCAGTTTTTAGCACCTATGAAAACCTACTAAATGTAACTAAAACTATAAATGACATAGCATTACAGATTAAGGTTATTACAGGAAACAAGAGCGATAAAAACCGTGACTGGAACATCGATGAATACATCCCAACCTTAAAGGATGATCTAACTAACCTTTCAAATACCGTTATGCAGGAGTACAACAATCTGCTTTCGATGTCAAGTAAGGATAACGTTGCTTTAGTAACAAACCTAAAGATTGCAAGCAGCAGGTTAGATAACTTTAAAGAGGATTTAAACTTTTTAGTTAATAACCTTGACCAGTTTTCACAAGGAAACAATTCGGTATCGGAGTATGTATCTTTAGTGCTTCCTATCCTTCTGGAGCAACCTGTTGATATCGACCAGATAACCATAACCCCAGATACAGAGTCTATACCAAAAGCCAGAAAAGGATTCCTAAGCTCTGCATTCAGCGAGGTAGAAAAGCTTGCATTGTCCTTCTTTATAAAGCCGGATAACATGCAGTCTATCGATAAGGGTGAGGTTAACATCTGGGCAAACCGCTCGGTAACCCATCTTGATGTACTAAGAGAGATGGCTTATGATTATCAAGAGAAGAACAATGTCAAGATAAATCTATCCACAATGCCTGAAGAACAAAAGCTTTTGCTTGCGGTATCCTCGGGTAAAGCGCCTGACGCGGTAATCGGTGGTTCTAACTTTAGACCGTTTGACTTTGCGCTTCGAGGTGCGGTATACGATCTTCGTCAGTTCTCAGATTTCCCAGATGTGATAAAGTCATATCATCCGCAGATGTTTGTGCCGTTTATTATAGAGGATTCCTGTTTTGCGCTTCCGGAAACCGCAAATTTCCAGGTTTTATACTACAGAAAAGATATAATGAAAACTTTAAATCTTGAAGTGCCAAAGACCTGGGACGATGTACTGGATATCCTACCTACCCTATCAAGGTACGGTATGGACTTTAACACCATGATAGCTAATGTCGGCGGTATTAAGCACTTTGGTGCAACCATTCCGTTTATACAGCAGTATAACGGTAAGGTCTATGCGGAGGATGGCTCTAAGGTAATGCTAGGTGACCCAAAAACTGTAGAGGCATTTACCTTAATGACCGACCTGTATACAAAGTACAGCCTACCGGAAAGTATCCCAAACTTTTATAACAACTTTAAAAAGGGTATGACCCCAATAGGTATCTCGGATCTTATGACCTACATCCTTTTGGTAAACGCCGCTCCTGAAATTGCAGGACAATGGGCGATAGCTCCTAGTATCGGGGTTAGGGATGAGCTTGGTGATATTAAAAACTTCCAGCCTTCGGTAAGCTCTTGTAACTTTATCCTAAAGGATGCGGCTAATCCACAACAGGCATGGGATTTTATTAAATGGTACATGTCGGATGAGATACAAAGTAGCTACGCAAATCAGCTACAGCTTAGATACGGCCCGCAGTACATCTGGAATACTGCTAATCTAAACGCACTAGCAAACTCAACCGCCTTTACACCAGATGATAAAAAGGTAATAATCGATCAGCTAAACAGCACAATGGAGATTCCGCGTAACCCAGCCTACTTTGCGGTAGAACGTGAACTGTCTAATGCGTGGAACAGCGTAGTTTTTGACGGTCAACCGCCAAGGACAGCGCTTGACACAGCGATAACAAAATCCAACAGAGAGATCGTTAAAAAGCTAAAAGAGTTTGGTTACATGGACAGTAACGGCAATATGATAAAGCCGTTTCCTATGGCAGACGAGCAAAAGGTGCTTAGCTGGCAGAATGAAAAATAGTTTACTATTACTATCAATTTAGTGTAAGGAGGGATAGAGTTGAACACCCTTAGAAAGAAAAGATTAGACATTACCACGCCGCTTTTATTAGGGCCGTATGTTATAATGTTTTTGTTTTTCATAGCATTACCTGTATTTTTAGCTATACTACTAAGCTTTTCATACTTTAATACAGTAGAGTTTCCAAAATTTACAGGGTTATCAAACTACATAATCATACTAACTCAGGATCAGGTCTTTATTAAAAGCGTTCTGCCAAATACCATTAAATTTGCATTAATAGTAGGACCATTAGGGTATATACTGCAATTTCTATTGGCATGGGCATTAGCGCAGATAACCAAAGGACCTAGAACTATACTAGCGCTAGTATTCTACTCACCATCAATGACAACAGGTGTTACCACCGCAGTTATATGGAAGATTATCTTCTCTGGTGACCAGTACGGATACCTAAACTACATCTTTATGAGGTTAAATCTTATAGAAAAGCCGATACAATGGCTACAACAGCCGGAGTATATCCTACCAATTATGATATTCGTAACCCTATGGGGGAGCATGGGTGTAGGATTCTTGGCTATGCTTTCGGGGATTATGAACATCGACCCTGAGATATACGAAGCGGGATATATCGATGGTATCAAAAACCGTTTCCAGGAGATTGTCCATATAACTATACCATCCATGCGTCCGCAGATGCTGTTTGGTGCTGTAATGGCGATTGTTAACACCTTCTCGACCGGACAGATTGGTGTTGACCTTACAGGTACTAACCCAACCCCTCAATATGCGGGTTCTACACTGGTAACCCATATCGAGGACAACGGATTTTTACGTTATGACATGGGTTATGCGGCGGCACTATCGGTTGTACTGCTTTTGATAATCTATATTATTTCAAGAGCATCCAACAAGATGTTTGGTGATGATTAGGATAAGGAGGATAGGTTATGAGTTACCAGGGAACCAAGATGAATCCATCTAAGTTTGACAAAAGTCAGCTTAAGTTTTATGCAGTGTTAATCCCCTTAGGGATCTTTATGGCACTACCTATAGTATACATTTTCTCAACGGCGTTTAAACCGTTAAACGAGCTGTTTGCATTCCCACCCGCTTTCTTTGTAAGACGTCCGACGCTTGAAAATTTTTCGGATATCTTTTATGTTATGGGCTCGTCGGGGATACCGTTCTCCAGATATCTGTTAAACAGTGTTACATCTTCAGGGTTAATCGTTATAATCTCGGTAATTATCTCGCTTTGCGGGGGATATGTCCTTTCTAAAAAGAACTTTAGAGGTAAGAACACCTTATTTGCGATTAACACCCTAGCCTTAATGTTTGTGCCGGCGGCGGTAAAGATTCCGCGGTATCTAATAATGGAGAAGGCGAACCTGTTAAACAGCTTCTTCTCGCTTGTACTGCCGCTTGTGGCGATGCCTGTTGGACTTTTCTTAGTAAAGCAGTTTATCGATCAGCTTCCAAACCCGTTAATAGAGGCGGCATATATCGACGGTGCAACCGATATTAGGATTGTTTTCCAGATTGTTTATCCAATTGTAAAACCGGCTCTTATTACCGTTGCTATCCTAGCTTTCCAATTAAGCTGGAACTCACCGGACGCTTCAACACTTTATGTAAATGATGATTCCCTTAAGACATTCGCTTTCTATATGACAGCGCTTACAACAGCGGTAGGTAACAATGTAGCAGGGCAGGGGCTAGCCGCCGCCGCTTCGTTAATGCTATTTGTGCCTAACCTAGTTATCTTTATCTTTATGCAGAGCAAGGTACTAAACACTATGGCTCATGCGGGTATAAAATAGCTGTCGGTCTTGGTAATTTACCAAAGAAAATTTTATGAAAGGAATGTATATGCGGGTATGAAAAAGGTAAGCAGAGCTGTAGTTATAGTTTTAATAGCTATAAGCATAAGTGTAATATCTAGCTTTTCGGTTTATGCGCAGACAAATACAGGATCTACCAGCTATACCGTTACGCTATCAATAAATGGAGATAAGGTAGTATCGCAGGATGCGTATCTGCCAAGCTCTACATTTTTAAACCTAGGCTTAAATAACCCACAGGATCTGTATGTAGAGGACGATACTATGTATGTCGCCGATACCGGATCTAAACGTGTAGTTAGGGTTGAACTTAACTCTAATCTGGTAACCGAGATTGGTGTGGGTATACTAGAAGAGCCTAGAGGGGTTAGTGCCGATAAGGACGGGAACATCTACGTTGCCGATGCGGGCACAAACAAAGCCTACAGATTTAACAAGGACGGGTCATTAGACTTTACCTTTGAGAAACCAACCTCACCGGCATTCGGCAAGACTAGCGGGTATAAGCCCGTTAAGATTGCGCCGGCAGTTGCGGGAGGGGCGTACATAATTAGTGAAGGTGCTAATGCAGGGTTACTGTATCTAAATGGTGAAGGGGAGTTTTTAGGATACTTTGCTTCAAATGAGGTAGAGATGAGCATTATCGAGAAGATAATCGACTCTGTCCTAACCGAACAGCAAAAGAGCATGTTCTTTAAGCTTTCGCCTCCTTCCTTCGGTAACCTATTTAGGGGTGACGACGGACTTGTATACACCATTAACATGGGTAGGAATGCAAGGATTAAAAAGCACAGCATAAATGGTCTTAATATGTTCTCAAAGATTCGCAGTATGCCTCAGATTAACGAGCCGGCGGATATACATGTCACAAAGGACGGACGGATGTTTATCGTTGACATGGCGGGGATAATTACCGAGGTAACCCCTGATGGATATCTGCTTTGTGCATTTGGCGGAAGCGACAGAGGTGCTGATACTGCGGGGTTATTTAACACTCCATCGGGTATTGGGGTAGACAGCAAGAACAACATCTATGTCCTAGACAAGGATAAGAATAACATTTCGGTCTTTAGCCCGACACCTGTTCAAAACTCAATACATAAATCCATGGAATACTATCAGCAGGGTCTGTATGACCAGAGCCAGCAGGAGCTACAGACTGTACTAAAGCTAAACAACACCTCCTTCTTTGGCCATGTGTACAGCGCAAAGAACAGTATGCAGACAGGGGATTACGAAGGTGCGGCAGAGCATTTTAAAATTGCTAACGTAAAAGAGGACTACTCCGACGCATACTGGGAGATTAGAAACATCTGGTTACAAAACAATCTAGTCTGGATTATACTACTACTAGTTTTGATCTATGCGGCATATGCAATTATTAAGGCGGTAGATAAGAAGAACCATATGTTAGCGCCGGTACGTAAGGCTATTAAAACAGCTACAGACAACAAGTTTATCTATGACGTTAAACGTATGGGGTACTCGCTAATGCACCCAATGGACAACGCATACGACGTTAAGGTGGGGACTGTTGGAAGCTATAATATTGCTACTACTATATATATAGTAATGTTTATACTGCTTGTACTCTATCAGGTAGCAACAGGATTTATCTTTGCAGTGGATATAACCGAATATTCGGTGCTTAATGTATTTGCGGTATGCTTTTCATTGCTAACGTTGTTCCTAGTTGGAAACTATCTGATTAGCTCAATAAATGACGGGCGGGGAAACTTTAGAAGCATATATATTAACATGGCGTACAGCATGTCACCTCTGTTACTATTCATGCCGATACTTATAATTGTTTCAAACTTTGCAACCAGTGATGAGAAGTTCTTTATCGATACTGCTGTTCTTATACTGCTAGCATGGAGCTTAATAAATGCATTTGTAGGACTTCTTGAGATACACGATTATACCTTCGGCGGTGTGGTTAAGAATGTTTTACTAACACTTGCGTTTATTGGTATCGCAATACTTGCTTTATCGGTTGGATATCTATTAATTAAGCAGATATTTATGTTTGTCTACGAAATTTTTGTGGAGGTGAGATTGCGTGTCTAGTAGGTTTAAGATGAGAACGATTCTATCGGTGTTAGTCTGTGTTATGCTAGTTTTTGGAACTGCTAACGCTAGTGCCCAAAGCAGTGCTCTAGGTGTTGCTGTAAGCTCGGTGCTACCGACCAAGGATAACACTAATGTTGCACAGGGGATACATACGATTGCTCCTCAAGATGAGTTGATTGCACAAAACAATGCTCTTGAAATGTACCTTAATGTAAGAGATTTTGTACTAAAGATTAAAAACAAGAAAACGGGTTATGTCTTTAGCAGTTCGGTTAAAAAGGATATGATGCAGGGGATGAGCACAGAATGGCAAAGGCTAAGCCAGTCTATGCTTTCGATGGATTTCATATCACCAAACGGCGCAGAGAAGCGTAGTGCACTAAAACACGCTACCGCTAAAAAACCTGTAATAACCAAAAAGAGCGACGGGTTTGTTGCGACCGTAAACTTCTTTGAAGCAAAGATAACCCTTGATATGGAGGTTACACTAACCGATAAGGGGTTTAAGGTAGATATACCTGATGACAAGATTGTTTCGGATAAGGGAAATGTAATAAGCAAGCTTATGATACTTCCGTTTTTTGGAAATGCGTACTCCGACACCATTCCGGGGTATATGTTTGTGCCGGACGGTAGCGGGGCTTTGATGGATTACAGTATACCTAGGATGTATAACCAGTCCTATGTTAAGCGTGTCTACGGAAAGGATATATCGGTAATACGTGAAGCCGAGATGAATGATGTATCCTCAATCCCAGTAGAACAGAGCAGTATAACCATGCCGGTATTTGGTGCGGTACATGGGGTACGTCAGAATGGGTTTGTGGGTATTATAAATAGTGGTGACGCTTACTGTGAGATAAACGCCTCACCGGCGGGTGTTATTGTGGATTACTCATGGATAGCTCCTAGCTTTATCTACAACCAGCTATACTGGCAGCCATCAGGAAAAGGTCAGGGCTTTAATACTGTACAGACCACCCAGAATGTAGTAAATCCGCAGGTTGAGTATGTTTTACTTAGCGGTGATGACGCTACATATGTAGGGATGGCTAAGGAATACAAAAGCAGACTTACCCTAAATGGCAGGGCTGATTTATCAGCTGATAAATCAGCGGATATACCTATTAAGCTAGACGCCTTAATGGCAGAGCCTACTAAATCGCTGTTTGGTACAACACCACAGGTAATGACTAAGATGTCGGATATTAACTCCTGGGTGGATGTGCTGTCACAGGGTGGGGTTAAGAACAACATACTAACACTAATGGGCTTTGAGAAGAAGGGCGCTAGCGGACATACTATCGGTAACTTTGATATCGAGGGCAGGATAGGTAATAGCAATGAGCTGAAAAACCTAGAACAAAAGCTAGGCAGTAGTGGATACAAGCTATACCTTCAAAGTGATATTACAAAAGGATACATGCAACAGGTTAGCAAGACACAGCTACGGTATGGTATGGATACGGCGGTAACCTCTATCGTTAAGGCGGCAAAGCTGTTTAATGAAACGGTATTTGTTAAGGATGAGGCAATCGCACAACATGCTAAAAAGCTGACAGAGCTAGGTTACAACCTATCAATTCCAAGTCTTGCGGTTAATCTGTATTCCGATAACAACAGAAGGCAGGCGGTTGATAGATACACTACCATGCAGAATGCTGTTTCGGTGCTAAAGGATATTACTACGGCAAAGTCTGATGTTATACTCCAAGACCCTAATGCATACGCACTACGCTACGCTACAGCTATCTATGATACCCCGACAAATCATTCACAGCTTATGTACTTTACCCAAGCTGTTCCGTTTAAACAGATTGTACTAAGCGGCAGTGTGGATTGTTTTTCAAGCTATCTAAACTATGGAACTAACTCTATAGAGGATATGTTAAGGCTAATCGACTACAACACCTATCCGTCTTACATCCTAACACAGGAGTATTCAAACAAGCTATCTAAGACAAACATGGATAACATCTATTCCTCTCGTTTTGATGACCTAAGTATGTTTATAAACGAAAACTACAACTACCTAAACGGTATTCTATCACAGGTTAGGGGATGTAGCGTGGTTGATAGGTTATCTGTTCAAGACGGCGTTTCGATTACTAAATATTCAAACGGTAAGACTATAGCTGTAAACTATTCAGATAGTAATGCAAGATATCTAACACATACCTTAGCACCAAAATCAGCAGTAGTGGTTGAGGGGGTATAGAAGATGAAGAAGATGAAATACTCAACAAAGCAAAAGTTAGTAGGGTTAGCATTTGTATCACCTTGGATTATTGGATTTTTGGTGTTTACGCTACTACCGTTCTTCCAGACCATACAGTACAGCTTTAGCACCGTTAGGTTTCTACCGGAAGGGATAGCGCTAGACAGTGTAGGCTTTGATAACTTTGTTAAGGTACTGCTTGTAGACCCCGACTTCTTGCTAAAGCTACCAGACTACGCAATGCAGATATTTATATTTGTACCGATGGTTGTAATCCTCTCGATAATTATAGCTTTGCTACTTAATACCCCTATTAAGGCAAAGCGGGTCTTTAGAGCGATCTACTTCCTACCGGTAATACTAATGAGCGGTCCGGTTATCGAAAACCTAATGAAGCTTAACGTTACAAAGCTAGTTGGGGTAGATTCCTTCTTTGTGTATGAATTTATCGCAAAAAGCTTCCCTAGCGCTGTAGCTATGCCGATACTTTATGTGTTTCAGAACGTTGTACTGTTCCTGTGGTTTTCAGGGGTGCAGATACTTATATTCCTGTCAGCGCTACAAAAGAATGACAAGAGCACCTATGAAGCGGCAAGGGTGGACGGTGCTTCAACCTGGCAACAGTTTTGGAAGATTACACTACCTATTATAAAGCCGTTTATCTTCCTAAATCTAATCTATACAATAGTTGATGTATCAAATTCGGCGGTGAACCCGTTTATCTCTATTATTAAGAAGGCGATGTTTAACGGACAGAAGGGATTTGGATTTTCAGCGGCGGCAACATGGCTTTATTTCTTCTTAATATTAATAGCGGTTATCATTGCTTATCTGCTGTTAGGTAGAGGTGATAAACAGCCACAGTATCAGCAAAAACAAAAGACAGGAGGAAAGATAAAATAATGAATATTAAAGTTAACTTTAAAAAGATTTTCTCCGGTGTTACCAGTAAAGTTGTACTTTACACAATGCTTATCGCAATAGGATTTGTGTTTTTATTCCCTATACTGGTTATAATCTCAAGCAGTGCAAAGGATGCGTACGACCTAGCAAATCCGTTAGTATTTTGGATTCCTAGCAAGATATCCTTTGACAACTATGTAAGAGCGTTTTCTGTACTTGGCGGATACAAGACCATTATCACATCTATTGTGGTAATGCTAGCGGTTGCGGTGGCACAGACCTTATCATCAGCGTTAGTTGCTTATGGCTTGGCAAAGTATGACTTTTGGGCAAAAAAGCTAATCTTTGTGCTAATGATAATGACCTTTATCCTGCCACAGCAGATAACCTTCCTACCTAAATATGTTTTGTTTAACAGCTATAAAATGATAGGTACAGTAATGCCGGTTTTACTACCGTCACTACTAGGGCAGGGGATTCAGCACGCAATATTTATCTTGATATTCTTTCAGTTCTTTAAGATGTCACCAAAATCACTTGACGAGGCGGCGACCATTGACGGGGCAGGACAGTTTAAGATATTTGCAAAGATTAATATGAGGATGGCGACACCCGCAATTGTAGTTGTGTTTATCTTCGCCTTTGTGTGGAACTGGAATGAAACCTATATGACAGACTCATACTTTGGTCAACAGCTTGAAACGCTAGCGTTAGCGTTACAACGGTTTGAGGAGTCGTACAAAAAAATGTTCCCAGACACAGGCTCTACAAATCCGCTTATTAAGATAAATGAAGGTACACAGATGGCAGGTACGTTGTTATCCATTATTCCATTAGTTATAGTATACGTATTTGTAGAAAGAAAGCTTGTAGAAAGCATAGACCGAAGCGGTATTACAGGCGAATAACCATTGCAAAGACAATATAAGTAATCGGGTCTGTATTAAAATAAAAACTTACTTGCGTAAATTGTACAAAGAAGTTTCTACTGAAAACTTTTTCTATCGCAAAAAGTTTTCAAATGTGCTAAGTGAAAGGGAAATATCTTGTCGGGCTTTCAAAAATGCTCTTTCAAGCATAGGGGAATTTCACTCGTTGCGACGAGCGACATCGCCTTTTTTAAAGGCGCGGGCGCTGCCCTTTTGAAACCCGCAAGGGGAACTTGTTCCCCTTGACCCCTTTCTTATTTTGTTACAGCCCCGTTACATTTTGAAAGGGACAGAAATAAGATATGATTAACATTGAGAATTGGGAAATTAGAAAGAAACGATATGAGGACTATTGGAACTACAAAAACAACACACCGATAATCTATCTACCATCGATGAAGGACAAACAGACCCCTATACCCGAGGATAAACCGTCAAAGCTTGGGTACTGGTTTGATATAGATTTTCAGATTAGACAGGCAAGGGCATACTTTGAAAACACCTACTTTGCATTAGACAGCTACCCTCACGTGTCGCCGTCTTTTGGGTCGGATATTATGTCAACCTTTTTAGGGTTAGATATGATCTACAACGAAACCAGCGCATGGGTGGTGCACAAAGATCAGCCGTTAGAGAGGTTTACCGATTTTACGCTAGACACTAAAAACGAGTTTTTTGTAAAGATGAGGGATTGCCTAGAAAGGTATGTTCACGACGCAAAGAATGGTGACTACATAGTAGGAATGGTTGACCTAAACACCCTAATCGATGGGGTATCCTCACTAATAGGCCCAGACAACCTCTGCCTAGAGATTATGGATAACCCTGATGAGGTTAAGCGGGTAACGATGGAGCATTTTAACCTGTACAAGCAGGTATATAATATCTATAACAAGATAGTGACACGTTACCAGAAGGGGAATACCAACTGGCTATCGGTATACAGCGAGATACCGTGGTACTTTATCTCGATAGATTTTATAGTAATGCTTTCTAGCGACCACTTTGATGAGTTTGTAAGAGCACCGTTACAGGCGATGGCGGATTTTCATGAAAGGGTGCTGTTTCACTTAGATGGTGAGAACGCTATCCGTCACCTAGATAACATCCTTACCGTAAAGGAGCTTACAGGGGTTCAGGTACAGGCAACACCTGCTGCCCAATCCGCAGAGCTATGGATACCGCAGATTAAAAAGATCCAGAAGGCGGGCAAGAATGTATGGGTGGAAGCACGGCATAAGCAGGATATTAAGGATTATATAGAAAACCTACAGCCAGAAGGGCTATTCATAAAATCATGGTGCGACACTGAGAGCGAGGCAAAAGAGGTAGAGCGTATGGTAAAGGATTACTATGGGGTTAATAATTAACGATTAATCTTAAACTAGTAAAGGTAGACAACATTATCGGGTGATAATATTGTCTACCTTTAATGTCATTATAAAACAAATATATACAATATAAATAGATAAATATTGACATTTATGTTAAACCATGATACAATATAATTGTAGCTATAGCTACGATGGAAAAGAGCGTTACCATCTGTGTTAAACAAAACGGGTAGGCGGTACAATTTCTGCTTTTGCAAAGAAGCAAGCTCCCAACAGGGGGTGAGGCTTATGGTATTATTAGTAGTAATGTTAGTTCTATTATTTATGATGTTAGAACGTATCCTTACTGTAATATTAATTGGGCAACAAGTTATGTGTGCTATTGTTTTGTTGATCCCACAAATTTTATGTTTTTTAAGTAAAAAACCAAAATTTGATTGCCCAATTAATACGAGAATACTAATCGTATTAACGAAGATACATAGCAACCAAGAAATGCAAAAAGAAATAATCCGTCGCACCACCAAGTAAAACGGATTATTTCTTTGCTTTTATTTGGGAGCGTACCGTTTACAGGTACGCTAGTAAACGCTTTTTCTGTTTTTATTATACCATAATAGTTTTGGTATGTCAATGTAAAATTTATTAAATAATCATTAACTGTCAATATCTCAATAAAATAAACATTTATTTATTAATTGACAATTTAAAACAACTAAACTACCCCTTAATTACAAAAAAAAATTATAATAAAAACCAACTCTGAAAAATTTTGAAAAAAATTTATCCAAAAGACTAAAGTTTTTTTTTACAGTTCCGATATACTAGATGTAAGGCAAGAAAATAGTAGAAATTAATTTAGCAGAGAATATAATTAATTATTACATATTTAGCTTGCGGTAAGAATAGGAGGTTCTTATTATGTTAGTACTAGGAGTAGAGTCTGGCGATTACATCATGATTAATGATGATATCGTTATAAAGGTTGAAAAGACCGGTGAAAACTTTAAGCTTGCGTTTGATGCACCGAAAAAGCATAAGATTATGCGTAGCTCATTATATAGGGAGCTAAAGCCTGAAAATGCATTAAAGCTTGAAGAAAAGCTATCACCAAAGCGAAGCTTTCAAAAGTAGATACACTACAGGACTACATAAAATCACGGATGATATATTCATTAGGCGGATGCCTAGCATAAAGCGTTCATAATCCGTGCGGATGTCTACACACAATGTGTAGACCGTGCACAATTCGCATGGTTATGTATATATTAGCGGGTATTATTTAATAGAGGATTACCTCTAGCCCGCAAAGTAAAGGCAGGGATTAGCCTTTACCGCAATGTGAAAGGATATATTATGAGAATTCAACACAACATAACAGCGTTAAACGCTCACAGACAATTAGGCGGAAACAACTCTCAAGTTGGCAAAAACCTAGAAAAACTATCATCTGGTTACAAAATTAACCGTGCTGGTGACGATGCTGCTGGACTTGCAATCTCTGAAAAGATGAGAGCACAAATCCGTGGTCTTGAAACTGCTCAAAAGAATGCTAACGACGGTATCTCTCTAGTACAAACCGCTGAAGGTGCGCTAACTGAAGTTCACTCTATGCTAAACCGTATGGTAGAACTTGCTACTCAATCCGCTAACGGAATTTACACTGACGTTGACCGCGGAAAGCTACAAGACGAAGTTAAAGCTCTTAAAGAAGAAATTGACCGTATTTCTCAGGCTACAAACTTTAATGGAATTAATCTTTTAGATGGTTCTATGACCAAAGCAACCGATTTCCTAACCGCTACAGCAGGTACATCAATTACTACAAACGCTTTGGGCTCTGTTAATACAACTCTTACTGGTGGTGGTCTTACACCTGGTGCTACTGGTTCTGTTTACTCTACTAGTATTGCATGGAAAGATTTAGTTGTTGGTGCAGTTGCGGGTGGTAATGGTGATGGTAAAATTTCTATTGCGTGGAAGGACTCAACAGGAGCTGCCGGAACGCCTGTTGATATTACAATAGCAGCAGCAGGCCAGACGGTTACAGCTGGTAATGTAGTTACTGCGCTTAATACCAATGGTGCTTTTAGTACTGACTATACTGCATCTCTTGATACTAGTGGAAACATAGTTATTACAAGCAATAGTAAAGATGTAGATTTTGGTGGCATAGCAGTAACCTTTACAGAAGATTCCGCTGCTGGTAGTAATGCACTTGCTACTGCTAGAGCAGCACAACAGATTACAAATGGTGATGGCACAACAGCGTTAGTTGGTGATAAAGTTCATGAAACTGCTGGTGCTAATGTAGGCGTAGCTTCTTACGACGTTAAATCAACAACACTAACACTTGCTGGTACTCCAGCAACTGACTGGACTGAAGGAATACAAGTTAAGATTGGAAGCAAGACTTATACCTACACCAAGGATCCTTCCCAAGTTACTGCAGGCGGCACAAAGTTTACTGGTACAACACTTGATGACATTGCAAGAAGCCTTGCTTCGGTTGCCACAGCTTCTGCAGGTGCAAACGGCTCTGAATTCAACGTGACAAGAAGTGCAAACGGCGTTCTTACAATTGAAGAAACAATGCAACACGCTAATACATCTATCGCTAGTAACAGTACTACAGCTTCTACAGCACTTGCAGCAAATAAAATTGTAATTCAGCAAGCTGGTAGTGTTGCTACAACAGATGTTACAATAGATCCAACCAAGTTAGTCGATGGCTCACAGCTGAAAATAGGATCTAGCACCTATACTTTTGTTAAACAGTCTACTGGTGCTGCAAACGAAATAGTATTTAGCAGCGCAGACACAAAGGGGAGCATTGCAACAAAACTTGCTACAGCAATTGGTAGTAGTGCTACAGCAACTGGTGACGTAGTTAATGTAAGAGCAGCTGTTGCAGATGTAAAAGCAGTTAATAGTAATACATTAAAACTTCAAGTTGGTGATACTAACGACTCTTTCCAAAGAGTTAGCGTATCTATTAGCGATATGAGCTCCAATGGAATTGGTATCTCATCAGTTGATATTTCAACTAAAGATCTTGCAGGAGATTCAATTAGTAAGATTAAGAGCGCTATTGAGCAAGTTTCCTCTGCTCGTGGTGGTTTGGGTGCTCTTCAAAACCGTTTAGAACACACAATCAACAACCTAGGTGTAACAACCGAGAACTTAACTGCTGCTGAAAGCCGTGTACGTGACGTTGATATGGCTAAGGAAATGATGGACTTCACTAAGAACAACATCCTTACTCAAGCTTCACAAGCTATGCTTGCTCAAGCTAATCAGCTACCACAAGGTGTTCTACAGTTACTAAGATAGTTTATATCTGGTTACTAGCTAGTTTGGTTAGACTGTAAATATTGCATAATAATATTAAACCCCATTTGCATCTGCAAGTGGGGTTTAGTTATGAAATTAGTACTCCATATGATAATGATAAGTTATGTTGTATGGACAAAAGAGGGATAGAGTACGCCACTATACATTAGGAGGATAAAGATGAAAACACTCATAATCAACGGATCTCCACGAAAAGGCGGGGATACCGTATCGCTTATAGATATATTACGGCAAAACCTACTTGGTGAGGTAAATATCGTTAACACCTACTATGACAACATCCGCCCCTGTAATGATTGCAGATACTGCTGGACACATAGTAGCTGTGCTATCAAAGATGAGATGGATATAATCTACCGTAATATACAGCAGG
>CAZAOY010000030.1:0-6782 GCA_964486925.1 uncultured Oscillospiraceae bacterium
GTTGTATGAAAATGATAACTGTATTTGTCATGTTAAACACCCCTTTACTTATATTTAGTAAACCGTAGCCTTGTCTGTGGTATAGATAACCCCTCTACTAGGATTACCGACCTTTGCTATGTTTGAACTAATATTTCTGCCAGTTTACTTCCTTATAATATCACACTTTATCTATAAAATCAAGTAGTATAAAAAAGTTTTTGCTAGATAAAATAGCTGTGGCGATTTTATTTCGTCACAGCTATTTTATCTAGCAATTAACAGCCCTATAACATCTTTGACCAATCCATAAAGTAAAACTTCGCTTCATTCTCGCTATCCCAACATTCACGAAGGTACTCTGAAAGCGGCATATCAATAGGTTGGGTGGTAGGTTTGCCTATTGGACTGCGAAATATCCCTAATATGTTAGCGGCAACTGCATAGGTCTTATTCTGAGTCGCCCAAGGGGTTTGTAGAATTACAAAGGCTGATTCCTCTTTAGGTTTACCAAGCAGTTTACAGCTGTCTACCAATGGTATCTCCATTCCACGCAGTTTAATGTGAGTTTTAGTGTAATCGGTAGTCATGCAAACCTCTTTAATGTTGCTCATCGGCTCTACAACATTTATCCCTGCAATATTTAGCAGTAAAAACTCTCTATCCTCATCGATAGAGGTTAGGAGATCCTTTGGAAACGGCATAACTGTTTGGTAGTTCTTTGGTGAGCTATTACCAGGCAGAAGTAGTGCTACCTCGTATGCTAGCTGTCTTATATCATCAGCACATACCGCCGCAGGTTTTCCACGGCTACCGATACGGTAGGACTCAAAAGCATTGTTTAGTGCTAATAGATTTAACATAAGCGCCACGTCCTGCACATCCCCTGCCTCAATCTCATCGTCCTCAAATAAAGCCTTTTCAACTAAAGCTTCAATTCTACCTGCTAGCTTACGGGTTTCGTCCGCAACAACGGCCAGACCCCGCCCCTCTATCTCTAATGTAGCCGCCTGCTGTGCAGTTAAATTTGCGAGTATCCATAGACGCTCTCCAAGGATTTGTAGCTTCCATAATGTCTTATTCATAACTTTCTTCCTTTCTGTAACTTAGTAATTTTGTTAGCTGTGGTCGTAATTTATCAAGTGCCCTTCTATGATGTGATAAAACGGTGTTTAACTTTAAACCGTTATTCTTTGCAATCTCCGTAAAGGAGAAGTAGCCGTAGTATCTCTGCGTTATTACAATCCGTTCCACATCACGCAGTGTTTTAAGTGATTCTAATATAGCGGCTGTATCCTCTGAACGGATAATCTCGTCAACAATATCCGACTCATCAATTAGAGAGGTACCCTCTGCGTCCAGATATACCTGCCCAAAATCCGCTGACTGTGCCATAAACCTTCGGTATGCTAAGCGAATGCATACCACCGATAGATAACCATAGTTCTCCTTATCTGGGGTATAGGTTCTCCCTTGCCGAAGCTTTAGGTAAGCCTCCTGCACAACGTCCTCCGCTAGGTTAGCTACGTTAGGATACGAGGAAAACTTATAGAGTACCAAACGTACAAGTGAAACTCGTAAATCTTCATCCATCAATCCACCTCCAATTAAGACTGAAAAGCTTTTCAATATAATAAAGCATAATAGGTAGATTTTTATTGCAACATTTAAAAATATTTATGTTGTATAATAGATAATGGGGCGGAACAAAAGATTAATATAAAATAGTAGCATAAAGAAGAAAAATACAAAAAACTTGCACAGATGCGAGGAAAGAGCTTGTTGTCTTGGCATATCCTGTGCGTATTCTACGCCACCTTTTCAGGTGTAGGAACGCATTTTCAACCAAATCGCTTTGCTACACTATTCCAATTGCCGTAATTAGGCGGTAAATCTCGCCACGGCGCACCGGTTCGCAAAATCCAAAAAACTGCGTTAATGAATTTGCGATTATCCTCTGCTATTCCACCCCATTGTCCTTTTCGCCCAATTAATACGGCTCTAAAAGCCCCCAAACCTTATCAAAAATATCGTGTCGATGTGTCGTCATTGTGGACATAAACAAATCTCCCATCTATCTTGATATCTCCATTATATCTCAAATATTTCGTGTCCACACAATTTAGTTTTCACTAAGCATTCTTTCTCTCATTATACTTGTTTTTTCTTCTCTTTACTCGACCTGCATTTTTTTCGCCCATACTATTGACATTGAGCCAATTTACAGTAGCTTTTCATGATGTACTTGAACAAAACTTGAAGATTTTTCTTTTTCACACCGTTTCGGGGCAAAAGTAAAAACCCAATAAACGTAATGTTTACTGGGTTTTCGTATGGTTGCAGAGATAGGACTTGAACCTATGACCTTCGGGTTATGAGCCCGACGAGCTACCAACTGCTCCACTCTGCGATATCGTATAGTGTATAACCACTCAACATAAATATTATATCACAGATTAGGATATAATGCAATAGCAAACTTGGTATTTCTCTATTTGTCACAAAAAAAGCGTATGTAATAACGAATTTACTACACTTTACATATATAAACAGATAAAAAACTATGTAGAATCCAGTTAGAAACTAAAAATATAAAGTTATAATGAAAACTATAGACATTTGAGATTGTTTCTGATATACTAATATTTATAGCAAAACTCGCTGTGTTATAATAGCTTTGAGTATGAAAGGCTAGGGGTTTTGTGGAAAGGGGAGTTTATTATGGATAACAAAGCATTTTTTAGCCTTAGCTATGGGCTCTTTGTGGTGACCTCACAAAGCGATGGCAGAAGGGGTGGGTGTGTAATTAACACCGCTATGCAGGTGACAGCAGAGCCTGCTAGACTATCAATTACTATAAATAAAAAGAACTATACCGCCGATCTTATATCAGAATCGGGGGTGTTTGCGGTGAGTGTGCTTTCTCAGAAGGCGGATATGGATATTATCTCTAGGTTTGGGTTTAAGTCTGGTCGTGAATATGACAAGCTAGCTGATACGGCTACAGCTATACTAGAAGGGATACCATATGTGACTGAAAGCACTAACAGTGCATTTGCGTGTAGAGTTGTAGATCAGGTTGATGTGGGTACACATATTATCTTTATCGGTGAGGTTTTGGATGCGGTGTCACTTAACAACGACGAGAGTATGACCTACAGCTACTACCATAAGGTGGTTAAGGGTACTACACCTAAAAATTCACCATTATATATGAAGGAAAAGGATAGCGGGTACCAGTGTCAGGTGTGCGGATATATTGAAAAGAGCGATAGTCTACCCGATGGGTTTACCTGTCCGCTTTGTAAGGCTAGTAAAGATAGGTTTGAAAAGCTTTAATAGCTAAGAGAGGGCGAAACTATGGTCATTCTAATTGGTGGGGTAAGCTCTACTGGAAAAACACTGTTAGCGCAAAGGTTACTGGATGTAGGATCGTATATAAACTAAAGAATATATAAAAGATTAAGAGATGGAGAAAGATATGGAAAGATTAAAGGTAGGAATTGTTGGACTTGGTGGCCGTGGAATGGGTATGATGGGAACACTTCTTGATATGGAGGATATCGAGGTTGTTGCGGTGTGTGACCTTTATCCCGACCGTGTAGATGCGGCGGTGGAGAAGGTGAAGTCATACGGAGATATCCCTGTAGGGTATGAAGATTACAGGCAGCTTGTAGCAGACGAAAATGTTAAGACAGTTTTTGTGTTCACCGCATGGGAAGCACATATTAAGATCGCTATTGAGTCGATGAGGGCGGGAAAACCTGTGGCGATGGAGGTCGGGGGTGCGTCCTCAATAGCAGAGTGCTGGGATCTTGTACGCACCTGCGAAGAAACTGGTGTTATCTGTAGCTTGCTTGAAAACTGCTGTTACGGTAGCGATGAGATGACGGTGCTTAACATGGTTAAAAAAGGTCTATTTGGTGAGATAATCCACTGCAAAGGTGGATATGAACACGACCTTAGAGATGAGGTTGCTATGGGAACGGAGAACCGTCACTACCGTTTTGATAACTACCTATATAGGAACTGCGAAAACTATCCTACCCACGAATTAGGCCCTATCGCGAAGGTGCTTAATATAAATAACGGAAATAGGATGACTTCACTTGTGTCGATGGCTTCAAAGGCTAGAGGGGTTCATAACTGGATTGTTGAGAACAAGGGCGCTGACCATGAACATGCCGCACTTGATTTTAAACAAGGGGATATCGTAACCACCATGATTAAATGTGCAAACGGTGAAACTATCGTGTTAACCCTTGATACCACCCTGCCGCGTCCTTATTCCCGTGGTGGGTATGTACAGGGGACTAAGGGGGTATGGTCAGAGGATAACAACTCTTGCTTCTTCGACGGACACGGCGACGGCGCTACCTATGCACATAAATGGGAGAACTTTGATGGATACAAAGAGAAGTATGAGCATCCGCTATGGAAAAAATACCGTAATGACGGTGTAAAGGGCGGACATGATGGGATGGATTATCTGGTACTTCGCTCCTTTATTGAGAGCGTGGTAAATGGAACTGAACCGATAATTGACGTTTATGATGCCGCAAGTTGGATGGCGATTACCTGCTTATCTGAGGATTCCATAGCTATGGGAAGTATGCCTGTTGCTATACCTGACTTTACTAACGGAAAATGGATTAAGCCACGCAACAAACCACGTTCTATCTACAGCCTTGACCAAGTCTGTGAAGAACTGTTTTAGGAGGATATTTTAATGAGTAGAGACGTAACAAAAGAGCTGTTAGACGGCGTGGTGGGCCAGTTTAGCACGAAGTATCAGTATGTGGGTGCTGTACCGTATGGAAGTGGTCATATTAATGACACATTTGTAGCACATTTTCAGCCGTCGGACAGTAATATAACAGGAAACGACTGCAAAAGGTATATTATCCAACGGATTAATGGTGTTGTGTTTAAACGACCTGATCTGCTTATGGAGAATATCGTTTCAGTAACGGGTTATCTAAGGGAGATAATTATAGCCAAAGGTGGTGACCCAGAGCGGGAAACGATGAATGTGGTTCGTACAAAGGATGATAAGGATTACTATCTGGATGAACAGGGTAGCTACTGGCGGTGTTATGATTTTGTGGAGAATACAATCTCTCTTCAGGCGGTGGAGAATCCTATGGATTTCTATAACTGCGGGGTGTCGTTTGGTAACTTTCAGTCGTTACTTTCAGGGTATAAAGCGGACACTTTACATGAAACTATAAAGGATTTTCACAATACTAAGCAACGGTTTAAAAATCTTTGTAGTGCGGTACAATTGGATGTATGCGGTAGGGTAGAGTCAGCAAAGCAGGAGATTGAGTTTGCCTTTGCAAGGGAGAAGGATGCTAGTATACTTGTGGACATGCTACAAAGAGGTGAGATACCCCTTCGGGTAACCCATAATGATACCAAGCTTAACAATATCCTTATAGACAAGAAAACCAAGACGGGGATTTGTGTTATCGACCTTGATACAGTAATGCCTGGTCTTGCTGCGTATGACTTTGGTGATTCCATCCGCTTTGGCGCAAACACCTCCGCCGAGGATGAGCGGGATCTATCTAAGGTGTCGTTAGACCTAGAGCTATTCAGTCTGTTTACCAAGGGATTTCTTGAAACAGCGGGTAAGGCGTTAACCGAATGTGAGTTAAAAACACTGCCTATCGGCGCAAAGCTAATGACCTTTGAATGTGGTATGAGGTTCCTTACTGACTATCTACAGGGGGATGTCTACTTCAAAACCCACCGTGAGGGTCACAACCTAGACCGTGCAAGGACACAGTTTAAGCTTGTTACAGATATGGAAGACAAGTGGGATGAGATGTATAGGATTATAGGTGAAGTATAGTGTAATAAATAAACAGTTAATCGGTAGTCAATTATACTACCGATTAACTGTTTATTTAGTTAGTTTAACAATTTAGCTTCAATAGAAAAAATATCAGGGAATATTAATTTTATTCCCTTTTGTTGAAGTAACAATACCTTTTTTGCTTTGAAGATTAATTCTTTTTCAAAATTACCAGCAACCTTTACAGGAGAATTTGCTAATCTGTCAATATACTCATTTTTAATATATTTTTCAGTTATAGGGCACATATTTTGAATAAGGAATGCTTTTTTATGACCCATTACATTGCCGAATACTATTGTATCACAACTGTTATATTTAGCAATTTTCTTTCTATAAATAATCTCATATTTTAAAACTTTTGAAGATACTGGGATCATCCAGAATAAATTGTGATTTACATCTTTAAATGCATAAAAACAAGGTCTGTCATGAACTTGTCCGTCAACAGTTTCTTTGTTTTTCATTAAAAAAGGGTCTGGAAAATCTTCAAAATATTGGTCGCTTATGTAGTAAAAGTGTCCATTATTCATTTAAGTTACCTCGTATATAAGGAGTCCCATTCTTAAAGAATGGGACTCCTAGCATTTGAACTCGACCGCTTGATTAGTCGCATATCGAGTAGCGACACACATTTGAACTCGAGCTTATTTTAGTTGCATCTCGAGTAGCAACAAACATTTGGGATAGTGATCTATCACAATCATATTATACATCAAAATGTGGTTTTTGTCAAGAGGTGTTTGTATCAAATGAGCAAACTGATTTGCCAGTTACATTATATGCATTCTACCAAAATATATTCAATAAAACTAAGCTATAGAAAGTAACTAATACGTAACAGAGGTTAAACTGTCATATAACACTTTATTATTTTAAACGCTAAACCGCTAATTATCATTAAGATCACTACGTAGGCTGTTAAACCGTCTACCTTCAGCAT
>CAZAOY010000030.1:6882-27366 GCA_964486925.1 uncultured Oscillospiraceae bacterium
CGCTAATTATCATTAAGATCACTACGTAGGCTGTTAAACCGTCTACCTTCAGCATGCACCGATAGAACAGGGATTACCTCAATGAAGGCGGCTTTGTCGATGGAGGCAACCATGTTGCGAATCATTAACATCTCTTTTGGGGAGCACACCGTTACCACCTGGGTTTTCTCCTCCATTGTATACCCGCCTACCACCTTATGTAGCGTCACACCGCGTCCAAACTCCGACATTATATATCTGCCGATTATGTCTGAGGAGCTGCTAATTATATGCATATGGTAAAGCTGTGTTCCTATCTTGTAGATCATGTACTCAATTACCTTAATTGCTATAATGTGGTTTAGCAGAGAGTACATAGCGGTTTCCAATCCGAATACAAACCCAGAGGCTATAACGACTATTGCGTCGATAATCATTAGTATACTGCTTATGGAGGAGAATTTTAGTATGGTCTTGCGAAGGATCTTTGCCACGGTATCTGTACCGCCAAAGGTAAAACCGCAACGAAGAACCAACCCAACTCCAACCCCGTAGGTTACAGCGTTGTAGATCATTGCCAAAAACCTATCGCTTGTTTTAATCTCAAAGTCGATCTGCTGAAAAAGCATTAGCATTACCGAATAGATTAGAGAGATAAAGATAATCTTTAGTACCTCTTTTCTGCCTAGAGTTATTAGGGTTAGCAGTAGTATTATTATTGTAAATCCCATATTGATATAGGAATAGTTAATCCCTGTAAGTCGCTCACAGATTATCGACACTCCGGTCATACCACTGGTGGTTAGACCGTTTGGTTTAAGGATACAGTCGATAGAAAACGCTGTAAGAAAGCAACCTAAGATTGATAGAAGTAGATTTCGTGTTTGTTTGTTAAATAGCTTCTTCATCGTTACCTACACCTTTTTATTAGAATTATCTGAAGCGATAACTTTACAGATTGCGTTCCACCTTGAAGGTATGGTGGGGTCGGTCATCTGGATTAAAAACCCTAGACTGTTGTAGGTTTTTATAGCGGGTATCCTAAAATCATCGGTTGAGAGGATTGCACTTTGATATCCTAAGTTACGCAGTGCATGAAGTGAGGCTAGGCATACAGTATACCCTAACCGTTTTCCAAGGTGTTCGCTATTACATCCTACCATATGTAATAGACCACAGTCATTACCGTACTTTTCCGGATTACCCAAGGCACAGGTGGTTGCTACAGGTTTATCGTTACATGTAACAAATACCACACGCTCCTTTGAAAAGATCGGCTCGTCGGTTAACATAGAAAAGGATATCTTTTCATCTTTAAAAGAATCACGGATAATATCCTCCCACATCGCTTCGTCACCTATACCTTCGGACAGACAACGAATTGCATATCCATCTGGTAGTGTGGGGATGGGTGGAAGATCTTGGAGTGTGGGTAAAAACATAAAAAGCTGTGTGCTGTATGACATGATAAATCCTCGTTTCTTAATTTTAAGCCTAGTTAGTCTGTAGGGATGTAGCTAATGTTAATAAAAGATATTAATTAGAAAAGTGCTAAACCCTTTTTCGTATAAAGGATACTATGAAAAAACCTATAAATGTTATAATATTTACAAGCACAATACTAGCACCTGTAGGTAGTCCTAATGCAAATGATACCACCACACCTGCCAAGAAACAGGCTACCGATACAACCGCGCTACTAATTATTACCGATTTAAAGCTTTTCATCACCTGCATTGAAGTCAGAGCCGGGAAGATAATAAGGCTTGAGATTAGCATTGTGCCCATTATCCTCATTCCTACTACAATGGTTACAGCGGTAAGAAAGGCGATTAACAGGTTATATAACCCTGTATTTGTACCTGTTGCTTTTGCAAAACCTTCATCGAAGGTAACGGCAAAAATCTTATTGTAGAATAGCACAAATAAAACTAGCACCACCATAGACAACCCTACGCTAAGCAAAACGTCGCCTTTGCTCATTGCAAGGATACTACCAAACATGTAGCTATATATATCGGTGTTCATCCCCTTTGTCAGTGAGGTGGTGATAACCCCTATAGCTATTGAGGTGCTGGAGATTAAAGCTATTGCTGAATCTCCCTTTATCTTGCTGTTCTCGCTAATGCGAAGGAGAAGGAATGCGGCAAGGATGACAATAGGGATTGATACAGTAAGCGGTGCTAGGTTAAGCGCGAAGGCTACTGAAAGCGAACCAAACCCTACGTGTGATAATCCGTCCCCAATCATAGAATACCGCTTTAATACAAGACTAACCCCTAAAAGTGCGGCAGAGAGCGACACAAGAGATCCGACTACAATAGCTCGTACTATAAAATCATATGAAAAAAGCTGTGTAAAAAGGTTATTGGCTATCAAGTCTTTCAAACGATCTACACATCCTTTCCAAAAAAGCTTTGCGATTTATAATCCTCACTGCTACCAAAAAATTTGACACATCCACTTATATGAAGAATCTTGCTGGCATACTTTAGCGCAGAAGCGATATCGTGGGACACCATGATTACAGCTATGCCCTTATCCTTATTTAGACGTGAGATTATTGAGTAAAGCTCGGTGGTTATGTTAGGGTCAAGCCCGCTGGTAGGCTCGTCCAGAACGAGTAGCTTTTCGGTAGCACAGAGTGCACGAGCCAGAAGTACACGTTGCTGTTGTCCGCCCGAAAGCTCACGAAAGGATTCTTTCGCAATACTTTCAATCTGTAGCTCCTGCATAGCATTAAAAGCTCTATCTTTATCCGCCCTGCTATAGAAGGGTAGGGGAGTTTTGTGGTTTAGACATCCAGATAGTACAATCTCTAAAACACTAGCGGGAAAGTGTTTGCTAATGCTATTCTGCTGTGGTAGATAACCCACACTATTAGCGGTAAGCCCATTCTCGAAGTTCACAATGCCGGAGTGGGATTTTAACCCTAGGATGGATTTGATTAACGTACTCTTGCCCGATCCGTTCTCTCCTACAACTGCAATATAATCTCCTTTAAATACCTCTAGGCGTATACGGTCGATAACTACTCTGTTGTCGTAGGAAGCTGTGAGCTCCATAATATTAATAAGTCGCATCTAATAAACCTCCTATTGGGGTGCTTTTGTAAGGTTAGAGTGACAGCTTTGGCAGATACCGTGGAAGTTAGTGAGTAGACTGTTTATATAGAAGGAATGGTTTTGTTTTACATGGCTACTAATGGTGTCTAGCAGATTACATTCTATATGAAATAACCTGTTACAGCAGTCGCAGATAAAATGGTAGTGACTGTTACAACCGATATCCTCATCAATTAGCTGATAGCAAGCACTCTTACCGATTCCGTTCTCGAATTTATGAAGCTTTCCTTCACGCATTAGAACATCAAAAAAACGATATACTGTGGCCTTACCAACAGATTTCGTACTACTGCTTGGGTTACCCTCTGGCTGTGATATAAAGTGAGCTACTACATCCTCTACTGTAACATGACGGTGGCGATTTTGATGTAGATAGTTTAAGATTAGATCTCGTTGATTTGTCCTATAGCTAGGCATGGTATCCCTCCAATACTATGAATATGAAATCGATTTTCAGTTTCATAGTTTTATTATACCACAGGTGTGCAATTATATCAATATAAAATGTGAAGAGTTTGTATTTTAAAGTTGTCCATTGTAGATATGACTATATTATTTACTACAAAAATTATGCTTTTGTTAACAGAAAATATAGATGTATAAATATTAAACAATAATGTATATAGCAAAATTTTAAATAAAATAAAATAAAGAGTTTACATATAAGTGCATTTATGATATATTTATATTAAGGATTTACAAATAGATTAGTGAAAAAGCAGATATATTATATAGTTGCTATTTTGTCTAGTCGAATAGGTTTTGATTAGTTTTTAGAAGGAGTGGTTTAATGGCAAAAAATTTCGTCAGAAGAAAAGGGATTGTAGGTGTGCTACAGGAGTTATGGTATAATAAATTTTTATACATATTAGCACTACCGGCAATAGCGTATACCTTTATATATGGGTATATGTCACTACCGTATCTCGTTATAGCTTTTCAAAAGTATGACTTTAGAAAAGGTCTTTTTAGCGATTTTATCGGATTTAAAAACTTTGAGTTCTTCTTTAGCTCAAGCTGGGCTTGGATTGTAACCAGAAACACCATCGTACTAAACTTCTTGTTTATAATTATCGGTTCTGCTTGTGCCATAGGGCTAGCGCTACTATTAAATGAAGTTAAGGGTAAGAAGTTTTTAAAGGTAACGCAGTCATCAATGCTGCTACCATTCTTTATCTCATGGGTAATTGTAAGCTACATGCTTTATGGTGTATTAAATACAGAGTCCGGGCTTTTAAACTCTATTATCGTATCTCTTGGTGGGGAGAAGATAAGCTTTTACACTAATCCTGATTACTGGTATCCTATACTTATTATCCTAAGAATCTGGAAGGGTGTTGGATATACCTCTATTATCTATCTTGCTACCATTACAGGTATAGATGAGGGACTGTATGAGGCGGCATATATTGATGGTGCTAACCGTGTAAAACGTATTATACATATAACACTTCCGTTAATCTTCCCAACAGTTTGTATCCTTACCTTAATGGATATCGGTCGAATCTTCTTTGGTGACTTTGGTATGTTTTATGCAATCATCCGTGACAACGGCTCGCTAATGCCGATAGCTGAGGTTATAGATACCTATGTATTTAGATCCTTTAAGGTAACAGGAGATCCTGGGGTTTCTACAGCTATAGGTCTATATCAGTCGGTAGTAGGATTTATCCTAGTATTCGGAACAAACAGATTAGCAAACAAATACTATCCAGAGGGTGCACTATTTTAATTGAAAGAGGAGATACGGATGAAAAAGATTACAATTGGACAGATACTGATAAATGCGTTTGTTGGTTTGTTTGCAGTTGCATGTGTTGCGCCGATTATCCTGGTGCTTATAACATCCTTTGCGACCGAAACCTCGATCACCTTAAACGGATACACCTTCTGGCCTACAGAATGGACACTAGACGCGTACAAGCTAATGTTTAGACCTAAGTCAGCGGTGCCACAAAGCTACTTGATAACTATTATCAGTACATTAATTGGTACGTTCCTTGCAACTATTATTACATACGGAGCAGGTTACACAATAGCGAACAAGGCTTGTAAGTATAGAAATGGGATTGCTTTATACTTCTTTATAACAACCATCTTTTCAGCAGGGCTTGTACCATGGTATATGATATCTAAGACTATAGGTGCGTACAACAACATCTGGGCGCTAATTATCCCTTCGCTAATGTTCTCACCTTTTAACATGTTTTTAGTTAGAAACTTTGTTAAGGGTATTCCAGAAGCGCTTAATGAATCCGCTAGGATTGATGGTGCGGGCGAGGTAAGGATTGCGTTTCAGATATACCTTCCGCTATGTCTACCTGTTATTGCAACCATTATACTATTCTACGCTATAGGATACTGGAACAACTATTTTAATGCGGTAATGCTAATCGATGACCAAAAGCTATTCCCGCTACAGATGTTACTGTTTAAAATACAGTCAGAGATAGCTATGCTTAGCCAGATGGCACAGGGGGTTAACGTTAATCCACCTAAGGAAGGCTTTAAGATGGCAACCTCAATTATCACTATGGGGCCTATTATCTTAGCTTATCCGTTCCTACAGAAGTACTTTGTAAAGGGTATGGTTGTTGGTGCAGTTAAGGGTTAAAATGTAATATTGATGTTAAATATTACATATTGTACATTTAGGTAGTTGGTAGCACAACGCTACTTACGATACACTAACGCAAGTTAGGGGACATTAAAGCTTTGACAGAAAAAATAAGCAAAAAGAAAAAAGGAGAGTAAGCATGAAAAACACAAAAAGAATTATTTCTTTAATTGCGGCACTTGCTATAACCGGTACTATGTTAGCAGGATGCGGCAGTAGCACAAGTTCTTCTACGGCTGAGTCTTCCTCTACTGCTGAATCTTCTTCGACAGAAGAAAGCTCTAAGCAAGAGGTACAGGGTGAACCTTCAATCATGAGGTTTTTAACCCCTGGTAACATGCCGCAGGACGCTGAAACAGGTCTAAAGGCAGTTAACGAAAAGTTAGTTGCAGACGGCGTAAACATCAAGCTAGAACCAATCCGTATCCCTTGGGATGCATACGATCAAAAGCTAAACCTTATGCTTTCAACCGGTGAAGAGTTTGAACTAATGCATGTAATGCAGGACGTTAAGAACATCAGCTCACTTGCAAGCAGAAACGCACTTCTTCCAATCGATAAGTATCTTCCAAACTATCCTGGACTAAAGGCTATGTTTACCGATACTGAATGGAAGAGTGGGGTTTACAAAGGTGAAATCTATGGTGTACCTGCTAACTGGAGAAGCTTTGATATGGCGCTAGGTTATAACTTCGCTCGCGCAGATGTAATGGATAAGATTACAGGCGGAAAAGATCCTACAACTGTAGAAGAGTTTATCAAGGTATCTAAAGATATGCAGGTTGAGATCGAAAAAGAAGTTGGTAAGAAAGCCTACACCTGGGCACACCAGACTGGGCATCCACCAGCAAACTTCCACAGAACATACGATACATACCCATTCTTTGTAGAGATGAGCCTAGGTCTTGCATTAATCAGACAAGACGGCACAGTTGATTCCTACTATGAATCTGAAGAATTTAAGAAGGATGCGGCTTACTTTAGAGAGATGTATAAAGATGGACTAGTTCATCCTGACGTACTAAACGCAGTGGGTCAACAAAAATATGATGAATTTAAGATCGGTGCGGCTCTTCCTTCTCCAACATTTGGATACGGTGATCAGATCGGACTTAAAGAAAATATCCCTACAGCATACGTTAGAGATTTCTTCTTAGCTCCTGAAAAAACTCAGGTTATCTACACTCTAAGCCAGAATCTAAACGCAGTATCTGCTACTGCTAATGATCCTGAATCCGGACTAAAATTCCTTGACTGGTTATACAAAGACAAGGCTAACCATGACCTTTACCACTATGGTATCGAAGGCGTTCACTACACTGCTTCAGCTCCTAACAGAATGAAGGCAATTAAGGGTGAAGACAATCAAGCGCTTTATTCATTCGACTACTGGATGACTGGTTTTGTTGGTTACCAAAGATTTGATGAGGACTACCCAGAAGAAGGTATCGAATTTGATACTAAGGTACTAGCTGACAACGAAAAGGTATACAGCCCAGCGGCTGGTTTCCTATTCGACGCTAGCTCAGTTCAAGCTGAACTTGCTAACCTTGAAACAGAAATTAAGGCTTCTATCCTTCCTATTAGATGGGGTCTTGTTGACTACGACAAGGAAGCACCTAAGGCTATTGAAAAGCTTAAGAAGGCAGGAATCGACAAGTATCTTGAAGAATACAGAACCCAACTTGATGCTTATCTAAAGGCAAATCCTGAAATGTTAGAGATGGCAAAACCTAAAAGCTAAAGCCTAGTTTTATAAGTCGACCTTAACTAGGTAAACGGTAATAAAGTTTTCATTATGCAAAGTTAATACACCCCACCTTTTAGTTAAGGTGGGGTATATTAATCTAGCTAGGGCTTTAAAGCATAGTAGAATTATTAATGTATTTTAATAGAAGGGGTAGACTTTTAAGGTTGGTTGTGGTATACTATACACAAGATATTCTTTAAAGTTTGCCGAAAATAAGGGGAAATGTTAGATAGATGAAGGGTATAGTATTTGATATACAAAAATTTTCGGTACATGATGGGCCGGGGATTAGGACTAGCGTATTTTTAAAGGGTTGTATGATGAGGTGTATCTGGTGTCATAACCCAGAGTCCTTTAGCAAGAATCCCGAGCTTTCATATAAAAAGGATCAGTGTGTATACTGCGGTAGATGTGCAGAGGTATGTAGACATGGTGTACATAATGTTGATGGTGAGGCTAGGATTCATACCGTTAAGTTTGATAGCTGTGTCGCTTGTGGTGACTGTGTGTCCGAGTGCTTGTCTGGCTGTCTGTCGATATTCGGTAAGGAGATGGAGGCTAATGAGGTTATAGCTGAGGTGCTAAAGGATAAGCACTATTATGCTTCCTCAAACGGTGGGGTGACCTTTACCGGAGGAGAGCCTACCATTCAGTTTGAGTTTTTGCTAGAGCTGTTAAATTCGGCGAAGGCTAATAATCTTAACACCTGTGTGGAAACAAACGGTATAATTAAGCAGGAGAACCTAATAAAGCTACTTCCTCTTGTGGATCTTTTTTTGATTGACTACAAAGCAACAGGAGATGATTTACATAAACAGCTTACTGGTGTTAGCAGTAACACTGTGTTAGAGACGCTAACAACGCTAAGAGAGCATAACAAAGAGGTGTGGTTAAGATGTCCTGTGGTGCAGGGTGTTAACGATACAGCTGAGCATTTTAAAGCTATTAAACAGCTACGGTTACAGCATAAAAATATTACGAAAGCAGAGATTATGGCTTACCATTCCTATGGCAAGCAGAAATGGTCTGACCTTGGCAAGCAATACAGCTTGGATAGTTTAAATAGTGCTAGCGGGGATATAAAGGCAGAATGGGAAGCGCTAATTGCAATTAAAGACAGTATAGGATAATTATACTTATAGTTATAATAATAAATAAAATAACGTTTTAATGTATATAGAAAGATAGGGGAAAGAGTATGGAACGCAGTACGGCGATTAAGGAACTAGAGTATCTAGTAGAGTTTTCAAGGATATACATGGCAACCGATGATATCTATCTTAGGGAGGCAAACTGCCTTAAGCTACAGACGGTTAATATGTTAGAGCCTATAGTAGATGGGGACTTAATAGCAGGCAGAATGCAGTCAAGGTTTGTTGGGTTTAGCCCGCAGTTTTGCGGACTTTATACCTATTACTACCATGATGATAGGGTAGCAGAGGCAATTCGTTCGGTTAGGTTTGGCAATAGCGATAAGCTAATCGAGCAGGTTTTAGAGCTTGATGTATTCTGGAAGAAGGAAAAAACCTTGAACAGGTTGTCAGACCGATTTAAACAAAGATATGGTTTTGTTATGCCTAGCAGCTATAAAGAGCCAGGTATCGCTAACGCAGACGGACGGGTAGCAGGGGTGAATGTGGATCTTGATAAGCTTGTACGGCTAGGGTTGCCTGGACTTAGGGCGGAGCTTGCACAGCGGGTGGAGCAAAACGGCGATAACAGCTTCTACAAGGCTATTTCGATTACCATTGACACCATAGCCGACGCATGTGAATACTATCGCAAACAGGCGATGGATATGGCGGAAAACGCACAGGACAAACGCAAGGCAGAGCTTTTAGCTATGGCAGATGTGCTTTTGACCATCCAGACTAATACGCCTTCCTCCTTTGTAGAAGGACTACAGCTTTTCTGGATATATTCGGTAATATCTGATCTTATGAACTACGGTAGGATGGATGTCTACCTTGGTGATTTGTATGTAGGTGACCTTGAAAAGAAAACTTTAGACGAAGAGGGTGCGATAGCTTACCTAACCTCTTTATACCGCCACTTTATACGGATTGGTAAGGTGCATGACTGTCGTGTTATCGTGGGAGGAAAGGGTAGAAGAAACGAGGAGAATGCAGATAAGCTGGCTATGGTTATAATGGAGACCTCTAGACGTGTTCATGAAACTGTGCCACAGCTTACCTATAGATACTATAAGGGCGGTAACGAGGCTTTGTTTGACAAGGCGCTTGAGGTAAACGCTGAAGGCTGTACCTTCCCGATAATCTACAGTGATGACACCAACATCCCTGCGGTAATGAAGGCATATGGCGTTAGCGAAGAAGAAGCCTGTCGATACCTTCCTTTTGGATGTGGCGAATACATCCTAGAGGGTTTGAGTACCGGTACACCAAACAACGGTGTCAACATGCTAAAGGCGTTAGAGGTTACGTTAAATAACGGTGTAGACCCGTTCTTTAATGCAGATTATTCACTAAGAACCGGTGCACCCGAAGCTTTAGATACCTTTGACAAGCTTTGGGATGCGTTTGTAAAACAGATTACACCGTGGATTGAGTGGGTAGCTTACCATAAAAAGTGCAACTACGATGTAGCTAGGGAGCAGGCGGGTTATCTTCATATGAGCCTACTTATGGACGACTGTTTAGCGCGTGGTAAGGGGCTGTTAAACGGCGGGGTTAGGTATGAGAATGCCGCTTCAGAGGTGTTTGGAATTATTAGCTGTGCCGACAGCTTAACTGCTATCAAAAAGTATGTGTATGACGATAAGGTGTTTAGCCTTTCTGAGCTTGTTACGATACTTAATGACAACTGGCAGGGTCACGACAGACAAAGACAGCTTCTGCTTAACGCTCCTAAATACGGTAACGACAATGAAGTAGCGGATAGCATGGCGCAGAAGGTGTTTAACTTTATTGCAAACAAGACCATTGAGGTTGGCGCCGCTATGGGGTTAAACCGTTATCTGATCGTTAGCGTAAACAACAGCATGAGCGCTGAATGGGGCGAGTACTGCGCGGCTTCTGCGTGTGGAAGATATAGAGGTGCGCCGATGTCTAACGGTAATGGTGCATCCATTGGAGCGGATAAAAACGGGATTACAGCACTTTTAAACTCCATGGCAAAGCTTGACCCTTCCATCCATGTTGGGGTAATTAATAATGTGCGGTTTACTAAGGAGCTGTTTAAAAGCTCATATGATAAGATAAAAGCTGTGCTAAGGGCGTTTTATGAGAATAACGGTGTGCAGACTAACATCTGTGCTATCGGTAAGGAGGATCTTGAGAACGCTGTAAGAAATCCTGCAAAGTACCAAAACTTAATAGTACGTATCGGTGGGTTTAGCGCAAGGTTTGTGCAGCTGTCAGAAACTGTACAGGCGGAGATTATTGCCAGAACTACCTATGATAATTAGGCTAGCGTTAAAAGGTGGAGCTTTACGCAGTAAACTTCGCTTTTCTATTTTTTCAGTAACCACTAACTAGTGTAATTCTTAGAAAAGAGCTTATAATATGGATAAGATTAAGATTTCTATTGCCCAGATGGCGGTTTGTAATACCGATGTGGCGGAAAATCTGCGTCAGGTTGAGATAGCGGTTGATAGGGCGATAGATCAGGGGGCGGATATTCTGCTTACCCCAGAGGGCATGGTTAGCGGGTATCACACAGACTTTGATCAGAGTCAGGTCGCTGACGCAATCATAAAGATTACTAGACGTGCGAAGGCGGGTAGGCTAGGTTTAGCGCTTGGAAGCTGTTTTTATGAGGATGATGGTTTATGCTACAACCAACTTAGATTCTATGATAAGGATGGTATCTACCTAGGGTGTCATACTAAAACCCTTACCTGTGGTGACCCCTTTCCCCCTCACAGCGGGGAGGTAGACGACTATGCGGTAATGCCACTGCGCACCTTTGATTTTCACGGTGTTACTATCGGAGGACTAATCTGCAATGATTTATGGGCGAACCCTGAGTTTACCCCTGGGGACGATACCCATCTAGCGTTAAAGCTAAAGCTTATGGGAGCTAAGATGTTATTTCATGCAGTAAACGGCGGATCGGATACCAGTGAGTTTTCGCAGGTGGTGGTTCGAGGATACCACGAGAGCAATCTGCGTATGCGTGCTAGGGGTTATAAGCTATGGATTGCCTCGGTGGATAATGTGTACACCGATGGCACACCCAATTCATGCAGTAGCGGGGTAGTAAGCCCTAATGGAGAGTGGGCGTTAAAGCTAGATACCGTAGGGTGCAGGCAGGGGTGCTTTACTGTTTCTTTATAAGCTTTATTGAAGCTTAGATTAGTTTAATTAAAGATAGTTTGGAGAGTGTAATGCAGGCAGGCAGGCAGGTTAAGGTAAAGCGTAAAAACTTCTTGCTAAGGAGGGAGATTTTCTTCTCCCTCTTGTTGTCATGCTTTTTTATCGTTATTATAATGAGCTTTACCCTTCTTCCTATCTTTACCAATACACAGATTAAGACCACCGCTGATTACATGACAGCCCAGTTAAAGCAGATAACCTATAGCGCAAACGTTATGTTTGATGAGGCAAAGAATGTTATTAGCACCACCTATACCGATATAAATGTTAAGAAATCCATGTATAACTGGGATACAAACAGGCTAGAGGAGGTGGATGCCGTTAATCGGCTAAGGGCAATCAAGAGCTCTCATCCATATGTCTTGTTTATCGGGGTGTACAACGAGCGGTTATCAAGGTATATAACTACAGGTGGAGTCTTTACCGATCTAGATGAATATGATCCAAACATTGTAAAACGTTCACAGCAGGGGGGATTTGTAAGCTACGCTAGAAGTACAGGGGTTTTGTACCCTTTTGCTGAAAATCAAGCGCAGGTGCATACCTTCTCCTTTATCCCTGAGTACTCAAAAACCTATGACAGCAAAAGCTTTGTAGTGGTAGATATGAATGCTTCCTACCTTCAAACGCTGATTCAGAATATGTCGGTGGAGAATCAGGAGCAGGAAATTATGGTAATAAACGAGAAGAATATTATCGTATCCCATACAAACAGCTCGTTATTCCTAACAAATGCGGCAAAAGATGGAAAAGAATTTTTTCCCACCCTTATGCAGGAGAGCGCAAAGCAGAGTGAGGGTAGCTTTACCTATAAGGATGACGACGGCAAAAAGATGTTTATAACCTACGTTAAGAATAATAATAACGACTGGTTATATGTAAGTAAACAGCCATATGCTCTTGTGGTAAACAACACTTCATTTATCACTAATCTTACTATACTGCTTGCGGGACTTCTTATAATAATCGGTTATTTATTCTCACTGTTTATGGTTAAAAAGATACACAATCCGATTAAACAGCTGTATGACAGGGTTGCGGTGATAGATGCAGGCAACCTAGACTATCGTGGTGATAATTTAGTTAAATCTATAACCGATAAGCAGAATGAAAGGGGAGATATAACTAATGAAGTATTGATTCTGGGCAGTGCGTTTGAGAGCATTGTAAAGCGGTCAAAATCTATGGAGAACTCCTTTAACAGCTCCCTTTCGGTGCTAAAATTTACCCATCTTAAATTTTTAATAGAGGGTAACCTAGTTAGGGTGGACAAGTCTGCTAGTATCTACGATGAACTGGGGATAAAGTTAAACAGCCCTTACTATGCTGTGGTAATAATTGAATACTGCGATCTTGCAAAGATAAAATCACAGCTTTCACCTAAGGATCAGATATTGTTTGGGTATGCAGTTGAGAACGTTGCTACTGAGCTTTTGTCAGAGGTAGCAAAGACGGACTTTTTACATTTTAGTGAGAACCGATTTGTGGCAATTCTACACCTTGAAGAGATAGAGATACCGTATCTGCTCGACGAAGCCATTGAACAGATTATCGAGGTTATGATTAAGGAATTTAATGTTGAGATGCGTGGCTGCATCGGTACAGTTTGGGGTAGCTATAAGGATATCCACCGTTCATATGAGGATGCGGTTTCAGCAATCCAAAGTCGTGTTGCGATATCGGACGAGCGGGTCATCGATGCCAAAACTGTTCTCTCAAGTCCTAAGGTCAAGCAGTTTCCTACGGTACTTCAAAACAAGCTAATTGATAATATAAAGCAAAAGAACGAGCAGTATGTCAACGACACGGTGGATGAGATAGTGGGATATCTAAGCGATATTAGTTGGAACTATGCTGTAAACTACTCAAAGCAGATTCTTTTAGCCGTATTTTCACGGTTTGACAGCTTTATCGATAAGGATTCTAAAAACCATCATCAGCTATTAAGAGGTGTCGAAAAGATAGAACTAGCGGAGAACCTATACCAGTTAAAGGATACAATACGTAGCTTTTCACTAGTTGTAACCTCGCTTGTGACGGTGCGTAAGAAGGATAGCGGGAGCGATGTTGTTGCTAAGGTGAAGGAGTACACTAAGGTGAACTTTAGTAGCTTTGAGCTTAATCTAAACTCCATGGCACAGCATGTAGGGCTATCTCCGGCATACTTTGGTAGAATGTTTGCGGCAACCACTGGGATTAGCTATATCGATTACCTTAATAGTGTTAGGGTAGAGGCGGCGGCAGATATCCTTAGAACCACAAAGTCACCTGTTGGGACGATAAGTGAGATGGTAGGTATTGCAAACACCAATTATTTTTACACGGTATTCAAGAAAAAGTACGGATGTACCCCCGCTGTTTATCGTAAAGAAAATCAGCAGGGTGGCGCGTTGCAAAAATAAATATAGTGATGTAAAGAAAAAAGCTTGACAGATAGTCTGATTTGTGGTATACTAAAGATGTTGTGAAATTCATGCGACCTTTTGGTAGTAAGCTTTTTAAAAGAATGATTACTATTAGCTTATAGATTGGGGCAGTTTGTATGGAGAAAAACATTGAGTTTGGCAGGCTTTTAGATGTCTACGGAGCATTGCTTCCTTCTAACCAGTTTGAGCTTATCGATATGTACTGCAATCAGGATCTATCGCTTTCTGAAATATCTGAAAACGAGGGGATAACAAGGCAGGGTGTCCATGATAAGATTAAACGAGGGCAGGAAAAGCTTTTGGATTTTGAAGAAAAGCTTCACATTATCAAGAAAGAGGCGGTAATTCAGTCGGTATTAGAACTGGTTGACAGCCTTGGTGAAGGCGATATTATTACTGATATTAAGGACATGTTAAGCGGTTGTTTAACTGAATAGATATTAAGCTTTAAGATATAATTCTTTTGTAGAATAAGGGTGGTGTTTCTATGGCGTTTGATAGTCTTTCCGAAAAGCTCACGGCGGCTTTTAAAAAGCTAAAGACCAAGGGTAAGCTTTCTGAAGCGGATATTAAGGATGCAATGAGAGAGGTGCGACTAGCGCTTTTAGAGGCTGATGTTAACTATAAGGTTGTAAAGGACTTTATTAAAAGCGTAAGCGAGAAGGCGGTAGGCGAGGATATACTAAAGAGCCTTACCCCGGCTCAGCAGGTTATAAAGGTTGTTAATGACGAGCTTTGCTCTTTAATGGGCGGGGAGAATGTGCGGGTTAACATGCCATCTAAACCGCCATGTATAATAATGATGTGCGGGCTTCAAGGGGCGGGTAAGACCACCCACTGCGCAAAGCTTGCAAGATACTTTAAGAGCAAGGGTCATCGCCCGATGTTAGTTGCATGCGACGTTTACCGTCCTGCGGCGATTGAACAGCTCAAGGTAGTTGGTGCTAAGGCGGAAGCGTTTGTATTTGAGCAAGGTCAAGGTGATCCGGTTAACATTGCAAAGGACAGTATAAGACACGCTAAGGATCATGGTTATGACATTGTAATACTTGATACCGCGGGTCGACTTCATATCGATGATTCCCTTATGACCGAGCTTAAGAACATTAAGTCCGCTGTGGATGTAAATGAGATTATGCTTGTTGTAGACTCAATGATCGGACAGGATGCGGTTAACGTTGCCAAGACCTTTAATGATGAGCTTGAGATTAGCGGGATTATGTTAACCAAGCTAGACGGTGATACCAGAGGTGGTGCGGCGCTTTCGGTGCTAGCAGTTACCGGTAAACCTATTAAGTTTGCGGGTGTGGGTGAAAAGGTAGAGGATCTTGAGCTCTTCCATCCAGAGCGTATGGCTTCTAGAATATTAGGCATGGGTGACGTTTTAACCCTAATTGATAAGGCTACGGCGACCATCGATGAAAAGGGCGCTGACAAGTTAATGCAGAGGGTTAAGGAAAACCGATTTGATATGAACGACCTTCTAGAACAGCTTCGTGCTGTGGCCAATATGGGGTCTATCCGAGATATACTCGGTATGATACCAGGGGTAGGTAGTAAGATTAAAGATGTTGATATAGATGAGCGGCAGTTTACCCGAATAGAAGCTATGATTACCTCAATGACACGTGCAGAGCGGGAGAAGCCGTCTATTATAAATCCGTCACGCAAGCGTAGGATCGCTAGCGGTAGCGGGGTAAAGGTAGAGGATGTAAACCGACTACTAAAGCAGTTTGAACAGATGCAACAGATGTTTAAACAGTTTGGTGGTAAAAAGGGTAAGCGAAAGGGCATGAATGCGCTAGCTAAGATGGGTCGAGGGTTTTGATTTAGTGTAAATGAGTAATTTATTACGAATAGTATATTACTTATAGTCACTATTATCGGCGGTAACGCTTTGAATTAGCTTGTAATTGATGGATGGAGATTAACTTTTAGTTTATTAAATGGGGTATATTACAAAATGTATATGGTAATAGCTTCTTTTTATAAAGTATATCAAATTATGGAGGTGAATATATAATGGCAGTTAAGATCAGATTACGTAGAATGGGTGCTAAGAAAGCTCCTTTTTATCGTGTAGTGGTTGCGGATTCAAGATATCCTAGAGATGGTAGATTTATCGAAACTATCGGTACCTACGATCCAACTAAGGAACCTGCGGCTGTGTCTATCGACACTGAGAAGGTTAAGAGCTGGATGGCTAACGGTGCACAACCTACCGATACAGTAAAAAGACTTCTTAAAAAAGTTATGGCTGATTAGTTATCAAATGATATATCTCTCCCCGAAGAAGGTTTCGCTTATAGATAAGGTGACACCCTCATCGGGGAGATATAACCAGTCAAGAATTATTATATCTTTAAGTAATATTACATATTGTATATTATTTAAAGGTAGAGTAATTAGGTATTGGTACTATAATCACTGATTTACTACTTCAGTGATAGAGGTACGAGATAATACAACTGTTATGAAAGGAATAAAATTATGAAGGATTTACTTATTACAATAGCAAAGGGTCTTGTTGATGATAAGGATGCTGTTACAGTAACTGAAGATCCAGTTAATGCTGATGGTATTATTGTATTTCATCTACACGTAGGGCCGGAAGATATGGGTAGAGTTATAGGAAAACAAGGTAGAATTGCAAAGGCAATTAGATGTATTATGAGAGCGGGAGCAAACCACAATAACCAAAAGGTAAGCGTAGAGATAGACTAGTTAATATCGTTTTACTTAAAGCTTATAAACGCTATAAGAAAGACTGTGAAGAAAACCAATCGCGTTAAATGCGTAGTGGATTTCTTTACAGTCTTATTGTTTTATCTAGCTTTATTAGTATGTTATTAAGAGGTACAGATCTCCTTTACTTTATAATGAAGATTCTCCAAATCTTCAAAGACCTGTAAGAGGTTATCTTTATTAACTCCGACTGAGCTTTCGATAATTTGGCTAAACCCAGTTGGAAGGCTAACACCACTGTTTACAAGCCTTGCTAAACTGCCCTTTTCGTTTAGGCAGTACATCTCATTATATGCATACATAGATTGTATTAGGCATACGGCACTGCGAAATAGCGACCCAGAGGCATAGAGCACATCTCCTTTTATGATAGTAGCTTTGCCGCAGTTTATCGAAAATTCGCTCTCCCATAAAAACTTTGCAAGAGCCGCGGCTTTGTATCTTTGTGGGAACACCAAAAGCTTCTCCTTTAGTTTATCTATTTTCGCAGATTGCCTGTACACCACCTTACAATGGTAAACCTCACCCATATAGATAGCGTTCACAAACCCGAATGGGTGACCGCATTGGTAATCGATTGTAACATTACCCACCATACAGCTATCAATGCACCTAGAAACCTTATCCACATCCCTAAGCAGTATGTCAACCGGAACTGAATTAACGGTAAGCCAACCACCACCGTTAATCCAAGGTCCCCATTCACCTAGATCTGTAATACAGTCTGTACGTCGTCTATCATCCACCTTTACTGCCGCAGACTTAAATGCATTTAGGTCGAAGTCTTTACTATAGTATACCCCGATATCTATATCCGAGGTATCGGTCTGTGTGTCGGTAGAATGTGATCCGCCTAGGACTATAGCGTCGATCCCCCTAATGCCGCTGAAATTATCCACAAGTAGATGTAATATCTGTGAAATATCCATGCCATCTCCTTTAATACCACATTTATTAAGCAGTGCAACCATTAATACAGATTAGTGACTTTTGGGGAACACCTATGTATCTAGCAATGACATTACACTTGGTCATAAGCATATAGTATATATTTTTGTCAGCTTGTTCACTAAGGCTCTCATAGTTTGCCTGGCCTTTTGAGATTATAACATCCGCGCCTTTATAAACCTTGTTAAAAGTATCACTAGTTCGGCTTAGTACAGTGCCTAGAGAATCATCACCATTGCTAACAATAGTTGCATATTCATCTATACCAACAAGCTTAGCGTCCTCAAAAACAGAGTCATTAACGATACTAGTCCCTCTAACCCCAAAGTAGATATGGATACTAGGGTTTAACGTTTTAATCTGTTTAAGCAGTAGCTTGTCTAGACATATCTCACCGCAGTTGTCGCCAATATATAAAAGGCTGTTTGCAGATTTTAGGTCACCTATTAAACGGTTGGTGTGGTCGACGGTAAGTGACAGGTCGTCCAGCTTAGAAAACCAGTTAAGTATATCCTCAATTGTGCTGTTATGCATTGGGTTAAAATCGATAATATTCCCAATAATTGCAAGCTTTACCGCTTCATGAAATGGACTGGGAGAGCGGGTTATCCTATCCTCAAACTCATTTAGCATACCTAGAAAAAGCTTGTTATAATAGGCTCTTGTGTCATGATATGGGTCGTCATGTTTTATATGATTCTTAATCATACGGTATGTTGAGCCGATAATCTCGGGGTTTGTTTTGGTAAAATCCACCTCCGAAAGGTATGCAAATACCTTTTTAAATAGTATCTCCTTATTTTCAGCCCCCGTCATATCCGCTACTTTAATGGTTTGGTTAACAAGGCAGGGTAGGCATTCATAATTAATCTTCATCTGTCACTCTCTTTCACTATGTAGCTGTAAAGTCTATGTAGAGACTTTACAGTGTTAGGCAGTATATGATATTAAATATTTGCTTTCTTAATGTATGCGTTGTATAAACCGATTAAATGAGTTTACATATTCTAGATGTTTTTCTTTGGCGTTGTACTTTAGCCAGTAAAAAACCTTAAGTAGCATCTCATTATCACTAATAGTTGCGGTATCATTAGCAAATATACGGTCGTACATCTTCGTTATATCTTTATGGCAGTCTGATTTACGAAGGTAGTGCTTTAGATTTGCGGCAAAAAGCTTTAAAGTATGTTCATATTCATTGTTTAACATGCGAAGATCTGTTTTACCTACTGTACGGAAGTGTGGTGTAGCAGTACAGCGGATGTCTACTAGCCGAAAGGGATTTTCGTCAGATATGGCAAGGGTGACAACGTATTTTTCGGGTGCAAGGCTAGGTGAGTAATCCGCAAAGATTACGCTGTATTGCTGTGAAAACATCTCAGCTAATGTAGTAAGATAAACACCGTTGTCAACCCCCGATAGGTGGATAGTCAGATCGATATCGGAGTATTCATCATACCGCTTGTTCCCTAAACTACCTTCTATACGGCATGATACAATCAACGGTAATCCTTCTACAAATTTACATATTTCATCGGCAAATCTCTCAATTTTCATTAAGCCCTCCTATAATCGATATGTAATGTACCGTTTAAATTACCCCTATCTTAGTGCTGATCTTATCTGATCCACAAACCAGTTAAACTCCTCGTCACTTTCGTAGGGAGAGGGGTGTGTAACGCTGACATCTATGGATCTGCTTGGGAAATCGTCATCTAAGTAGCGGGGGAATAGGTGACAGTGTAGATGAGGTGCGGAGTTTGCGTGTATCTCAAAGTTTATCTTAATCGCATTGGTAAACCTATGTAGTGCCTTTGCCACTGTCTGGACGTCAGCCATAAATTCTGCCATGTCATGGTGTGGCATCTCCTCAAAGTCAACTACATGAGATTTTGCGATAACGTATCCCTTTCCAAAAAGCCTACCCATAGCGGTTTTTTCTATATATGCGTAGGAATGGTCAAGTTCGGCTATTAAAAAATGTCCATCAGGTGCAGGGTGGTTGTTGCAAAACAGACAGTGTGCTTTTTCGGAGTTTTTAACATACTCGGGGAAGCGATAGTGAAAGCTATCACCACGTTTCTGGTCGGTCGCCTTAATTGTCATCTTACAACGAGGGTTGCCTAGGTGGTCAAAGATGGTATTGTCTACCTGCACAAACCCTAATTTTTGGTAAACCGCTCTTGCGGGAAGTCCAGGGGGATAGTCAGATCGGTAGGTTTCTACAGTAATATCCTTAGTATTATCAAGCTGTCGCAGGGCGGTAGACAGTAGACGTGATCCAATACCCCGTCCACGGTTTTCCTCAAACACCCCAAACCATGTAATGCGGTTATGGGTTCTTGAAAATCCTATAATACCAAGACAGCTCTCGCTTTGGCGATCCATCGCTATAAGCGCTTCATACTTTGAAAGCTTGCTATCCATATATTCATGGAAATCCTTATCGGTCGCCATACTGCTGTTACCAAAGATATCCGCTACATTATCGGCAAGCTGTATCCATGCTGGTTTATCCTTAGAAGTTGCCCATCTTATAAGCATAGTACCCTCCTTA
>CAZAOY010000030.1:27466-32234 GCA_964486925.1 uncultured Oscillospiraceae bacterium
TAAATTTACTCGTAGATATACTGTGTGCCAAAGTTTGCAAGGCTTGTAAATCCTGCGGCTTCAAAGGTTTTTTTATCACCAATACAGTAGACATAATCACCGTTTATAGCAAGGATATAGTAGCTACTGTAGGTTTTCTCAAGGTAGTTAAAAACCGTTTGAGTATCGTTTTTTGATAATCCGTAGCAGATATCAATAAATTGGTCACCATTCTTAGCTAGTATCCTATCGGTTTTTATCTTGCTGTCGGTTATGTCGGGGGATCTTGTAATACTGTACCCAGCGTTGGTTAGATTATCGGTCAAGGCCTGCACTGTCGGCACAACAACGTCGGCTGATTGCTCATCTGCGGAATCGTTTCCAATATTTGCGACCCCGTAATTCTTTGTTACATCCTTATCTCCAAAGCAACCTGTTAGTGTAAAGGTGATTAATACTGTTAGTATTAGTAGAATGATAGCTTTCATCTTTGCTTCCTTTCGTTAGTTATGTTTAGTTCGTAGGTATATTAAATTTCCAATTAAAGCATAGCGATAGCTTCTTCAAAGCTTATACAACGTGAATACCGTCCATCCCACATCTTTTCGTTATGGTACCTATAGGATTGTTCTGCTGTTAGGTATTCATTATCCACCGTTGTATTGCAGAATGCGGGAACGATCATCTTAAAACCATGCTCAAACCCACACTTAATGGTAGCGTCGATACAGTAGTCGGTTTGCAAACCTGCAATCATAACGGTATCTTCGCCTTTGCTTTTAAGGTATTCAAGTAATCCGCTCTCTTTAAAGGCACTGTTAACATGCTTGTCAAAGATTTTCTCGCCTTCCAAAGGTGCAAACTCTGCAAATATCTCAAAACCGTCTTTACCCTTTGTAAGTTCAAACCCGTCATCATGGCGGATATAGACTACCTCTACTCCTTTATGGCGACAGGTGCTAAGTAGTTTGGTAACGTTACTTACAAACCTTTCGTATTGATAAAGCTCCTTACGTACAATCATATCCTGTGTGTCTACTACTAGTAAAACCATGTAATCCTCCGTTGTCATTATATTAAGTTATTTATAGAATGCTTACTATGTAATCAGTTAAATAAAGATTGAAGCACTTAAATTCAAAAAACCATGCAAAATTGTTGGAGCAACAATTGAATTATACTTGCGATACAAAAAGTTTAATACAAAGTGCCAAAAAAACGACATAAGCCAAGAAGACCAATTAATACTCATAAATTCAATGATATTAGTACCACGGGCTGCCCCTTGAAAAGGAAAGTGCATTAGATAAAACAGCAGCGCACCAACAATTGTTGCCAATATATCAGATTTGATTAATGAATATATGCGGGGTTGTATATACCCACGAAAAAAAATCTCTTCACTTAAGCCTATTATTAGGAAATAATAGAATATCCTGTACAGTATGATAGTAGCATTAACAAATGGTTTTTTTTCTAATATTAACGGGATAGCAAAGAATAACAACGCTAATAAACCTGCAACCATACCTAACACTAATGATTTTACAAAGTTTTTCTTTGTAAATCCAATTGTTGAAAGCTTTTGCTTACGTAATAACACAAAAGTAACACATATAGCAATAAGAACAATGCTTATTAGCTCGCCTAAGTAGATACCGTTATTAGCTACCAAAACACCCGCACTATAGTATGATAAAATAAGGATAATATACAAGCATAGTGCCAATATACCATCAATTGTTGTATACTGTTTAGTCATCTGTTTATATGTAAAATCAGTAGTAAAGAACTGCTTTATATGTGACATAGAACCTCACTATATTTTCTTGTTTAGAATAAATTAAATAGGTCTATTAATTATTTTATTTAGTAAACCCTGTTGGTAATGAATTTTACTGTCGGGTTCATATCGAGATTATGATTATTATGTACGGCTTATAAAGTCATTAAAAAGAGATGAGATTATACTATTTTCTGGCAATATATTAAATGCTTCTTCTTGGGTGAACCATTTCGCATTATCCACTTCTTGGGATAGTATAAAATTAGAATGGTAAACATTAGAAGCAAAACCTACCATTATCATATCCCTCTCACCATAATAATAGCTTTTTATATATTGGGTACTATTCACGATTAATCCGATCTCTTCTTCGACTTCGCGTTTTACAGCTTCTTCAAATGTTTCGCCATGTTTAACATAACCCGCTACACCTATATATAAATGCAAAGGAATGTTGTTTTGCTGAATAAAAGCAAATTTGCCGTTTTCATCTATGATTAATGTTAATATACATGAGTATGATATAGGGAATAAGGGCTTTTCGCACTGGGTGCAATATTGTATCATTCCCTCATCCCCAACTTGTCTTTGTTCCGCCTTCATTCCGCAAACAGGGCAGTAATTAAAAACCATATTTAATGTTTCCTTCTATAAATAATTTAAGCTAACGACAAAAGCCTGTCAAAAATCACATTCGACAGGCTTTGAGGAACTGGTGGAGAATATCGGGATCGAACCGACGACCTCTTGAATGCCATTCAAGCGCTCTCCCAGCTGAGCTAATCCCCCGTTTACGTAGACTTATTTTAATGTACTATTATACTGCATTTTTATTATATCATAGTGGTAGTTGAAAGTCAAGCACTAGAACGGGTTTTTTAGCTTAAAAATGCGAAAAAGCTTAAAAGATGTGGGGGTTCTTAGCAATTGCAAGCGTTATATGTCATTACCTGTGGGGGAGAAACAAGAAATGAGCAATAGAGCTAATAATTTGAATAGCTAGTTTAACACGAGCACTTGCAGTAATCTGTTATCATTATTTTTTTTTGTATTCTGATTTTTTGTTTACTTGGCTCTCAAGTAACTCAGGAAATCCTGCCTTTATAAGTGAGAACAACCTATCCTTTTGAGTATCATCAAAGTAGATAACATCTTTTTTTCCATTTTGTCCAATGGTTATAATTTGATTACCCGAATGTGTTTTTTGTTTTTGTAGGAATTCACCGCCTATTAAATAATCAACTGAAACGTTGAAAATTTCAGATAATCTTAGTAAGACACTGTAGTCAGGTTGTCGTCCCTTTGTTTCGTATCCGGCAATAGTAGCTCTAGACACAGCAGCAATATCCGCTAGCTGTTGTTGTGTTAAGCCGTTCTTCTCCCTTATTTGTTTTAGTTTTATTCCAAAACTCATGTAATCACTCCTTATATGTATTGCAATAATAAATTTTGTCGGTAAATATAAGTCATAAAATGCAACACTTTAGTTATGGTACAATAAAAACATAAAAGGGACGGTAAATCTCAATGTGCATTAAAGTCTTTATTGCATCTATAAAGAAGAAACCTAGACGGACTTTTAGTCAAATACATTAACTTTATTGGTTGCATAATAACCTAACACCAACAATTGTATGTAGATATATTATACAACAATTCAATATATTTTTGTGCAAAGTTCCGAAATAGCACACATGTTAAATATAAATCTTGACAATGTTCCATATTGGAACTATAATTATATTAGCGCAACTATAATATTCATTTATTATATGCGTTTTATCTCAAGTTAAAGCTAGAAAAGTTTTTGCTTTACTTGTAAAAAAGTGTAAAAATTGAAAGGGGCAAATAATACATGAAGAAAAGCATTTTAAGCGTGGCTTTAGTAGCTGCTATGGTTGCATCTGCTGTGCCAATCCCAGCAATCTCTGTATCTGCAGAAGCTGTAAAACCAACCGCATCGGTAGCATACAAAGCACAAAAAGGTATTGTTACTGCTGCATCAAAGCTCTTTCCAACGGATAGCAACACTAAGAGCATTACATTAAAGAAGGGGACTGATGTTAAACCTACAGCAAAGCTCACAGGAGCAAACTACTCAGCTGTGCTATCTACAATATTTGGTTTTAATATCTCTGCTAATGTACTAGGATCAGGCAAAGCGGTGACACAAGCGGAGGTGTTTGCGGCACTTCAAAGCCAGTATCAATCTAAGCTTACTGAAAAGGACTTAGCAAAGATTATAGGCAAAGACTATAATCCTACAGCTACTATAACTGTAGCGGACTTCTTTAAGGTGGTAGATAACCTAACAGGAACAATTATTACTGAAAAAGGAACGTACACAAATGTTGGTAATGGTAACGTTACCATCGTTGCAAAGAATGTTGTCATCAAGAATGCTACTATTAAACAAAACGTTATCATAGCTGACGCTGTAGGTAGTGGTAGTGTTACCATTACTAATAGCACTGTTGCTAAACGTGTTGTTGTTCGTGGTGGTGGTGAAGGTAGCAACGCTATCAAAGTTACAGGTACATCTAAGGTAGGTGAAGCGGTTCTAGCTAAAGCTAGCGGTGCAGTTGAGATATCCGCTACAGGCGAACAGATTAGTGCTATCTCTGTTAACGCTGGTAAGTCTGAAGTTATTATTGATGCTTCTGCAAAGACTCTAACAGTTAATGCGACTGTACCGGTTACTGTAAATTCTGATATCACAAAACTAAACATAAACAAGGCTAGCTCTAAGGTAACGACTTCAGCAGATAGCAGTATTGGAACGCTAAACATTAACAAGGCTGCTACAAAGACCGACCTAGAGATCAGTGGTACAGTTAAGACTGTTACTGTTGCGGCTACAAATGCTGTAGTAAATACCGATAACGCAAAGATTTCGAGCGTTGTGGTATTTGAGTCTGCTAAAGATACTACAGTAAACGTTAGCAAGAACTCATCTATAGCAGAGGTTGACTCTAGAAGTACCGGTAACACTGTTAAGGGTGA
>CAZAOY010000031.1:0-19070 GCA_964486925.1 uncultured Oscillospiraceae bacterium
CGTTGCTTTTTATCAACAAACAAAGCCAGTACCGAATCATTACGGGGTATCAGTAACGCATAGCCAAAGGCATCGGTTATTATGTAGATTAGTATCATAAGATAATCCCCGCTGCCTGTAAGCAGTAACACTGCGTTAGCGGTAATGTATAGTAAAGTGCCACAGACCATTACAGGTTTAAATGGTAGCTTATTTATTCTATACTGTACCCCGAAGATAAACAGTAGCATAACCACCGCCCTAGCGATAGGAAACCATCCCATCAGATATTCGGGGAATGCTAGGTTTTTTGTAGCATACAAAGCAAAGAAATTACCGGTAGTCATAGCGGTTATACTGACTATTACCTTTAGCGATAGCGCTAGAATGGTAGGCGGGGATTTTATAATAATCAAAAAGATATCCTTATACTCCAGTAACATCTTCAGCATTGGAGTATCCTTAGTTTCCTTAATCCGCACCCTACCCTGCTCGGTTTCGTGACCTAATAGGTAGAGAAGTACAAACTTTAAGGTCATTGATACAAGGTTAATAGCATACAGCACCCGCATGGTGTTTACCACCGAGTAGGTGTCTACAAAGTAACTGGAGATTGGCGCAAAGAACACCGCTAGTAACATCGATATGTTAACCCAAGTATAGACGTTTACAAGCTCCTTTGGGTTGCAGTCCTCTACAAGCAGACAGTTCCATGAGTTGTTTGTTATCTGCCAAAAGCTGTTTAACAGTGTCGCCGCAGCAAACCACCAGACATTCTGCGCAAATATTAGGATTATAGAGGGTATCGACCATGAGATAACATCAAATATTATGGTAGTAAGCCGCCTACCAAGCTTGTCGGTGACAATCCCGCCTAAAATCGAGGCGAACACCTGAACCACCATCCCTACGGTAAGCAGTGTTCCGATCTGTTGGTCATTTACCCCAAGCTCGTACATATATAAGGTAGCGAAGGGTATGTATAGCGCATACGGTATCCCCCAAAGAGGTTCTAGGAATACGCAGAGCCTAGGATTTCCTCTAAGGCTAAAGAGTGTCTTAAACATAGAATGTCTGGATAGGTATGTACGCAATTTTGTCATTAAAATTCTCCTACTATGTTAATTAACGTTACGAAGGCTACACAAAGTTACGAACCGTTTCCATAGCTACCCTCTCCCATTCCATTAGATTTTTAGGGTTAGGACAGTGGCTGATATCCTTTATTACAAACTCACAGGTGGTGTTGTTACGCTTACAGGCGGTTAGTACCTTTGTAATCTCGTTTCTCACACGCTCTCTGTCAAATCCATCCTCCGCCACAAATGCAGGGTTAGGCTTTGACGCTAGCACATACCGCTTACCTATTACGTCAGCCGCAATATCCACATCCGCCCATGGAGTTATCGACACCTTACGAAGGTTTGTAATGCTCTTTAGGATATCAATCTTGTTATGTAGTGGCTCACAGCAACCATAGTAGGAAAGCCCGAATCGGTTTAGGATCTTACCTGTGTAGTTTACATCAAACTCCTCGTGCATAGCGGGGGAAACGTGGGAGAATATCTGCGCCATCCCTCTACCCCAGGTATCAGAGGCTTTAACATGGTCTTTATCGTATCCCTTTGGCGGGAGTGAGTCGGTTGCCGCCGCTGTGCAGTGGACGCTTAGTGGGTATGGCTCAAACAGGTTTAGCTGTTCATACTGGTCGATAACGTTCATCTCGATAGCGGTTAGCGCTTCCATGATTTTATGGGTGTACTCCGGGCGGTCGGCTAGATCCACAAGCAAAGCCTCGACCCCACGATACCGTGCGATATCATCCCAGATAGCATAGTATCCGCCGTGCCCTGTAATCCGCGCGGGTAGGATATCCCCTATCATCTCGTTTACTAGGTTAAACTGACGTAACGTTTCCTTTTCGTCGTAGGTAATTATGTTGTTATGTAGCTTTGCCAGTGAGCTTTCCTCTGCTAGGATATCGTGGTATTCATGGGACACGATATGATTGCCGTCCTGCTTTGAAAGGATATCCTCCTCTACATGCAGTCCGATACCAGTCCCGCTTATCACCTTGTAGACAGGCATATACGGCGGGATTAGCATATCAGCAGGCATGTACCTCCATTTGTAGATGGTCTGCCTTAGGTTGTTTTCCACCTCTTTAAGGTAGCTGTCCTGACACCTTAGGGTAAGCGAGCCATCAAAATCCAGCTCATGCCACGGTAGCTCCTCGATTAGCACTACAGGTCTAATCGGGTTTAGATCATTCACCCCTTTATGAAGCAGGAGTCTTTGCTCATAGTCCGACTGCGCAAAGCAGTCCATATAGGTTTTTGCTAACTCTCTTAAAATCTCTCTGTCTTTGCTTAGATTAGTTTCCATAGTTATTCCCCTTTTTATCTATTTAAATTATATCTAACAAAATGGTTTAATGGAGGTGTGGTTTGTATGGGAGGTGAACCACACATGCTGTTAATGGATACCCTCCCATCACAAGAATATCTCGCATTCACTGGTTCGCATACAATTCGTTCCCTGCGAACCTCCTCACAAGATAATACCCTATCCTCTAAGCTTTACCAATCATCTGCAAAAGCTCCTCTATGCCGATTACCTTAACACCTAGAGCGTTTGCCTTGGTTAGCTTGCTTCCAGAATCCTCCCCTGCAAGAAGATAGGAGGTTTTTTTAGATACCGAGGAGCTTACCTTGCCACCATTTTGGAGGATTAGGTCGCTCGCTTCATTTCGGGTCATCCCCTCTAAAGTGCCGGTTATTACAAAGGTTTTGCCCGCTAGTAGGTCTAGCGCCTGCTTTACCTCCTCAACTAGCTTTAGTCCCGCCTGCTCTAGCCTACCGATTAGGTGCTTTGTTGATTCCAGTGAGAAGTATCTAACTACATTCTCTGCCATAACCTCACCAAATCCGTCTATCGCGGTAATATCCTCTAGGGTAGCGGTGTACAGCTTATCCATCGTGTTAAACCTCTGACAGAGCAGAGAAGCCGCCTTCTGACCAATGTTTCTAATCCCTAACCCGAACACCACCCGAGAGAGCGGATTATCCTTAGTCGCCGCTATCGCCGCTAGTAGGTTATCAGCGGACTTCTCACCGACACGCTCTAGCTTTATTAGCTCCTCACGGTCAAGATAGTATAGATCCGCTACGCTCTCGATAAGGTTATTACTAACCAAAAGCTCCACCACCGCAGGGCCTAATCCATCGATGTTCATGCTATCCCTCGAAGCAAAGTGGATGATATTTCTAAGCAAGGTCGCGGGACATTCACTGTTTATGCAGCGTATCGCCGAACCGCTCTCATCTACCACCCCAAGCTCACCGCAGGATGGACAGATGTTTGGTATGGTGTATGGCTTAGAACCCTCCTCATGGGAAACGCTAGCTACCACCTCGGGGATAATATCCCCCGCCTTTCGCACAATAATGGTATCCCCGATACGCAGATCCTTCTCTTTTATATAGTCGTTGTTATGCAGTACCGCACGGCTGACGGTAGAGCCAGACAGATCTATCGGATCAAACACCGCTATCGGAGTAAACACTCCTGTTCTGCCCACATTTACCTCGATACTGTGAAGCTTAGTCTGCTTCTCATCAGGCGGATATTTAAATGCCGCCGCCCATCGTGGAAACTTTGCGGTAGAGCCTAAAATCTCACGCTGTGCAAGGCTATCCACCTTTACTACAGCGCCGTCGATATCGTAGCTGTAGCTGTTGCGGTGCTCACCTATTCGGTTTATCTCGGCTACCACATCATCCATGGTTTTGTAGCTTTGGTAGGAGGGTGACACGGTAAAGCCTTGTGACTTTAAAAAGTCAAGCCCTTGCCTATGTGAGGTTATCTCCTCTACCATCCCGCCTGTTTGGATCTCTTGTATGTTAAAGATAAATATCGAAAGTTCTCTCTTTGCGGTAATTTTTGGATCTTTCTGGCGGAGTGAACCCGCCGCCGCGTTGCGTGGGTTTTTAAACTGCCCTTCCCCCATTAGTTCCTGATTTGCTACTACAGAATTAAACACCTCACGAGGCATATAAACCTCTCCCCTCACAACAAGGTAGGGTATCTTATCCTTTAAGGTTAGTGGAATATCCTTGATTGTCCTAAGGTTTAGGGTAACATCCTCCCCTACAAAGCCGTCCCCTCGGGTCGCTCCCCTTGTAAAGACGCCGTTTATATACTCAAGGCTTACCGAAAGTCCGTCTATCTTGCGCTCTACGATATAAAGCGGCTCTACAGAAATCGGCTGTGCATTATCTGACGACCCTACAGCAGACGACAGCTTTGCGACACTCTCACTAAGTGTATTACGGCAACGCCTATCGAAATCGTACAGCTCCTCAAAGGAAAACATATCCTGCAAGCTTCCCATCTGTACACGGTGAGGTACTTTGTCAAAGGTGGTTAGCAGATCCCCACCCACCCGCATGGTTGGTGAGTTTTGCTGTACTAGCTCTGGGTGGTCGGCTTCAAGCTGTTTTAACTCCTGCATAAGCATATCATACTCGTAGTCGGAAACTTCAGGGTTGTCAAGCTGATAGTATGCCTGTCCATACTGGTTTAGCAGATTTACTAGCTTTATAATTCGATCTGCCACCGCACTTTTATCTTTATACTGCATAATGTTGTCCATATCTATAAATCCTTATCTATTCGGGTTTAAACCTACTAATAATACTAATCGCCACCCGCAGTCCATCAACCGCCGAGCTTACAATTCCCCCTGCGTACCCCGCACCCTCTCCGCATGGGTAGAGTCCCTTAGTACTCACCGATTCACACATCTCGTTTCGCTCTATCCTAATTGGTGATGAGGTTCGGGTTTCCACCCCAGTTAGGATAGCGTCCTCCGCAGAAAAACCACGAATTTTACCGTTAAAGGTGAACAACCCTAGCTTTAGCATGTCGGTAATTGCGGTGTTATACAGCTTATAGCCACTTACTGGGGTCACACCTATGCTGTATGAAGGTACGACCGACCTAACATTAAACTTGTTCTCTCCCTTTAGGAAGTCACCTACCGTGGTTGCGGGAGCTTTGTACCCGCCGCCCCCTAGCTTAAATGCACGCTGTTCAAGCTTTTCCTGAAATAGCATTCCATCAAGCGGGTTATCCCCAAAGTCCTTCCTATCCACACTTACCACTATAGCGGAGTTTGCGTTCCTTCCGTTTCTGCTGTGCTCGCTCATACCGTTTGTCACCACCGTTTGCTCACAAGAGCTAGACGGCACAACATACCCGCCCGGACACATACAGAAGGTGTAGACACATCGATCCCCCCGTCTGTGGGAAAGCTGATACTCTCCCTGCGGTAGATCAAGCTTGTTAGCATACTCGCCGTAAAGCCCGTAGTTAATACGTTCTTGCAGGTGCTCTATCCTAAATCCCACCGAAAACGGCTTAGAGTTTATCGTAACACCGTTTTGCAGTAACATCCTAAAGGTATCCCTAGCGCTATGCCCGATACAAAGCAGTAGGTTTGAGGTCTGTAGCTCAAAGCGGTCGGTGGTAACTGATGTTACAGCGGAGTTTTTGATGGTGATATCCGTAAGGGTGGTGTTAAAGTGTATCTCCCCACCTAAGGTTATTATCTCCTCGCGGATGGTTTTTATTATATCTCTTAGTTTATCTGTTCCTATATGTGGTTTTGCGGTGGATAGAACCTCCTGCGGTGCTCCAAACTCCACTAGCTTTTGCAGTACAAATTCGCATAACGGGTCGGATATCCTAGTGGTAAGCTTGCCGTCGGAAAAGGTTCCTGCTCCCCCCTCGCCAAACTGTACGTTTGAGGAGTTGTTAAGCTCTCCGGTGCTCCAAAACCGCTCCACAGCGGTAGCACGATCCTCAACTGCACCTCCACGCTCGATAACCACAGGTCTATACCCCTTAAGCGCTAACAGATAGGCGGCAAAGATACCGCAAGGGCCAAAACCAACAACCACAACCCTGTCGTTAAGTGGGGTATCTCCAATGTCCACCCTAAACTCGTTGCCCACCTTTAGCTTTACATTCGGCGACGATACCTTACGCACTACACCTTCTTCATCGCCTGTAATGGATACGATAACCGAAACCACATAGGAAATATCGGTACGTTTTCTGGCGTCTAATGATCTTTTATATATATTTATAGAGCAAACCTCATCATTTTTAACCTTTAATAAGGATAACGCATTAGAAAAAGCGTTATCCTTATAGTTTTTGTCAGCTGACACTCTAATGTTTGAGATAATAATCGGCACTTATAGCCCCATTCTGTCACCTCTTAGGAAGATTTAACAACAGCTGTAGCGGTGACATAACAGCTGTTGTACATTTAATATTACTTAGCCTTTTTGGTTACGGTGAGTTCTATAAAGTACTCGCCCACCGCCCAAGCCTGTTTTTTATCTATTGCATATATTGTAATCGGTACCCTCATGCTCCCTTCGGATAACCTTGTTTCCAGTAGGTCTAAGGTCGCCACAAAATCTGACGGAGATATACCTTCCAGTACATTCTTGTTACCTACAATCTTAACCCCTTTAATGGAGTTTGTCTGAACCACTACATCAAAGTTGGCGGATTCATTTTTTGTAAATATATTGGTGATATTTATATCAACGCTAGAAAGGTTTGGGTCATTAAACTTTACAATCACCGAGTTAAGGTCGTTGCTGTTTGTAACCCCTGCGGGAAGTTCAATATCCAATTCAAACACCGATCCAATGTCAACCCGCCTAAAGTCAATCTCTCCTACAGTAAGATAGTCTATAGCGTTAACAATCTTCTCAGGTCCGGATATCTTTATGGAGGATGAGGACATGGAGTGTTTAACCTCATCAATATCAATCATAACAGGTACATTTACATAATTAACCTTTAGCGGTACCTCCTTCTGCTTAAAGATCGGCACAGTTAGGGTAAACTTGTTGTCAAGGTAGGTAACGTTATTTAAGGTAAGGAAATTGCCCTTCTCATCATAGAACCCAAGCTTTCCGCTAGTCTGAACCGCATCGGATTCCACCGCCTCAAGGTTTGTTGAAACGGTAACCTTAGCTATCTTGTCAATCTCGGAGCGAGGTCCTTTAACGGTAAGCTTTTCTGGGTTTACAATAATCTTATCCTTGATGTAACCTTCCTTTGCCTTGATATTCTCTGCAACCCCCTCGATTGGGAATACCTTTTCGGTTATAAAGTCAAACTTAGCGTTTATGGTGGACACCGATTGTCCAATAATATCAAAATCTTGATCCTTAACATTTCGTTTTCCCACCGTCACATTAAGGGTGTACTCCCCTGGGGAGCTTACAGCATTAGCGAAGGCGCTTGCAGAGAAGTCGGTGGAGGATAACCCTGCTAGCCGCACACGTGTACCTTTAACGGTAATGTTTGTAGTCTGATTAGCACCATCCACTACGTTTAGTGCATATGCCTTTGCCTGTGAATCCTCTAGGTTTATCTCGATTGGGATGTCATATATTATCTCAACGGTGGTATCATCGATAACAGTTACCACCGAAAACCATGCAACTACGCCAATAAGCAGGGAGGTAACCTTTAGTAGAAGGTTCTGGGTAAAGAATCTTTTAATCTTCTCTCTCACTCTTGCTATTCCCCTTCCTAAATACACGTGTAGTTTCCTTTATGGCGGCTTGCTTGCCAATAAGATTATCGGTTAGGTATTCCTCCAGAGATTTTTTGTCAAAACCTCTGGTTAGCTCGCCATCCAGCGCTACCGAGATAGTACCCGTTTCCTCCGAAACAACGATAACTATAGCATCCGAAACCTCGCTCATCCCTATTGCCGCACGGTGACGAGAGCCTAGATGTTTACCGATATCCTCCTCCTTTTGGGGTTTTGGCAGAAAACATCCTGCGGCTACGATTCTACCGTCCCGCATTATAACAGCGCCGTCATGCATAGGCGAGTTTGGGAAGAAGATGTTACCAAACAGCTCCTTACTGGTCTGGGCATTAATGGGGATACCTGTAGCTATCTGCTCTCCAAGCCTGGTTTTACGTTCGATAACGATAAGCGCACCTGTAGCAGTACTTGACAGCGCCTCACAGCTTTCGCCGATATCGACAATCGCCCTGCTCCAGATAGGTTGCTTTTTATCGATACTGTCCCCGCTAAATACAGGTAGGTCGGTAACCTTTGAGCGCCCGATCTTTTCTAGGGCACGTCTAAGCTCGGGTTGGAACAGCACTATAAGCGCTACAACCCCCATCTGAAAGACATTTTTAAGGGCAAATGATACCGTCTTTAGATTTAGCTGTGGAGCAAGCAACCCCGCTACCGCTAAAAGTGCAATACCCTTTACAAGCTGTTCCGCACGTGTTTCCCTTACGATCTTTATCAGTTTATATGCCAAAAAGGTGATAATACAGATATCCAGTACATCCGACAGCTTTATACTGGAGAAAACCATAAAAACAGATGAAAGTGTAAGCTTTAGTTCTTCCATGGCAATATCCCCCTTTCGCACAGTTTTGTAACAGAAAATTTGTATATCTTATTTTACCAATTTTAACGGCGGTTGTCAACCATAAATGTAAAAAAACTGTATCTTTTTATCTACAAATTAATTAGGTAACAGTGTATGGCAATTAAAATCAGACTAAGATAATCTAGAGATTTATCGGGTATATTATACAGTACTAAGCCAACAAGGGGGTTGTAACAAAACAAAGAATGTCTTGTTACAACCCCGAAATTTATTAAGTTATGCAAAGATGGTTAGTAGTACACCTGCCGCAACCGCTGAACCGATAACGCCGGCAACGTTAGGCCCCATAGCGTGCATTAGTAGGAAGTTAGTAGGATTAGCTTCCGCACCAACCTTTTGGGAAACTCTAGCCGCCATAGGTACAGCCGAAACACCCGCAGATCCGATCAGTGGATTTACCTTTCCGCCTGTTAGCTTGTACATTAGCTTGCCGAACAACACACCTGCCGCAGTACCAACGCCAAATGCAACAAGTCCTAATACGATAATCTGTATAGTCTGGACCTGTAAAAACTGTGACGCTGTCGCTGTTGCACCAACCGAAACTCCAAGGAAGATGGTAACGATGTTCATTAGCTCGTTTTGAGCGGTCTTAACAAGTCTTTCCACCACACCGGATTCCTTCATAAGGTTACCGAGCATTAACATACCAAGTAGCGGTGTTGCAGAAGGAACTAGGAAAGCAACTATTAATGTAACGATAATTGGGAACACAATCTTTTCGGTCTTAGATACAGGACGAAGCTGGCTCATAACAACCGAACGTTCCTTTTTAGTGGTAAGCGCCTTCATAATCGGAGGCTGAATTACCGGAACTAAAGCCATGTATGAGTAAGCCGCAACCGCAATTGAACCGAGTATTGAAGGTGCAAGGGTCTTAGCAACGTAGATCGCTGTAGGACCATCCGCTCCCCCGATTATACCAATAGCCGCCGCAAATTCAGGCGACATGCCTAGTATGATAGCTCCAAGGAAGGTAAAGAATATACCCGCCTGCGCCGCCGCACCAAGTAAAAAGCTTCTTGGGTTAGCAATAAGCGGTCCAAAGTCGGTCATACATCCGATACCGAGGAAGATCAGTGACGGATAGATACCAAGCTTTACTCCAAGATAGAGAAAGTCCAGTAACCCCCCCTTGTTTATAACCTGCTGTATATCTAAAGTTTTACCAACGAAGAAGTCCATATGAAACAGCTCGCCGTTTGGGATGTTTGTAAGCATCATACCAAACGCGATTGGTAAAAGTAGAAGTGGCTCATAACCTCTGCCTATAGCAAGGTAGATAAGTACGCCAGAGATAAGTATCATTACAAACTGTTGCCAGCTTAGGTTTAAAAACCCCGATTTAGTAATTATATCCTGTACACTTTGTATAAGTACGTCAAACATATTACGTTTTCCTTTCAAATAAATAATAATGATTACGGTTGTAAAGCAAAGCTACGCTAAGCAAGACCAGAATAAACCGTTTGCAAAAGCTAGAGCATAATCAACAGGTAATAAACCCAAAGCCAAAAGTTAATGCATTCATAGTTTTATCACCATATTGGAAAGATCTAAGCTTTTGTAGGATAGCTTATTAGGTTGCCTTTAGAAAGGTCGCGTGTTGTCAAAGGTACTAGCTGATTTCCAAGCGTTTTGGGATTGTCTTTTATCATTAGCCTTCTTTATAGACCTAATCACAAAGGGTTTTTCATTACCTTCTGCTTTAAATAAACATGATATCGCCGCAGTTATTGCCGCAACAATGCTGTCATCCTCAACAGCCGTATCCACTACAGGCGGGTTGTTTACTACAGTATTTGTGGTAGGCGGTGTCTTAACTTCCTCATTTTTATCACCGCTTTGTTTCTTTTTATCGCCCGAAAACGCCTCAAAGATCTTGCCCATTGCCGCAACAAGCAGTACCAGAACAACCAAAGCCGCGAATACTACAAGTAAACCTGTAACCACTACAGACCAGGTGTTTGCAGTAAAGAATGTCCATATATTTTTATCCAAAATACATCCTCCTTTATGTTTATTTATAGATCCAAGATGTGCGCTTTTTTAACACAGCAACAAGATATACTTTACTATCTATTGATACTACAAACGCTAAGCATATTATCTAAAAACACACTAACATTTGGTTGCTAGGTTAATACGCAATCCATCTTTCCCCATCATATTATACTACATTCTCACAGAAAATTCAAGTGTTATTTTCAATTTTTTCATTTTATTTTAATGTTTTATCTTTGTTTAGCAAAACACTTAACAAGTTACAGATAAAATCGGTAGGTTAGCCGATCTTTTGTAGGATAATCTCTCTTTCAAGGTTATCGCTTAGTATCGCCTTGTTCTGCTCTGGAGTGAGCCCTAGCTTTAAAAATAGATCTAATTCGTCACTATGTCGCCACATTGGAAAGTCACTACCGAAGAAGAACCTCTTATAACCTAGCTTTTCGATAATCATCGCCGCCTTATCCTTGTCCAAAAAGGAAAGAGCACTACAGGTATCAAAGAGCAGGTTGTCGTAAATATATGTATCGACCACATCATCCCAGTGCATATATCCCCCAAAGTGTGGCGCAATCAGCTTTAGCTTTGGAAACCGCTTTGCCACATTTGCGATACGGTATGGTGCAGAGTAGTCATATCGATCGTCCCCCGCATGGGTTAAAACAGGCATATTACATTCCGATAACGCTGAATAGATGTAGTCCATGGATTGGTCATCGACGTTAAACCGCTGAAAATCAGGGTGTAGCTTTATCCCTTTAAATCCAAAGGATACTAGCCTTTTTATCTCCTCATCTGGCTTTTCCATATCCGGGTGAAGTGTGCCAAACCCTATAAACTGATCGGGATACCGATCACAGGAAGCCTTGATAAAGTTGTTAATCGGGATGACCTGCTCCTTAACTGTAGCGGTGGAGCAGACAAGGTATCTGCTGACACCGATGGTATCGCCGCTCTTTATAAGCTCCTCGCAGACTCCAATGCTGTCCATAGGCAGGTCATAGAATGAGCCGATAGACTCGGTTGCCTTTGCGGCTATCTTCTCGGGAAATATATGCGCGTGTGCGTCGAATATTCTGTAACTGCTTTGCATTAACCTTCTCCTGTCTGTTTTACTTAAGTGTTAGGTAGTAGGATCGTACCTCTAGGCAGAGTATCTGTACAAATCCCGCAACAGGAACAGAGATAAACATCCCAATCCCGCCCCAAAGCTGACTACACGCTAACAGCGCAAACAGCCCCACAAGTGGATGTATCCCAACTGAATCCGCCTGAAACTTAGGAGCTACGATACTGCCTTGTACCTGCTGAACGATTATAATAAAGACTAAAACTATAATTAACTTTGTAAACCCACCGTCGATAAGCGCAATGATTGCAGGAAAAGCCGCCGCCACATACGCCCCCACATACGGGATAAAATCGAATAGAAATGCGATAAACGCAAATAAAAATGCATTCTCTAACCCTATTATCATAAACCCAATCCACATTACTACCGCCATCATACCTGCTAACAGAGTTTTCATCTTTAGGTAGTTCCACACCATAGTATGGCTCTTTTCTAAAACGGTGGACACAATACGGTTGGTGTTCTTATCGGTAAAGAGCGACCTAAACGAAGCGATCATCCGATCGCCGTCGATTAAAAAGTATATTACAAACATAAAGATAAAGGACGCATCAAACAGTATACCAGGGATAACCGATAGCTTAACAAATACATTCCCCGCTATAGATCCTAGCGCTTTTACTAAAGTTTGATAGTTTTCCTTAATTAAGGTCTGGATGTTGCTAAGCAGTCCGCCGTCAATTCCAAAGGAAGCCAGCACCTCATCAAGGGAGGAGATATACTCCAAAAAGCGTTCGCTGTATACAGGCAGAAGATTTATAAAGCTGTTGACCTGTTTTGTTAGAATCGGTGTAAAGAGCGACACAATCAGCGTTAACACAACCACAACGAGTATTAGTGTAATCGGGATGGAAAAACCCTTCTTTACCTTCGCCTTATTCTCAATAAGGGTCATTAACGGATACAACATGTACGCAATTATCGCCGCAATCCCAAATAGATAGACCGTTTTAGAGAATACAATCACACCTACTATTACAGATACTACCGTGATAAAAAAAATTGTCTGCTTTTTAGTAAACATTTGTCCCTCCTCGCGGCTTATTATGGTTTAAGGCTAAATCCTTCGCAAAAGGATAATCATTTTGCGATTAAACCAAAACATATAGTAAACGGCATATTACAGATAATTTTCCTAACCTATTCAGATAATGATTCAAATAGGCTTTTACCTACCGTGACACTAGGGTCAGCACCTAGCGGTAATGGCTCAAAAACCTCCATTACACCAAAGTTATCCCACATTGCTCTGTCTAATATTAGGGTGTAACCCTTGCCGTTGCCAATACCGAACATGTCCTGTAACTTTGGCACACCGATACTGCTTAGGATGTTCATTATCACCCCGCCATGGGTAACCACCGCCACATGGGTTAGGTCGTTTTTAATGATATCTTCTATTATAAAGTGTAGACTATCCATAATCCGCTGATTAAAGGAAGCGGTATCCTCTGCATTTGGGATAGCCATACTAAATTTGCTGCTTCTCCACTGCTCGTATACAGGGTCTTTAGATAGCTCCTCTACCGAGCGCCCCTCAAAGTCGCCAAAAGAATACTCACGTAAGCCCTCTATAACGGTTTGCTCCATAAATGGATAGATTATCTTGGCTGTCTGTTTACAGCGCTTTAGCGGGCTTACATATACCTTGCCCACATTTGGGTATTCGTATGTATCCACAAGGGATTTTATCTCATCAATCCCCTGCTGACATAGGTCGATATCGGTTGAACCCATATATCGGCTCTCAATGTTTCCTTGGGTTATACCATGTCGTATAAAATGTATCTTGTAAACCTTCATTTTGTAAATTCCTATCTATTATGTACCAATACACTAATAAAAACCTTTAAAACCCCTACTTTAACCTATGCGGTATTATTAATGTCTTACACAGTGTTATCTCAAATTGGTACACGCTTATTTAGGGCGGATTCTGCAACGATAATACCAAAACCCGCCCAAATATTAATTCCTATAAGCTAGTTGCTCTTTCCAAGCATGGCCGCACCGATAAGTCCCGCATCACTTCCAAGGGTTGCAACTAATATCTTAGTGTTTTTATCTCCATCCCTAGTGTAAACTTCCTTAGAAACCTCACGGATTAACGGTTTAATTAGATAGTCCTTCTCCTTGCTTAAACCACCACCGATAGTAAGGATCTCAGGTTGGAAGATATTTATTATGTTAGTGATACCGCAAGCTAGATATTTAACATACTCATCAACTACAGCAGAACCTGATTTATCTCCCCTTCTCATTGCATCAAAGGAGGTTTTACCGTTAATCTTGCCGCCGTTTTCCTTAGAAATCTCCCACATTAAAGATTCCTTGTTTGCTTCCATAGCTTCCTTAGTCATGTTAATAAGCCCGGTTGCAGAGGAGTATGCCTCAAAACAGCCATCTCTGCCGCAGGTACAATGACGTCCGCCACGTTCGATTACGATATGTCCAAGCTCCGCACCCGCATAGTTAAAACCGGTAAAGATCTTGTCATCGATAACCACACCGCCGCCAACTCCGGTTCCAAGGGTTATCATTACAAATATCTTAGCCTCAGCCGCAGAGCCCGCAAGGTATTCACCAAACGCCGCCGCATTAGCATCATTTTCAAGGTAAACAGGGCAGTTAAATGCCTTATGTAACCACTCGCCCATCGGTACATCATGGAAATCAAGGTTGTTTGAGTATCCAATAACCCCGGTGTCCTTAATAACACTTCCAGGACAGCCAACACCTAGCCATTCGATCTGATCAATTGTAAGGTTGGCATTAGCGATAGCTTCGTTAGCAACCTTGATCATATCGTCTACTATATCTCTAGCCGGACGTGGGGTGTTTGTTTTTGTAGTAGCGGTGGATACTATGTTGTAGTTTTCATCCACAACCCCCGCAACGATGTTAGTTCCCCCAAGATCAATCCCTAAATAATGTTTCATAATTTTTTCTCCATTCTTTTATAATTTATTGTATATTAGTAAGTTTTGTTATACCTTAGTGTAAAGCACCTGCCCCCTGCCTGATAGGGTAAAGTTTCCAAAACCTGCAGGTAAAAACATGCTTTCGCCTATGGTTAGGGTATCCTCCCCACGCTCGCTTGTAAAGTTAAGCGTTCCGGCTAAGCATAGTAGATGTACAAAGGAGGTCTTATCCACCGAAAGCTTTGCCGATGAAGTAATGTTTATATCAGATACCGTAAAATATTCACAGCTTGATAACCCCTGTTTAGTATACCCTTCAAAAAACTCCAGTGAACCTCTAGGCTTAGAGCTGTTATCCGATGGCTTTAGGTCTGTTACGTCAATAGCCTTGCTGACATGCAGTTCTCTCTTGTTGCCCTCTGGGGTAACCCTGTCGTAGTCATAGATTCTATATGTGGTGTTGGAGTTTTGCTGTATCTCGGCAATAAGAATGCCCTTGCCGATTGCATGCAGAGTACCCGCTTCAATAAAGAACACATCCCCCTTTGTTACAGCCACCTTGTTTGTTACCTCAAGTAGAGTGTTGTCCTCAATCCGCTTTGCAAACTCCTCTTTTGATATCTCTTTAGTAAACCCGTAAAGCAGATGTGCATCCTCATCACAGTCTACGATATACCACATCTCGGTCTTGCCGTATTCTCCTTCGTTTGCCAGTGCGTAGGTGTTATCCGGATGAACCTGAACCGATAGGTTATCCTTTGCATCGATTAGCTTTATTAATATGGGAAAGTCCTTAAACCTTTCGCAGTTACTGCCTAGTATGCTCTCCCTGTTAGTGTCGATATAGCTTTCTAGTGTTTTACCCTTAAAGCTTCCGTTTGTAATAATACTCTGTCCATCCTTGTGACAGGAAAGCTCCCAAGACTCCGCTATCTTTGCGACACCCTGCCCTTTGTTGTATTCACTAGACAGCTTACTGCCGCCCCAGATATAGTCCTTTAGCGGTGGGGATAGTTTTATTGGATACATATATTAATCCTCCCATGTAGATTTTGTCAGTCAGATCTATCGGTTATATTACCATAAATACCAAAGGCTAGCCGATAAACCCGCCACCCAAGCTGTTAATCGTTACCGTATATTACGGTCAAAGGCGACCTAACACAGCGTGCACCAGGTCAGATGACCACCATACAGTATAGGTATCACCTATTGTATAGATGTATTATACCAAATATAACAAGAAAAGTAAATAGCTTTTTAACATTTAGTTTTATATTTTTGTCTGTATTTTTTCATGACATGTAAGTCGAATATAACACTGTCAAGCAAGCTTTACTCGACAACACTGTCGTTTTAAATGGATATCAAACTACCCTAACCAACTTATAATTAATATGTCAGTTGGTTTCAATCCTTGTGCACCGACAAGCATGTCAACACGCTTACATTTGCTTCAAATAACACGCGACATATATGTCAACTAGTTTTTCATACCACAAAACACCAATCCTACGCTATTGTACCCCCTCCGACAACAATGTCATCAAGGTAGAACACTACAGCTTGACCCTTTGTGATTGCCCGTTGTGGCTCATCAAACCTAACCGATATCTCACCATTGTCCAGTGGTAAGATGGTGGCCTTTTGATCGATTTGGTTGTAGCGTATCTTTGCGGTTACCTGCATAGGCTTATCAAGCTTTTCTATGCTTATTAGGTTTACATCGGTAGCTATTAGGTTATCGCTAAACAGCTTATCCGATTCACCTAGTGTAACCTCGTTTGTTTCTGGATTTTTCGCTACTACATACATAGGCTGTGGGAAGGATAAAGCAAGTCCTTTCCGCTGTCCTATAGTATATGCGGTCACACCCTTGTGGATACCGAGTATGTTGCCGTTAGTGTCCACAAAATTCCCCTTTTCGGGTAGTTTATCGGTGTACCGGCTGATAAATTCAGCATAGTTACCGTCCGGTACAAAGCAGATATCTTGACTATCGGGTTTTCTTGCGTTTACAAGCCCCGATTGTTCAGCGATCTCTCTTGCAGTGGTTTTAACGTAGTTTCCAAGCGGAAAGAGGGTGTGCGCTAGCTGTTTTTGGGTGAGCGAATACAGCGCATAGGTCTGATCCTTTGATCTGTCAAGCGGACGTTTTAGCAGATACCTGCCTGACTGTTTATCATACTCATTTACCGCATAATGCCCTGTGGCAATATAGTCAAACCCCAGTGTCACCGCACGCTGTAGAAGCTTTTCAAACTTTATATAACGGTTGCAGTCGATACATGGGTTTGGGGTTTCACCGCTGATATAGCTTTGTGCAAACTTATCCATTACGCTCTCTTTAAAGCTGTCCTTAAAGTTAAAGACAAAATGCTCGCAGTTTAGCTTGTAGCATACCGCCCTTGCGTCCTCAATATCCGATAGCGCACAGCAGGTTCTAACCTTTTTTGTGTCCTTTAGGGTATCCTCATCATCAAACAGCTTTAGCGTTACCCCTGTAATATCGTAGTTTTCATCCATTAGTAGCTTTGCGGCGACCGAGCTGTCCACCCCGCCGCTCATAGCCACTAATACCTTCTTTTTTTGTTCCATTACTCTCCTAATTCTTTATGTTAAAGAGGTAGTATCTCTTTGCCAAACTCTCCCTTTAGTACCTGTCCTAGGCTTGCATAGATTGCAGATAATCCGCAGAAGATCCCGATATATCCCGCAACGGTTTTAATAACGTGAACCCCTGTGAAATCCCCGATTGCAAGCAGTATAAACAGTACGGTAAGGGATAGGAATACCACCTGACTTGATCTATTGTGTTTTAATGTACCTATAAACATAAATAATGTAAAGATTCCCCAAAGCATTAGGTAGTACCCCATTGATACCTCGTCAGCCATAGCAATTTTATCAGCAAAAGGATTACACCAGATAAATATTAAACTCCACCAGAAAAGTCCGTAGGCGGTAAATGCAGTCGCCCCAAAGGTGTTACCCTTCATAAACTCCATAATCCCCGCTATAATCTGTGCCAGACCTCCCAAAGCAAACCCCATCGCCACAATTACTACCGAAAGTGGGATTAACCCCGCATTATGTAGGTTTAGCAGTACAGTAGTCATCCCAAACGCTAATAGTCCCAGTGGTGCAGGATTTGCAACCTCGCTCTTAATCTTCGTTACATTACTCATTGTTATACTCCCTTATATTTATTTTATATATAAAGCCCGCTTGCTAGTCGGTAAAGCTTACCGACTAACTCCCAGTGCTATCTACTCTAAAAATAGCGACAATACTCCGCTGTAGACCGATGACGGATCGGCTAGGAATTTTTTTCGAATAAGCTTAGCGCTCTCCTCATCAGGAGCAAACAACTCAAGCTTCATCAGATCATAATCGGTATCGTGAGATATCATGGTAACGTTATACCCATTGCCATAAGCGGATATAATCACCTCGTTCTCACTCTCTGCCTTAATCTGATCAAGGATACCCGCCATACAGCTAACTACCCTATCCTTTACGGATTTTGGTAACACATTATGAAGCCTTACTGCGGTTTCCTTTCCTAAAGCATTAAGGGTACATCTAGCACCCTCACCCTCCTTTTCACGGATAGTGATATGGGTTGACTCGATCAGCTCACCAAACGCTTCCTCAAAGATAAAATAGTTAACCAAATCATCCTTAGAGAGCACAGTATGTATCTGCTCTCGTGTAAGCGGCTCTGCAAAGCTATCTAACAGAAAACAGATTAGGATCTTTACCTGAGCTTTATCGGTTATTCCGTTAGGCGACACCCCTGCAATATACCTATTATCCAAACAACCCTCCCCCTTTCAAGGCTTAATAACTGCTTTAAATTAATAACACCCATTGTTAAGGATACAATCTTCGGGTGAAATGCACTGCTCTAGCCCCAAACCTCAGTAGCGGTTATTCTTAAGGCTATAAAGCTTAAATATATACAGCTAAACTAGATTGGCATAATCACAGCAACATATATAATTTACCACATTTTTATAAAAAAAGAAAGTCATTTGGATAAAAGTTATAAAATTATTAACAAACTTTAAATCTGAATAATTCTTACATCCTTTTGAAAGGCTCTTGCATATCTAATTGTAGCCGCTATCTTACTGTTTTCTCGACCATCAAATACTGATATTAAGCAATCTCCCTTTTGTACCATATAGCGATTTTTTATCATATGGCATGATGCCATATATTCTTCTGAATGTATGGTAACAACATCACATATTGATATTAACCTTTGCCACTCCTTATTTAATGTATTCATCCTATTTCTATATGGAATAGCTGCCTCTAGTTTTATGTAGTGTCTTTCTTTCAATGTAGCGACAACATCTGCAAAATAAAGGTCTGAACCCTTGTTCATTCCACAAATAAAGAAAGTGTACCCATTCTCTATTGCAAACAAAACCTCTCGTTGAATCTCTGCCTTAACATATTTAACCTTATTTTTCTTAACTTCACTTAATCCAATAAATGCACAACATTTTT
>CAZAOY010000031.1:19170-31062 GCA_964486925.1 uncultured Oscillospiraceae bacterium
GGTGAAAAAATGCTTGCAAACATTAAGAAACTTAGGCTAGAAAAAGGTGTTAGTCAACAAAAGCTAGCTGATGAGATAGGTATGAGCCAGCAGTCGATTAATAAATACGAAAACCACGATATCGAGCCTGATATTACTACCCTTAAAAGGATTGCAGATTATTTTGAAACCTCAATAGATTACATCGTAGGTCACACAGATATACGGCAAAAGATACAGATAACTAATGATTTCTCACTAAACAATGATGAGGCAGGTTTAATCGTTAACTACCGTGCACTACCCCCTAAAAGCAGGGTGGTTATTGAGAGTTTAGTTGAGGAGATGGTAGACTTAAAAAAGTGTGGGAAGAGATAAAGAAGATAAGCATAAGGGCGACCGTCGGGTCGCCCTTAGCTATTAATAGATACCTTCTTCTCTCCAGATTTTATGCATCATCTCGTAGCGGCTAAGCGCTAGTCCTGTGTAAACGCAGTTTGAGGTAGAGAAGATAAAACCATACTTGCCATCCATACCCTCACGTAGACAGCGGCGCACATCCTCTGCCGCCTCCTCGTCTGTACCTGTCTGGAGCAGACCGCAGTTAACGTTACCGATGGTGCAGATCTTATCACCGTATTTAGCACGAACCTTCGATAGAACCATCCCTCCTTGTGGGTCGATGGAGTGTAGTCCGTCGGGCTTTGCGGCTACAATCTGGTCAAGGATTGGATTAATGTTCCCGTCGGTATGTTTAATGGTGTAGAATCCACGTTCACGATACATTGCGATAACGTCCCTTAGGTATGGGAAGTTAAACTCCGCAAACATATCCCCTGTAAAGAATGGATTAACGTTAAAGCTGTAGTCAGAACAAAGAGCAAAGCCGTCTAAAAGTCCGGTGCCTGCTAGTGCGTTTGACATCCTGTCAGCATTATCCATATAATGCTTTGCTATATCGTGAAGCTTTTCGGGTTCTTCGTACATCATTGTGGTAAACTCAATCATGTTCTCACCGTCCGGGATACTGTGGGTAGCGTCGCCGTGCATCATTATGTAGTACTCATCCCCTGTTTTCTCTCTAATTACGGTAAGCAGCTCCTTCACGCTTTCGATGTCCGATGGGTTTGGGTGGACAAACAGCGCATCATGGTGATACTTTTTAGCTATCTCGATGTAACAGTCCGCCATATCGTTAAGCTGAAGCTTCTTTTCTATATATGACATCTGGTTCCACTGGGAATACTGACGGTGGGATGGGTGAACCTTGCCTAGCACCTCCATGGTGAGGAAGAATACCAGTTCAAAATGCGGTACATGTCCTTCGATTGGTTCTCTCTTTAATGCTTTGATAAATCTTTCCTTCTTAGTCATACTAACTCCTTAATATATGCAGATTGTTTCCATATTATATGGCTTTATGGTAAATGTAGCGGTGTTTTGTGAGATTATACCGCTCGCTAGCTCCTTGTCCTCGTTTAGGTCGGTTATATAACCTTTTGTTAGGTTAAACTTAGGTTTAATCGTAACGCTTACCTCTTTTCCATTAGGTTCATATATGCGTAGGATAATACGGTTTTTATCCTGCTCACTGCGTTTAATGGAGGACACAATAACCTCACCGTCTATCTCGATAAAGCTGTCGGTTGTTTCGTTTTTGCCTTCATGGTTTTTAACGTTTACCACCGACAACGGCTGATTGTATAAAACGCTATCTTTAATAAGTGCGCTGTTTTGTGTGTCTTTGTCTACAATACCCACGCTAAACTCTATCTCATGCTGTCTTATATCAGGGGCAAAGTCCGGCTCGAAGGAGGCTCTGATTAGCGTTAGATACATCTCGTTAGAGAACCCTCTAAAGCCGTACTTTGTCTTAGTCTTTATTATAAACGAAGCACCATTATTATTCTCACCCATAATAAAGCTGTTTCCAGGGTTATCGATATCCATCTCTTTACGGTCAATCACCCCAAACGGCACATCATATTTATAGCTATCACAGCTATATGAGAGCGGTAGATGGTAGTGCAGGTTCGGCACACTTGTAGTGTCCAAGCCAAACTCCTTAAACTCACACTCTACCTTGTAGTTTATATCACGGCTACCCTTTGCAAGGGATACTGTAACGGTAAGCTTAGAGCTTCTAAAGGTGGTGCTAAAGGCTAAGGATTTAACAAGTTCCCCATTTTCCACCTGTTTCATCTCATAGTTAGATATTGTCTGGATGTTCTTGTACCGTCCCATAAACCATGCGGACATACCACTATTTCCGATGTTCTTCTTTATCGCCTCATCCGAGATTCTAAAGACACCCACATTTGTTATATCGCCGCATATCTGCTCCTCGCCGCTAGCCTTGTCGATAAAGGAGATAATCCCGCCGTTTAGCTTGTCAAACTCCACTCGTATTAGGTCGTTCTCCAGTACAAGCTCCTCGGCAAACTGCGCGCGCTCCCAGCCTAGATAGATACCCTCTATCTTCGGGGAAACGTCCTGTTTTACCACAATAGTTGTGTAGGAGAATGGCGGGACAGCCACCTCCACCATAACGGTGTCGCAGTTATGACCCCAGTAATTAAAGTTGTTCCCTACAAGCTGATGGGGTAGTACGTCCCCTGCGTCATTATAGACGGTGATACGGTTAATATCCCCCTCGTAGTCCCATATAGATAGCCTTGTTAGGGTGGTGCGCTTATATTGTGTGTTGTTAAACACCGTAAATCCACGTGTAAGCCCTGCTGTCGCGCCGTAAAAGCCATATCCGACCCCCGCGCCTTCTCCAATGCTGTCGTCTATGTTGTCGCCGATACAATCAAAGGTATTGCCAAACAGCTTTGAGGTGTTAATGCTGTCGGTAATGGATTTTACCGCTATCTTCTCGTTGGTCTGCGCCGCCGCTATAACCTCTTGGTATAAGCCTGAGGCATACTCACGGGTAGCCGCAATCCCCGAGCCTGGGATAATATCGTGAAACTGGTTAAACAAAACCTTCTTCCAAGCATTGCTAAAGGACTCCACAGGGTAGCTGTAACCGTCCCCCATACCTGCAAAGGTTGCGATAGCTTCGCTGTTATAAAGCAATGCTTCCGACCTTCTGTTGCCCGCTTTTATAATGGTTTGGGTGGTGTAACAGCCGTCGCATAGGAAGTTTACCTCGCTGTCAACTCGCGGTAGGGTGTCCTTAAGGTAATCTATCGCTTTAAAGTATTCAAGCAGGGTGGAAAACTTTATTGTTGGGAATATCGGATAACCGCTGTACTCGATAATACGGTTAATATCACGTCGGGTAGGACCGCCACCGTGGTTACCCACACCATACAGCTTTAGGGTAGTCTTACAGCCTGTTTCTCTTGCAACCTCTGGGGTTAACAGCACCATATCGGAGGTAATCTCTGCGTTATACCAGTATGGCTCACGGTAAGCGATTATCGAGTTACCCGATTCACTTTGGTATCTGTAAAGGGTAGTTTTATCGGTAGTTCCCCGACAGTGGTAGTAGTACTTGACCCCGCCCTTTGCCAGTATCTCGGGTACGTTTTTATTGTGCCCAAAGGTATCGGGTTCAAAGTCGATTAGAAGGTCGTCCTTACTTATACCAAACAGTCGGCTTAGATAGTCCTTGGTGTAGAGGATGTGACGTGATAAACTCTCACCGTTTGGCATGTTTTTGTCGGTTTCCACCCAGGTTGAGGCGGTGAGCTCCCAGCGTCCCTCTTTAACACGGCGCTTAATCTGCTCTAGCATATCAGGGTAGTATTCCTCGATTATACGATATACCGACGCCTGTGACTGGGAGAATTTAAACTGGTCGTACTCGTCCATAATGTCAAGCATTGTCCTAAATGTGTCCACCGTAGTAGCCACCGTTTCCTCATAACCCCACATCCAGTTCATGTCGATATGGGCATGTGCCACACAGAGCACCTGATACTCCTTCGCCGCCGACGCAAGCGGGGATAACATCCCTTCCGCCTGCTTCACCGCTTCATGCGTAATCGCCCCTACATTACCTATGTAGTCCAGTAGGTAGCTTTCGGTGTCGCTGACTATACTGTCATACCGCCCGTTATCCTCCATGGATAGCTTTGCGGCAAACTTTAGCTGTGCAATAATTCGATCCTCTAGCTTATTAAGCTTTTTATCTTTATAGTGATCGATAATTCTATCTAGCATATATCTTCCCCCTTTAGTTTTTTGTAGTTTAACACATACGCTATATAAAGTCAATGTAGTATTTTGCTTTTTTATAGTTAGGATAAAGTTAGCAATTTATTGCCAAAAAACATAAAAAAGTCATAATTTTATGTTATGATTATAAAAAAGAAAGATTATCTTTAGTTTCATTGGGAGGTCGCCATGTCAAAACAGAGCATTCTAATTGTCGACGATAACAAGCAGATTATATCGGTACTACAGCAGTATGCAATCAACGAAGGATATTCCCCTATATTAGCCTACGACGGCGAGGAGGGACTTTTACAGTTCCAATCCCACTCCCCAGACGTAGTGCTACTTGACGTTATGATGCCAAAGCTTGATGGGTTTGAGGTCTGTCGCCGTATACGAAAAAGCTCCAATGTACCCATTATCATGATAACCGCACGTGGTGAGGACTTTGAGCGTATTATGGGGCTTGATATCGGTGCGGACGATTACATTGTAAAGCCGTTCTCCCCTGGGGAGGTTATGGCAAGGGTTAGGGCGGTGCTTAGGCGGATCTCCCCTACCAGTAGCGATGAGAAGGTGTTCTCATACGATACCCTTACCATAAAGCTAGACAGCTTTACCGTTTCAATTTCTGGTGAGAACATCCCCCTTACCAAAAAGGAAACCGAGCTATTATGGACACTTGCTATCAACAAAAATAAGGTTTTCTCCCGTGATAACCTGTTAAACACCCTTTGGGGATATGATTATTTTGGTGATAATCGAACGGTAGACAGCCATATAAAGCGGCTTCGCGCTAAGCTTGAAGCGGTGCCACATTCAAACTGGGAGATTAAAACCATTTGGGGGGTAGGATATAAGTTTGAGATAGCAGAGGATAGGTAGAGATAGCGTGAAGGTTCCTTTCACGCAGCTATTTGTGCCAAATAGCACAAGGAATGGAGATTAGGATGAAGGATTTACGTTACATAAGAAGCAAGATTGCCTTTAAGCTTGCTTTGTTCTTTGCTATATCCCTTTTAGTGTTTTCAGCTGTTATCGGGATAGTCTTTATCACCCTTGAAGCCTCACATACAGTTGATATAAAAAAGGATGACCTTAAAAAGCGAGCGGATGTAATTGCCTCCTCCTTCTCCTCCTTTATGCAAAGCAGCGTTGGGATGGGCGGTTATTCACAGGATGATGAAATAACGAGAGATGGCGATACATCAGATCATATGCGCCAGTCGGGCGGACATGGCTTTATGGGTGGGTATGGAAACGGGTACGGCGCATACCTTCGGTTTATCGGAGATATTGCTATGACCGATGTATGGGTGGTAGATAACTCCTTAAACCTGTTAACCAGTAATGCTTCACAGGGGATTCAAACCTTGTATGACAAGCTTCCCGATAAGGCTATAGGGATGTTAAAGGAAGCGCTAAACGGTAAAACGGTGTTTAGTAAGGATTTTAGCGGGATGTTGTCTGGACTTACCTTGACGGTCTGTACCCCGATAACCCTGTCAAACGGTAAGATAGCCGGGGTGGTACTGCTCCATTCCCCCATCGATTCCATTAACGATACCACCAACTCCAGTATACTGCTACTTTTAATAAGCCTTAGTATCGCCTTGGTCATTGCGGTAACCCTCTCGCTCTACTTCTCCCTTAGCTTTACAAAACCACTAAACAGGATAAAATCGGCGGCGGTTAGGCTGGCGGCACATGACTACTTTGCTAAAACCAACGTTAACCAGTCGGACGAGATAGGCGAGCTTGCAAACACAATCGACATCCTAGCCAACAGGCTATACTCGGCAAGCCTTGAGAGCGACAAGCTAACAAGGCTAAGGCAGGACTTTATCGCAAATATCTCTCACGAGCTTAAAACCCCTGTAACGGTAATCCGCGGATCGGCAGAGGCACTAGTTGACAATATTGTCACATCCTCCGAAATGGTACAGGAATACCATACCCAGATACTAAATGAAACGGTATTCCTACAGCGTTTAATCGGGGATCTACTGGATCTGTCAAAGCTTCAAAACGTAGATTTTGTAATAGAAAAGCGGGATTATCCCGTGTATCAGATACTACAGGATGTGGTTTCTAGCGGCAGTAAGCTTGCAGACGCAAGGTCGGTTACCATTACCCTAGACAGACGCTGTAATGATTTTACCCTTTGCTGTGACTACGGGCGGATTCGCCAGATGTTGATGATTGTGCTCGACAACGCTATCAAGTTCACCCCCACTAACGGTGAGGTTAACATTACATTCGACAATGGGATTATCTTAATCCGTGACCATGGCGAAGGTATCCCAGAAAGCGATCTACCCTATATCTTTGATAAATTCTACAAGCAACGCTCCGAGGAGAACAAGAATGGTACTGGCCTTGGACTATCCATTGCAAAACAAATCGCAAACAGACACTCAATCGGGCTTTTTGCAACAAATGATAAAGATGGTGGTGCTGTTTTTATCTTTAGATTCTTCTGATTAGGCATTAGGTAGATTAATATACAAAGTCGTACAAGCCAGTAGTTTTCTGTTTGTACGGCTTTTTACATTAATATACGCCGATAAACGATAAAACCGCCGATACCCTTGTGTCGGTGATACTTACGATAATGCTGTCGGTTTTAATGCTGTTAAACCGTGATATCTTCTTATACCCAATGGTCGTACCGCTATCTAAAAGCTGTCTAACCCCATCTACTACAGCGTAGATACAAAACTTCTCTACACGCTGACTAAAAAGTATATTCTCCTTAATTACCACCATTGATACCCTTCTTTTTCTGGCTAGATCTATGGTAATCTCTATAGGGTTATTATCAATTACCCCTTCGTTATAGCTGTTGTAGTCATCTGTTTTAAGGTTATCTACAGAACCTGTAACGTTATTATCACTACAGTTAGCCGAAAATACAGCGTCGTCGGCAAGGTTATTGCTAAATGCAGACCTTATACACTGCCCCATCTCCTTAAGTCTACGTTCATCGTTTATATGTATTAGCCCCTCTTTTGTAGGCGGTACATTAAGCAGTAGCATACCATTCCCGCCCACAGACTTGTAGTAGATATCCATAAGCTGTTTTAAAGGTTTTACCCTATCATCCTCATCCTCGTGGTAGAACCAACCCGGACGAATAGAGGTGTCTATCTCTGCGGGATACCATATTAGATCCTGCTCATCTGCTAAAGCCTGCCTACTTCCGAGATCGGTATCGACACATTTAAAGGTACGTTCCCTAAAGGCTTTATCGTCTGACTGCTGACTAAGCTCCGCCACGACCTCGCTTTTGCAAAGGCTACGTGGCACTACCGACCATTCACTAGTCCTTGTATCCCCCGCCTCATTCCCGCACCACCGCACATCTTCACCACAAACACTGATACATGCGTTAGGTTGCAGTTGTCGGATTACACTGTAGTACCGCTCCCAGTCGTAGCTTTGTTTCTTACCGTTACTTCCCTCACCGCAAGCACCGTCAAACCAAACGGTAAATATCTCGCCGTATCCTGTAAGCAGTTCGGTTAACTGATTTACAAAGTAGTCGTTGTAGCTTTCGCCGTAGCCGTATGTTTTCTCATGGCGATCCCATGGGGACAGATAGATCCCAAACTTAATCCCGCCCTCTCTACAAGCGTTTGAAAGCTCCTTTACGATATCACCCTTACCGCCTTTGTACGGGCTGTTTCGTACGCAGTGCTCGGTGTACCTGCTATCCCACAAACAAAACCCATCGTGGTGCTTGCAGGTTAGGATAACCCCCTTCATCCCCGCAGACCTAATCGCACTCACCCACTGGTTAACATCCAGCTTTGTAGGATTAAAGATCATAGGATCTTCGCTCCCGTCCCCCCATTCCTTGTCGGTAAAGGTGTTGACGGTAAAATGGATAAAACCATAAAACTCAAGCCTTTGATGGTCAAACTGCCGTTTAGTCGGAACCACCTGTACAAGCTCCTTATCTCTAGCTTTAATGCTACTATTCATACTCTCTTACAAACTCCTTCGCACCCTCACTATACACTACCTCGTTATCCAAAATCCAGATTGCATAGCAATCCTTTATCCCGTCAACTACTGCCTTCCCGCTTTGGACATCGATATTAAACAGTGCGGTAGATAGGATATCCGCCATTGCACTATCCTTTGACACTATCGTCACCGAACGACAATAGTTAGCAGGATAGAGGGTTTTAGGGTCGATTATATGATGGTAAACCCTGCCCTCAACGGTGTAGTACCGCTGATAATCTCCGCTTGTAACGATGGTTTGGTCGTTAAGCTTTGCGATAAGCCTACTTTTTTTGGGGTTATCTGGGTCGGCTATACCTACATTCCAGCTCTTGTTATTTGGTTTAGATCCGACTGCTATTACATTCCCGCCTACACCTATTAAAGCCGGGATCTCGCTGTACCGCTCCTGTAACTGCTCCCACAGCCGCTGTGCGGCATAACCCTTTGCGACCGCCCCAACATCAAGGCTCATACCCTTTTTTGTGAGGTAGACAGTGCTTTTATTAATATCGATTTCAAGGTCGTTTATATTGGTTAGGCTGTTAGCGGCTTGTAGCTCGCCTTCAGTGGGGAGTGCGGGTTTTTGATTTTCTTCGTTTGCGGCGGTGCGGTAGTTGTTCCATAGCTGTATCACCGCCCCTAAGGTTATGCTGACTGTATTGTCAAAGCTGTTGTCCCTTGCAAAGGTTAGAAGGTCTATTATCGGTTTATCAACCTTTACAGCTTTAATCCCTGCATTGTCGTTTATCGTCTTAAGGTTGTTTATACCATCGTAGCTATTGTATATGTCGTAAAGCCTGTGGTACTGCTGTAGTATTTGATAGACAAAGCTATGATACTGGTTAAACTGTGCTTCATCATCTGTATATGCAGTGACGGTGACTACAGTGTCAAACAGGTCAAGATAGCTGTAGGAGTAGCTATTGTTCTGGGTAACACAGGATGATAACACTGGTATTAACAATGTTAGCGTTACCACTAAGGTTATCCCTCTAAAAGCTCTACCTCTCATCCTATAACCCCCCTCGACTAATATGTACCCTCTCGCCACCCAGACTATCCTCAGATTAACTTACTGTATCACCCTTTGTAAAGAATGCAGTTGAGCGTACAATTACGGCGGTAATGCTCCCCGAGATAATCCCACCAAGTATCAGCACAGGCAGATACCAGATTACATACCCATTAGAGAACAATACCATAACCATAAGGTACTGACCCAGATTATGAAACACCCCTCCAAAGACACTAACCATCAGCAGACTAATCCGCTCCCGAAATAGTCGTAACAGCACCACCATAACTACGACCGAACAAACCCCACCACAAAGACTAAGTAACATAGCCGTTCCACCACGGGTAAGTAGCGCAAACACCGACTTTAGTATAATCAGCAGTAGCACATCCCTGCCCTTAAAGCGAAATAAGCAAAACATTACCACAATATTAGAGAGTCCAAGCTTTACCCCCACAGGCATAAACGGCAGTGACGGGATTAACCCCTCTACCACCGATAACGCTATCGCAAGTGCAAAGAGCAGTCCTAGCTGTGTTATCCGTTTAATTTTGTTTCTATCCATCCGTCCACCCTACTACTGCAATGACACATCTGTCACCTAACGCTTTTATGCTTTTAGATGGTATTGACAACATTGTCAATACCATCCTTTTAAAGTAAAATTTATGTTGATACACATGTCAACATAAATAACATTACGTCGTGCCATCTATTTCGCTTAGTTTGTCTGACATAATCTTAATTATCACACCGTTTGGCAAACAGGCGGCTGTATCAGGATACTGCTTTAGCTTTCCCGCGTTAATGCAGATCCTGTCAGGACAGTCGGAATCCTTAAAGTAGATACTCCCCATCCCGTCATACTGGATTGTCACAGCCTCTGCCCCTACTATGGTAACAGTCTGGGGGTTTTGGCTGTTAAGTGGTACAGTTTTGACTAACGTATTATTATGATAGATATATGCTGTACTATTACTGCCACCAAAATTTTGTCTTACAATGTTTAGCACCACCACTAACAGAACTACAATAAGCAGCACCCCTATAATATCGGTGCGTTTTGCAAACCTCATAACTATACCAAAGCCTTGTGGAATACCTTCTTGCCCTTTTTGATTATAACATGCCCCTTGTCAAAGCTGGATAGCTGCACAACCTGCTTAGGGTCATCGATCTTCTCATCGTCTACCGATATACCTCCGCCCTGCACTAGACGTCTAGCCTCTGCGTTTGATGGCGCTAGACCTGTTTTTACAAGTAGCGTTAATATCCCGATACCATCGGTAACCTCCGCTTTATCAAGTTGAGTTGTAGGCATGTTAGCGGTGTCTGCACCAGAGCTAAACAGCGCTTTTGCGCCTTCTTGTGCTTTAAGCGCTTCCTCCTCGCCATGTACTAGCTTTGTTACCTCAAAGGCTAAGCGGTCCTTAACTGCGTTAAGCTGGCTACCCTCTAGGCCTTGCATAGCCTCGATCTCCTCGATTGGTACAAAGGTGATAAGCTTTAGACAGTTTAACACGTCGGCGTCGTTTACGTTTCTCCAGTACTGGTAGAACTCAAACGGTGAGGTTTTTTCAGGGTCAAGCCAGAGCGCACCCTTCTCGGTTTTACCCATCTTTTTACCCTCTTTTGTGGTAAGCAGTGTAAAGGTCATACCATATACCTCCTCGGCACGTACCCGTCTTACCAGATCCACCCCACCTAGGATGTTCGCCCATTGGTCATCCCCGCCAAGTTCTACCTTACAGTTTAGCTCACGGTTTAGGTGTAGGAAATCGTAGCTTTGCATTATCATATAGTTAAACTCGATAAAGCTAAGTCCCTTCTCAAGTCTGCTCTTAAAACACTCCGCTGTAAGCATACGGTTAACCGAAAAGTGCACCCCAACCTCACGCAGAAACTCAAGGTACTTCTTCTCTAAGAGCCAATCCCCGTTCTTAACGATCATCGCCTTGTCGTCGCCAAACTCGATAAATCTCGACATCTGACGCCTAAAGCACTCGGCGTTATGGTTAATCTCGTCTATCGTTAACATCTTTCTCATATCGGTTTTACCGGTAGGATCTCCTACCATGGTTGTTCCCGTACCTAAAAGTGCGATAGGCTTATGCCCTGCCTTTTGAAGGTGCGCCATAACCACTAGCTGTAGGAAATGCCCTACATGTAAGCTGTCGGCGGTAGCGTCAAACCCAATGTAGAAGGTTACACTTTCTTTATCAAATAGCTCTTTAATCTTCTCCTCATTTGTCGACTGCGCGATTAATCCTCTGCGTTTTAATTCCTCAAATACCGTCATATTAAACCTCCAAATAAAATATAAAATCCTCTACAAAACTAAACAGCTTAGCTTTGCAGAGGACGAAAATTCGTGTTACCACCTCAATTTAGCATGACCTCACAGCCACACCCTCACAAGGTACTCCATTATAAGATACTTTACATTGCTTATACGTATCTATCTCATAATTATACCTTTATACCATAACGGGCATTACCGTCTATACTTTTTATAGCAAGGGAGAAAATCCACGCTATAGGCTGAGTACAGCAGCTCCAAGAGGTATTCACAAGGTATCTCCCACGCTTTTACACCACCCAAGCGCTCTCTTAAGTAGACAAAACCCCGCTACTTGTTCTTTTCATAGCCTTTATATCATTCTATCATAACTATCGTATTTTGTCAAGTGTAAATTTGTGAGCGGTATGCATTTTTG
>CAZAOY010000032.1:0-29223 GCA_964486925.1 uncultured Oscillospiraceae bacterium
CGCTAATCGCCCCAGGCGAGGAGGGTATCAAGGGTCTATCCATTTCAAACGCTATCCACCTATCCTCATGGACAGGTCAAAAGGTTACAATACCATTCGATGAAGATCTGTTCTACACCCTACTTAGGGAGAAGATTAAAAGCTCAACCTACGTTAAACCTAAGGTAAGCGGCGGTGTAGCAAGCCTGCTAGGCTCATATGGTGCTAGCGAAAATCCACGTAAAAAGAAATAGCAGATCAAATTTAAAGTAGGTCATAAAGGCAAATCCGTTCGCCTTTACGACCTACTTTTAGTTATAATTTATGTTATCAATGAGTGTATATTTACACCATTAATAACTAAGCTACCGAAATACATTCAACCATCTATGGCTATTTAACATACTTAAACATAATCGGAACTTTTTTTAGATAGGTGCTACACCATGATTTTAACAGCTTAAACTTGTTTCGGATAGCAACATATGCTTTTGCGGAGTATTTTTTGTAAACCTTGCTATCCATCGCTAGCAGTTCAAAGTTTGAGGCTACATCCTCATAGTAGTCGGTCGAACCGTATTCGTCCGCAAATACGTATATGTCATTGCCTATGTAGCTTTGGTTGTACTTTAGTGTCTTGCCCCCGTACTTGTTATACTTGCTCCATGCCGATTCTAGCTTTGTTTCCCCCGCCCTGCCTTCAAATGCATAGTGAACCAGATGACCTAACTCATGGGCTATAACCCCTGTGGTGATTCCGTCGTTGCCATACACTGTAGCGGTAGCTTTCTTGCCGTCTGTAATAGCAAGCCCCGAATACCCCCCTCGTTTGGAGGTAGCAGTTTCCTTGCTGATTATAAGCGTTACCGACATACCGTATCTTTTATAGTCTGCTACAACTGCCTTTAGAAATGCGGGAGAGAATGCGTCTAGAGCACCCACAACAGCCTTTATATATTTGTTGCCATCCTTCGACTCAAACAGCTTGTGCGGGTCGGTTATATCAATGCCGTATGTAGCTTTAAACTCCTTGATAACCTTAGCGGAGGTAATTGTCGTATCTGTATCGCCGTATCCATCATCATATCCATCGTTGCTGTCGTCATATCCATCGTCGTTTTCATCATCATAACTGTCATCATATCCATCGTTGCTGTCATCATCATAACTGTCATCATATCCATCGTTGCTGTCATCATCATAACTGTCGTCATCGTATCCTTCATCATATTCATCATCATCGTAGTAATAGTCGGACTTGTACGCTCCAACCTCTATATGCTGATTTTGAGATAAGCCCTCCTTATTAAAGGTAAACCCCGATAAGCAGGATGCCATTAGGACCGATACCAATATAACGCTGACAATCTTCTTCATAAACGCTCCTTCTCTATGTGGTAGGTATACCATAAAATAATAACATTCTATTACTTTAAGTATATCACACAGCGGCGATAAAAACAACTATCTTATAAAATTTATTTATATATTACCATCAAGCTTTAAAATCCGCTTAGGATTAGTATAAAACAATGCCTTTGCAATAACCTTTGACTCGTCGGTGCTAAACAGCCCCTCACTGCATTTTATGGCAAGTGACCTTGATACATTCTGCCGTGCCATTAGCTGATGTCCATAAACCGTGTCTATCATGCAGTAATCCCCGCCAAATGCGCTTATCTTGTTGTACGGTACAGCCTCTAGCCACTCCGCTAACGCTGTTATACTAGCGGTAGGCGAGATGATATGCGCCCAACACATATCGATGTTAACGTTGGGTAACATCTTTGCCAGTGCGCCTAGCTTGTTTTGGTAGGGGTATCCTATATGAAAGACATCAAAATCTAGGTTTTGGTATTCGTAGAAAATGTTATTTAGCAGTGATGGGTCGGAGTTTGATAGAATGTTGCCGTTACCCTCCTGTAACCCTGTATGAATCTGCATAACCATCCCGCCCTTTTGGTTTAGGTAGTCGCAGATGTAGTGCATTAGGTAGTTTTGAAACGCTACGGTTGGTATCATAGGGTTATCAAACCGTTCGATATAATGGGTATGGTGCAACATCTCGTTAAAGCTCGCTTCGGCTTCCTTATAGGTTGCCCTTGCAAAGCTAAGTGATCTTTTGTAGGCTATAGCTAGCTTAAAGGCTACCGCACCCTTATCAATCGCCCTGTCTAAAGCTAACGCTACCCCTTGCAGATACCTCGAAAAGCTGACACACCTAATCCCAGTTAACCGCTCTATCTCATCAAGATTATACCCATTTGTAGGAAATATTAGCCAGTCGATATGATATACCGAGCGAAAGTATTCCCTGTCGCAGTCTAAGTCATTATCCAACACCGATATCTTTATGTTAGACATATCCTTTAACACCCGCTTGTACTGCCCACCGTTAAAGGTCTGCTTAAACTGCTCCTCTACCTCTAGGATGTTCCCCTCATTAAGGTCGTCCACACCGTATAGCGCCTTTAGAGTATGACGTATACTCTGACCGTACCCCGTAAAGCGGGCAACCTCCCAGTAGGGTTTTACCGCTAAAAACCGCTCCTTTAGGGGTTTTGTTTGGTCTAGCACAAACTCAAGCTGTGGCTTTGATAGCCCCGCCGAGATAAGGTCACGGTTAAAGTAGTGGGTTAGGTATTCCTTTAGGATATCGGTATCCCTCTCCCTGTACCTTTCATGGGAGGGTAGGTGCTCGTGGGTATCGATAATCTCTAATGTTGATACATAGTCATAGATCTCCTCGTAAAACCTGCTTGTATTACTCTCCATAGCTCCTCCTATTATATGTTTTAGATAAGTATACCACTTTATAGATATCTAGTCAATATAATTTCTTGCTATTTTACCTATTGACAAAAGCAATTTGTTATGGTATACTCCCATTGTAGGGTAAAACACCTTACACAATTAAATGTTTCAGGGCGGAGTGAAATTCTCCACCGGTGGTAATGAGCGTTACTACTCGCAGTAGATACGTTAAAAACCTGCACAAGCTATGCAAAGTTTTTAGTGTACTCAACCTAGTTAACAAACGCTACAAGTCCACTAGTTTTAACTTTTGTTATTACTGACTTTGGTGCGATTCCAAGACCGACGGTATAGTCCGGATAGAAGAAACGTATTTTACTATGTGAATAAATTGCCTCACAGATAAAATATTTTTGCGCCCGCAACCGCTGTTTTACACAGCTTATGCGGGCGCTTTTGCAATTCTTACGGTAAGATTAGTCTATCCTATCTACACTTACCCCTGTTACAAAAAAACGAAAAAGGATGGAGATTAAAATGAATAAAACCTTTACCACAAAAAAGATTGTACTAATCGGGATTCTAGCGGCAGTTTCAATTGTACTCGTCTACCTAATACGCTTTCCGATATTCCCTGCAACACCATTTTTAGAGTACGACCCCGCCGATATCCCAATACTTATCGCTACCTTTGCCCTAGGCCCTATTGAGGGTTTAGTGTTAACCTTTATCGTTAGCATTATCCAAGGGTTAACCGTCAGCTCCGCTAGTGGTCCTATCGGGATTCTTATGCACCTATTCGCTACAGGAAGCTTTGTCCTAGTCAGCGGATTTATATACAGGCGGTTTAAGACTAGAAAGGGTGCAGTGCTGGCGTTAGCCTTAGGGGTGGTTACCATGACGTTGACGATGGTACTTTGGAACATTATCTTTACCCCTATATTCCTAGGTGTGCCGTTACAGGCGGTGATGGAGATACTGCCATTTATTGTGCTGTTTAACCTTATAAAAGCGGGGGTTAATGCGGTTGTTGCAGCCTTACTCTATAAGACGGTGGGGCGGTTAGTTAACTAGAGTTCATACAGTCTATCTGTAGGCTACATAGGTAACAACTATTCATTGGTAAAAAGGGTCTTTTGCTTACCGTACTCTAAAATCTCACCAATGGTTTTAAAGGATGAGATATGTACCGCAATGCCTACCTTACCCTGCTGTTTTCCTAAATCTATGCTAATATAACCGTAGTTTGAATCTAAATTTTCATACACTATCTTAATATAGCTTAAATCCCTCTCAAAACGACCTTTATCGGCTCTAAAATCATCTATATAGCTTAGCAGAGCTTGTTTATCATAGTTACCTTCTAGGCTTGACATTGCGTAGGTGGGTTTACCTAACATATCATAGATATCGCTAACAAGCTTTTTTATGTGCTCGTAAGCGCTGTCGTCTGGATCAAGCTCTGTCTGTGCGGATGCGCCTACCAGCTTATCCTGCATATCAGGGTCAAATAACAGCTCGGCATTCATTGCTTTACCGCCATAGATAATCTCCTTTTGTAGCTTATCCTTATACGGTTCGCCTCCCGGAAAGATAAAGTATTCATCTCCTTTAAGCTTTAGATTTTTCACCACTACCTCTCGGGTTTGACCAATACTGGCTAACAGGTCTTTATCTAGGACGTTTGCTATAGTGTTGCTACTGCAACCAACTAGGGTTATCAACACCGCTAGGGTCAGCAGGTAGATGAGAATCTTCTTCATAAAACGCTCCTTATCAATAAAGTTATGTAGATATATCATGTTTATTTTGTATAAAGTATACATTAAATATATGTATATATGGCAATCTAATAATGAATTATCTATTAATTCTAGATAATACTACATATTTTCTATAGCCATACCCCCTTTACAATACTTAAAAGGTATGCTATAATAAACACAGAATAATATATGCAAACATATACTTATTGACGAAACACTTTTACCTATACACTTACAATTACAAGGAGGAATACTATGTCCAATCTAAAGATAGTTAATCCGCATGAATTTACAAAAAGTCCGTTTAAGCTAATCGGTAGCGACTGGATGCTTATAACCGCAAAAAAAGGCGATCAGGTAAACACCATGACCGCCGCTTGGGGTGGTTTTGGGGTAATGTGGGGCAAGAATGTCGCTTACATCGTTGTCCGCCCACAACGTTACACCAAAGAGTTTGTAGATAGCGCAGATACCTTCTCTCTAACCTTCTTTGATGAAAGCTACAAAAAACAGCTAGGATACCTTGGCAAGGTATCGGGACGTGACGAAAACAAGATAGAAAAAGCAGAGCTTACAGTAGCCGACTATGAGGGCACACCATACTTTGAACAGGCAAACCTCACCGTTATCTGCAAAAAGCTTTACGCACAGGATTTCACACCAGACAGCTTTATCGACACCAGTCTTGATAAACAATGGTACCCAGAGTCCGACCACCATACCATGTACATAGCGGAGGTTTTAACTATCCTCTCCGCTGAATAACTATCACAGTTATAAAAGTTTACCACACCCCCGCATGGAGGTGTGGTTTTTATCTTTATGTAGCTTTACAGACTCACAGTTTAATATATATTAGCAATCCCTACTTAACCCCGTAGCCGTTAACAACGTCAAGAATCTGTTTTGCTTGATACTCATCCTGTGCGTTACAGCAGAGGAAAAGACCCTTTGTGGAGATGTTCTTTAGAAGGTTTTCAATAGTAGAAGGATCGTCAACCGACAGCAGTACAAGGGATTTCCCCGCATGCTGTATCCTATGGTAGTAGTCAAACCAAACCTCATCGGTGGTATCCGGTGACCCTGTACCAGGAGTCCACTGGATTGCAGATAGACGTTTAAGTGATAGTAGATGGTCAAGATGAGGTAGCTCCCCTGGCCCATCCCAGTGGTAGATAGAGCGTTCCATTAAGCTAGTCTTAAACTCTAGATCAGGTAGGATAAACTCCTTAAACATATCCGGAGAGATCATAGCAGAGAAGTCACACTGCAAAGGATAGTAGCTAACCTCGGAATAGATTGGTTGCCATGAGGTCATAGCGCCTTGTGTCTTAAGTAAAAGGTTAGAGTAGTAGTTAAATACCTCCTTCCAGATAGACTGCACCTTACCTGCAAAGGCTTTAATCTGGTCGGGATATTCATATAGATCCATTAAAAAGTCCTGCGTGCCACGAAGTGCGGCGATTATGTCGTATGTACCACCAAGGTCAGCGATAGAGGTGTAGAACTTGCCTTTTCCATGGGTTAAAAGGCTGTTTGTATAGCTGTCCATCAGCTTGTACATATCCGACAGCTTGTTAAGTGCTATTGTCGGAGGGTTATCCCAGTCGGTAATTAACGGCTCGTTTTCAAACCATACGGTGTCGAGCGCCCATTTATGTGTCCCACCGATACATGACGCAAGACAACCGGGGCCAAAGTTTGTAAACACCGTCGGGAATGCGTCTGCTAGGTGCAGTGTGCTTTCTATCTCTTGTAAAGCCTTTTTGGTGCGGTAATCGATGTCCTCCCAGTAGCTTGTCGCGTCGGTTTTATCGGGTAGTATCTCCCCATTGTAGTTTTTATCGGGACAGTATAGGTACAGACAGCACCGTTCATTAGCCTGCTGATTCCAAAATGCCTCGTAGCTTTTCTTCTGCTCGTTTGTTATCATATAATCTCTCCTTTGCTCTATCTATTTTACAGTTAGTTATTCTGTAAGTATATCAAAAATATCCGCTAATGTGTTATCTTGATTAGACTAATATTTTATCAATATATACCATATCTTAACTTTGATGGGTAAACGCTTCCATTAAAGCAACTATATTCTCTGCCTTTACATCAACTTCAATAGCATGTGTTGGGCAAAGGATAATCCCTGTATTGTCAAAGGCTTGTATTGTCCGCATAACTAAAGGTTTTACTTCACCCTTGCTTATCACTGGCAGATCCACCTGCGTGCTTATGCCACCCCAAACTACAATCCTTCCTTTTAGCTTTTTTGCGTAATCAAGATCGTATATCTCTGGCTGAAAGGTTTGGTAGATGTTTAGCCCCATATCGTGTAGTGTGTCCAAAAGCTGGCTTATATCGCCGCAGGAATGCTGTGAGATATATCGGTTTGAGCGTTTAACCCTGTCGTACATGCGTTTTAATCGTGGCTTAACAAACTCGTTCCAGTGCGGCAATCCCATAATAAGACCCTTTTGCTGACCCCAATCGTCACCAAAGTGAAAGCAGTCAAAGTCATGCTCTAAGGCGATATCCAGTATCTTTAAATTCCGCTCGCATACCCTGTCAAACAATGCATGCACAAGCTCCGGCTCGGCTAGCATGTTACAGAGTGTATCCTCAAACCCCATTAATGTCCAAACCCTCTCAAAGAGTGAGAATCCCATAGCCGCTACCTTAAAATTGTCGTTGTCGGACTGCTCAAGCTTTGTCATAACCGAGTGGATATAATCTTCATCAATTGGAGGAAACTCATACCGATTAAAGCTGTCCCAATCTAAAATCTGGATGTTATCTATCACCCCGATATCCTTATCTGCGCCACTCTTGTTCCAGATGACCGAGAACTCATCAATATCATAATCGGGCTTTATAGCTTTTTGCGGTTTGCCCACCTCTTGGTAGGTAATATGGTCGTTGAAGTGTTTTATGTAGTCCTTATCACCTGTATAGTCGATTACATTTTGCCTTGCCTGTGCGGTTAGTGATATGCTGAATGGCAGTAAATCCATGGTTTCAAAGTTTAGTGCGCTTATTACACGTTGCTTGTTGGTCATATGTTAACCCCCTCTACTTAGTTTTAGTATTAAACTTAGTTTATCACATAACTGCAATAAAGTGTTGTCCAAATTAACTGGAAAAGTTATCAAAATATGTGTTTATGCAAAAAATTAGTAATTTATCCGAAATCTGCAAACAATATTTACAAATGGGTAGTTGAATTTATCTAAAAGTTGTGATACAATACTATACAAGATTGGTATGCATAAGTAATATATATGCATACCAAGATAAAAGCTATCTATACAAAAGTAAGGAGAGTAAATATGAAGATTGTAGTATTAGGCGGAAACCATGCGGGAACAGCGGCAATTAATACGATTTTAGACAACTATGCGGGACATGAGGTTATTGTATTTGAGCAAAATTCAAACGTTAGCTTTTTAGGCTGTGGTATGGCGCTATGGATTGGCAAGCAGATTGACGGACCAGAAGGGTTATTCTATTCCTCTAAAGAAAAGATGGAGGAAAAGAGCGCTACAGTACACATGGAAACTACCGTTACAAGCATTGATTTTGACGGCAAGGTAGTCCATGCTAAAGGAAAGGACGGCAAAGAGTTTACACAGCAGTATGACAAGCTTATTCTGGCAACAGGATCGCTACCTATCTCTCCAAATATCCCTGGAAAGGATCTAGAAAACGTGCAGTTTGTTAAGCTGTTCCAGGACGCACAGGCTACAATAAAACGTCTAGAAAACCCAGACATCAAGCACGTTACTGTAATTGGTGCGGGATATATCGGCGTTGAGCTTGCTGAAAGCTTCCGTAGAGCGGACAAAGAGGTTCGTATGATCGATCTTGCACATACCTGTCTGTCGCGTTACTTTGATGAACCATTTACAAAGCTAATGAACGACAACCTTGTAGAACACGGTATCGCTACAAGCTACGGTGAGAAGGTTTTAGAGATTAAGGGAACTAACGGCAAGGTATCTGCTATCGTTACCGATAAGGGCGAATATCCTACCGATATGGTGGTGCTTGCTATCGGATTTTTACCTAACACTGCACTTGGTAAAGACAAGATTAAGCTTCATAAAAGTGGGGCATATCAGGTTAACCTTCGTCAAGAAACCAGTATCCCAGACGTTTATGCAATCGGTGACTGTGCTACTGTATACGACAACTCTAAGCAGGATACAAGCTATATCGCACTTGCTACCAACGCTGTAAGAAGCGGTGTTATTGCGGGTCATAACGTTTGCGGAACTCCGCTTGAATCGGTTGGTGTTCAAGGTTCAAACGGTATCTGTATCTATGGCCTAAATATGGTATCAACAGGAATGACCGAGGATACTGCAAAGGCTAACGGATTTAACGCTATCTCTACTAGCTTTGAAGCGCTTCAAAAGCCAGAGTTTATAAAGCACAACAACCATTCAGTTATGCTAAAGATCGTCTACGACAAAGACACCAGAAGAGTTCTAGGCGCACAGATCGCTTCTAAAGAGGACATATCTATGGCTATCCACATGTTCTCACTAGCTATCGAAGAAAAGGTTACCATAGACAAGCTAAAACTGCTTGACATCTTCTTCCTACCACACTTTAACCAACCATATAACTACATCACCATGGCGGCACTTACTGCTGAATAGTAGTTGGGTTAAGTAAATAAAGATTAAACACGCCCTAAATGACGTTGGTCATTTAGGGCGTAAAGTTTTTGCTTTTATTTAGATATAGCTAGAACAACTTTGTTATACAAATATTATAACATCCACTCGTACTCCCTGCGAGCATATAATATTCTGCGCACCTGAACAATATTACCTTTAATTGTATAAAACACAATATAGTTTTTAATATTTAAACACCTATAACCACGAAGCCTAAGCTGTGTGTCTTTTACTAATGGGCAACGCTTTGGCATATTTGCTAGGCTACCAATTTGTTCAAGGATTAGGTCATAGTACTTAATTGCTGTTTGCGGCGAGAGCCTGTTAAGATAATCGACAATATCCTTTAAATCATGCTTAGCGGCATTAAATATCTTGACACTATACATTTCCTACTACATCCGATCTTAATTTTTTTGCATACTCAAAAAAATCCTCACCCTCATCACCATCTGCAATCTCTGCTTCAGCTTGTGCAAGCTTAGCATAGAGTTCAATCTGTGCCTGCTGTCTTTCATAAACCTCAATACTCATAATAACCATATCGCTAATACCATTTTTTGTAATGAACACAGGCTCTCGAGTGCCTCGACAAAAATCACTTATCTCATATAAATTATTCTTTAAATCTTTTATTGGTCTAATATTTAACATAAAAATTTCTCCTATCCATACCCTACTCCGCCTTAGGGGTGGCTCTAAACCTACATACGTCTGAACCTGTTCCACGGCAGTCTACCTCGGTTACTACAAAATCCCTTTTTGTGTACTCATATAGTATACCCGCAATAAAGCCTTCGTCGTATCTACAGATGGTTTCCTCTAAAACCTGTGCACCTGAACACTCTAGGTCCTCTCCTATTGCTACCGTTAAAGAGTTTGTTAACTTGTCAACCTTTTCTACCTTTAGGATACCGAGCTTTGAGATGATAAAGCTACGTTCAAGCTGTGATATAAACCTTTCAAAAGGAAGGGATAGATCTAGGTTTGCTTTGGCGAATATCCGCCCCGCTATCCTACCGGAATCGATAAACGCCTCTGCCATCTCACCGTTACCATACCTGTCGTTTAAGATACCACGGATTGAGCATTGGAATAATCGATACACCGAAGCGGGTATAGTTTCATTAGGTAAAATCTTTCCAATGTTAATTCCACCGAGCCTTCGCAGATCAAACTCTGCCTTTGTCTGCACCTGATTGTCTGGTATAAATCTGTTGCCGCTATTATGAAACTCACTAGCCGGCATAGGTTTTGCGTAGTAGTACCCCTGCACAATGTCACACCCAACCTGTCTAAGGAAGTCGATATGCTCTTTGGTTTCCACGCCCTCCGCAACGGTATGTATCCTTAGCTTTTTAGCCATCTGCATAACGCTCTCGATAACCGCCTTAGATCTTGATTTATGGGTGTTGTCGATAAAGAAGCTTCTATCGATCTTTACAACATCTACAGGTAGATTTTTAAGCAGACCAAGGGAGGAGTAACCCGTGCCAAAATCATCCATAGAGAGTGAAAATCCTGCCGTGTGAAGGTCATTAATCAGCTTTTTAAGTACCTCCTCATTGTTAAAGATAATCGATTCGGTTAGCTCTATCTCGATATACTTCTTAGGTATGCTATAGCTGTTAGCAATCTCATTTATCTTTGATACAAAGCTCTCATCCGCAAGATGAAGCCGTGAGAAGTTTACCGAAACCGTTACAGCCGGAAGTCCCTGCTCCAGCCAGCCCTTAATTATAGTGCAGACATTTCTAAACATGTACATATCAAGCTTTGTAACAAACCCATCCCGTTCAAAGAGCGGGATAAAATCACCGGGAGGGATTATCCTTCCATCCGCCTCCTGCCAACGAACAAGCGCCTCCGCACCCACAATAACCTCACTGTACAAATCATATTTAGGCTGTAGATACACCTTAAACTCGTTGTTAGCAAGAGCGTTATGCATCTTGTTTTCAATCTCAATATCTCTAAGCACCTGCTGTTTAAACTCATCGTCATAGTCACAAACCTTAATATCCTTCTTCTCTTTAACCATACGGTGGGCAAGGTTTGCCTTTTCTATAGCGCTGTTAACATCGGTTTCGCCCTTATCAAGGAAGTATCTGCCATGACGAAACTCGATACGGTGATCCTTAAGGATCTGCGACTTTTGTCCATTAAAGGTCGCTTCAAAGGGGTCTAACCCAAAGTCAATCTTCTTCATGTCGGGGTGAACAATATCCAGTATTATAAACTCATCAGCAGTTACCCTAGCAAGACAGCCTAGTCCGTCAACACTCTTTTCCTGCATAATTATCTTTATAAAATCTCCTACAGACTTAACTACATCATCTCCTACATCAAATCCAAATAGCTCATTTATCATCTTAAAGTTTAAAATGTCTACCTTAGCAATCAAAAACTGTCTGTCGGGGTTGTTTCGCAGAATCCGCTCTACATCTAACTTAAACTTGTTAAGATTCGGCAGTCCTGTCAGCTCGTCATAGTAGGCAACACGCTCAAGCTGTCTTGTGTGTGCCGCCTTTTCTCTATCGGTTTTGTTATGCATTAAGAGTATGTATATTATAAACAGTATAAATACCACTATAATTGCAAAAGCGAGCCAAACCGCTCTATTGCTAATTGCAGTAGCCCTCGCCGCTATGTACTCCTCGGGTACTATAACAAAGATGTACCAGTCATTAACCCCGATTGGAGCGTAATGCATAAACTCAGAAACATTAGAAACCGATAGTTTAAGGTAGCCCGATCCCTTTTCTTCAATGCTACGCATCATCTGATCCTTTGTTTTGTACTCTAAAAAGTTAGCATTTTCAAGCCCTTTAAAGAGATTGTCAACCTTAAATTGGTTTACAAGTAGAGCGTATTCGTTATCAGGCTTTACGATAATATTTCCGTCGTGGTCGGTAACATAAACAAACCCTCTCCCACCAAAGGATGTTAGAAACAACTCACTAAGCTTTTGGGTTGTATATGAACCAACAAGCACCCCTGATATGGTACCGTTTGTATATATAGGTGTAGCTATAGGTATTACTGTGGCGTCCCTTACCCTAGATTTTATAGGACTACCCACCACCGTTTCACCGCTTAGAGCCTTTTTATAGTACTCTCTATCCATAAGCGAAACGGTTTCACCACTGCTAACCCGACCTTCGCCCTTTGTGTTGGCGACAATAACATATTCAAAATCGGTATTCTTAACAAGATCCTCTGCCGCAGACATTACAGCGTCCTTAGTAAGATCCATCGATCCCGCTATATACGCAAAATTTTTGACAGTGCTAATATCCGATGAGATCTTTGATGAAATGTTAAACTTTTGCTGTTCGGTTACCTCGTTTAAGGTTTCTAAGATAGAGCCCGAAAGGTCGTACCTTAGCGCCTTGTTATACATTATAAAACCGTAAACAATTGTACAGATAATTAATGCAGAAAGAATTGCCGTTATAAATAGTTTGCTTTTTTTAACCTTCAAAATAACTCCTACCTCTCTAGTTATTTTCACCTACTTTGTACTATACAGTATTACCCAGACTTGCTAAGGATTTAAACAGCTGTCGTTTGAGCTTTGATTAATGTATTCCGAAATATCAACACTGCTTATTAGATACGCTTTTTTACCGTTAGTCCAGTCGATTAGTGAAGCGGTGGTTTTAGAGCAGATGTTGTATTTCTTGTTATCTATCTCCACAGAGTGTCTTGTAACATCTCCAATTATCCCTTTGGTAGGGCAGTTTTCACATATCGTATCACGACCCATAAACGCCTTATAACACAGATCCCCAACCTTTGCACCACCCGATATCTTCTCAATATTACGGTTTTGAAATAGCAAAGTAAAGCTTTCCTTATCCACCACATATGCATAGCTATCAAGGTTATTAAGGATTGCTAACAGTGACTGGTAGTTGTTCTGTGACGACTCTAGTAAACGCTGTCTGGAGATAAAGGTAGACAGTACATTACAAACCACATCAAGCTCTTCAATCTCAAAATCGGCGAACTCCCGTTTAGTTTCACATTCTTCAAAACCAATAAAACCAACCAGCCTGCCTCCTTCAAACATACCATAGCTAAACATGGATTTTATCCCTCTAAGCTTTACCATCTGCTGTTCTACATCCGAAAGCTTGCTTGCGTCCTGCAAAATAAAACATCGGTTAACATAAAAATAACGTGTAATAATAGCCAGTGTTTCCACCGCAATCTTAGGCATAACCTTCTTAAAGGATGGCACGCCATGCATGGTGCACTCAACGGTGTTAACATACCACCTACCGTCATCGCTAATCTCATAGACACATCCACGACTTAGGTTAAAGTAATCGGTCATTAGCTCTATAGCCGAGCTAATAGCGGTTTTAGTATCAGGTGAGCTGTAAAGTATTCTAAACAGATACTCTACCCTGTTCTCTTTAAAGCTTTTGTTTGGCAACCTGTCGTATAGATCCTTCTTTGCTCTAGCAGAATGGTAATGTACACCCTCTTGCCCGTTGTAGATGGTAAAGGAGTCCTTACCGCTATCCTTTGTGATATACATAGCCGTATCGGCATTTCTGTACAAGGTTTCAAAGTCACTCCCGCTGTCAGGGCAGATAGCGATACCGATACTGGCAGAGATACTACAGGAGGTATTGTTCTCCTTAAAGGTATTTCTAAAGGCTTTGTTAACATCATTCGCCTTGCTAATCACAATCTCCATGTTAGTGATACCTTTAATAAATACAAAGAACTCATCACCGCCTACCCTTCCGATTATATCATTGGTGCGAAAGAGCATCTTTAGCTTGTCTGCAAGGCTAGTAAGCACAATATCCCCCGACAGATGGCCTAATTTGTCGTTAATATCCTTAAAATTATCTACGTCAATAATAAATAACGCATGCTTTTCTCCCTTTGGAAGGTTTGCAATCTCCTCTTTAATAAGGGTTTCGGTGGTAGCCTTGTTGCAAAGTCCCGTCAGTGGGTCACGTTCTGCCTTTTGCTTTAATTCAAGCTGTGACATCTTTTTGGCATGGATATCCTTGACATAGGTAAAGCCCTTAATATCGTCGGTTTTCATATCCCTATAAAGGCTTGTAATCGCCCTAACCCATATAAACTCTTCGTCCTTAACAAGCTTACGAAAATCGATAACCACCTCATGCTTGCCCGCTTCAAATGCGTTTAACATAGCCTCAATGTTGGTATGGCTGGCATGCATCTTAACGTCATCCGGATGGACTATTGTTTTGTTAATAAACTGTGCAAGCTCGGTGTAGCTGTATTCACGATCTTCAAAGAGTTTGGAGTTGGCTTCATAAATGCTTATAACCTTATCTTTAGTAAGATTGTATTCAAAGGTAGCGGTAGAATCGGCTAACACTGCCGCTCTAAACTGCTGTTCTTGTGCCACTGCCGAGGACAAGCGCTCAAGCTTTGTGTGTTGCTTTGTAATATCTGTCATCCTTCCCACCGCTCTGGTAGGCACACCGTCAGCGTTGCAGATTACGTTATAATGGTAAAGATACCAAACTTCATCGCCGTTAGGTAGGATAAAATGGATCTCCTCCTCCATAATATCCTTTGTGACATTTTGAAATCGGTTTTTATATAGATTAACGCTGTCTTGCGCTATAACGCCCTTGCTAAGCAGTGATTTAGGATAATCCTTTAGCACTGCATCGATACCTAGGCGGTCTGCAAAGTTTTGGGAGTAGCGTATAGTGTTAGTTAAAAGGTTACAGTCAAAGAACGCGTCATCGGTAAGGCTGGAGATTAGCGCATTAAACTGCTGTTCACGCTCTAGATGTTCTAGTGCTTCCATATGATCAGACATATCTACTATGACTATGTAGATATTGCTAGTACCATCATCGTTATGCATTAGTCTACCGCTAAAATGAGCCCAGATATACCCCTTGTGTTTGTTCACAATACGGGTTTTTACGCTAAATGCCCCACTTTCTGCCATCTGTCTGGTAGCTTCCTTAGCCGCACTCTCCCTATCATCTGGGTGCAACGCTTCTACCCCGCCTTCGGGAAATAGCTCCTTGTGCTCCTGTTCGGTGTAGCCTATTAGGTCGAAAAATCCTTGGTTAGCATAGATAAAGGTAAACTGCGGATTAGCCTGTGTTATGCAGATACCCCCTGGTATGGCTGATATTAAGGCTTCATACCTACTAAGCGTTAATGTTTGTGCGTTAATCTTTGGCACTTTATCCATGGATAACCCTCCCCCGCGGTTATGACAACTGTTCGCTACATACCGAAATACAATCCGTTTACCGATCTATCAAAGACATTAGATGTTTAATTTGCAGTTAATTTACTACTATATAATAAATATATTATAACATAGAATAGTAGATTAATCAATAAATTATTAATATTTTTACAATTATACTAACTTAGTAACAAAAAAATCTTGTAGTATTAATTTTGCTATGAGGTATTTAACTAAAATAATTATAAAAGTAAACAAAAAGTAAATTTTATTTTTACGACAAGCCTCTATAAATATATCGATTCATCTTATTCAGCTTTGTATAGGCATTATCCCTGTGCCCACATAAGCGAATCCTTTGCGAATATCACTAGCAATATTGTATTTGGACAAAGATGTTTCTAATAAAATTTTTTGTCTAATATCACAAAACCCAGCATTTCTTCATTCACAAATCTACTAAACCATCTTGATTACCTTTCCCATCTTTGTTAACCATAAATTTAATTATGTTATCCCAAATCATCCTATTAAAACGCAAAAATAACAGTTGCAAATAGTTACAATTTATGTTACAATATAGTAACAACAAAGATATTTTTCTATATTAATGCAAAAAAGCACACCCGACTATACTGCCTAGTGTGCATTTTGGTGGTTTTATTAGAGCCGGAAAACGGTTTAGGTTTATCCTACCCGCTTGGTGGCTATTTCTAGAATTATAGTTGACTCTTTATCTTGGTTAAGGCGCATTTTTCTAGCCTTGATACCTGTGCTTGGGAGATACCTATCTCTTTAGCTACATCAATCTGGGTCATACCCATTAGAAAGCGCTTTGTTAGGATCATACGCTCGCGGTCGTTTAGCTTTTGGATTGCCTGTTTTATCGCTATCTCTTGTATCCATTCTTCGTCTACATTACCGCCGCTTAGCTGATCCATGACAAAGATTGTGTCCCCACCGTCGTTAAAGATAGGCTCGTACAGTGATACCGGTGTGGATACTGCGTCAAGCGCCATTACTAGATCATGGTTTGGGACGGATAACTCTTGTGAGATCTCATTTATGCTAGGCTCTCTGCCTAGACGGGAGATTAAAAGCTCCTTTGCCTTTAGCGCTTTGTAGGCTAGATCTTTTAGTGAACGGCTTACCTTTACGGGGCTGTAGTCACGAAGATATCGGCGGATCTCACCTAGTATCATCGGTACAGCATAGGTTGAAAACCGTACGTTATGCCCTAGATCGAAGTTATCAATCGCTTTGATTAGCCCTATACAGCCGACCTGGAAGATATCGTCTACATTCTCTCCCCTATTATTAAATCTACCCACCACACTAAGTACAAGCTTTAGATTGCAGTTTACAAGCTCATCTCTGGCTACAGTGTCACCCTCTCGGCAACGCTTAATTAGCTCGATCTTCTCCTTCTCTTTGATGGTTTTTATCTTACTGGTATTTACCCCGCATATCTCAACCTTAGTATATATCATATCTACCTCCATAAAAAGTAAAGCTTGCTAACAGATTACCTACTTTGATTATGGACGTCTATTGGATAATTATACTTTAGATTTTTTGGATATAAATGTAAAACTTAAATCTTGACCGACTATGGCTGCGACATAATCCCGATCTATCGATAACTTTTGTTTTTGGTGGATCATATATTAACTTTAAGAAAACTGCAAAAATTTTAATTTACAGATTAAAGCAGTATTATAGATTAAATGGAGGATATGGTGTATGAAGGTATGTATTAAATGTGGCACGAGCTGTAGCGATGATGGGCGGTTTTGTGTAAAGTGTGGTACGGCGTTGACCGAAACACCTGCTGAAGGGGCGGGTGCAGCAGAGCCTATCTTGGTTGGTGCTAGCGCTCATGATGGGGGTGTGGCTGTGACTAATGTGCAGGGTGCGGGTGTACCGAGTGCGAACCTGCCAACTACAGGGGTGGTAAGTGGGAATATATCTGTGCCTAGCGATAATCTGGGGAATGGTATGGTAAATCCTACGTGGCAGAGTGGTCAAGGCGGTGCGGTTGCGGCTAAAAAGGGGCTCTCTAAAAAGGCTGTCATCGCTATCGTGTTGTCCGCTACAATCTTTATAGTTGCGGCGTTTACCGGACTTTTGCTCTATCTAAACTACACCTTTAGCCCTGATAGAACGATTGAAAGGTTTGTTAGCGCTGTACAGCTTCAAAACAGCGACTACCTCTCCCAAAATCTGTTTAACGAGGATCAAACTATGGTAAGCAGTACCGATCTATTGACCTTCTATGCAGGATTTACCGATAGCAACTACCCCGAGGAGTTAACTGCACACCTTAAGATGTTGGCTTCGGGTAAGGGCAGAAACGCTAAGTATGATTCGATATATATTAAGACTGTACCAAAGTTTTTAGGCTACAACGACTACTATATAATGCTAAAGCCTATCACCATTAAGATTAAAGCTCCGCTTAAAAACAGCGTAATAACCCTAAATGGGCAGGACTGGGGGGTTGATTCAAGCGGTGAGATTACCGTTACTGCTAAGGCAGGGGTTAACAATATAGGCGGAAGCTATAAAAATGAGTACACCTCCTTAGAGGCGGCTACCCGTTCGATTACCTCCTACTCAAGCTCTGTACCTACCATGGTGTCGCTTACCATGGATTATATCGACGGGAAGGTAAACACCGGAAGCTATGAGGATGTGGTGGTGTATGTTAACGATGTTAAGACCAATCTTTCCGCTAGCGGCGGACTTGTACTGTTAGGCCCTGTTGCAAAGGGTACTATAGTGCTTGGAGAGTATACATATGATGGCAAGAAATACAGATCAAAGGTAGTGATTAACGGTGATACCGTGCCAAAGTTTAGCTTTACTGTGGATAAAAAGACCGTTTCCACCACCGAAAAGAAGCAGGCAGACCCGCCTAAAAGCAACCAAAGCGACAGCGATAGCCTAGAGTATGCGGTAATTAAAAAAGAGATTAACGATTATGTCCTTCCGACCATGCGAAACTACTATGTTTCCTACCTAAATACCATTAACTTTCTGGATATGTCCTACCTTGAGTACAGTACCGGCGCTAACCGAACCACTACCAGAAAGCGTATCGAGGACAAAAATATGGACTATGTCTTTGACTTTAAATCTATGGTGGTTGACCTAAACAGCGTTAGCTACAAGACTAAAGGCGGGATTAAGACGGTCACCTTTAACGCTAAGTTTAGCTACTCCTACCGTTATAGGGACAGCTATACCTGGCATTCCGGTTCAAACACCCAAAAGTGTACTTTAGTGTTTGACAATGGGCAGAACTGCTGGCTTGTAAACTCTCACCCTATCGTTAAAAATATTACCCTAAGCGGGAACAGGAAAACATTTTACTAGTAGTGATTAGATAAATAGGAATTATAAAAAGAAATGGAGAGGTAATGAGTAGAAGATCAAACAATACAAATCAATATGGGGCAGAGAACCGATTAAAGGTTATCCGTGCTAAGCGTAGGAACGCTATAATCAACATCTGTATCGGCGCTTTCTTTGTCCTGTTTGCTATTACGCTATTTATGATTGTAAGGAGTGTGGCTAAGGGTTCAGAGTCCTCCTCACAGGGTAGCAGCTCGGTAATCAGCTCTACCTCCAGTGAGGGTAGTAGCACGAGTAGTACTGGTGAGAGTAGCGTCAGTGAGGGTGATACCACAGTGGCGGAAAGCTCTAGCGAGGACAGTAACACTACTGCAAAGTCGGACAGCCAAAAGGATGACAGCCAAAAGGATGGAGATGTTGAGATTAACGATCTCTTTGCCGATGATAAATCCTCGTCGAGTAAAGACGCAAGGTCCAGTAGCTCTAGCAGTAAGGTGTCGGATAAGATTGGTGGCACTGATAAATCCAGTAGCAGTTCAAAGGATTCCTCATCAAAGCCTATGCTTGTAAACCGTGACAACAAGGTTCCTGATGGGTATGTACCTAAGGTAACCTCCATAGGGGCGGGGTATCAGCTTGAAACAAAAGCGGCGGCGGCTTTTCTAAAGATGCAGAATGCGGCGGCGGACAGCGGGGTTAGTATCTACCCTGTTTCTGCCTACCGTAGCCAGGAGCGGCAGGTTGTGGTCTTTAACAACAAGGTTCAGGAATACAAAAATCAAGGTCTTGACGACGACGAAGCTTATGTTCAGGCTTCTGGGTATGTTGCAATCCCAGGCACTAGCGAGCATTCGTTAGGGTTGGCGGTGGATATCAACAGCCTAGAGGAAAGCTTTGAGAACACCAAGGCATTTAGCTGGCTTTACAAAAACTGCGCTAAATACGGCTTTATCCTTCGCTACCCTAAGGATAAAACCAAAATTACCAAGATAAACTATGAGCCATGGCACTACCGTTATGTAGGGGTGGATATCGCTAAGGAGATTATGTCCAAAAAGCAGTGCTTAGAGGAGTATCTGGGGCAATAACATACAGGGTCTAAGCAAATTGATTTCGCTTAGACCCTGTATATTTGTTTCGTCTTTACTGTAAGCTTTTAAATGCTACTGCTTTAGATTAAACTGTTTTACAAGTTCATCCATAATCGCTGACTGGCTAAATAGCTCCTCACTGGCGGCGGCACTCTGTTCGCTTGTAGCAGAATTAGTCTGTACTACTGCGGAAACCTCATCTATCCCGGTATTTATCTCGCTAAGAGAGCTCGCTTGCTCCTTTAACTCAACTGATATCTGTTTAATCGCTTGCCCAGATACAGAAGCTCTTTTGGCAACCTCAGCAAGCGCCTTTGAGGTAACCTTTGCAAAGCCTGAACCGTTTTTAGTGGATGTAACGGAGTGTTCAATTAGCTCGGTGGTAGTTTTAGCGGCTAAAGCACTCTTGTTTGCAAGGTTTCTAACCTCGTCCGCCACTACCGCAAAGCCTTTTCCGGCTGAACCGGCACGCGCTGCCTCTACCGCCGCATTTAATGCAAGGATATTTGTCTGGAACGCTATATCATCTATAGTTTTGACAATCTTTGCTATCTCACCGGAATTGCTATCTATCTCATCCATAGCGACTAACAGTTGATCCATATATCCAATTGATTCCATTAGCTTTTCCTTTGCTGAGGCAGAAGCTTCAGTAGCTGTGACAGAGTGATTTTGTATACGATTCACCGCACTAGATACCTCGCACACAGCCGCCGACAGCTCTTGAATAGAGCTTGCCTGCTCGGTAGCACCCTGCGCTAACTGCGAAGCACCTATAGACACCTGCTGTGACCCAACAGATACCTGACCTGAAGCAGATTTTATCTGTGACAGTACATCAGAAATTTTAGCTACAAAGCTTCTTATCGACCTTTCAATGCTCTTAAAGTCACCGACAAAAGGTTTATTATCTTCCCCACATACATTAAAGTTGCCTTTAGCCATCTCACTCAATATGATGTCAATCTCTTTAATATAACTACTTATCGTTTCCATAGATAATCTCATGCTCTGCGCAAGAAAGCCTATCTCATCAGAACCTTTAGCTTTAATATCTACATTAAAATTCCCTTTAGACATCTCCATTGCGGCATACTCAAGCTCGGCTATCGGACGAAGTGAACGTGATATAATTATGTAGCATAGTAAAGCTAAAGCGACAAGTATAACAAAGCAAACTGCGATAACCAGTAACCCTTGTGAGCTTACAGGGGCTAAAAACTCCTGCTCACTTATAGAGGTTATGCTAAGCCAAACGGTCTTTGAGCCACCAATATAAAAAGGTATAACCGCCTTATAGATATTTGTATTGTCGCTCTGCGCATCACGAAAGGTGGTAGGTTTTGGGTCTTTAGCGATATTAAGTGTCATGCTAGGGTCTTTACTATTGGTCAAATTTACAAATTTTTCGCCAATATGCTCAGCATTTACCGTATCCATTATTACAGTTTGATGTCCGCAAACAATAGAGTTAGAGAAGCTCTTGTATCCTCCATCGTTGTACTCTGCCGTACTTAGTAATTTCGTATCAATATCCGCTCCAACCATACCTAAAACATTATCCTGTTCATCCAGTAACGGCTGTATAACAGTTATAACTTGATATTCCTTACCATCAATCGTTTTTTTGTATGGGTCAAGAATAGCTATAGCTTTACCTTTCTCAATCATACTATAGTTTTCTTTAGATATCATAGCTTCCTGACTCATATATGTCTTGGCATCACCACTCGTAGCAGCTACAGTGTACCCATCCGGAATACCCTCCCCCTTGCTTATTACATAAAACAAGCTTAAAATCCTGCTTTCATCTGCCTTTGTCTGTGCAATTAGACCTGATAGGTTATCAGCACGCTCCTCTACCGGAATTGTATCCAGATTGATAATTGCCTCCATGATTACTGTTTGCTTGTTAACAATTACCTCCATAACCTCTTTGGTTGTTTTAGCGTTGATTGATGCTAATAACTCTAGCTGTTCTAGCTGTGTCTTCATCAAAGACTTTTTGGTTGTATTTGTTATTACTACCGTTAAAATTGTGAAAGACACCAGCAGACAAGCTATTACAAAAATCATCACCCTTGTGGCTAGCTTGTTCTTTTTGTCTTGGCTTTTGTCGGTCAATTTCATGATCTACTCCTTATCTACTGCTGTGTTTACTGCTGTAAATTAATTTGGTCTATCTATGCCAGCGAATAGTACTCTATTCGCACAGATAACTTAGTAGCTCGCCAATTTTCACCTTAGTGTCAACGTGTACAATTACCTTAACCGTTTTATCGTAGCAAATATCTCTGTCCTTATCGGTCAGCACTTAAAACCCTCCAACAATCTAAAAGGGCTTACCTACAACGCAAAATAAGATTTTATAGATTTACAATTGTTACACCGCTCTCGCCTTCGCCGTAGACACCTAGGCGGTAGGTTTTAACCTGTTTATGGTTTTTAAGAAACTGGTGCACCGCTTTTCTTAGTGCTCCTGTACCTTTACCATGAATTATCGTAAAGATTGGGGTATTTAGCAGGATACATTTATTAACGTACATATCAAGCTCCATTATAGCTTCCTCTACGGTTTTACCCCGTAGGTCAAGCTCTATCGTTACCTTCGCATCCTTTTTGCTCTGGATGGTACGCTTAACCCCGCCTGCAACCTTTACCTTTGGCTCATCTACTAGTCTTAGGTTATCGATCGAAACTCTGGTTTTCATAATACCCGCCTGCACCATAACGGTACGGTCGGATACCTCTAGCACTGTGCCCTTCTTGTCGATATCGTAGATTAAAACGGTGTCGCCCTTGACTAGCGGACGTGGGAGGGTGTATTCACCCTGATTATCACGCTCTGATACAGGGTTTGCGGTGTCGTACATGCGGTTGACCTTGCTTCTTAGTGCGCTTCTGGCGTTTATCGCCATGCTTGCAAAGTCCTCTTTGTTCTTCTGCTTTCTTATCTCGTCAAGCTCGCTTAGCAGTAGCTCCGACTGTAGCCTAATGTCCTCTACTAGCTTTTTAGCCTCGTACTGTGCCTTTTCGATTATCTGGTCACGTTCCTTTAGCACCTTGGAGTTATCCTGTGTCAGCCGTTCCTTTAGCGCTGACACCTCCCTTTCCCGCTGTTCAAGCTGGTTTTTTTGTGTTATAAACTCTAGCCTAGACTCCTCTAGCTGTTCGATAACGTCCTCGAAGGATTTTTTATCGGAGGCTACAAGCCCTTTAGCGGTTTCTAGGATATCGTCCGATAGACCTAGTCGTCTTGATATCTCAAATGCGTTGGAACGTCCGGGAACACCAACTAGCAGTCGATAGGTTGGCATTAGGGTCTTTATATCAAACTCACAGCAGGCATTTAGCACCCCTTCTGTGTTAAGTGCGTACACCTTAAGCTCCGAATAGTGGGTGGTTGCCGCTACTACCGCGCCTTTTTCCTTTAGCTTTTCCAGTATCGCCATCGCAAGGCTCGCCCCCTCTACAGGGTCAGTCCCCGAACCTAGTTCATCAAGCAGTACAAGTGAATGGTTATCCACCGTGTTTAGGATGGACACTATATTTGTCATGTGGGAGGAGAAGGTGGACAGGCTCTGTTCGATACTCTGCTCATCCCCGATATCCACTAGCACCTTATCAAATATGGAGATTATGCTACCATCGGTCACAGGGATTAACATTCCGCACATTGTCATTAGGGTAAGTAGTCCTATCGTCTTTAGGGTAACGGTTTTCCCCCCTGTGTTAGGGCCTGTTACAAGCAGGGTTTTATACCCCTCCCCTAGCTCTACGTCTATTGCGACCACCTTTTTGCTATCGATTAGCGGGTGTCTTGCTTTGCATAGCTGTATATGTCCGTTTGTAACAATCTGTGGTTTTGTCGCTCTAAGCTTTGCCGCATAGCTTGCCTTTGCAAAGTAGACGTTTAGGGTGATTATCGTTTCAAAGTTATCAATTATATTATCCGCAGAGTCCCCGCATAGAGCGGATAGTTCGTATAGGATACGCTCGATCTCTGCTTTTTCTCTTGACTGTAGTACCCGTATCTCGTTGTTGGTCTCTACCACCACCATCGGCTCGACAAACAGTGTCGCACCGCTTGAGGAGGTGTCGTGTACCAGTCCGTTTACCGAACCTTTATACTCCGCCTTTACAGGGATAACGTACCGACCGTCCCGCATGGTGACGATACTTTCCTGTAGCGCTTTTTGCATAGAGCTGGAGCGGATTAGCTTATCCAAGCTTTCCCGCACCTTAGCGGTGTTGCTTCTGATTTTTTTTCTTATTAAGGCAAGCTCTTCACTTGCGTAGTCGTCTATCTCGTCCTCCGAGATAATAACCGAGGTGATTCTCTCCATTAGGGCATTGTTTGGGAGAAGCAGCTCGAACACATCCGCTAGTGCAGGCTCTTTGGTCTTGCATGAGCCGTACCACTGGGTTAGAGATTTAACCTGACGTAGCACCTCGCTGACGTTAAGTAGCTGACGCATAGACATAAGCCCGCCAAGCTTTGCCACCTTTAGCGGCTCTGCAGGGGAATGAAGCCTTGCAAAGTGAGGTGTACCGTTGTATGAGGACATGTTATAGGCGGCATTGGTCTTTTCAAGCTCGTCTATTACAATCCGCTGATTTGAGGAAGGCTTTATCTGTAGTATCCGTTCTACCGCCGCCTCGCATGATCCGTACTGCGACAGCTCTTGCAGTATCTTATCAAGCTCAAGTGTCTTTATATACTTTTCATTTATCATATTATGACCATGCTCCAAACGAGCACAAAACGGTAATGTTAACCGTATGGGTCGTACGGAGTTTCCCTTCATTGTAGAATTTTTAAACTCATTCCGTTGTTACTAAAATGCATTAGGTAGCAGGTCAATCGATAAACTGCTTTAACACATCCAGTGATTTAATAGAAGGTCTGTTTACAAACATAAACAGATATCCTTGTGTAATATCTCCAAGGTAATTTAGGGCTTCCTTATCTAGCGAAAACAGAAAGATCCGTTTTATATCGGCGTACACTATATGGCGCATTGCCTGTAGTATCACCTTTGGTACTACTATGCTGTAGCTAGCTTCATCATTGTCACAGTCGTCACAGACAAAATACCCCTTTGAAGGATAAAACCGCACGCTATCAAATTCGTAACCCGCACAGCAGTGGCAGGCTACAAGATTTGGTGCGTACCCCGATATCGCCATAAGTCTAAGCTCTAATACCGCCTTTATTTGCGGTAGAGGTCTTTTATCGTGTTCTATGTAATGCATAGTTACAAGGCAGAGCCGAAGGTAATCCGCACTGTGTATCTCATCTGGGTGGATGTGGATTACAAGCTCAAAGAGGTAGATTGCAAGCGCGGTTTTTGCCATATCTACGGGGATGTTGTTATGCCGCACCAAAACATCCGCCGAATTTATGATATAGTTATTCCTACCCTTAAACAGCACAAACTCGTTGTAGCAGAGTAGCTGGCAGGAGGAGGATAGCTTGGATTTACCCTTGCTAACCCCCTTAGCGCTCGCCTCGATAACCCCTAGATCCTCGGTTAGGATGGTGATAATCCTATCATTCTCACCGATATCTCGGTGTTTAACTATAAGTCCTTTGGTTTTTATCACCATATACGTCCGCCTCGTTACTATGGATTGCCGTAGTAGAGTTTATCGCTTCTACCTTTGAAACGGCAGTACCTTTATTCTTATACATTAGGTAGTCGTTAATGCTACCTGTCTGCAAAAATCTGTTCCAGTGGTTAATCTCTTGGTTTTCTTTAGTCAAATCTATACTGCTCATATAAGTACCTCACTAACCTTTAAGTAGGGCTTGCTGAAAAAGTAAAGTTTTCTGCTAAAAACATTCCTTTTTTACTACCTAATCTGTATAGCTTTTTTGCATTTATGCAAAAAACAATACAAATTAGGATTTCAGCCGCCGCAATTAGGATAAAAATTCAATAAAATCTGCAATCTTTTGAATTTTTGAATGGCTTTCGTCACGCCCTTAAAAAGCTTCACCTTTTAAGGATATCCTAGTTATAATTATCCTGTTGATTTTAGTGTGGTCTTTCTAGGTTATTTATATGAGTGTAAATATTTAGGTTTAGCCTAAAAATGTATCGGTTTTTTTTAAGATTTTTTTATGAATTAAGTCCAAAGTCTTTTATTAAATTCTCCCTGTTTCGCCAATCCTCTTTTACCTTAATCCAACACTTTAGATTGACCTGAATCTGAAAAAATTCCTCTAAATCCCGCCTAGAATCGGAAGCTATCTTCTTTAACAGACTTCCCTGCTTGCCGATTATCATACCCTTATGGGAGCGCTTTTCGCAGAATATTGTCGCATCGATATCCATAATACGTTTGCCTTTGTATCGCTTTTTTTCGACCTTATCTTTGGATATCTCTGTATCTGCATATTCATCTGAATCTGCATATCCTTGCGAATCTGCAAGAGTACCGTTGCCTGTGCCACGTTCCTTCATACGTTCGATAACCACCGCTACGCCGTGTGGGATCTCCTGTTGCAGGTTAATTAACAGTTTCTCTCTGATTAGCTCTGCGGCGATTATCCTCTCGGGTTGGTCGGTTAGGGTGTCGGTTGGGAAGTAGTGTACGCTATCCTTCTTATATCCGTCAATTGCGGACATAACACGGTCTAGTCCGTCGTCCTTAAGCACGCTGATTGGGATAATCTCGCTAAAGTCGCCTTCCGCTTTATACTCTAGGATACGGCTCATAATACGCTCTTTATCCTCTATTGTGTCGATCTTATTAATCAGCAGGATCATCGGTAGCTTTGCGGCGGTAATGCTTTGTATTAGGCTCTTCTCCGCCTCCCCTAGCTTTACCCTAACATCCACGATAAGCACCGCTACGTCTACGTCTAGGATGGAGGAGGATATACTCTTAACCATGTTGTTTGACAGCTTTGTTTTTGGTTTATGAAGTCCGGGGGTATCGATAAAGACATACTGGGTATCGTCCTTTGTCAGCACCCCTGTAATTTTGGTTCTTGTTGTTTGTGGTTTGTCGGTAACTATCGCTACCTTCTGCCCTAAAAGCTTGTTTAGCAAAGAGGATTTTCCCACATTTGGTCTACCCACGATGGATATAAAAACTGTTTTATTACTGTTCAATCAGTTCTCCTTAATATTATTTATAATTAATAGGTGTGTTATATGAAGGTTTAATATGAGGTTTGCCTTGTCCTGTTGATATAGCTAAGCTAAAATACGCTATAACTGTCGTTTTACCCCTTTAAAGATAAATAGCACTGCGGCGGATATAACTACGATAAACATCGGTGCCCAGTAAGGGGATGAGATTATCTCGATTATCGGCGGGATTAGTCTATCAGGGTTACCAAAGATGATAATCCCTACGATGACCGCCATAAATGCCGCTACCAGTACCGCCGCCGCCGCTACATCCTTTGCGATTCGTGCAAGCGGGTTATAGGAGGGTGAGCCTAGGTTTACCGCCGCTTCGATAGCGGTGTTTAACATCTCCGACACGATTACAATGCTAAAGGTTATAATCAGTATCGCCCATTCGGTGGTGGTTGGTTTAAAGAATATACAAAACAACATAACAAGTGACGCAACACTAAGATGGATTCTCATGTTGCGTTCGTTGTTTATGCAAAAAATCAAGCCGTTAAAGCCATATCTAAAGCTTTTTACAAGGCTTATTATATCCTTTTTTTCTATCTGGGACATATAATCCCCTCTTTCTCGTAGGGTTTAGTCTACACAGTAAAGCTGTTTTGACGTGCTAGACCTAGCTGTTCAAGCACGATTTCTTCTTTCTCACGCATAGTTACTGCGGCTAGTCCACCCTGCTCGTGGTCATAGCCTAAAAGGTGGTACATTGAGTGTACGGTAAGGTAGCTCATCTCACGGTTAAAGGTGTGGCCGTAGTTTTTAGCCTGTTCCACCGCCTTTTGTGCGGAGATTACGATATCGCCTAGCATAAACGCACCGGTTTCCTCGTTCTTCTCATACACGCCGTCCACCCCTAGCGGGAAGGACAAAACATCGGTAGCTGTATCCTTGTCACGGTATTCCTTATTAAGCTTTCTAATCTCCTCGTTCGTTACAATGGTAACGCTAATCTCGGCACTTCCTGAAAACTTCTCCTGTGCTAACACTGCATTACAACAACGTCTTATAAGCAGTCGTAAACCTGTTGGCAGCTTTACTTCCTTTTGTCTATTACTTATTATTACCTTGTACTTATCCATTCCTTTACCTTAATTTACCTTTCCCTTACTGTTGTATCTATCATATGCCTTGATTATCTGCATTACTATCCTATTCCTTACGACGTCTGCATGGCTAAAGTGTACCACACTTATATCGGGAATATCCTTTAGTACCTTTATTGCATTCACAAGTCCGCTAACTTTATTATCCGGCAGATCGATCTGGGTTATATCCCCTGTAATAACCGCTTTGGAGTTTACCCCTAATCGGGTCAAAAACATCTTCATCTGCTCGGGGGTGGTGTTTTGCGCTTCATCTAGGATGATAAAAGCGTCCTCAAGCGTTCGCCCTCGCATGTAGGCAAGGGGCGCTACCTCAATAGTCCCCTTCTCTAGGTGCTTTGCAAAGCTTTCGCTTCCCAGCATGTCAAACAGTGCGTCATACAGCGGACGAAGGTATGGGTCTACCTTAGTTTGCAGATCTCCCGGAAGAAATCCTAGCTTCTCCCCCGCTTCCACGGCGGGACGGGTTAGGATAATCCTTGTAATCTCCCCCGCTTTAAAGGCTCGCACCGCCATAGCCACCGCAAGATAGGTTTTCCCCGTCCCCGCAGGCCCGACCCCGAACACGACGGTGTTCTGCGCAATCCTATCGATATAGTCCTTCTGACCCATAGTTTTGGGTTTAACCGGTTTTCCTGTAACTGTGACACAGACAAGATCCGCCACAAGCTTTCTAATCTCGTCCGCCTTTTTATTCTGTGACAGGGTGCAGGCATACTCAATGGTCTGCTTTGTTATCTGCTCGCCCTTTATTATCATAAATAATATTGAGTTAATAGCGCCTATCGCGTTAGCTACATCCTCGGCTTCTCCAACCACCCGAACCTCTAGGTTTCGGATACTGACATTGACTTTAAAGCACTGCTCTATTATCTTAATGTTCTCGTCGAATTGCCCAAACAACAGCGCTATATCCTCCTGCCTGTCAATGTTTATTGTTTGTTCTGCCATTCTATTCCCTCTTTATTATATAAATTTGTATGTATATGATTTGGTGGGATAAACGTTTATATAGATATGTGTGGTTACACAGGGCGCATGCAATGCGAACCCTACGTGGTGCTGTTTACTATCATGCTCGGCTTTGTTGTTATGCGGTTCGCATGCAATGCGAACCCTACTTCCTTCACAG
>CAZAOY010000032.1:29323-30986 GCA_964486925.1 uncultured Oscillospiraceae bacterium
AAGTCGTCTAGACTTTCTACCTCTATCGTTTCAATAAACACATTTGAGGTAAAGCGAAGCTTTACTTCCTTCACAGTGTTTATTATAACATATTTTTCGTAATTTGTAACTAGTTTTTTAGCAACATTATTATTTTCATGCAATATGTTACTACTGTCTACACAATACACCTAAAGTGTTGTATACTTTTCATATAGTTTTATTAATTCACCATTAACAAACTAAGAGGTTTTACTACTTTTTTATCTGATGTTTAAAACTTGGTAGTCTATTAAACCTATCGATCTAAGCCTTATATTATATGGTGAATATTTTAGCAATTTTAGGCAATATTAACCTTAACCGACACTAAATTATGGAATGGAGATTACCAGATGATTAAAGGCATTAACAAAAGAATTATTGAAATTAACGATACAAACAACAGTTATATAGAGAAGGCAATATTAATAATAAGTCCCGAGGCTAGCAGTGTTCAGCAGGCTAAGATTACTAATGATGTCAGCGAATACTTTTCTGGGCTTATCGGTAGCGAAAACGGTACTATGTTATTTACCCCTAAAAAAAAGAGGTTTAGACCTAGCAAAAAGCTATTAATTGGAAGTGCACTTGCTGTTGCGGGTATTCTAACGGTTATAGCGGTGCTGTTTGTGTAATATATATTACTATACTAATATTAAAGCTGGCTAATACTATCCTGCGAGAAACATGTTATCTGCATTATGGTATAAAAATTAAGGATTACTAAACTATACCTTTTTATTGGATACAAAATTTTATCTAGGGGGTATTTCCTATGGTTTCTGCCTTACCAGAACAGCTTGAGCTGTCCCTTAAGCGAAGTGAGCTTATCCTGTTTTTTGTAGCTTCTGTGCTTGCGGTGTTGTTTCATTTTTTATATGATGCAAGCGGGAAAAACGGTTTAGTAGCGCTTATCTCCCCGATAAACGAAAGCGTTTGGGAGCACACAAAGATTATCTTCTACCCATATCTATTCCTATCGGTGATACAGTATTTCTTCCTTGTAAGTGGAAGCGATCGGGTAATAGATCCCGCAAGCTTTATCGTTAGCAAGATTATCGGAGCGATCTCCCTAATCCCAATGCTTATAATCTTTTACTACACCTACACAGGAATTTTCGGCAGGGGATATCTTCTGGTTGACATTCTATCAACCTTCCTATTCCTAGGTTTAGCCTATCTAATCTCCTATCGGCTTATACAGAGCGGATTTACTGTAACAAAGCCAATCCTTATCCTTGCGGTGACGGCGCTTGTGATAACCATACTGTTTATCGTCTACGCCACGATAAATCCGCCCGATATCCCGCTATTTATCAGCAGTGAGGGGTAGTTTTTTTTATACCTTTTATGGAGCGTCTATGCGACGCTCCATATGCTTTATTGTAGGGTATGGTGTTGCCACACCCTATTTGGTTTTTTCGTTTTATATGGTTTGTGGGTGTCGTGGTAGTGGCGAACACGTAGGTTCGCCCCTAGGGGGTTTGTGTGTTTCATATTGGTTTTGTGCGTGTCGTGATTCGGGCGACCCTTGCGGTCGCAAAAAAACGCAAAAAGGCTGTGACAAACTATCGTTTGTCACAGCCGCAGACTGAAGACAAAGTCCACCAAGAGAGGTGGACTTTGTTGCGTTTTAGAAAAA
>CAZAOY010000033.1:0-3505 GCA_964486925.1 uncultured Oscillospiraceae bacterium
TGGTGGGAGGAAAAATCCGCTATTAACCACTTTTAGGGAGGAATGAATTTTTATGAAACATGGTAAGAAATATGTCGATAGTGCAAAACTTGTTGACCGCACTAAGCAATATGAAGTAGCAGAAGCGTTTGATCTTGCTATCCAAACGTCTAAGGCTAAGTTTGATGAAACCGTTGAGATACATGTTCGTCTTGGTGTTGACTCTCGTCACGCTGATCAACAGGTTCGTGGTGCAGTTGTTCTACCAAACGGAACCGGTAAAACCGTTCGCGTTTTAGTTATCTGTAAGGGTGACAACGTTGAAGCTGCTAAAGCTGCCGGTGCTGATTATGTTGGATCTGATGAGATGGTACAAAAGATTCAAGGCGAAGGCTGGATGGAATTTGACGTTGTTATCGCAACCCCTGATATGATGGGTGTTGTTGGACGTCTTGGTAAGGTGTTAGGTCCTCGCGGATTAATGCCAAGCCCTAAGGCTGGTACTGTTACTCCTGACGTTGCTCGTGCTGTTACCGAAGCTAAGGCTGGTAAGATCGAGTATCGTCTAGATAAGACTAACATTATCCACTGTCCTTTAGGAAAGATCTCTTTTGGTACTGAAAAGCTTGCTGAAAACTTTGAAGCACTTATGGGTGCTATCGTTAAGGCTAAGCCTGCCGCTGCTAAAGGTCAATACCTAAAATCTTGCGTAGTTGCTTCTACAATGGGTCCTGGTGTTAAGGTTGCTACCTCAAAATATGGCGTTTAATCTACGAATTTATTTGCAATTTTAGCTTTTCTGCCAATTTCACTTGACAGAGCGGTTATTATATGTTATAATAAAGTGTCGAGTATATCTGTATGCATTAACAGTATGCAGTGTATTTAAAGAAACCTTCTAAAGACAGTAGGTGTTATCCTTATAGGATAACATAATGTTGCCTACCGAGGAAAGTGAGTATAGCTTACGTTATGCCCTTTTTCACGGTTAGGTATGTTACCATGAAAAAGGGCTTTTATTATTGGGCTTTTTATTTTAGTGGTAGGTTAGATTTTGGACCGAAGTGATTTCATTTTATTATCCTTGCGATCTACCTTAATTGAAATTTACTTTGGTGTACTGTCATTAGAACTAAATAAAATGGAGGTGAACGAATTTGCCAAGTGCTAAAATCCTTGAGAAAAAGAAAAGTCAGGTTGAAGAACTATCTGCAAAGATATCTGCATCTTGTGCCGGTGTCTTAGTTGACTACAAAGGTATAAATGTAGCTGATGATACTAAACTTCGTAAAGAATTTAGAGAAGCCGGTGTTGAGTACACTGTTATTAAAAACAGCATGCTTAAGTTTGCGTTAAACAAAGCTGGTTTCACTGATCTTGACAACGTTTTAGAGGGTACTACTGCTCTTGCAATAAGCAAAGACGATCCTATAATCGCCGCTAAAATCGCTGCTGATTATGCTAAAAAGATTAAAAAGGGATTTGAGCTTAAAGCTGGGTATATGGATGGGGTTACTCTTTCTGCCGCTAAGGTTGAGGAGCTAGGAAACCTTCCTTCAAAAGAACAGCTTGTTGGACAGCTGCTTAGTGTTCTTACTGCTAATGTTAGAGGTCTTGCTGTTGCACTTAACGCTATCGCTGAAAAAGAACCTGCATAAGGTCTTTTCCGATAACCTTATCAGCGTAGCTTATCTGCACGTTGATTTGACCCTTGTTATGCCGAGAGTATAACTCTTTCGGTGAATTATTAAATTATTAGGAGGATATTAAAATGGCTGCTGAAAAGATTACAAAATTTATTGAAGAAATAAAGGCGCTTACTGTACTAGAACTAAATGAGTTAGTTAAGGCTATTGAAGAAGAATTCGGAGTTTCTGCTGCTGCCCCTGTTATGATGGCTGGTGCTGCTGCTGGCGCTGCTGCTGCTGAAGAAAAGACTGAATTTGACGTTATTCTAACTGAAGTTGGTGCTAACAAGATGGCTGTTATCAAGCTTGTAAAAGAAATTACAGCTCTTGGCCTAAAAGAAGCTAAGGATCTAGTTGATAACGCTCCAAAACCACTTAAAGAAGCTATCGCTAAGGCTGATGCTGACGCAATCAAAGCTAAGCTTGAAGAAGCTGGCGCTAAGGTTGAAGTTAAGTAGTTTAAATTGTAACCTTTACACATATAAAAGCTTAGTTTATGCTAGGCTTTTTTTGTTTGCCTAATACTAGGTAACCCCCTCCACTAACCCCATTCTCTTGCATACAAATGTAGTGTTAATCCTAAGATTATGATAATTTTTATTGCTATATAGCATTATCATTCTTGCTTTTTTACATATCTAGATTGACAGTTAACGCTACCTATGGTATACTTCACCTAAATAGTAAAATTGAAGGAGGAAGTCTTATGTTACAAATTTCACAGTATGACAAGAGGGTTGAGTGGTTTAAAGCCGCAAGATTCGGGATGTTCATTCATTTTGGAATCTACGCAATCCCTGCACGGGGCGAGTGGGTGCGCAGTGTTGAGCGTATCTCAAAGGAGGATTATCTTCCATTCTTTGAGGAGTTTAATCCTGTGGATTATAACCCTAAGGAATGGGCAAAGGCGGCAAAGAATGCGGGGATGAAGTATGCTGTGCTTACAGCTAAGCACCACGACGGCTTCTGCCTGTTTGACTCTACTCTAACCGACTACAAATCTACTAACACAAAGTATGGGCGGGATATCGTTAGAGAGTACCTTGACGCATTTAGAGCTGAGGGTTTAAGGGTAGGTTTATACTACTCACTGCTAGACTGGCACCATGATGACTATCCTCACTACGGCGATAGGGTTCACCCTATGCGTGATAACGAGGAGTATAGGGATAAGGTACATAACTTTGACCGATACCTGGAGTATATGCACGGACAGGTTAAGGAGCTATGCACCAACTATGGCAAGCTAGATCTAATGTGGTTTGATTTTTCATACGACAACCTAACAGGAGAAGCCTGGAAGGCTACAGAGCTTGTTACCATGATTAGATCATACCAACCTGACGTTATAATTGACAACCGATTAGAGGTTAGCGGTGAGGGTTTTGGTTCGCTTGCAACCGATAACCCATCTGTCTTTAGCGGCGACTTTGTAAGCCCAGAGCAGATTATCCCACCTAACGGGTTATTCAAGGATAACGGTGACCCTCTTACCTGGGAAGCGTGTATTACCATGAACGACAACTGGGGATATCACGCTAAGGATATGCACTACAAGCCTGCTAGCACCATTATTAAAAAGCTTGTGGAATGTGTAAGCAAGAATGGTAACCTTCTACTTAACGTAGGCCCTGATGCGCGTGGTAACATCCCTACACCATCACTTAATATACTGAGTGAGATTGGTGAGTTTATGAGATACAACAGTGCTAGCATATATAATTGCGGTAACGCTAACCTGCCAAAACCGGAGAACGGACGTATTACAAGGTCGGGTAACAAGTTATACTATCACATTATGGAGCCATCCATCGGCAGTGTACCGTTATATGGTATTA
>CAZAOY010000033.1:3605-29225 GCA_964486925.1 uncultured Oscillospiraceae bacterium
CAAAGCGCTTACAGTATAGGGTCTATCCCTGCTGTAAGCGCTTTTTTATGTAGTTGCTTGCCTAGTATAATACTATCCTTTTGGGGAATCATCTTCTGGTTCGTTATCCTGCTGTGTGGTGTCATCTTCGATAATCTCTGTGGTGGATTGGTCTGTGAGGTTATGCTCAATGACGTTTGGCATTAATCGGTTAACGGTAGTTTGGCTATTATATGGTCTATATACATAGACCGAGTACTCCCTGTTCTCATCAAATTGCCTAAATGAGATCGACTGTACTAAACGACCTACATCCTTTGCGCTGTTAAGTATTGATAGGCAATAGTCTGCAAACTCTTCAGGAGTTTTAAACTTTTTGTTTACAGTAACGTTGAGATTTGCATAGTATAGATACTCCTCAGTATCAACCGGTCTATCCATTCCACCGAATATGTATGATAACATCCAACCGTCGTTAAGATATACATCCAGCGCTATATCATAGCTTGGAGTTAATTTGGATTCATACTGCTTGACTATAGCGGTCTCTATGTCATTCTGCCTTTGAACCCTTCCATAACCATACGCTTTATAAACAGTGGGTATAGCCGCCGCAATCAGGCTACCGCAGATTATCAAAAAGCAGACAAACCCGCTTAGAAAATCGTATCTAATCCGTGTGTTCTTGCTAAACGTGCTAAATAGCACTATTTCAGCGCCCAGTAGTACTAACACCAATGGCGAAAGCTTTACTATAAGAAAATAATCAAACCCAGGATTAAGCAGGCTGTAGCATATTGCTAAACCAAACCCAATTAACGCTATTCCCATTGTAAATGTACCAACCCTACGGATTGGTTTTTTAGGTGGTTTTTGCGAATATTGGTATGCGTTATTTGGTGGCGGAGGCGGCGGTGGTACATGTCCTAATTGTTTTGTATCTGTAGCATTATTATGGAAATTATTTGTTGCGTCTGCACTAATGTCGTCTGTATTTATATCCTGTTTATAGTCGCTGTCAAATTGTGAATTATCCTCACCCTGTGATGGCTCTAGTGCGCTTATATCCTTAAGGGTGGCGTCTTGGGCTATATCCTCAACTCGAGGGGTAGCTATATTTTGTTTATCGTCCATGGTAATTCCCTTCCTGCTAATTATTCTTCACTTTTACCCTCGTACTCTACTAGTCCAACATCAATTACAGTTTGCTCATCCATCTGCTTACCGCTACGAACCAACTTAGTCCCCAGTACAATTATTATTACCGCAATTATTAGGGTTGGGAACCCTTCTCTTAATCGGTAGAATAGACCGCTAAGCTGTGGAAAGTATGAATTAAGCAGGTTAATGACCGAGGCAAATAAAAGGTTTATCATCATTATAACACCAATCACAATAAGGGTATACCCTAGATAGATCCCCTTTTTACTGCTTAATGTGTCGGCAAAAGCTCCCTGAACCTTAGTTGTATCAAATGGATACTCATCCTTCGGAATTGGCATAGATCTAACTATAAGTCCATGTATGTTAAGGGTGGTAAAGAAGGAGTAGAACCATACAATCGGAAGTGCCCAAAGTATGCTGTCAATCCTTAACAGCGTGCAGATTGCCAGTATCCCGAAGAATACCCCCATTAGTGAAATCCCTCGCTTCATATAACCCAGATACATAGGGCCAGCACCCGGTATAAATGCAAACAACACTGTTAAAAAACTATTTTTTCTCATCTTCATAATTCCTTTCTAAATTATTTAGTATATCCGATATTACCCTTGACAAGGAGTCTGTAATCTGCTCTGTAGGTTTTTGTTGCTCTTGATCTTGCTGTTTTACCCTATCAAATCGGTCATAATCACGCAGGATATCTGTGCGGTATAACACCCCTGTTAGGGTTAGTATAATAGCGATAGAAGCGGCAAGTATTACGCTAGCACATCTGCTAAACACAAGGTTAAATAGCTTTATTCTAAGCTCCATTAACACCCCGTTCTTCACAGGTCTAAGCGGTGTGAGCAGTGTTTTGTCTTGCATATGCTTAAGGTACTCATCCAGACACTCGTCACAGAAAGAGAGGTGTTCGGATATCTCAAGTCTGGCAAGCTCCGGTGGATCTGCTGATTCTATTAGGTCAAATGCATGAGTGGTGAGGTGACCTTGCTGGTTAAAATACTCCATAACCGTCCTCCTTTATCTGTTTTTGTAGTATAATTTTTGCTCTTGCTAGCTGTGTATGTACTGTCTTTTTGGGTCGCTTAAGTAACGAGGCAATCTCCTCCACACTAAGCTCTTTAATAAAGAACATGGTGCTAACCTGTAGATACGGCTCCTTCAAAGCTAAAATTTTTTCCCTTATGTTTCTTACCATATCCTTAGTCATAGCTATATCAAAGGTTTCATCATTTCCGGTGGCAAGACCTATTAGATCCTGTACATCCCCACTTACCTCCTCGCTAAGCTCCTTGCTCTGCTGTAGCTGTTTATAGTAAGCGCTTTTAAGGTAGTCCTTTGCCTTGTTAGTGGCTATCCTTGCTATCCATGGTTTGTAGTCTGATTCTTTACATCTGTGTATGTTTGTGTATACACTAATAAAGGTTTCTTGTGATAGATCTTGGGATTTTTGGTGATCTCTTGTAAGCTGATAACATATTGTGTACACTAACCTTTCGTATTTAACGACCAATTCTTTAAATTGTTCATCAGTCATCCTATCGTCACCATCTCCCCTCACCGCTAGCTATTTATGTAACGAAAGGTCATGAGCCTTTTCTTCAAGATTTTTCAATAATTATTAAAATCATATTAATATTCTTATCTAATCAATAAACTACCTTAAGCTAACATTATTTAAAAAAATCACGCAAACCGATAGTCAAAGGTTTTGCGCAATTTTTGCAGTAATATTGAATTTAGGCAACTACCCTTTACCGCGTAGTTACATACACCTTGCTATTGCCCTTCTTACCAACCTGCTCTATTACATTGATCCCATCAGCAGACAGTACATTTGCCATACATCGAGCTGTACCAATCTTTACCTTAGCCAGCCTACTTAAATCCTTTGTGGTAAACCCTTGTTTTTCACAAAGCTCGTCTAAAGCATTAGTGGTTAGCTGAGTTAGGCCAGATATGCTGTTAATCTCTTGGTCGTCAATTAGAAGGGTGGGTTGTATTGTATACTTTGTGCTTCGCTTCTTCTTGTCCTTGCCAAATCCATCTAGAAGCTTGTACTCGTTCGCTTGCAGCGTTATTACCCTAAAGCCTAGGGAGGTTAGCCTGTCTGTTTGCAGTATCTCTTTAAGGTAGACAAGCTCATCAAACAGGTTGTAGATATTAGGTCTTGAGGGCGATATTCTACTGCTAACAATCTCACCTGTACTGTGATCTACCCAGTTTATATACCGCTTTGCAATTATAGGGTAGACAACCGTTACTCTGTGCTCCTTTAAAAAGGCAGTAAGCTTTGGTCGTAGCTTGCCAAACCCTCTAGTCTGCACCTCATATATATGACCGTCCTTGCAGATGTCGGCAAAGTATCTGCCTATCCGCACCTCGTGGTAGACCTCGTCTGGCTGTAGATAATGCTTTAGCACGGCATGGATATTCTTCTCGGCAAGGCTTCCTATCTGGGGGATCATATAATCGTTTGTAAGGTGCTTTCTCATTGCTAGCTCAAATCTAATTTTCGCTTGCTCACTTACCATACTATCCTCTATTAATACGGCTTCTGCTGTAAACCTTAAGGATGATCTTACCGATAAGGTATAGCATAACAGCTTCAATCGGCAGTAGTATCAAGTTCTTTACGACCCTAGCCCCCATAAGCAGGTATACCGCTTTTCCAGTCATTATCGATATCCATAGTGAGTTTAACCCAATATTAATAAAAACGTTAATAATCGCTTTTGTAATAAGTACCCTTATGAAGGTAAATTTGTAACGATATAAGCACGAACCGTATATCATCCCGGAAAGAATCGCATTCAAGGTAAATCCAGGGAAAAATGACCCAGTAGGGGCTATGTAAAAACCAAGTATGTCGGTAATAAATCCCGCTATCCCTCCTATAACAGGCCCAAATAATAGCCCGATCGCTCCGCTGGCTAGAAATCCAAAGCTTATCTGAAGCTCTGGTGACAGCTGTACCTTTGCAAACCTGTTTAACACTAGACTTAGCGCTATAAGTATACCTACTACGGCTAGTGAATTGACCTCCCTTAGATGGTCTTTAGACTGCTTAAACCTTATAAATATATCTTTCATTTGTTATAACCCCCTTTAAAAAATTTACCCGCATATATTTTACAATCTTTGCTATATAAAAGCAAAGGCGTATTACCTTGTAAAATAGATGCGGGTAGCTTATTACTTGAACACTTAGTAGTATACGCTATGCTAACAAGTCCTTGCGCTACTAGCGTAAGCTTAAAAGAAAGCTTGCTACTCTTAAGTGCCGACGTAATAATTAATCATTAAATTTTTTGGTATAATCACGTTTTGGTTTATCTCTATAGCTGTTATTACGGCTACGTCCTCTGCTACTATTGTCATAGCTAAACGGACGACGTTTACCACTACCGCCAGAGTGTGACTGTCTTGAGGAGAAGCCCTTTTTAACATCCGCTATCGAGAAGTTAACCATCTGCCCTTTGACGGTGTAGTTGCTCATGTTGTTAACTACAACCTGAGCCTCCTGTGCGGGCATTGATATTGTTGAGAAATCATCGTAGATCTCTATCTTTCCTATCTTATCGGAGGAAAGTCCTGTGCCTTCTACTATTGCCCCTACTAAGAAATTTGGTGCAATCCTGTCATTCCTTCCGATATTTACCGAGATAAGTGAGCGATTTCCACCATCATCAAATCTAGGTCTGTTACCACCCGGACGCATAGGTCTTGATTGACCAAACACCCCTCGTCCTCTAGATTCTCCACCACCTGAAGCGGTAAAGGAAACTGCTTCGATATGAGGGATAATCTTCTTATCCTTAGAGGCTATAAGCGCTACTGCCGCACTGGCAATCTGTTTTGTATCATACCCTTCCTCGACAAGGTTATCAACCACCTTTTCCCAGTTGGAGTAGTTGTCCTCAGTAAGGATAGCTTTTAGTCGTTTTACAAACTTATCGGACTTCATAATCAAGATATCGTCTATAGTAGGCATCTTCTTTTCATTTATCTCCGCCTTAATATAGTATCTGATTTCATACAGCTTTTTTAGCTGTGCTTTGTTGCAGACCAGCGTTGCGGATACCCCTGTTTTGCCCGCTCTTCCTGTACGTCCGATACGGTGGATGTAGTACTCAAGCTCCTGTGGGATATCAAAGTTTATAACTGCATCGATATCTTCTACGTCGATACCTCTAGCCGCTACATCAGTTGCTACAAGGATATGCAGTCTACCGCTCTTAAAGTTATTCATTACCTGTGTACGCACATTCTGGCGCATATCGCCATGTAGTCCTACCGCCTTAAAGCCATGTTCATTTAGGTAGTCCACTAGATCATCAACCATCTTCTTGGTGTTACAAAACACTATTGAACGTTTGGTTGCGTACTGCTGAAGGATAATGCTGATAGCCTCCATCTTCTGGGACTGTTTAACCTGATAGAAGAACTGGTCTATGGTATCGATGGTTTTTTTACCTTGGTCTACCGCAACTAACTGCGGGTCGGTTTGAAACTCTTCGGTTATCTTCTGGATAGCCGGAGGCATTGTTGCCGAGAATAGGATAGTTTGACGTTCCTCCGGAACTTCCTTTAGCACCGTTTGGATATCCTCATAAAATCCCATGTTTAACATCTCATCCGCTTCATCTAGCACCACCATCTTTAGGTCATGCAGCTTTAGCGTCTTTCTGCGGATGTGATCCATAATACGCCCCGGTGTTCCTACAACGATGTTAGCAGTCCTTAGCTGACGGATCTGTATATCCATCGACTGACCGCCATATACTGTAGCCACCCTTACATTGCGGGTATACTTTGCGAATTTCCCTATCTCATCGCTTACCTGCATTGCAAGCTCACGTGTCGGACACATAATAAGCACCTGCGGTAGCTTAACCCCCGCATCCTTAATGCTCTCTACTGCGGGGATACCAAATGCGGCAGTCTTTCCTGTACCTGTGCTAGACCGTCCTAAAACATCCTTGCCCTCCATGATTAGAGGTATAGAGGAAGATTGTACCTCTGTAGCTGTTTCAAATCCCATATCACCTACAGCACGAATGACCTGACTTGACAAGTTTAAGTCTTCAAATTTAATTCTTTCCATTGATCTCGCTTTCTATAATAAGATTTACCTTGTCAACCCATACATACAAGCTATAGCCGTTCCGCTTGACATATAAAATGCCGAGAAGATAGGCAAAGCCTATCTTGTGGGCTGAAAGCCCACCGGAAATTGCTATATAATAAGATATCACAGCTGACTTTATATATATTATTTTAAATTTTAGGTTGACATCTATTAATTTTGTTGCAATCGCTTTGTGGTTATGTTACTAACTTGAAAAAGATAATGCAACCTTCTTATTATACCATACTTTCACTATATAGTATATGGACATTTTGTAAACATTTTTACACCGTAGTCCTGCCATCCAAAATCGATAGATAATCCTTGTAGTTTTCCTGTAAAAGCTTAGGGGTGTCTAGGTCGTATGGGCAACGTGTTTTGCAAGCGTTGCAGTGGATACAGTCCTTAATCCTTCCCATCATCTCCTGCGATTTTTCGGTTAAAAACTGCGCAGAGGGTGCTCGTCTAATTAGCAGTGACATCCTAGCGCAGGTAAATATCTCTATCCCCGCAGGACACGGCAGACAGTAGCCACATCCACGGCAAAAATCACCCGCTAGTCTATCGTTATCTGCCTTGATGACCGCCTTAATCGCCTCATCCATAACAGGAGGGTTATTAACGTAGCTTATAAACTCATCAAGCTCGTTTTCTTTTTGAACACCCCAGATAGGTAGGACATTGTCATACTGACTCACAAATGCATATGCCGCCGCAGAATTAGTGATTAGCCCACCACAGAGCGCCTTCATTGCGATATACCCCATATCCTTTTGCTCGCAGGCTTTTACTAGTGAGAGCTCCTGTTCACCCGACATATAGCTAAACGGAAACTGTAAGGTATCATAAAGTCCGCTGTCCACCGCCTCTTGCGCCACCGCTAGCCTATGGTTTGTGATCCCGATAAAACGAATCTTTCCCTGATCTTTTGCTTTAAGCAGTGAGTCATAGATACCCATATCATCGTTAGGCTTTGGACAGTAGGCGGGGTTATGTAGCTGATAGATATCGATATAGTCGGTCTTTAAAAGCTTAAGGCTTGTATGCAGATGATCCCAAAAATCCTCCACCGTTGCCGCATGGGTTTTGGTTGAGATATAGATATCCTTTCGTACATCTGATAGATAAAGCCCTATCTTCTCCTCGCTGTCTGAATAGGCTCTTGCTGTATCAAAAAAGGTTATCCCATTGTCGTATGCCTTTCGTAACAGCTTGCCCGCCTCCGGCTTTGAGATTCGTTGTATTGGAAGTGCGCCAAATCCGTTTTTGTTAACGATAATATTGGTTCTTCCAAGCCTTGTAGTGTTGCCCATAGTATCCCCCTCCCCTTTCATCTTTTCATAGATCTATTATACTATGGTTTTTTTGTTATGTCAAGCGTTATCCGACCTCCACGAATGGTAAAGCTCCGCGATAACCTTCTCAATAGAAGCTTTACCAATAGCAACATCCTTAACTCCGTCAGCTTGAGAGATACGGTATAAAACATCCTTTACCGATACCTTTGCTAGGTCTACCTCAAACTCAAACACACCATTATCCGCCGATATATGCTGACCGCCATCGATAGAAAGCACTGTATCCTCTGTAGCGGTAACAACAATCCTTGTAACATTACCGGTGATATCCCGTAGACCATCAAAGCTTCCGTCATACACCACCTTGCCGCTACTAACCATTAGTATCCGCTGTGCCATCTCCTCAAGGTCATCCATATCATGACTTGTTACCATAATGGTTACCTTTTCATCCTTGTTTAACCGCTTTAGAAACTCTATCATCTGACGCTTTGCTATGACATCAAGCCCTAGGGTTGGTTCGTCAAGTAGGATTATACTCGGACTATGAAGTAGCATAAGTGCAAGATCCGCCCTCATCCGCTGACCTAGGCTTAGCTCCCTTGCAAAGGTTTTAAGTAGGTCGCCGATATTTAAAAGCTCGGTTACCATCTCAAGGTTTCGTTTGTACACCTCATCTGGGATATCCCACACCGCCCTTTTCCATTCAAAGCTTTGGGAGATAGGATGATCCCACCACAGCTCGGTGCGGTTACCAAACAAAACTCCAAGCCTTTTCATTAGCGGTATACGGTTATCTTTAGGTGACATTCCAAGCACCTTAATCTCCCCACACTCGGGGAGCAACATGCCGCATAAAAGCTTCATTGTGGTGCTCTTTCCCGCTCCGTTAGGCCCTGCGTATGCTATAAACTCCCCCCTTTTAACGTTAAACGATACGTCATCTAACGCTACGATAACCTTCTTTTCTGGTTTAAGTAGGTTTTTAATTATCCCCCTACCCTCGTTCTCCCTCTGCCATTGGGTAAAGGTCTTGGTTACCCCCAAAACGGTCACAGCGTTTTTATCTGCGGTGTCCCATGCTTGAGTATCTATTTGTGCCTTTTTTAACATAATATCTTAGTCCTTTCCTAAAGAAGATGGTTGCTAGTGTAGCTGTGATTACAGCAAAGATAAGCGGATAGACTGCGGGCATGCCAAGCGGCGATTTGCCCAACAGCGCTAATGTCGGAAGCCAGGCAAGTAGCCCTGACGGTATAACGGATATAAGTATCATCTGCAATACCTTTGGCATTCCTGAAAGTGGGAAGTTACTAATCCCTGTAAGCGAGCCGTGTAGATAGCTTGTAATCTCCTCTGCCTGCACAGGTGCATAAAATGTAATAGAGGATGATAGATATAGCAGTGACAGCAGTATTGTTAGTGTCAATAGCACATTCAAAGCCACCGAAGCTATCCACCACCAGGTAACGGTTATACCAAGGTTAGATACTGCAATGCTCATTATTACCACCCCTGAAATTAAGTTGCTTGATCCTGTAAAAGGGATAAATCCCATTGTGGTAAGCTGAACGGAAAGCGGTAGCGGCTGTACCATCATATGCTCCAGCTGTCCCCTACCAATGATACGGCTTACATGCCCGTTGTTCATCCCGAAAAATATCATATACATCCCACCTATTACGGTGGAGTATCCTAACATTAGTAACACCTCGTATTTATCCATCCCTCCGATTCCATCAAACCGCCAGGCTAATAAAAACACCCCCGTAACCGCCGCAACTGTAGAGATAACATCCGAGCTAATTGCCAAAATTGCAAATAGAGAATCCCTCATAAGCCAAGCAAGATCCATCTTTGCGGCTATTTTATATAGATTTATAATTCGCCTAAAGGTTACTCTATCCCCCATAACTCATCATCCCTTCCTGTGATTTTTTAAATACTATTATCGCTGTTGGCCAGAGTACAGCATTCCAGAATAGCTGTATCAGGATTACCGATAAAGGGTCGCTTATCCCTGTAAATACCGATAATGCCGCCCCGCCCAGACTGCCAAACGGTTGTAGTGCAAACACCTTATCTAACCCAAACGGCATTAGCTTAAATGGTATTACCGTGCCTGAAAGCAACGATACTATCGCCCATCTTATAACCGTAATAAGCCAGCTTACCCCTCTAAGCTTTATGGCAAGGCAGGCAAACAAAAAGTCTATTGCAAAACCTAGCGATATACATAGCAGTAAGCTTGGGAAAAACCACATTGTAGCGGGGACTACCGATATCCCAAGGAGCGGTGATATCGCCGCCATTGGTAGCGAAAACATTAGTAGCATTGGTACCCATCCCCCTATGGTCTGCGCAATTAGGTGTCCAAAGACCGACATTGGTCGGGTAAAGAGGGTTATCAGTAGCCCCTCATAGTTCCATGCGGAGGCGGCTGTTGATACCGCCGTCATATCCAATAATAGTGCGTTAACATAGGTGTAGGATAGCATAGTAGCGGTATCCATCCCCACATCCACAGCGCTCCCCCCACTCATAACCACCTGCCAGATAAACAGTAGCGGTATAAGGTAGATAAGCTTTGTGGCTATCTGTGGAACTAGGTAGATTAATCCACCGTTTGTCTGACCGCTAATCATCATCTTAGCGGTTTTTGTATAACTAATTATACTCATATAACATCTCCTTCTAGATAAACCTTTTACAGATAAAAAATAAAATCCCTGCATAGACGATTTCGTCCATACAGGGATTACAGCGTAAAATCTAAGGGGTAATTATACTACTGTGAAGACAGCAATTATAAACTGCACAGCGTTAACATGCCGTTAACTTTGCAGATCCTATATATTTATGCGGTAAAAGGTACTTTACAAAATCGAACATTTTATTAAAAATGGATATAGCTATCCCGTTTACCGCATAATTTGCCATTAAAACATGGCCAAATTTCCGAAAAAGAGCAAGGCTTACTAAAGCATACACATTGCTGCATGCATAACTTTTTATAGCTTTTAAGTTTTCTAATACTCCTTTATGAGAAGATAATACCAAGTTGTTCATCCTTTTACCACACCACCTTTCTAAACTTACTATTAGGAATAAGTCCTAACTGTAGCCAATAAATCTAGTATATCATATACAAAAATAAATGTCAATAGCTTTCCCCCATTTTGTTCACATAACCAATAAATTTATCATACAATGTAGTATTACTCCGCAATAAAACAGTAGTCATTTATGTCAGCCAACGCTCCAAAAATATGCTGTTATTAAGCGGGGTAGTTTAGCAATTTGACTTTGTTCTTTAGTTTTAGATTTTGTAGCCTTCTAGTTAAACCTTCACAAAGTCTAATATATAGAAATCGGTCAAATGTTTATAGTATAGCAGGTTATTAGCAAGGGTTATAACAGTGCTATGCTATCTTTACTATATCGGATTTTTGCTAGATGAACATGAAAAGCGTAGGTAAATTAGTGTTTATCTGCAAGGAAAAGGAGAAGATTTTGTTAAGTAACAATATAAAAAACATCCTCATTGTAGGCGGAGATAACCGATTTATTACCATCTGCAAAAGGATAAAACCACACCATAATCTTTTTGTCTGCGGGATAGATCCCATATACACCGAAGATATTGGTTGTATAAATGTTTCCTCTCCAAGAGAGATAACAAAGCCTATCGATATTATAATTCTACCTGTAATTGTGTCTATTGACGATATCCATGTTAGTACCGCACTAAGTCAAAAGGTTATTACAGTGACAAGCGTTTTAGATAAGGCACATGAAAACACCTTAGTATTCGGCGGAAACTTTTCCCCCCTTCTACTAAACCTACTTAAAGAGAGAAAGATCCGCTATTTTGATTACATGAAGCGTGAGGAGCTTTTACTCTCAAACGCATATCTTACTGCACAAGGGGCAGTTGCCACCATGATTAACAACATTAACTTCTCCCTATGCAGAGCAAGAGTACTTATTATCGGATCAGGCAGGATTGCTAAAATTCTAGTTAACATGCTAAAGGGATTTAGCTGTAGTATAACCGCTACCGCTCGCAAAAAGTCCGACCTAATCCTACAAGAGATTAGCGGTGTAAACGCAGTTGCAACCGATAAAATCGGTGAGGTTTTATCCAGTCAGGATATTATAATCAATACTGTGCCTGCGCTTATCCTAACAGAGCCGCTACTACATTTAGTTAACAAGAATGCGCTTATAATCGACCTTGCCTCAAAGCCTGGCGGGGTAGACTTTATGATGGCAAACGAACTAAACCTACGGTGCTTATGGGAGCTTGGTATCCCTGGGAAGATGGCAGACGCCGCCGCCGGCTCAATCGTCTACGACACCATTAACAACATACTAGTCGAAAGAGGTGAAACCATTGAATGACAAAAAGATTACCATAGGTTTAGCGCTGACTGGATCGTTTTGCACCTTTGAAAAGGTAATTGGAATACTTAAAGAGTTAATTAAAACCTACAACATAATCCCAATAATGTCCTTTAACGCAAGTCGACTCTCCACCCGCTTTGGTAAGGCGGAGGACTTTATCGGCCGTATCGAGGAGATCTGCGGTAACAAGGTTATCTGTACCATCGAGGGAGCAGAACCAATAGGCCCTAAAAATATGGTAGACGTACTGGTGGTTGCACCTTGTACAGGAAATACCATGACAAAGCTTGCCTGGGGTATTATCGACACCCCTGTTACACTAGCGGTAAAATCCCATCTTAGAAACCTAAAGCCGGTGGTGATTGCCGCTTCAACAAACGACGGATTAAGCTCTAGCGCTAAGAATATCGGACTACTGCTTAACTACAAAAACTACTACTTTGTACCGCTTAAACAGGATGATCCTATAGAAAAGCCTTTCTCTCTTTCAGCAGACTTTGACAAAATCCCACAAGCTATCGAGTATGCACTACAGGGAAAACAGCTTCAGCCCATCTTTTATTAATATAAAATACAACACCCTAGATCCTGCCATATGGCATATCTAGGGTGTTGTATTTTATATTTAAAATTCTATCTAGCGGTTTTACCGATATCCTTTCGGTAGAAGCTATCGGTAAAGCTAATTGCTTCTGCTGATTTATACGCCTTGTCAATCGCTTGCTCTAGCGTATCTCCTACAGAGGTTACACCTAACACCCGTCCGCCGTTTGTTAGGGTATTATCACCTTCTAGCTTAGTACCTGCGTGGTATACCACGGTATCCTGCTGTATGTTATCTAGTCCGCTGATTTTGTACCCGCTTTTGTAGGACACAGGGTATCCACCCGACGCTACTACTACACAAGCGGCATGCTTATCCTGCCACTCTACCTTAGCTTCGGACAACCTACCCTCGCTTATTGCGGTGAAGATATCAAACAGGTCGCTGTCTAATAGAGATATCACCACCTGTGTTTCGGGGTCACCGAATCGACAGTTGTACTCTATCGTTTTAGCTCCGTTTGGGGTTAGCATAATTCCAAAGAAGATGCAGCCTGTAAAGGTACGTCCCTCGCTGTTAAGGGCGTTCATTGTCGGGATAAATATCCTCTCTAAGCACTCTTTCGCTACCTTATCGGTATAGAATGGGTTAGGAGCGATAGTTCCCATCCCGCCGGTGTTAGGGCCTTTGTCGCCGTCATACGCACGCTTATGATCCATAGATGATACCATAGGAATTATAGTTTTACCGTCGGTAAAGCTAAGCACCGATACCTCCGGGCCTGTTAGAAACTCCTCTATCACTACTTTATTACCGCTGTCGCCAAACACCCTGTCATTCATTATAGAGTTAACCGCTTCCACCGCCGCCTCAAAGCTTTCAGGGATTATTACCCCTTTACCTAAAGCTAAGCCATCCGCCTTTACTACAATTGGATAGGTGTTGTTTTGTTTTATATACTCTATCGCTCTTTCTGCATCATCAAACACCTCATACCCTGCGGTAGGGATGTTGTACTTCTTCATCAGCTCTTTTGAGTAGACCTTGCTTCCCTCAATAATCGCCGCCTTTTTGTTAGGTCCAAAGGTTTTAATCCCTTTAGCGTTTAGTGCATCCACCATCCCTAACACAAGTGGATCATCCGGCGCTACCACCACAAAATCTATACTGTTTTGAACACTAAAGTTTACTACCCCATCTATATCGGTAGCTTTAATATCTACACACTTTGCAAGCTGTGCAATCCCGCCGTTACCCGGTGCACAGTACAGCTTCTCTATTCTTTTGCTCTGGCTAAGCCTGTGGACTATAGCGTGCTCTCGCCCGCCGCCCCCAACAACCAATACTTTCACAATAGCCCCCCTTTTTTTACATTAACAATTAACAATAACAATGGGCGATTATGCGACCTTTATTGATACTGTTATTTAAGTACCCCTGTATCTATAATAATTTTGTTGCAGCTTTTGCAATATTCCCCTGACAGTTTAAACTGGGTAAGGGAGTACCCCGCTTTAATACAACCTTTTTCAGTAATGGCTTTATCAAGCAAGCTAAGCTTCTCACCTTTGGCTTGCCATCGTACCTTTGTCCTACCGTCCCCGATAATATCCCCTGACGACATCTCCGATTTACAATATGGGTATTGCATAGATACGCACTCCAAGCTTTATAGATATAATCCTATGACCTTTTAAACCTCTTCAAGTTTTCCTGTAGTGGGGTCAATTAAAAAACCTCGTATCTTAACATCCTTTGGGATGAGCGGATGGTTTTTAATAAGCTTTACCGTTTCTTTTACGGAAGAAGCCGGATCATCAAAGCCTTTAAGCCACTGTAGGATGTCGATACCAAGATAGTTAATTAACTCCATCTCTTTTATATCAACGCCACGATTAATCATCTTATCTATTAGCGCTTGTGTATCGAGTGCTTGCATACCACAATCAAAGTGGTTTACTACAAGTATCTCTTCCACCATAAGCTCGTATATAGCAACAATAAGGCTTCTCATAACACTTCCAAACGGACTGCTGATTAACGCCCCCGCATTCTTTATCATCTTCACATCGCCATTTTGTATCCCTAAAGCGGCAGGTAACAGCTCTGTAAGCCTTGTATCCATACAAGAAAGGATAGCAATTTTCTTATTAGGATACTTTGTTGTGTTATACCTTTCATAGCTTTTATTCTCTACAAAGGTTTTGTTAAACGCTATCATCTTTTCTGTTTCCGACATACTACCATCCTTTCTCATAATAAAACTCAACCTTCGCATACCGCAGATACTGGATGTAAAATAACAAGGCGGTTAAGCAACTACAATGAGGCTCTGCCTAAAACTCCGCAGACCCCATTTTTTTAGAGATTACGCAGGTGCGAAGGTTAAGATAATAAAAATGTTACCTAATACAGATTAATGGTGGAACAGACGTAACCCTGTAAATGCCATCGCTACGTTATGGTTATCACATTCTAGGATAACATTATCATCACGGATAGAACCGCCCGGTTGTGCTATATACTGCACCCCGCTTCTAACTGCACGAAGTACGTTGTCACCAAATGGGAAGAATGCGTCCGAGCCTAAGCTAACCCCTGTTAGGGTAGATAGCCACTGGGTTTTTTCCTCTTTTGTAAACACTGTCGGTTTCTCTGTAAAGAAGTTTTCCCAAACCCCGTCTGCCAGTACATCGATATAATCATCCGAGATATACACGTCGATAGCGTTATCACGTTCCGGACGAGGTAGCTTATCCTTAAATTTAAGAGAAAGCACCTTTTCATGCTGACGAAGATACCAAATATCCGCCTTGTTACCCGCTAGTCTTGTGCAGTGAATCCTTGACTGTTGCCCTGCACCTACCCCGATTAGCTGTCCGTCTTTAACGTAACACACAGAGTTTGACTGGGTATACTTAAGGGCGATTAGAGAGATTATAAGGTCACGCTTAGCTTCTTCTGGGATATCCTTTTGTTTGGTTACCACGTTTTGTATCATATTCTCGTCTATTTTAAGTTCGTTTCTGCCCTGTTCAAAGGTTATGCCGTAAACGTCCTTATGCTCAATCGGAGCTGGGGTATAGCTTTCATCTATCTGGATAACGTTGTATCCACCCTTACGCTTTCCTTTTAGTATCTCTAACGCTTTTTCAGAGTAGGAAGGCGCTATAACTCCATCCGACACCTCACGTGAGATAAGCCTTGCGGTACTTTCGTCACATTCATCAGATAGTGCAATAAAATCTCCAAATGAGGACATTCTGTCCGCCCCTCTGGCTCTTGCATATGCAGTTGCTAAAGGTGAAAGCTCCATACCGCTTACAAAGTAAATCTCCTTTAGTACATCCGACATCGGTATCCCAACCGCCGCACCCGCCGGGCTAACATGCTTAAAGGATGCCGCCGCTGGTAGCCCTGTCGCCGCCTTAAGCTCCTTTACAAGCTGCCAGCTGTTTAATGCGTCAAGGAAGTTAATATATCCAGGATTACCGTTTAGTATTGTTATAGGAAGCTCGCCGTCCTTCATAAATATACGGGAAGGCTTTTGATTTGGGTTACAACCATATTTTAATGCTAGTTCTTTCATGTAATTTCCCTTCTCTCCGCCGACTTTTAAGGTTATTAGTTTGGGCAACAAAATATTTCGGACTAACACTTTAGCTATACCTCATTGTCCAATTAACGCTGTAGTTAATCTGCCTACGGCGGGTTGCAGATAACGTATGCCTATTTATTGCGATTAACTATTCGGGTCTGCTCTGTGCCTGTCTTAAGGTCAACATACCTTGTGAATAACGATACCTTGTTATCACCGTTAAGGTTGTCCCACAAGGTTTTTGTAAAGCTGTCGATATCTCCCTCTAGCTTTACAAGCTTTGGTTCTCCCTCAAAGGATGGGATTGGGTCACCGTCACATCTATAGGTGTGGATAAAGTGCCCTTGTCCCGCTATTGGATTTGTGTATTCATAGAAGTACCGATAGTCCGCTGTAGGGTCTCCATTAGCGGATTTTAGGATGGATAACTTATAGCTAAACTGCTCTGCCGAGGTGTCAACTATACCCGAAATCCTAGGTGTGTAGTTTGGTGGGTCTGGTTCAAACTGTCTTGTCCTTAGCGCCTCTTCAAAGGTTTTGCCCTGCTCGATAAAGTCGCAGATAGTATCGGTCTGGTCACCGTTTGTTACTACTATTCCGCCGTTTAGTAACCGCACAGGGGAGTAGATTATAAGGGATGGGTCGGTTAGTAGTGCCTCGTCAAAGGCACGGGTCTTAATCCCACCGTTAAACTCCTCAAATATTCTGTTACGGCTGTTAACACTTCTTCCCATAATAAAGTAAGCAACAACTAGGTTTTCACCGTTTGCTGTATCACCTTTGCCTATTATTATCCCTCTGCCAGGGTAGCTGTTACTGCTTAGCTCCTTATCTAACGATACAATCTCCATAATACCCTCCATTTATCTATATTTTGTTTTTTACACGCAGGAATGTCCTCACTTACTAATCCTTCGGCAAACCAATTAATCTAATCGATAACTACCGCCTTACCGTTAGTTACCACTATACGGTCTTGACAAAAAAGCGATACTGCACGTGGTAGTATATCCCACTCCGCCTGCTCCATAACCCGTTTTTGCAGCGTTTCGGGGGTGTCGTCATTCTTTACCTCTACCGCCTTTTGCAGGATTATCGGCCCGCCGTCGCAAACCTCATTAGCAAAATGCACCGTCGCTCCAGTTAGCTTTACCCCGCTTTCTATTACTGCCTTATGTACATGCAGTCCATAGTATCCCTTGCCGCAAAAGCTAGGGATTAGTGCAGGGTGGACATTCATCATTTTATTCTGATACGCGTCCGATACTATTCCATCAAGGATAATCATAAAACCGGCGTACACTACAAGATCTGCCTGTTCCTCCTGCAACGCTTTTAGGATATCCTTGCTGTATTCCAACGTGTCTTTATACTCTTTTCTGCTGATAACCCTAGTCTTAATACCGTTATCCAAAGCTCTAGTAAGCGCATAGGCGTCCGCCCTTGATGAGATAACGCAGGATACATATCCATCTTTAATTATCCCGTTATTCTGGGCATCTATTATCGCCTGTAGGTTTGTTCCGCCACCAGATACAAGCACTACAATCTTTTTCTTTGACAGCATAATAACCCCCTATTACAGTAACTAATTGATAACAATAGAAGCCGCACCGTCACCCTTTGATAGAGTACCTATAACATAAGCGTCCTCGCCGTTTTGTTTTAGAACCTCTAACGCTTTGTCTGCCTCATCTGCCGAAACACATACCATCATACCAACACCCATGTTATAGGTATTAAACATATCACGTTCAGGGATGTTACCCTGCTTTTGGATAAGGTCAAATATCGGTAGAATCCGAAGCGATGTCCTATCGATGTTAGCTACCATACCTTCGTTTAAGGCACGTGGGATATTTTCGTAGAATCCGCCGCCTGTAATATGGGATACCGCTTTAACAGTTACGCTCTCCATTAGCTTTAGTAGTGGCTTAACATATATCTTTGTAGGGGTTAGTAACGCTTCCCCTAAAGAACACCCAAGGGAATCTATCTTCACCTTTATATCGGTATTCTCGATGTCAAACACCTTTCTAACAAGCGAAAAGCCGTTAGAGTGAACCCCGCTAGAAGGCAATGCTATAAGCACATCTCCTTCCTTTTGGGTAGTAATATCGATAATTCTGCTTTTATCCACTACCCCTACGCTGAATCCCGCAAGGTCATACTCATCCTCTGGGTAGAAGCCCGGCATCTCTGCAGTTTCTCCCCCTACAAGTGCCGCTCCCGCTTGGATACAACCATCGGCAATCCCCGATACTATCTGTGCTACCTTGTGAGGGAAGTTTTTCCCTACCGCCACATAGTCTAGGAAGAACAGCGGCTTTGCACCACAGCAGATTATATCGTTAACGCACATAGCTACACAGTCTATCCCCACAGTGTCGTGCTTATCCATTAAAAAGGCTAGCTTTAGCTTTGTCCCTACCCCGTCAGTCCCCGATACTAGTACAGGGCGCTCTATTCCGGTTAGGTCAAGCTCAAATAGTCCGCCAAAACCGCCAAGACCCGAAATTACCGAGCTGTTCATGGTCTTTGCGACGTGGGTTTTCATAAGCTCAACCGCCTTGTACCCCGCTGTTACATCAACGCCCGCTTCTTTATAGCTGTTAGAAAAACTTGTTTCCATTTCATCCTCCTATTAATTAGCCCTATTCATTTCCGTTCCAGCAGTAGGTACAGATCTTATCTCTATCTATCCCAATTGAATCCAAAAGCTCATTAAGCTCATGGAATTTAAGGGAGGTAAAGTTAAGCTGTTTACACATTATATCAACCATCTTTTTATGCTCATCGGAGTTTTGATCGGCATATCTATCCACCACATCCTTATCGTTGTAACGATCCCCTTCACATTCCTTGATTATCCTACGGGTAATAAGATCTAGTTCAGAGGTAGAACGGGTAAAGTTAAGGTACTTACAACCATACATAATCGGCGGGCAGGCTGAACGCACATGCACTTCCTTAGCACCGGATTCATATAAAAAGTCAACCGTTTCCTTCATCTGCGTACCCCTTACGATAGAGTCGTCGATAAAGAGCAGTTTTTTATCCCGAATTAACTCGTCCACAGCGATTAGCTTCATCCTTGCAACCAGATTTCTCATCGACTGGTGGGTCGGCATAAAGCTTCTAGGCCATGTCGGTGTATATTTAATAAGCGGTCTTGCAAACGGTATCCCTGATCTGTTAGCATAGCCTATCGCATGTGCCACCCCTGAATCGGGCACACCCGCAATGTAATCTACCTCAATCTCCTCTAGTCCTGCTAACGCGGAGCCGCAACGATAGCGCATGTTCTCAACGTTAACCCCCTCATAGCTAGAGGTAGTATACCCATAGTATGTCCATAAAAATCCGCAGATCTTCATCTCTTTATTAGGCTTAGATACAGTCTTGTACCCTTCCTTTGTTATAAGTACAATCTCATTCGCCCCAAGCTCATAGGCATCACGATACCCAAGATTACGATATGCAAAGGATTCAAAGGAAACTGCGTATGCGTCCTCCTTTTGACCGATAATTAGCGGAGTTCTTCCTAATCTATCTCTAGAGGCATACATCCCCTCCTCGGTTAGCACTAGCATGGTCATCGAGCCGTCTATCTTTGACTGCGCATACTTAATCCCATCTAGCATGTTATCCTTACTGCTTATTAAGGCAGACACTATCTCGGTAATGTTAATCTGTCCGCCGCTTTGTTCCATAAAATGGGCATTTTTACTGCTAAACACCTCGCAAAGCAGTTGTTCGGCATTGTTAATTCTTCCTACGGTAGTAATTGCAAATGTACCAAAATGAGATCTAACCATCAATGGTTGTGGGTCGGTATCGGAGATACAACCAATCCCCATCTCCCCGCTCATCTCTATTACATCCCGCTCAAACTTTGTTCTAAATGGTGAGTTCTCAATATTGTGGATAGCTCTGTTAAACCCTCTTTTCTGGGAGTACACCGCCATACCTCCACGTTTAGTCCCTAGATGCGAATGATAATCAATCCCAAAAAATAAATCCGTTACACATTCCTTCTTGGATACAACCCCAAATACGCCGCCCATAAACACTCCTTGCTATACTGGCAAATAAGATAAAAGTGAAGGTTAAAGCTATTATTACTCCAAAGACAGCATTTCTTTCCTTGATACCTTGTCATCTCAATTTTATACTGTCTATTTGAAGCAAAAACAGTTTACAACGTCACTTTTATCTATCTAACCTATTTATTACCTGCTAAATTTTTTGTCTGTAGTGCTAACCGCTTATTCGCCGATTAGTCTTTTCATGATCTCTTTATAAGCGTCTACCTCTCCGCCTAGATCACGTCTAAATCTGTCTTTATCAAGCTTTTCGCCTGTTGTAGAGTCCCAGAAACGGCAGGTATCTGGTGATATTTCATCTGCAAGTACGATAGTGCCGTCAGCTAGTCTACCAAACTCTAGCTTAAAGTCGATAAGCTCGATACCAAGATCCTTAAGATACTCTGTAAGGAAGGTGTTAACTCTAAAGGAGTAGTCTGCTATGGTAGCTATCTCCTCTTGCTTTGCTAAATCCAATGCATAGATATGGTATTCGTTAATCATTGGATCTCCTAATGCGTCGTCTTTATAGCAGTATTCTAAAACTGTTTTACCAAGCTTTGTGCCTTCCGGAAGTCCTAGCCTTTTTGAAAGAGAACCTGCGGCAATGTTTCTTACGATAACTTCAATCGGTACTATTGTAACCTTTTTAACCATTGTTTCACGGTCGGATATCTCTTTAATCAGATGGGTTTTAATCCCAGCCTTTTCTTCTAAAAGCTTCATTAGGTGGTTGGTAACTCGGTTGTTTATAATCCCTTTATCCTCAATAGTACCCTTCTTCTCACCGTTAAATGCTGTAGCATCGTCTTTGTAGTCCACGATCAGAACATTCTCGTCCTCTGTCTTATAAACCTTCTTTGCTTTTCCCTCATAAAGTAATTCTAGTTTTTGCATAGCTTTTCTACCTCCATAGCAATATTTTTATCTTTTTCCAACACTTCTTGTGTCATTTTAGCCTTCATCTGGTCTAGCTTTTGTGATAGATTATCATCATAGACCCCTAAAATCTGTGCCGCTAAGATTGCCGCATTACCCGCTCCGTCGATCGCAACGGTCGCTACCGGAATACCCTTTGGCATCTGCACGGTGGATAGCAGTGCATCTAGTCCATCAAGAGTAGAGGATTTAACCGGGATTCCTATTACAGGAAGCGTGGTGTGCGCCGCTAAAACCCCCGCAAGGTGAGCCGCCTTACCCGCCGCCGCTATAATTACCCCAACGCCGTTTTGTTTAGCATTACTTGCTAACTCACAGGCTTGTACAGGTGTTCTATGCGCAGACAGCACATGAACCAAAACCTCAATACCAAAGGACTTTAATGTCACGATAGCATCCTTTACCACAGGCAGATCGCTATCAGAACCCATTACTACATATACTTTTTTACTCTCCATAAATGCCCTCCTAAACCTATAAAAATATTAATAGGTGTGGCAAAAGCCCACACCTATACTGTGCTACACTATTATCTTTGATACTTGCGACAAAGCTGCCCTTTTAATCAGGCTAAAGAAATCCTTAACATTCTGATTAACAAAGGATAGATAAAGTTTATTCAGTAAAACTTGAAAAACCCTTCTATTTAAGATGACCAAGATCATGACACCTCTTTCACAAGTAAACTACACAATACTATTCTACACTATATTAATTTATTTTGCAAGTAATTTTTTAGCAGAATTTTATGCACAATATCAGATAATTTATAGCTAATTCTACATAAACCAACATTTACCGTCTTAACTAACCCGAATTAGGGTTTTATAGATTTAGGTTCTTTGCCTTTCGCTTTGTAATCTCTGTTTCGATAATCGCTTTACATCTTGCAAAGCTTTCTCTAAATCTAAGATAGTCTATACTAAAGATCTCCATATCGGGAGACGGGTATCCATAGGCTTCTATCCCAAGCTTATCCGCTATGTATATGGCACGCTTAATATGAAACTCCTGCGTGCAGATTATCATGCTCTTTACCGAGAAAAGCTCCCGTGCGCGGTACATGCTGTCATAGGTATCATACCCAGCTTTATCTACGATAATCACCTCACTAGGGATTCCCTTCTTCATTAGATACTGTTTCATAGAGTTAGATTCATTATTCGAGCTGTCCCGATCATCGCCGCTTACAATAATACGCTTTGCCTTGCCCTTTAGGTACAGCTCATATCCATAGTCCAGACGGTACTTTAATATAGGAGAGGGGCTCTTATCCTCATACACCCTAGCACCTAGAATTAAGATAACGTCACACACAGGCAGATCCGATAACGGTAAAACCCGCCCTTTGCTCTGCCTTTCGATATAATACTGCGCCCAGATAAAAAATACAATACCCACTACCGTTATCGCTAGTGCTAGGTATGCAGAAAACTTTACTAAACGCACTACAGTTTTATTCTTCATAAACCACTATCCCTTTTTAGCATTAGTTGGGTAATGTTTTGCCCTTTGCTTAAAGATATATCTTTGCTCGATTAATAAACGCTAACATTAGCAGTATTTCTTTATATACTCCTCTAAGCATAGCTTTTCCTTCATAATTTTTGTCGCTATTGTCTTGCCAACGTAGCGATAGTGCCACGGCTCGAACGCTATCTTTGTTATCTGCGTCTTATCCTTTGGATACCTTAAGATAAAACCATAGGTAGCACAGTTTTTATAAAGCCATTTAAACTGCTTTGTGGATTCAAAAGAACCTTCAATGCTAGATATATCCACCGCAAGTCCTAAGGAATGCTCGCTTGTTCCGGGTACTGCTGTGTAAAGAGCTGTCTTGTCGAAGGCTTGTTTATCGGAGTATCCCTGCCGCTTATATTCGTTATACCTGCTGTAGAAAAGCTGTTCCTGCCGCTCTAGGCTACGGTATCCCGAAACCATCCAGATGTTTATACCATCCCTTGCGGCAGCAGTCCTCATCTTTACGTACGCCGCCGCCGCCGTCTTGTTAAGCTGATACCCTCCCTCACCGGAAACCGCAACTACGTTCGGGTTATAACCCTTTGGTACTTTGTTGGTTCTATTAACCAGTATGGGAGCTTTCGCTTTAGTTGCCTGTGAGCTTGAAGATGAACTGCTTGATTTATCCTTGGCACTGCTCTTGGAGTCTTCAGCTTTGCTTGCGCTCTCGTTCTCCCCCATAAACTCGCCTAGATCCACCTGGGATGTATTAGAGCCTAAATTACCCTTTACTATACCAGATATCGATTCACCGCTAATGCCCTTTTCTGAAACCACTCCCTCTACAATTGTGTAGATAGAGAAGATGGATACTATAAAAAAGGCAGTCGCACAGATGTTAGCAATTGTTTTGTTCCTTCGTCTTTTTTGCCTTGCCGTAATTTTTTTATCCTTCATACTACTCCTTTATCCTGTTTTTGCAAAAGGTAACGGCTATACTACATCATAAAACCGTCTGGTAATAGCTTTTGCGGTTTTGGTTGCCGCAATTCCACCTTTAGCAGTTTCTCGCAAAGTAGGTGACATAAGCCGTCCTACGCTGTCCATTGCAGTAACCACCTCATCAAACGGGATAACGCTCCTTACCCCCGCCATCACAAGATCAGCGGACAGCAAAGCATTAACAACCCCCGAAGCATTTCGCTTTGCACATGGGCTTTCCACTAACCCTGCTACAGGGTCACATACTAACCCCATAATGTTCTTAAGGCAGATAGCCGCACCTTCAAGGCACATCTCGGGTGTACCGCCTAGCATGTGGATTATACCGCCGCATGCCATAGCACTAGCCGAACCGCACTCTGCTTGACATCCTCCCTTTGCCCCGCTAATGCTAGCATTCTTTTCTATAATAATCCCGATACCAGACGCTACTAACAGCGCTTCAATCCGCTTATCACGGCTAATGTTTTCCCTATCACCTACCGAGATAATAGCGGCGGGCACAATTCCGCACGCCCCCGCTGTCGGCGTAGCGCAGATCCTTCCCATAGAAGCGTTAACCTCCGAACAGGAGAGCGCTAGCGCCATAGCCTTTACCACAATATCCCCACAGATGGTGTTACCCTTAGCAAGGTAATCGTTTACCCTTTTTGAATCACCGCTTATAAGCCCGCCTACCGTTGTAAGCGGTGTATCCAGCGCTCTTGTTGCACTCTGTTCCATAGTATCAAGATATCTGTCTAGCTTTTTTAGTATATCCTGCGCAGAAACTTCGGTAAGATCCACCTCGTAATCGAGCACAGCTTGGCTAAAGCTACACCCTTTTTGTTTTGTATATTGGATTATATCATATCCGTAGTTAAACATCTATTATACCTCTTTCGTCCTTCCTGCCAGATATCCTGCATTTTAGGTTTTATCAGTTAACACTGACTGAAGATCAGCGGTAATCGATTTTATAAACATTACATCTGTAATGCTTGAAATCATCTTTATCTGCTGTATAACGTCGGTTGTTACCTCGCTGTCACATTCAATAACCATCGAAGCGGCATTTCCTTTTTTTGTACGTAGCACATTCATGGTAGCGATATTAATGTTATGCTTGGATAGAACACTGGATACATATGCGATAACCCCCCGCTCATCGGTGTGGTTTATGATAAGCGAGTTAGTGTTAGCGGTAAAGTTACATCCAAATCCGTCAACCTCTACAATCTTAATGTTGCCGCCCCCGATAGATGAGCCTATTATAGAGGTTTTAGAGTTATCCTCTGCGGTTACCACAAGCTTTACTGTATTTTCATGGTAATCCCCTAGGTCACACGGTATAAAGCTTAGCTTTATACCACGACTCTTAGCAATGTTAAGCGCGTCGGGTATCCGATCATCATCGGCGCTAAACCCTAAAAGTCCCGCTATAACCGCAATATCGGTTCTATGCCCTTTAAATGTAGAGGCAAACGAACCATGAAAGTAACAGTCCACCTCCTTTACCGAAGAGGCAAGCTGACCTGCCACTAGCCCAATCCTAACCGCCCCTGCCGTATGAGAGCTTGACGGGCCTATCATTACAGGGCCTATAATCTCAAAGATACTTTTCGCCATACATCCTCCATCTTTATTAAGCCTTTACGTTATACCATCCAACCGTATACCGACAGATCTACTGTACCGTCCTCCAAAAAGGCAATCCCCTCATCCATAAGTAGTTTAACCTGCTCATTCTCTCCGCCAAAGGCAAAAGCCTTCGACACCTCACCCATACGGTTAACCACCCTATGACAGGGTATTGTTTTAGGGTCTGGGTTAGAGTGGAGGGCAAACCCCACAACCTGCGACCACCTAGGATTGCCCGAAAGTCTAGCCACCGCCCCATAGGTAGTTACCTTACCTTTTGGTATCTGCTTTACCACTTCATATATTATTTCAAATGTTTTCTTCATTGTAATCCTATCTATTCTAAATTAAGCACTTTATCTTTATCTATTATACCATTTTAATATAGG
>CAZAOY010000034.1:0-27064 GCA_964486925.1 uncultured Oscillospiraceae bacterium
CTTTTGCTATGCTATCTTGTATACCCTATATTTAAATTTGAATAAAATAAAATTTGTACTTGCATTTTGGAGAGAAATGTAGTATAATATATATATATTACTACCTAAAAACAATGGCTTTAGATAGTCAAAGGACTAAAAAACTGCACCTTTAGTTTTTAAACGGTGCTAAGGCTACCCATATCCAATAAGCGGGTAGTTGGCTATCTACATAGTTGAACGTGAGGTGTTTCCTGCTTTATTCAACAAGTATAAGGTATCTTTGCGAATTTTAATTTATAGGAGATGGGTTATGTATCGGATTACTGATAAAATACAGCTTAATGAGAGTGTTGTACTAATGAAGGTTCTTGCTCCGTTTATTGCAAAAAAGGCGATGGCAGGTCAGTTTATTATCTTTAGGATTGATGAAAAAAGCGAGCGTGTACCCCTTACTATTGCGGACTACGACCGTGAGGGTGGTACGGTTACAATTATATTCCAGACGATAGGAGGGTCTACTAAACGACTGTCCTCTCTTAATGTTGGGGATTCGATACTGGATTTTGTAGGGCCTTTGGGTACTCCATCCCACTTTGACGGGGTGAGCAAGGCGGCGGTTATCGGTGGCGGGGTTGGCTGTGCTATTGCCTATCCGCAGGCTAAAATGCTCTACAACATGGGTTGTGAGGTGGACGTCATAGCAGGATTTCGTAACAAGGATATCGTTATCCTAGAGGATGAGATGAAGGCGGTATCCACAAACTGCACCATAACTACCGACGACGGAAGCTACGGCGAGAAGGGTTTTGTTACCGACACTCTAAAGAAGTCGCTTGAGAGCGGCGTTTCATACGATATCGTAGTAGCTATAGGCCCTGTGCCGATGATGAGAGCTATCTGCGAGGTGACACGTCCATATGGTATTAAGACCATTGTATCGCTAAACCCAATTATGATTGACGGTACAGGTATGTGCGGCGGTTGTAGGGTTACGGTTGGCGGCGAGATTAAGTTTGCCTGCGTTGACGGCCCTGACTTTGACGGTCATCAAGTGGACTTTGACGAGTTAATGAGAAGAAATAGATTCTATAAAGAGGAGGAACAACGTGTAGTTACAAGAAGCGAGGACTGCACGCTGTTAGGGGGGAATCACCATGGCTAATATGTCGCTAGAGAAGATAAAGATGCCCGAGCAGGACGGGTTAGTGCGCCGTAACAACTTTTTAGAGGTATCCCTTGGTTACACCGAGGATATGGCGGTTGAGGAAGCAACCAGATGTATTAATTGCAAGAATAAGCCTTGTGTAAACGGATGTCCTGTTAACGTTAGGATACCCGAGTTTATCCAAAAGGTTGCAAGCCGTGACTTTGCGGGGGCTTACGAGATACTAACCTCAACCAACGCTCTGCCGGCGGTTTGCGGTAGGGTGTGTCCGCAGGAGATACAGTGTGAGCAGAAGTGTGTTAGAGGGATAAAGGGCGAGCCTGTAGCAATTGGTAGGCTTGAGAGGTTTGTAGCGGACTGGTATCTGCAAAACGGTGACAGCAAGGAGATAAAGATTACACCAAACGGCAATCAGGTTGCGGTTATCGGAGCGGGCCCTGCGGGACTTTCCTGTGCGGGGGATCTTGCAAAGCTAGGGTACTCCGTTACAATATTTGAAGCCTTCCACGAGGCGGGCGGGGTACTGGTTTATGGTATCCCTGAGTTTAGGCTACCAAAGCAGATTGTTAAGAGGGAGATCGATAACCTTAAGGCCATGGGTGTCAAGGTTATGTTAAACATGGTTATAGGTAAGGTTTTATCGATAGATGAGCTGTTTGAGATGGGATTTAAGGCAGTGTTTATCGGCTCTGGTGCGGGACTTCCGATGTTTTTGGGCACTAAGGGTGAGGGGTTAGTTGGGGTATACTCCGCTAACGAGTTTTTAACCAGAATTAACCTAATGAAGGCATACGACCAAAACTATGACACCCCGATTAAACATAGCAATGCAGTTGCGGTTATCGGCGGCGGTAACGTTGCGATGGATGCTGCAAGGTGTGCGAAAAGGCTTGGGGCAGAGAAGGTGTATATAGTATACCGTCGTTCTGAGGCGGAAATGCCTGCACGTTTAGAGGAGATCCACCACGCTAAAGAGGAAGGGATTGAGTTTTTACTTTTACATAATCCAGTGGAGTTTATCCCTGATGAAAACGGCAAGGTATGTAGCATGGAATGTGTAAGGATGGAGCTAGGCGAGCCAGATTCATCCGGGCGCAGAAGTCCTGTAGTTATCGAGGGAAGCAACTATAGGGTTCCGGTTGACAGTGTTATCATGGCGGTAGGGACATCCCCAAATCCGCTAATCCGATCCACCACCAAAGGCTTAGAAGCCAACAGATGGGGATGTATAGTAGCGGACGACAATGCTAAGACCTCTCGTGAGGGTGTATTTGCGGGCGGTGACGCTGTTACCGGTGCGGCAACTGTAATCCTAGCCATGGGTGCCGGCAAAATTGCCGCAAACTCAATCCACGAGTACATCAAGGGATTAGAGTAGGAATTTATATTTTTCAGTAGCTGTGACGAACGTCACAGCTACTGTTTTGTTGTTATTGGGTTGTTACCCATTGCCTTGCCAAGCTATAACCCCCTGAACTCGGTGGGGGTCATGTTATAGTGTTTTTTAAATACGTAGCTAAAGTAAACGTTGTCGTTAAACCCACATTCAAAGGCTATGTCACCTATGGTGAGGGTGGTCATTAGTAGTAGCTGTTTTGCTTGCTCCAGTCGTAACATGGTTATGTAGTTGTTTGGGGTTATCCCCATAGCATTTTTGAAAACCGCTTGAAAGTAGTTCGTGCTTACACCAACATGCGCGGCTACATCCTCCACCCTTATGCTCTCCTTGTACCGCTCACGGATAAACTGGGTGGATCGTTTTATTATAACGTTGTAGGTCTTGTATCGGTTGTTGTTAAGATTCGCCGCCTTAAAAAGCTTTATTATAACCCTAGTTAAATCTGACCTTATCTCAAGCCTTGAGATATCGGAGTTAATCGTATAATTTTGATATATCCTCCAGATCAGCGCATCAATTCCCTTGCAGTAGTCGGCAGGTATACGCCTGCCGATGTTATCAAGTATGCTGTTTCTATAGTTTTTTTGTGCCTTCTGGGCCGACCCAAAAAATTCATATCCATCTAGCTTTTCTTTGATGGTATCCCTATCTCCGACCACATCAAAGCAAAGGTTTATACAGCTGTATGGCATAACCCCCGCAACCCTCTGACCGGGCTTTCTAAAGTTAATATCCCCCTTGTTAAAGGGTATGTACACCCCGTCAACGATAATCCCGCCCTGCGACTGGATAAACAGCTCAATCTCATAATCGTATACCACCCGCTCCACAAGGTTACCGTTTAACGAGGTCTTGTACCCGTCAAATGTCCTAGAGGATAGCAAGGTCATGTTCATATCGTTAACGTCAAGATAATCATTCCCCTTTACCTGCTCCATAAATCCACCGCCTAATTCTATATCTTTGAATAATTTTATCATAGAATTTCTATATAGTCAATAGCTTTTCGATAACAAATTTTTATGATTTATGGTAAAATACTACCATAAACAATAGGAGAGGGGAATTTTATGAACGGAAAAGAACGTATATCACGGATACTAAAACATCAACCGGTGGACAGGATAGGGGTGTTTGAACACTTTTGGGGTGACACCTACAAGCACTACCTAGAGCAGGGTCACATTAAAGAGGGGGAAAGCTTTGAGGATAACCTAGGGCTTGATATGCAGTCCTGCTGGGCGTTTAACCTAATGGCGGATCTGGATTTCACACAGGAGATTATAAGCGAAACCGAGGATACCATAACCTACCTTGACGGTAACGGTGCGTCACTAAAGCGCCACAAATTCCACGATACCACCCCAGAGCATGTTGACTTTACCGTAAAATGCGCCGAGGATTGGGAACGTTATAAACCATTTTTAACCACCCTAGATGAAAGACGGATAAACTTTGAGGAATACCGCAAGGCGAAGGAAGAAGCGGCGAAGGCGGGAAGATTCTTTGTATGGTCTGGGGTTAACGTGTTTGAATGCATCCACCCAATCTGTGGTCATGAAAACATGCTTGTAGGGATGGCGCTCGAACCTGAATGGATACTGGATATGGCAAAAACCTATACCGACCTTTTAATCGGGCTTCAAAAGATACTGTTTGAGAAGGAAGGCAAGCCTGACGGAATCTGGTACTACGAGGATATGGGCTACAAGCTAACACCGTTTATGTCCCCTACAATGTACCGTGAGCTTATAATGCCGTCCCATAAAGAAACTATCGATTATGCGCACTCTATCGGACTTCCGGTTATCATGCATTCCTGCGGGTTTATCGAGCCGTTACTGCCTGATATGATTGAAGCGGGGATTGACTGTTTACAGGTTATCGAGATTAAGGCGGGGATGGATCTACTGCGTATCCATGAAAAGTTTGGTGATAGGATAGCGCTAATGGGCGGTATCGATGTTAGAGAGCTGTATACTAACGATAAGGCAAGGATTGATGCAGAGCTTGCCGCAAAGATCCCTACCGTGAAAAAGGGTTACGGATATGTTCTACACAGCGACCATTCCATCCCTAAAACCGTTGACTATGAAACCCTAAGATACTATATTAAAAAGGGTCTTGAGTTAGGTACATATTCAGAATAGTAAAAGGCTATGCAAAACAGGGAACGCATATTTAATGTGTTCCCTGTTTTGATGTTAATGCTTAGTAAACAATAATTATACCATAAGGCTGATGAAACGCGGGTCAAAATCTGACGTATTTTAATGGGATTTTAGATAAATATCGTAGCTTAAATTAGGTATAATTAACCCTTGAAAAAGCAGAAAAATTATGGTATACTGTAGACACATAATCGAAAGGAAGGATAGTATGTATAACATTCGTTACCCCTGTTAAGCCTTAGTACGACATACGTCGTCCTTTGTACGATCTCCGTCGTCCTTTGTACGATCTCCGTCGCAATTTGCACGACCCCCTCCGTCTTGTATATAACTTTAATTATATTTGAGAAGTAGGAGGGTTAAATGGAGTTTTACAAAAATAGATGGATTATCTATGGAATATGTTTTTTTCACAACCTAATCCCCGCATATGTGATTGAGCGACTTTTTTGGCAGGAGCGGGGGATGACGGTGCAGATGGTGGTGTACTGTGAGATTATCTATGCCTTGACGATAGTGCTGTTTGAAGTACCATCGGGGATCTTGGCTGATAGGATTGGTAGAAAGAAGCTGGTGGTGATTAGCGCTGTTGTGCCTTGTCTAGAGTTTTTAATCTTAATACAGGCGCATTCCTTCTTTATCTTTGGCGCAGTTTCATTTATAGCGGGTATCAGCACTGCCTTTTCAAGTGGGGCGACCAACGCGCTGTTATACGACTCACTGGCACAGTCAAACCGTACCCATGAATTTGAGGCTGTGGTCGGAAAGGCGAATGCCTTTGATTTTACAGCGGCGCTAATTGCTTCGATATCGGGTGGTTTTTTAGCGGTTAGCTTTGGGTTTACCTTTAACTACTGGGTATCGGCGGGTAGCTGTGTTATAGCGCTTATACTGTCTTTATGCCTTGCAGAGCCATCGAAGGTTTTCCTTGATGATGAGAAGCGTGGGTCGTGGTTATCCATTGCTAAAAAGGCGGTATCCTGCTTTAAGGATAGGGTAGCGTTACTAAAGATTGTGATAAACGCCGCTATTGTAGCCGCTTTTGTTGTTTATATAGATGAGTTTTGGCAGATATACCTTAGCCATGTTGGGGTAGGGGTGTTGTTCTTTGGGGTTGTCGGTTCGGTGTTAGCTTTTGTAAGAATACCAAGCTCTATCGTTGCCTCGACTCTTTTAAAACGGTTTTCACATCAGAGGATTATGGTGTTTTCTACCCTTGTATGCGGTCTTGGGATAGTATGGGCGGCGGTTAGCCAGAGCGTATTTGGGATAATCGGGATCGGATTGTCAATCCTAGTGAGCGGGTTGATCGACCCTGTAGTGATAGGGTATCTTCACCAGAATGCCGATGATGAGGCTAGGGCGACCACCGAATCGGTAGCTTCGTTAATCGAACGCAGTTTTGGGATAATTATCGGAATTGTATTTGGTTTTATCTCAACTAGATTTAACATTATCACGGGGTTTTGGTTGATAGGCGGCGGTGTTACGTTGTTATCATTTGTATTCTACAGTGTTTATGGTAGGGATGGTAGATAACTGTTACATAATTAATAACGCTCATTGAAGATTAGTACACTAAAATTCCCCTATAAGGTTAGTTTTTCTAGCCTTATAGGGGAATTTATGTTATCCGTTATGCGGGTTGTATGTCTTAGCAACCTCTACCATTAATCTAGCCTTGCCAAAGTCAGATCCGGAAGGGTATTCACAGCCTGTGGCGAGCATATAGCCGTCGCCCTTGCCGAATATATCGATCTGCTCTTTACAGGTGTTAACCCACTCCTCATCGGAGTTTAACACCACCATAGGAGGTGGAACACAGCCGATAAGCGTTACCTTGTCGCCGTACTTTTCCTTGCAGTCCGCAAAGCTTTTGCAGTCATCCGGAACATGTAAAAACGAGATTGCACAAGGGTTCATCGACTCGATCTGTGCGTCAAAGTAGATCTTCTGTCCGCAGTTATGTATCATTACAAGACAGTTTCGTTCATGGCAGATGTCGGCAAGCTCCTTAGCAAGCCCGCCCTCCATATCCTTCCACATCTCCTTTGACATAATCGAGCCGGAAGCAAAGAGGGTGTCTAGCATAATAGCGTTTACCCCTGTGTCGATAAGCGCATTCACATAGTCCTTGAGTGTTTCGTTAATCTCTTTAGCCGCCGCCTTAACAGCGTCGGGGTCGTCATAGATATCCATATACATATCCTGTTGGTTTCTTAGCATAGAAAGCACCCCAAGAGGGCCAAACACAAACGCTACCACAGGAAACTCGCCGTTAGCCTTCTCAACAAGCTGTCTGCATACGTCGATATGCATCATCATCCGCTTAGAGGTACGGTAGTCCACCTTCTTTATCTTAGCATAATCCTCGATATCCTGTATAACATGGTTACTGTGGTCGGGATGTGCGGCATCATTTTCGTGGAAGATAAGCGTCTGCCCCCATGCATCACACTCCACCGATAGGTCGATTAGGGTAACAACACAGTCAAGGTCAAACTCCTTAACACTCTTGTAAAGCGCCTCAGCGCAGATATCAGCGTTGGTTGACCAGTCCTCATAGCTTGCGCCCACAAGCTTTCGTGTAACACCTGATAGTATCGGGTAAACAGGGGTTCTGTCAGCACCCGTTCGCATTAATGTGGCAACAACTCTTTCCATAGAATTCATAGGTAACACCTCTTTCGTTATAGTTAGTGACTATATTATATAGCATTACCTACATAAAAATATTGTATTTAATTTGTAATTTTATAATAATTTAGTTATATTATACAGTATAGGTGTGATTTTTTTATGCTTTACATAAGATCTGAATAATGATTAGTCTGCTTCATTTGTGTTAGTTAAGCTTAGTAATAATCCCATTTTCACGCACCATTTGTATATAGTCGTTGTTAAGATGATGAATAATACCTTTTCCAAAGGTAATGTTGCTTGATGCTATAAAGCTGTCGTAGATAATGGTGTCAAAGAATGGTAACAGCGTTGTTTCAATTATAACAGGCAGCCTGCGCTGCATAGCACCTGCAACAGAAGAGGTTATACCCCTTACACCATACAGCCTTATCTCTTTGCTTTGGTCAAGGCTCATAAAGACAGCATATTCAGACTCGTACTTTGCAAGTACAAACTGCCCCTTTACATGATGTTTCTCCCATGATTTTAACAATGTAATCTCATCATGGGAAAGCTCTGCACCGCTGTCTAGAAATTCACCAATTAGTTCTGGTTTTGACCACAGCTTTTGTCGGATTTTAAATAGTAAAGTTTCATCATGAGGATCGGAGTAGTACATGCTAAAGTTATAATCAACAACCTTGTATCTTTGACTTACAAAGTCTAGCAATTTATACAAGGTTTCATAAAATAATTTACACTGATCAGTAGAAAGCTTCGCTGTTTCACTCGCTTGAATATCCGCACAACACTTTTTATACTTCTTACCGCTCCCGCAAGGACAAGGTTCATATTGGTCAAAAATTTTCTTCGCTCGTTTTTCGTTTATAAAAGCCACTCCACTCTATTATTATCCACTTCTATATATATCCGACTATCTATCTTTACCTATACAGTCTTTGGGGAATCCGACAAAGCCTTGTCGGAAATCTTCTTTTCATATAGATAAAACCAGTCCAGACCATACTCTCTAAGCCCGATGTCTACCTTATCCAAACGACGGTAGCCGTTTCTTTCATATGCCTTTATCGCCACATAGTTGTCCACATACACATAGAGGTGGATGGCTTTAGCGTTTTCCTGCCTACCTTGCTGCTCTGAAAAGTTTAATATCGCCGACCCGATTCCGTTACGAAGCTGATCTGGATGAACGGCAAGTATATGGATGTATAGAATATCGCTATAGTCCGCACCGACACAGTGTGAACTATCCCTATCGGATTCTGCATTTGGATCATGGGTTAGTGCAACAGAACCTACAATCCTGCCGTCTAGCTTTGCTACATATAGCGAGTTATCCTCTAGATAGTTTAACGCTTCTCGTCGGGTTGGAAAATATCCTTTTCTCCATCCTGGATTATAGTCCTTTGTAGCTAAAAAGTCGCATATATCGTTGTAAAGTCCCTCAACCTCGTCAATGTCGCTAGGCTTTGCCTTAGTAATCTGTATCTCCATTGTAATACCTCTCTTATAAGTTGTTTTACTCATAATAACAAAAAAATGTGGGTTTGTCAATCCCACATTTTTGTATTTACTAAGTTATTCCTGATCCTGAAGCGCATCATAGCCTTCCTCGCCGGTTCTAACCTTGATAACATTTTTAGCGTCGTAGATAAAGATCTTGCCGTCCCCAATATTTCCTGTGTAGAGCGCTTCCTTGACAACGCTAACAAGCAGGTCAAGCGGTACTTTACAGATTACAATCTCTATCTTAACCTTTGGAAGCAGGGTGGTTTCGATAGGGACACCACGGTAATATTCGCTTTTACCCTTCTGCATACCGCAACCTAGCACCTGTGTTACCGTCATCCCTGTTATACCAATCTGGTCAAGGGCGGATTTTAGCGCTTCAAACTTGCTTTGCTTTGTGATAACCACTACCTTTGTTATCGCTGTATCCGAGCTTGAGCTGTTGGATACAGGGATTGCAACCTCTGGGGTTACGGTGGTGGCTACCGTCTGCGTGCCTATTGTTGTCGGCATAAAGTCGGCATAACTGCTTGATAACCCGTGCTCACAGCTGTCAAGTCCTGCTAGCTCCTCTGCCTTTGAAACCCTAAGTCCAACTGTCTTTTTGATTAGCATAAATACAGCAGTCATGGTGATAGATACCCAAACGATAACAGATAGCACACCAAGAGCCTGAACACCTAAAAACTTAAATCCACCGCCATACAGCACACCGCCGTCCAGTGCAAACACCCCAACCAGCAAGGTTCCGACCGCACCGCACATACCATGAACCCCAACAGCACCCACAGGGTCATCAATCTTAAGGGTTTTCTCCACAAACTCAATCCCATAAACCACCACAAAGGCACAGATAAGTCCGATAAAGAACGCTCCTACAGGGGAAACCAAATCGCAACCTGCCGTAATACCTACAAGCCCCGCTAAAGCGCCGTTTAGTGTCATAGAAACATCGGGTTTTTTATACCTAATCCAGGTTATCACCATTACAACAAGTGCCGCCGTTGCCGCCGCTATATTGGTGGTTACAAAGATATTCGCCGCACCGGCTATAACATCATCCCCGGTCATCGATACCGTTGAACAGGCGTTAAACCCAAACCAACAAAACCAAAGGATAAACACCCCTAATGCTCCGAGTGTTAAGCTGTGCCCCGGGATAGCCTTCACCTTGCCGTTCTTGCCATACTTGCCGATTCTAGGTCCTAGAAGCTTAGCACCGATTAACGCCGCCACACCGCCTACCATATGTACAGCGGTAGAACCTGCAAAATCACGAAACCCTAGGGCAGCAAGCCATCCGCCGCCCCATATCCAGTGCCCCGAAACAGGGTAGACAAGCGCACTTAGTAAAACGCTGTATATTAGATACGACGAAAACTTTGTCCTCTCCGCCATCGCCCCCGAAACGATAGTTGCGGATGTAGCGCAGAATACAGTCTGGAAGATAACAAAGGCGGCGGAAGGGAAGGTACTGCTGTAATCCCCCCTTATAAATAGGTCAAGTCCGCCGATAAAAGCGCCATCCCCCGCAAACATAAGTCCAAACCCTATAAGCCAGAACACCAGTGTCCCAAGGGAAAAATCCATAAGGTTTTTCATAATAATGTTTCCTGCATTCTTTGCCCTTGTAAACCCTGTTTCTACCATGGCAAACCCCGCTTGCATAAAGAAAACAAGTGCCGCTCCAAGTAATACCCATATTGTGTCGACTGCTGAATACATAATAAATCCTCCTCTATAATATATATTTTAATTGGAAAGCTAAATGGTATAGCAATTGCCCCAATTAAAAAAGACGTGTATTTTATCGCTTGTATAACAAACTAGGTCGTTATACACTGGATAAAACACACGTCTTTGTGCGCTGTTAGTTTACGCTGTATAGAATCTCCGCATAGGTAGGTAGTGTCCAATGCTTTTTGGCTACTATAGTTTCAAGCTCATCCACTACAAGCCGAAGCTTAGTCATACCTAAAACAATGGTGTTACGGTAGTATCTGGCTAGCTCTAGGCTGTCCTCTATGGATTTTACCTCAACGATAAAGCCTTCAAGCTCATCTAGCTGACTGTAAAGGGTGGTTGTAAGGTTTGATAACCTTGCCACTAGGCTTTGCTCAAAGTCATATCCAAGACCTGCCGCCTTTTTGGCTGAAAGCAGAGCCATTAGTTCGCTTTGGTAGCTTATACTGCTTTGTAGTATCTCCTTCTTTACGACATCTATCATTGTAAGAGCTTCGATATGGATGGTTTTGCAGTATCCCTCTAGCAGTATCTCATAGCGGGAGTGGATCTCGCTTTCGGTGAAAACACTATGCTTTGTAAAGACATCGATGTTCTTTCGCTCTACAAATTTAGGCAGTGCCTCCACTGTGTTTTTAAGGTTTGATAACCCACGCTTTTCAGCTTCGCATACCCATTCGTCCGAATAGTTGTTACCGTTAAAGATAATCCTTTTATGCGCTTTAATGGTCTTTTGGACAAGTGCGGCAAGATCCTTCTTAAAGTCGTTACCATTCTCTAGATAGTTAGCAAACTCGTCAAGCACATCCGCTACAATTGTATTTAGCACTATATTAGGGCCCGCTATCGAGAAGGTAGAGCCTAGCATACGAAACTCAAACTTGTTGCCTGTAAAGGCAAATGGTGAGGTTCTGTTTCGGTCGGTGGTATCCTTTGGAAAGTGGGGGAGTACCGCCGCACCTATCTCCATCTGCTCCTTCTCTTTATTAGAGTATACCGCATCGGTTTCGATAGCTTCTAAAATCTCGGTAAGCTCATCCCCTAAAAACATCGATACAATTGCGGGAGGGGCTTCATTCGCTCCAAGTCTATGGTCGTTTCCTGCGTTTGCTACCGAAACTCTAAGCAGATCCTGATACTCGTCTACCGCCTTTATTACCGCAACCAAAAACAGTAAAAACTGTGCGTTTTCATACGGAGTTTCGCCAGGCTCAAGCAGATTTACCCCTGTATCGGTTGAGAGTGACCAGTTGTTATGCTTGCCGCTTCCGTTTACCCCCGCGAATGGTTTTTCGTGAAGAAGGCAGGCGAGATCGTGTTTAGTTGCAATGCTCTTCATAAGCTCCATGGTAAGCTGGTTATGGTCGGTAGCTATGTTTGTGGTGGTAAAGATTGGTGCTAGCTCATGCTGTGCTGGTGCTACCTCGTTATGCTTTGTCTTTGCCATAATCCCAAGCTTCCAAAGCTCCTCATCAAGCTCCTTCATAAACGCCGATACTCTTGGCTTTAGGCTACCAAAATAATGGTCGTCAAGCTCTTGACCCTTTGGAGGTCTTGCCCCAAATAGGGTTCTTCCGCAGTAGAGCAGATCAGGACGTTTTAGGTACATCTCCTTATCGATTAAAAAATACTCCTGCTCTGGGCCTACGGTAGAGTTTACCCGCTTTGCGGTGGTGTTTCCAAAAAGCTTTAGGATACGCATGGCCTGCCTGTCGATTGCTTCCATTGAGCGAAGTAGCGGGGTCTTTTTATCAAGCGCTTCGCCGCTGTAGGAGCAGAATGCGGTAGGGATACAGAGTGTGCCGTCCTTAATAAAGGCATATGAGGTTGTATCCCACACGGTATACCCTCTTGCTTCAAAGGTGGCTCTTAGTCCCCCTGACGGAAAGCTTGAGGCGTCGGGCTCGCCGCGTACAAGCTCCTTGCCCGAAAACTCCATAATTATTCCGCCGTAGTCGGAGGGGGAGATAAAGCTGTCGTGCTTCTCCGCCGTTATCCCTGTCATAGGCTGAAACCAGTGTGTAAAGTGGGTTGCCCCCTTCTCTGTCGCCCAGTCCTTCATAGCGATAGCGACAACATTCGCCACATCAAGCTCTAGGTGTGTACCCTGTGCCATAGTTTTTTTCAGTGCCTTATAGGTGTCTTTAGGTAACTTCGCCTGCATTACAGAGTCGTTAAACACCATACTCCCGAACATATTTGGAACATCTTTCATTACTTTCTCTCCTTGTAGCTAGGTATTATCTTGCCTATTTTATAATAATTCAATATTCTGCTCTTTACATCCTTGTATGGTGTCGTTATCCCAGATAGATACCTGCACCTCACCGATATGCGCCTTGCCAAGCAGTAGCATACAAAGCCGTGATTGACCGATACCCCCGCCCATTGTAAGGGGTAGCTTACCCTCTAAAAGCATTTTATGAAAGGTTAGCCCACGGCGGTTATCTGCATTAGCCTTTGTAAGCTGTTCATCAAGGGAGCTTTCGTCCACACGAATACCCATAGATGAAACCTCGAATGCGCAGGACAAAAGGTCATTCCAGAACATTATATCACCGTTTAGCGCCCAGTCATCATAGTCAGGCGCTCTGCCGTCGTGCTTCTCCCCTGATTTTAGCACATCACCAATCTGCATAATAAAGGCGGTCTTGTGCTCCTTTAGGTATTCATTCTCTCGCTCCTTTGGCGAGAGGGTAGGATAAAGATCCTCAAGCTGTTGAGTGGTGATAAACTTCACATCCCTTGAGAGTGATCCTTCTAGGGCAGGGTAGCTTTCCTTTATTCTATCCTGGGTATCACAGATAGCATTAACGATTTTTTGAACAGTATCCTTAAGGTAATCGATGGTTCTCTGCTCACGGCTTATAACCTTCTCCCAATCCCACTGGTCTACATAGATGGAATGTAGGTTATCCATCTCCTCGTCACGGCGGATAGCATTCATGTCGGTGTAAAGCCCCTCGCCTTCTGAGAAGCCGTATCTATGTAGCGCCATGCGTTTCCATTTTGCAAGGGAATGAACGATCTGGGCAGTGTCCTTTGTTTCCGGGATATCAAACTCCACCGCACGTTCGATGCCGTTTAGGTCATCATTTAACCCTGTCTGTGGTAGAACAAACAAAGGGGCGGATACCCTCTTTAGGTTAAGGCTAGCGCTAAGCTTATCCTCAAATATCCTCTTTAAGCTTCCGATTGCAGTTTGGGTTTCATAAACCGATAATGTAGGCTTATACCCCACGGTTTTTGACAATTTACTCATAGTCAGCTCCCTTTCTAATACTGGGTTAAATACACTCTAAAAAATCGTGTAAAGCCTTTATTTTTAGGATTTGTGCGGTTTTTTAGTAGGTGTTCTACCCATGATTAGTATAAGTATCGTAACGACACTTTTACAATAAAAAATAAGGCGTCATGGATGTTAATCCACAACGCCTTTGTTGTTTATGTGAAAAGTATAGCACAGTATCTTTGGTTTGTCAACCCTTTTGGTGGTAATAAATTTTTACTTATTTATGATAATTTTTATATCTTTTCTACAAAATTTTCAAACTGCTTGACAAAACTAAAGCTTTAGTGTATAATTTAATTAAGTGAACAAAGGCGTTCATCAGATAATGTGGCTACGACAAACCCGAGTTTTGTTTGGGTTTTATGGTTGTCCTCTCATTATGTGATGAGCGTCTTTTTGATTTATATCAAGATGTTTAACAGGAGGATTAGATATGCTTAAAGAAGGACAGGTAAGAATCCCGTCGGGCTGTGCTATATCGGGTATCTTTGATAGATCGGGCAAGCGCATGGATGGGGAGAGCATTATAAAATCGATAGCGGTAATGCATGACCGTTCAAACGGACTAGGCGGCGGTTTTGCCGCCTATGGGATATATCCCGAATACAAAGACTACTATGCGTTTCATATATTCTACGACGGCACTACCTCAAAGAAGGAGTGTGAGGAGTTTATCGAAAGGCACTTTGATATCATTAACCTTTCAAAGATTCCAACAAGAAAGATTAAAGAGATTACAGATGAACCGCTTATCTGGAGATACTTTGTCACACCGCTACCTACAAAGCTAAATAGTAGCCAGCTTGATGAGCGCGAGTATGTGGCTAAATGTGTCTTTAAGGTTAACACCGGTATAGATGGAGCTTATATCTTCTCTAGCGGGAAGGATATGGGGGTATTTAAGGCAGTAGGTTTTCCTGAGGATGTAGGACGGTTTTACCGCCTAGAGGAGTACGAAGGCTACTGCTTTACCGCTCACGGACGTTACCCGACCAACACCCCAGGCTGGTGGGGAGGAGCACATCCGTTTGCACTGCTTGACTATTCGGTGGTACATAACGGCGAGATATCCTCCTACGACGCAAACAGACGGGCGATTGAGATGTACGGCTACAAATGCACACTGCAAACCGATACAGAGGTTATCACCTATATTATCGACTACCTACATCGCAAGAAGGGACTTACCTTTACTGAGATTGCCTCGGTTATCGCCGCACCATTCTGGCAGTCGATTGAGCGTATGCCAAAGGAAGAACGACAGACCTTTGAGTATCTGCGAAATGCCTTCTCTGCACAGCTTATTACAGGGCCGTTTTCAATACTAGTCGGCTTTGAGGGCGGACTTATGGCGCTAAACGATCGTTTAAAGCTTCGTAGCATGGTTGTGGGTGAAAAGGGAGATATGGTATACATTTCAAGCGAGGAGGCGGCTATCCGCATAATTGAGCGTGACCTTGATAGGGTATGGGCGCCTAAAGGCGGGGAAGCGGTGGTTTTGACAATTAACAGTTAATAACTTAACTTTCGCACCTGCGTAACCCCTAAAAAATGGGGTCTGGGGTGGTTCTACCCCAGCGGAGTTTGAGGCAGAGCCTCATTAAAATAACCCGCCCGCAGGCGTTCCTTTAAAAGCGGGCAGTGGGCGGCAGCCCCTAAGCAACCACAGGGTTGCGAAAAGTGTAGGACAAGTATTTAAGTGTAATAATAAAAATCGTTAGTTTAAAATGGTGCTAAGCTTGTAAATATTGATTATTTTAATAGCAATTATAAGATATGAGTTTAAAATAGATATTACAGTTGGAGGTGTGGGTTATGGCTGTAGAGTATATATATCCTGACTATGAGGTGTCAAGGAATTATGATAGATGTATCGCTTGCAGAGCGTGCGAACGTCAATGCGCAAACGAGGTGCATAGTTATATTGAACAAACCCCTGAAGGGCAGGGGGGGAACAAGCTTATCTGTGATGACAGCAGGTGTGTAAACTGTCACCGCTGTGTTTCGCTTTGTCCTACAAGGGCGTTAAAGATAGTTAAAAGCGACAATACCTATAAAGAGAATGCAAACTGGAATGGCAAGACCATTAACGAGCTTTATAGACAGGCAGGTAGCGGCGGGGTGTTGCTCTCCTCTATGGGTAATCCCGAAAACTTTCCTGTTTACTTTGATAAGATACTGCTTAACGCTTCGCAGGTTACAAACCCTTCCATCGACCCACTGCGTGAGCCGATGGAAACCAAGGTTTTTCTAGGCGCTAAGCGGCAGGAGATAGAACGGGATGAGAAGGGTAGGATTATAAATAACCTAACCCCACAGCTAAAGCTTTCAATGCCTGTAATGTTTTCGGCTATGAGCTATGGTTCAATAAGCTACAATGCACACGAAAGCCTAGCAAGGGCGGCAGAGGAGCTTTCGATATTCTATAACACCGGTGAAGGCGGACTTCACGAGGACTTTTATAAGTATGGCGAGCACACCATAGTGCAGGTAGCTTCGGGGCGGTTTGGCGTACATAAGGACTACCTTAACAGCGGTGCGGCGATTGAGATAAAGATGGGGCAGGGGGCAAAGCCGGGTATAGGCGGTCACCTACCCGGAGCAAAGATAGTAGGGGATGTTTCCAGAACAAGGATGATACCCGAGGGCAGTGACGCAATCTCACCCGCTCCCCACCATGACATCTACTCCATCGAGGATCTTAGACAGCTTGTATTCTCTTTAAAGGAAGCGAGCAACTACACAAAGCCTATTATCGTAAAGATAGCGGCAGTTCATAACATATCCGCTATCGCAAGCGGTATCGCAAGAAGCGGGGCGGACATTATCGCTATCGACGGCTTTCGTGGCGGTACAGGTGCAGCACCGACAAGGATACGTGATAACGTTGGTATACCTATCGAGCTTGCACTTGCAAGTGTTGACAAGCGGCTTCGGGATGAGGGCATTAGGGATAATGTATCGCTTATTGTGGGCGGTAGTATCCGCAGTAGTGCTGATATCGTTAAGGCGGTAGCACTTGGTGCTGACTGTGTTTATATAGGAACAGCGGCACTTTTAGCGCTAGGGTGTCACCTATGCAGAAGCTGTCACGGCGGTAGATGTAACTGGGGGATTGCCACCCAGATTCCCGAGCTTACAAAGAGACTAAACCCCGACATCGGGTATAAACGGCTAGTAAACCTTCTAACCGCATGGGAGCATGAAATCAAGGAGATGATGGGCGGTATGGGGATCAACTCTATCGAAAGCTTAAAGGGTAACCGACTTATGCTTCGTGGTGTTTCCCTTAACGAGAAGGAGCTGGAAATCTTAGGCATAAAACATGCAGGAGAGTAGGATAGATATGAAACGTGTATATGTTAATGAAGAATGGTGTCTTGGCTGTCATCTATGCGAATACTACTGTGCCTTTGCCGCCGAAAGGGAAGCGGATAAAAGCTTAACCCAGAATGATATGGCGAGGGTGCTAAAGGATATGAAGATTAATCCGAGGATTAAGATAGAGGAGGATGACAGCATTAGCTTTGCGGTATCCTGTCGTCACTGTAACGAGCCGTTATGCGTGAAGGGCTGTATAACGGGTGCGTTATCCATTGAGAAGGATGGGGTGATAACCATTGACAAGGATAGGTGTATCGGATGTTATACCTGTATCCTATGCTGTCCGTATGGGGCGGTTTCTCCGTCGGATGATGGGGTGGTGCAAAAGTGCGAGCTTTGTATAAGTAAAAACGGTGATCCACAAGGGGGTACTCCGCAGTGTGTTAAGGGGTGTCCTAACGGTGCTATAGTCTTTGAGGAAAGAGGGTGATATTTAGATGGAAAAAAGATTAAGATATGTTATTATCGGTAATTCGGCGGCGGGTATTGGAGCGGTCGAGGGGATTAGACAGGTTGATAAGCAGGGTGAGATAACGATAATCTCAAACGAACCCCACCACACCTATTCACGACCTCTTATATCCTATCTCCTTCTGGGTAAGACGGATGAACAGAGAATGAAGTACCGTGACGATGATTTTTACATAAAGAACAAGGTAACCCTGTTAACAAACACCACGGTTACCAAGCTGTTAAGTGATGAAGGTAGGGTAATTACGAGTGATAACAAGGTTATCCCGTATGATAGGCTGTTAGTTGCGACAGGCTCATCGGCGGCAGTACCTAAGTTTGATGGGATAGATACGGTAAAAAACAAGTTTACCTTTATGACTCTAGATGACGCAAGGGGGCTTAGTTCGGTTTTAGACAGCTCATCTAGGGTGCTGATTGTTGGTGCGGGGTTAATTGGGCTTAAATGTGCCGAAGGTATCTGTAACGGAGTGGCTAGCGTGACGGTGGTTGACCTAGCTCCTACCATCCTTTCTAGTATTTTAGACGCAGATGGTGGGATGATAGTACAAAACCACCTTGAGAGCAAGGGGATTAAATTTAAGCTTTCACACAGTGTAAAGAGCTTTGATAAAAGCACCGCTATTGTTACTAACAACACCACAAATCAAGAGGATACCATAGATTTTGATATCCTTGTCCTAGCGGTAGGGGTAAGACCAAACACCGCACTGCTAGACGGAATAGCAAAGATAGACCGTGGTATTGTGGTTAACTCAAGGATGGAAACGTTATGCACGGATACATCAAATCCCAACGAACCAAATGTTAACATCTATGCCGCGGGGGACTGCACACAGGGTGTTGATATCTCAAGCGGTGAGAGTAAAATTATGGCGCTACTGCCTAATGCATATATGCAGGGGGAGTGTGCGGGGATAAATATGGCGGGCGGCAACGCCGAGTTTGACAAGGCAATTCCGATGAATGCGGTAGGCTTTTTTGGACTTCATATCATCACTGCGGGAAACTATATGGGAAGCACATATAACGCAAAAACTGCTGTGGGGGATTACAAAAAGCTTTACTACAGCGATAACAGATTAAATGGGTTTGTTATGATTGGAAATGTGCTAAAGGCGGGGATTTACACAAGCCTTATTAGAGAGCGGACTCCACTTAATACAGTGGACTTTGACCTAGTCTGCAAAAAACCCGGACTTATTGCATTTTCCACAGAGAAGCGTCAGCTAAAGTTAGGAGGTAGCGTATAGATGGATAGATCTGTTCAAAAGATATCTGCTATAGACCTTGATTTTAAGGAGTTAAACGATAAGATAAGGAATGCGGATGGCGATGTTATCATAGACGACTGCTACGGTCAGCGGTTTATCGGTAGTGGACTTGCTCCCACAAAAGGTGATAGTGGTATCGGCAAGACCATAACGATAAACGGCACACCGGGTAATGCGTTAGGTGCTTATCTTGACGGCGCTACAATTAAAGTTAACGGTAATGCGCAGGATGCGGTGGGCGATACCATGAATGACGGAAGGATTGTAATTGACGGAGATGCGGGGGATGCTTTAGGCTACGCTATGCGTGGCGGGCAGATCTTTGTAAAAGGAAACGCAGGATACCGCACAGGAATCCATATGAAGGAGTACAAGGCGGTAGGCGGGCTGGAGAAGAAGCCGGTTATCGTGGTAGGCGGCGGTGTGGGGAGCTTTTTAGGGGAGTACCTTGCAGGCGGGTTAATCGTGGTGCTTGGTATCGGTATAGATGGGCTTCCTGTGGGTAACTTTACAGGAACGGGTATGCATGGCGGAAGGATATATATCCGTACCGACAAGGAGCTTTTAAATCTACCGAGTCAGGTTACCGCAGGGGTTGCTACCGACGAGGATATTCAGCAGATTGCTTCCTATATAAATGAGTTTTCTAAAAGCTTTAACCTAAACTCTGAGGAGCTTTTAAACAGCAGATACTATCTATTAACTCCTAACGCAAAGAATCCGTACAAACAGCTTTATACTGCTAATTAGAGGGGGAATAAAAGTTGACAACTACAACTAAAGAGGTTTTGGAGTTTGTAAGAGAGAATGATGTAAAGTTTATAAGACTAGCATTTTGCGACCTTTTTGGGGTGCAAAAAAACATCTCGATAATGCCGGATGAACTGCCATCGGCGTTTGAATACGGTATCTCCTTTGACGCTTCGGCAATAAGGGGATTTTCTGATGTAACTAAGTCTGATCTTTTGCTTTTTCCTGACCCGTCAACCCTAACGATTCTACCGTGGCGACCGGGGCCTGGTAGGGTGGTACGGTTTTACTGCGATATAAGAAATCCCGATAATACGGTATTTGATGGGGACACCAGAGCGATTTTAAAGCGTGTTATAAAACGCTGTGAAACCCTTAACTGTGATACCGCTAAGGGGTATGTCGCAAAGATTGGGGCGGAGTGTGAGTTTTATCTCTTTAAGACCGACGAAAATGGAGATCCGACCCATACCCCGATGGATAACGGCGGATACCTTGATATCTCCCCGCTTGATAAGGGGGAGAATATTAGACGTGAGATCTGCCTTTGTCTTGACGAGATGGGGTTAAACCCCGAAACCTCGCACCATGAGCAAGGACCTGGACAAAACGAGATTGACATTAAGTTTAGCGACGCACTCTCCTGCGCTGATAACCTTTTGACCTTTAAGTCGGTGGTTAAGGCGATAGCCGCACGAAACGGACTGTTTGCATCGTTTATGCCAAAGCCTATTAAGGACAGTAGTGGCAGTGGGCTTCATGTTAACATGTCGCTCTCCCACAACGGCTTTAACATCTTTAAGATTGCCGATGGCGAGCATTCCAAAGCCGCAGAAAGCTTTATAGCGGGTATCCTTAAGATGATACCGCATATAACGCTATTCTTAAATCCAATAGCTAACTCGTATCAGCGTTTTGGTAGCTTTGAAGCACCTAAGTATGTATCATGGTCGCACCAAAATCGGTCACAGCTAGTAAGGATTCCTGCGGCTATCGGCGAGAGGGTTAGGATGGAGCTACGTTCTCCCGATCCTACCATAAACCCATACCTTGCCTTTGCGCTGATAATCAGTGCGGGGCTTGATGGTATAGAAAAGGGTATACCGTTACCACCTTCGGTTGATGAGGATTTATACAATGCCAATGAAGCTATTACAGGCTCACTCACCCCACTGCCAACCGACCTAGCAAAAGCTATAAAGCTTGCCGAGGGCTCGACACTGGTTAAGGAGGTTGTTGGTGAGAAGCTTTTAAATCGATACCTTTTGGTTAAACGAGAGGAAGCGAAGGCTTTTTCAGATACCGATGACAAACAAGCTTTTTATATCTATTAAGCTAACATTCCTTTAGGATTTTCTAAACGTAAGGGTTAACTTTGTACTGTACTAGTGTGTCTAAAGGCAATGATAGTCGCTTTACTATGTAATGCAGGATATTTTGGTAATTGTTAACTGTGGTTACTAATAATTAGCGACTAACTACTAATAATTATAAGGGGGTGGCGATTTTATGGAAACCGCTTTAATCGTATCTGTTTCTGAAAAAAGTATAGCTTCTTTCACAGATATATTGCGCTCCATCTCCTGCGATATGATTGTCACCATAAAGACCTGCGGTGAAGCAAGACGGTTACTGCTAGAACGTGACTTTGATCTAGTGCTTATAAACGCTCCCCTTTCGGATGAATCGGGGGAGAGCTTATCACGGCATATTGCGTCAAAGAATATAAGCCAGGTAATACTAATGGTTAGGAGCGAATACTACGACGAGGTATCCGCCGCTACGGAGGATTACGGTGTAATAACCATAGCAAAGCCGATAAACGCCAAGGTCTTTCTTTCGGTATTAAAGCTTGCAAAAGCGGCGCAGAACAGGTTAAAAGAGGTACAGGCACAAAACCAAAAGCTTGTACAAAAGCTATATGATATACGGATAGTTGATAGAGCAAAATGTATCCTTATCTCCTATCTAAATATGAGTGAGCCAGAGGCACATAAATATATTGAAAAACAAGCGATGGATACTAGGCTTTCAAAGAGAGCGGTTGCAGAAGGGATATTAAAAACCTATGAAAATATATAATCCTACAGATTATAATGATAAACTACATGAAGAATGTGCGGTTTTTGGGGTTAGCGTAAAGGTAAGCGAAGCCGCAGGGATTGTGTACAATGGACTGCTATCCCTACAACATCGTGGACAAGAGGGGGCGGGGATTGCGGCGATATGCGATAACAAGATACTCTACCACAAGGACGTTGGTCTGGTTGGCGAGGTGTTTACCAGTAAGGTTATCAGTAAGCTTCCAAAATCCTATATCGCTGTCGGGCATAACCGCTACTCCACAACAGGAAATAACACAAAGGAGAACGCGGGGCCGTTTATTACCGAGTACCTTACAGGGCGGATTGCCACTGCACATAATGGTAATATCACAAACGCAAAGGAGCTTCGTGAAAAGCTAAAGACCTATGGCTTAAACTTTAACGCCACAAGCGACAGTGAGGTAGCCTCCTCCTTAATCGCATACTACATGACCAAATCCGAAAGCTCACTGCAAGGGGTTATCAAGGCGACAAAGGAGCTTAAAGGTGCGTTTTCTCTTGTTATCCTATGCAGTGACAACAAGCTAATCGCTGTACGTGACCCGAATGGTTACCGTCCGCTTTGTATTGGGAAAAGCCAAGACGGGATGGCGATTGCTTCGGAAAGCTGTGCGCTTGACGCCTGCGGGTTTGAGTTTGTTAGGGACGTAAACCCAGGCGAGGTTATAGTTTTAGAGGATGGTATTATCACCCACGAGGCTATCGAGCTAAGCCTTGAACCCGATGGGATTATGAACAACGAGGGTATATGTATCTTTGAGTATGTCTACTTTGCAAGACCCGATAGCCAGATTGATAACCTAAGTGTATATGAAGCTAGATATAACATGGGGAAGATACTTGCAAAGGAGTATCCTGTTGAGGCGGATGTTGTATGCGGAGTGCCCGATTCGGGGCTAGAGGCGGCAAGCGGCTACAGCAAGCAGAGCGGGATACCGTTAGTATCGGGGTTTGTTAAAAACCGTTATATCGGAAGGAGTTTTATCTACCCGCTACAGTCACAGCGTGAGAGCGCGGTAAGGCTTAAGCTAAACCCGCTAACTGCAAATGTAAAGGGCAAGCGGATAGTGCTTGTAGATGATTCCATCGTTCGTGGAACAACCAGTGAAAAGATTGTACGCTCCCTAAAGCAAGCGGGTGCTGCCGAGGTGCATATGAGGATATCCTCGCCGCCGTTTCGGTATACCTGCCATTATGGGACTGACATAGATAACGAAGAGAATTTAATAGCAAACAGGATGAGCCTGGAGGAGATATGCAAAAAGATCGGGGCGGATAGCCTTGGATATATCAGCATAGAGGGACTGAAGCAGGCCTGTGAAAGGTGCAGTCTATCCTTCTGCACAAACTGCTTTTCGGGTAACAGCGGGAGCAGTTTGCCACACAAGGGCAGTCTGGAATAGGGTATAGATTTAGGAGGAGAGTATGAAGCTAAGCTTTACAAAAATGCACGGTTGCGGCAATGATTATATATATATTAACTGTATAGGGGAGGGTGGTGCGATTATCGACTCCCCCGAAAGCCTTGCAGTAAAGCTTTCTAACAGGCATTTTGGGATAGGCGGGGATGGGTTAGTGCTGATAATGCCTTCATCTGTCGCGGACGCTAGGATGAGGATGTTTAACCTTGACGGCAGTGAGGGTAGGATGTGCGGGAATGCTATCCGCTGTGTGGCAAAGTTCCTTTACGATAACGATATTGTGCCAAAGCTAGAGTTAACTATCGAAACCCTAAGCGGGATAAAGACGCTTAGTTTAAATACCAAAGACTCCTTTGTAACCACTGTCCGTGTAGATATGGGAAGGGCAGAGCTTTCGCCTAAATTAATACCCGTTACCCTTAACGTGGAGGGTGAGGGGGTTATAAATGAGCGGGTTATGATAGGCTCTGAGCAGTACTATATAACCTGTGTATCGATGGGTAACCCACATGCTGTGGTATTCTGTGATGATGTTGACAGCCTTGACCTAAAGGCGATTGGTACAAAGTTTGAGACAAGTCCGCTTTTCCCAGAAGGGGTCAATACAGAATTTGTGGAGGTTTTAGATAAAAACAATCTAAAGATGCGTGTTTGGGAGAGAGGGAGTGGTGAAACCCTTGCCTGTGGTACTGGAGCGTGCGCTTCGGTGGTTGCGGCGGTGGAGAATGGATACTGCCGTAAGGGTGAGGATATAACCGTTTCGTTAATCGGCGGAGAGCTCTTGATTAACTATACAGATGAAGCTGTATTTATGACAGGCGGATGTGAAAAGGTGTTTGATGGGGTGGTTTTAGTTTAGTAATAATTTGTCGGCAAAGTTAGAATGGAGTTTAATATGACAAAGTATATATTTGTAACAGGCGGCGTGGTTTCGGGGCTTGGTAAGGGGATTACCGCCGCAAGCCTTGGGCGGCTTTTAAAGCAGAGGGGTATTACGGTAGCGGCACAAAAGCTTGACCCTTACATGAATGTAGACCCAGGGACAATGAGCCCATTTCAGCACGGCGAGGTATTTGTTACCGACGACGGAGCGGAAACCGACCTTGACCTTGGGCATTATGAGCGATTTATCGATGAAAACCTAACAAAGTTTTCTAACCTTACATCTGGTAAGGTGTATTTTAGCGTTTTAAACCGTGAACGTTCTGGGGGTTATCTTGGCGAAACGGTTCAGGTGATACCCCATATAACAAATGAGATAAAGGAGTTTATCTATGAGGGGGCGAAAAAGAGCGGAGCGGATGTACTTATAACCGAGATTGGCGGGGTTGCGGGGGATATCGAAAGTCAGCCGTTTTTAGAGGCTATTCGGCAGATATGCCTAGAGGTGTCACCCGCTAACTGCCTGTTTATCCACGTTACCTTAATACCGTATCTAAAGGGTTCGGGCGAACATAAATCAAAGCCTACACAGCACTCGGTTAAAGAGCTTCGTGCGCTCGGTATCTCACCGAATATTATTATAGCAAGAGCGGATGAACCACTGTCGGCGGGGATTAAGGACAAGATATCGCTATTTTGTAACGTTAAGCCCGATTGTGTTATCGAAAACCTAACGCTACCCTGCCTGTATGAAGCGCCTATTATGCTGCATGAGAACGGACTTGATGAGGTGGTATGCCGTGAGCTTTCCCTTAAAGGGAGCAAGCCTGACCTGTTAGAGTGGGGGGCGATGGTTAATAGGATTAATGCGAGGAGCAAAGAGGTTAACATTGCGATTGTGGGCAAGTATGTAGAGCTTCACGATGCCTATCTGTCAATCTCTGAAAGCCTACATCATGCGGGATTTAATCTAGGCACTACCGTAAATATCAGCTGGATACCGAGTGAGTCGGTTAACGACCAGAATGCAGGGGAGTTACTAGGTGGTTTAGACGGTATCATTATCCCAGGCGGATTTGGGGATCGTGGGATCGAGGGTAAGATCGCCGCTTGTAGGTATGCAAGAGAGCAGGATCTGCCATATCTTGGTATCTGCCTTGGTATGCAGATAGCGGTAATTGAGTATGCGAGGGATGTATGTAACCTTAGCGGTGCAAACTCCAGTGAGTTTGATAATGGGTCGCAATATCCTGTAATCGATATTATGGAGGAACAGCTTGGGGTTACACAAAAGGGCGGCACCATGCGGCTTGGTGCATATCCGTGCCGTGTTATTAAGGGTACTAAGCTTTCACAGCTGTACAACAGTGAGGAGATATCCGAACGTCATAGACATAGATATGAGTTTAACAACAGCTATCGTGAGATACTGACCCAAAACGGACTTACAATAAGCGGGACATCCCCCGACAACAGCCTAGTAGAGGCGGTTGAACTTGCTGATAAACGCTTCTTTGTGGGGGTTCAATTCCACCCTGAATTTAAGAGCAGACCGAACAAACCACATCCATTGTTTGTAGGGCTAGTTAAGGCGGCTCTACAGGCAGATACAGCTTTGCAGAAAGATATGGAGGAATAAGGGATGAATATCAATGAAAATTACAGCGAATTAAAGGATAGCTATCTGTTCTCTTTAATAGCTAAAAAGGTAAACGAGTATAAGGCGGCTAACCCAGAGAAGCAGATTATACGGCTTGGTATCGGGGATGTTACCCTTCCTCTTGCTCCAGCGGTGGTTACTGCAATGCAAAGGGCTGTATCTGAGATGGGGGAGAGTGCTACCTTTCGTGGGTATGGCGAGGAACAGGGGTACTCCTTCCTACGTCAGGCGGTAAGCGGGTATTACGCTAAAAAGGGGGTTAAGCTAGAGGAAGGCGAGGTCTTTATAAGCGACGGCGCAAAGAGCGACCTTGGTAACATCCTAGACATATTTAGTAATGATAACACTGTGCTAATCCCCGACCCTGTCTATCCTGTCTATGTTGATACAAACATAATGGCGGGACGTAGGATAGTGTACATGAAGGGAAGCCCAGAGAATAACTTTTTGCCCCTGCCTGAAGGGCAGGAGCTGCGTGAAGGGCAGGAGCTGCGTGAAGGGGTTAAGGCGGATATAATCTACCTTTGCTCACCGAACAACCCTACAGGGGCGGTATACAACAAGGCGCAGTTAAAGCTTTGGGTAGATTATGCGAACGCTAACGACGCAGTTATCCTATTCGACAGTGCGTACGAAGCGTTTGTGCAGGATAAAGAGCTACCTACCAGTATCTATGAGATTGAGGGCGCTACTAGCTGTGCGATTGAATTTTGCTCTCTCTCAAAGACAGCAGGATTTACAGGTACACGTTGCGGTTACACCGTTGTACCAAGCGAGCTTGTGCGTGGCGGGGTATCTCTTAACAAGCTTTGGTTACGCCGACAGACTACAAAGTTTAACGGTGTTCCTTACATTATCCAGCGTGGTGCAGAGGCTGTGTTCACCGATGAGGGATACTCCCAGATAAAGCAGAATATTGGTTACTATATTGAGAATGCTAAGCTAATCTGCGACACATTAAAAGAGCTTGGTGTATGGTTTGTAGGCGGCGAAAACTCGCCGTATATCTGGCTTAGATGTCCAGACGGACTATCCTCATGGGAATACTTTGACCATCTACTGACAAGGTATAACATTGTCGGTACTCCGGGTGCGGGGTTTGGCGAGGGTGGGGAAGGATTCTTCCGACTAACCGCCTTTGGCAATAGAGAGGATGTTAAAACCGCAATGGAGAGGTTAAGAAACGGCGGGGTTTGTTAACTGGGTTTAGATA
>CAZAOY010000035.1:0-9295 GCA_964486925.1 uncultured Oscillospiraceae bacterium
TAAGGGTGAGGAGATAAAGGTTATCTTCTTGCGAATACCTTTAGTTATAAGTGAATAGATCTCGTGCCTCTCTACAAGGATTAAATTTTCCTGCTCTAAGTCGAAAAACATCGTGTACACCCCACAATTTTAAGCATACTAGTATTTTAACATAAACTCTGTCAATTGTCATCACCCCAAAAGGTGATGTATCTTAATACACTCTTTATAGTTATTGGCTAATATATATAACCAGATAACATCTAGTTCGTATTATCTAGTGAAAATTTTACATTCAAACCAAGCTTTTGCAAAAAACACCTGTGCACTAAAAGTTACCACCTATAATATAAAAATAGGAACGCAGATAATACGTTCCTATATATAATGTCCTTTTAATCGTTATTTCCTATACTCCGAAATATCAAAGCTGCTGATAAGCCCCGCCTTTTTGCCGTTAGTCCAGTCTATTAACGAAGCGGTGGTATTGGTATGGATGTCGTAGATAGGGTTGAAGGTTTCCTTTGTAACCTTATCCCCACCTTGGGACAGAAGGCTTACAAGCGGGCAGTCAGGGCAAGGGGCGTCAAGGTTTGCATAAGCCTTGTAACACTTTTGACCAACCATAGGGGAGTTAACATGCCGTAAAACGTTTTTGTTTTCGTACAATAGCTCAAAGCTATCGGGATCCACAACATAGGAGGAGCCGTCAAAGTTATCCATAATTTCGACTATAGCTTGGTAGCTGTTATGCGCGGCTTCAAGTGCCCGCTGTTTTAGGATAAAGGTTGATAAAACCTTGCAGATGGTAGCAAGCTCATCAATCTCAACGTTAGTAAGCTCACGAGCACGCTCACAATCGTCAAACCCAATGTAGCCAATAACCTTGTTGTCGCTGATGATAGCGAATTGATAGAGCGATTTTACCCCGGTAATATCGATAATCCCACCCATCTTGTCTAAAAGCTTGCTAGTGTCCTGACAGATAAAGGTTCCGTCCTCACTAAAGGAGCGAAGGACAAAATCTATCTTATTACGTGGGATATTCTGGAAATAATCCATCACAGAGGATATCCCGTCAGCGCACCATTCAAAGGTTTGAGAGAAGGAAGTAAGCCCCTCATTGCCGATAACGATATAACCACGATGGAAACGACCGTGCCCCGCAATTAGCTTTAGCGCAGATTTAACGGAGGAGATAGGGTTTTCAGAGGAGTATAACAGCTTAAAGATGTACTCAAGCCGATTGTCGTTAAAGCTCTTCTGCGGCAGATCACCCTGCGCTTCAATCTTACTTCTGGAGGACTGGTACTGGTTAACCGTCTTTCCGTCAAAGATGGTAAAGTTATCCTTACCACCCGCCTTAGTGTTGTAAAGCGCTATATCCGCACTTTTGTATAGCTCCTCAAAATCCTTGCCGTGGCTAGGGAAGATGGATATCCCGATACTAGCCGAGATGGATACCGATACACCGTTTTCGGAATAGGTTATCCTAAATTGACGGCGAACCTCCTTCGCCTTACGTCTTACTATCTCAAGTGAGGTGTAGTTCTTTAAAAATACAAAAAACTCATCCCCGCCAATCCTGCCGATAATATCATCAGCCCTAAAGATAGGCTTTAGTATCTCTGCAAGTCTTGCCAGAACAATATCGCCGTAAAGATGACCTAATTGGTCGTTAACACCCTTAAAGTTATCGATATCGATTATCATAAGCGCATGACATCCACCGGAGTTCTTGCGGTCTATCATAATAGCCTTTATAAGTAGTTCGGTGGTGGTCTTGTTGTAAAGGCCGGTTAGCTGATCTCTCTCAGCCTTTCGCTTTAGCTCCTCTTCCTTTTTAATCTGCTCATCGATGTTTTCAAGCGAAGCTATCGCCCTGTAAGGCCGACCCTTGTAATCCTTTACAACCAAACCGGATATCTCACACCAGTGGTATACCCCGTCAACATCCGCTACCCTAAACTGTATAGCACTTACGCTCTCACCGTTTGTAATAAGATCAAACATCCTAGAAAAGGCTTCCTTATCGTCAGGATGTACCGCCCCTGCATCCAAAGCATCGCTAGCGGAGTTTCTAGTCGCCGCATCCCGCCCGAATAACATCTTAAAGTTTGTCATAGAGGTAATTTTGTTCTTCTCAAAGTCCCATTCAAAGATAACCTTGCCAGTCTGCTCTGATAGAGCCTTAAAGCATTGCTCGTTTAATAAAGCCTTGTTCTTTGCCCCACGTTGGCTGTGGTAGATGTACATCATAATAATTAATAGGATAAAGATAATCTGTGCCGTTAGCGTAAGAGCATTCTTGCTGTGGTCAACGGTGTTTTTATCGATAATCTCCTTAGGTACAATCATCATAATAACCCAGTCATTTATCCCGACAGGGGTGTAGTAGGCGTACCGGTGCTCGTCCTCATAGGAGTACTTCACAAATCCGTCCGCACCGTTCTTAAAGGAGCTTAATATCTGGTCAGCCGAATACCCCTTATCGTAGGTAAGGTCGTTTATCGCCACTAAAAAGCTTTCATTCATTAGCATGGTAGTGGTTGTTTCACTGGTAGCCACGTACCGACCATTCCCGTCAACAACATGGTAGTAACCTTGGGATTTTACAAAGGTTTGGTCAAACACCTTGCTTAGTGTCTTTGTCTTTATAGAGCACCGCAAAGCGGCAACTGGAGCACCTGTTTTACTACGCAAAGGTACAAATATGTCCACAACCTGCGACCCGTTAGTGGGTAGGCTGGAAACATCATCGATAAAGGTTTCTCCGCTCTTAATCCTATCTAAAACCCTTGCGGGCTCCGTGTAGCAAGAATCCCTAGAGGATACCCCATCGGAGGTAGCCTCCTCAAGTCTATAAACACTGCCGTCTGGATACACCACACACAGCTGTTCATACCCCTCGCTAAGCGCAATACTGGATAGTAGCGAAAGCACCTTGGTTGACCGAAAATCCTCCGGTAAAGTTACAACCTCCTCGGCGGCGATAGCGGTAATGTTTAAAGCACTGATATACCTGTCGAATGCAACGTTAACCTCCGCTACATTGCTGTGGGCGATACTAGAAAGATTTTCATCCGAAACAGCGGTTTCAATCTTAAATAGATTAGTCATAAAGTTTACTATTGCAAAGACAGTCCATGCCACTAAAACCACCCCTACCGTGATAGGAATGTATTTTTTATCTAACATCTTATCTCGTGCCATACAAACCCTCCTTTGCAGATAATTAAATATAGTGCCGTGATTTTTTGCTATATGTACCTTAAAATTGATACAATGAGTTCCTTACAGCTCTCCGATAGAAGCTCTATGGATCGCTGTAAGGATCTGCACTGTAGTAAAGCTATTGTTTATCTTGTAAGCTTAACCTATTCCTTGTGGTATTTGGAGATGTCAACGCAGTTAACCAGACAGCTTCTCTTGCCGTCAACCCAATCGATGTAACACGCCGAAACGTTAGTCCACATCTTAAACCGCTCGTTATAGATCTCGCAGTTGTAACGGTTTATCCCTTTATCAGCGTTAAGGTGCTTAATAGGGCAGTCTGCACACTGCTTTGTGCTGTCCCTAAAGGTTTTGTAGCAGGGTGTCCCGATTATACCTCCGCTAACCTCTTTAGTCATCTGGTTCATAAACTGTATCTCCAGAGTGTCCTCGTCAACCACATAGGTAAAGCTGTTAAGGTTATCCATAACCGAGGTGGTTATCTTAAGGTTCTGCTCGGATCTTTGTGCGGAGTGAAGCTTAGTGATAAAGGTAGCTAAGACGTTGCAGATGGTAACAAACTCATCAAGCTCGGCGCTAGATAGATCTCTCCCAAGCTTGCAGTCGTCAAACCCGATAAACCCTGTAAGCTCGCCCCTTTCAAAGATTCCCAGATGAAACAGAGATTTTATCCCTCTTTGCTCAATTACACTACGTTCTGCATCATTTAAAACGCTGTCATCATGCAGTACAAAGTATCCGTTAGAGTGTAGCTCCTGTAATATATTCTCCACTGCTTCTATAGGAATCTCCCTCATCTTGTTAATCAACGGCGGGATACCCTCAGCACAGCATTCGGTAGTGTTGATTAGATACTTCCTGTCAGGGGATACATCAAAGATATACCCACGGCAGAAGTCGAAATGATTTGTCATAAGCTCTAAAGCGGTGGAAACCGCCTTTTTGGTGTCGCTTCCTTCGTACAATAGCTTAAAGAGGTACTCTACCTTGTTGTTCTTAAAGCTTTTTTGGTGCAGGGAGCTGTGTTTGTCTATTTCAGTGCGGGTCGATCTGTAGTTTGCCTGTGTCTGCCCGCTGTAGACGGTGTAGGAGTTTTTTCCTCTCTCCTTAGTCTTGTAAAGCGCTATATCAGCATTTTTGTATAACGCCTCAAAGCTGTCGCCGTTAGTAGGGTAGAAGGCGATACCAATGCTTGCGGAGATGGTACATTCTACATTGTTCTCCTTATAGGTGTTCTTAAACGCCTTGTTAATCTCCCGAGCCTTACCAACCGCAATATCGATTGACGGAATGTTCTTCATAAACACAAAAAACTCATCCCCACCAACACGCCCGATAATATCGTTTGTCCTAAATAGGATCTTAAGCTTATCAGAAAGACTGGTTAAAACTATATCCCCCGATAGGTGCCCGAGATTATCGTTAATGCCCTTGAAGTTATCTACATCTATTATTAGTAGCGCACTCTGTTCGTTTAGGTTGTTTCCGGATAGCTCTGCCTTAATTAGAGATTCGGTGGTGGTTTTGTTGTAAAGCCCCGTTAAGGAGTCCCGCTCTGCCTTGTATTTAAGTTCAAGCTGTTGCATCCGCTCCTTGTGGATATCCTTAATATAGGTAAACCCCTTAATCTCGTTTGCAAGATCGGTCATCATAAGACCTGTGGTGTACCTTACCCAGATATACTCGCCTTCACGGTTTAACATCCGAAACTCTACCACAGTTTCCTTCTTGCCCGAAAAGTATTCGGATATTAGGTTTTGCGACCTAACGTGGTGTAGAAAGCTGTCGGTATCGTCGGGATGTACAAGGATTCTAGCAAAGGACTCGATAGTCTTGTCATACTCCGTATTGTATACAGACCCGTCAAATAATTCCTGAAAATCTATTGACATGGTTAGTACCAGATTTTTAGTAATGTTATACTCAAAGGTAGCGATAGAGTCGGAGAGTACCGCTTCTTTAAAACGGTGATCCTCGTTAACCTTAGTAGCAAGCTCGCTGTATCTTTGGTGGTGCTTTGTAATATCTGTCATCTTACCGATAGCTCGTATCGGTATATCCATGCTGTCGAAGATGATGTTATAGTGGTTGTAGTAGTATACATCCTCACCGCTAGGGGTGATAAGATGAACCTCCTCCTCTATAACATCTTTGGTGCTAGAGGCGAATCTGTTTTCGTAACGGTGGATATATTCACTCGCAACGATCCCCGACTTAATCACACATTCGGGGTAGTTTTCGTTAAACTCACTGATGTTAAACCGCCGTGCAAAGTTTTGGGAGTATCGTATAGTCCCCGCCAGTATATCGCAGTCAAAGAAGGCGTCGTCGGTTAGACTGGAGATTAAGCTGTTAAAGTTCTGCTCCTGTTCTAGCTTCTCGATTACCGCCATATGCTCTGAGATATCTACCATGACTGTATAGATAAGACCTCTTTCACTGCCAAACACCAAACGACCGCTAAGGTTAATCCAGACATACCCCTTTGTTTTGTGGGATATCTGTGCCTTTAGGTTAAAGGTGTTTGAGTGTTGCAGCTGTGAGATAGCGTCTGCCAAAATCTCGTCACGCATGTTTGGGTGGATTGTGGCGATCCCACCTATTGGGAATAACTCATCGTGCTCTTGTTTAGTATACCCCACAAGATCATAATACCCCTGATTGGCATACACAAGTGAAAACTCTTCGTCAAAGTTATTTACACAGATCCCGCCGGGTATTGCAGATATTAATGCATTATAGCTGTTTGTAACTACATTTTTGCCCATCCTGCTAAAATCCTGTTTGTTTCCTTCTTCCATATAAATCACCTACTTTATGGGTATTATCTCTTTATATTTCTATTTATGATAAAGCTTTTTAGTTTCGTATTTTGGTTCACAGGTAAGCCCGATACCAAGCTTTTTAATGGTAATATCATCTACCTGTGATAGGATTACAGATGAATGCATCTGTGAGCCGCTAAGCTTTGGCAGCTGTATAACTGCCTGCTGGGCGGCAGGGTTTGTGGTAGCGCTTATCGAGAGCGCTATTAGAATCTCATCGGTGTGAAGTCTTGGATTAATATTACCCAGATGGGTAGTCTTAAGCTGCCTGATTGGTTCGATAATTGCAGGGGAGATTAGGTGGACATTCTTGTCGATACCGCCTAGCTTCTTTAGAGCGTTAAGCAGTGTAGCTGTAGACGCTCCTAAAAGGTTTGAGGTCTTGCCTGTAACGATCTCGCCACCCGGCAAAGAGATAGCCGCAGTAGGCTCTGAGGTAAGCTGTTCCCGCTCTAAAGCGGCGGCAACTACAGGTCGATCGGCAGTAGTAATCCCCACCTGTTTCATTATAAGCTCTTGCTTATATATCTGTTCCTCATCACACCTACCCTGACGATGGTCGCACATTGTGGTATAATATCGGCGTAAAATCTCCTGCTTCGAGGCGGCAACCACCACATCATCATCCACAATACAGTTGCCAACCATGTTAACCCCCATGTCGGTAGGGGACTTGTAAGGGCTTGTTTTGGTGATAAGCTCGAGCATAGCGGTAAGTACAGGAAACACCTCTACATCACGGTTGTAGTTAATCGCTGTCTTGCCGTAAGCCTCAAGATGGTAAGGGTCGATTAGATTTACGTCATTTAGATCAGCCGTAGCGGACTCATAAGCCAGATTTACAGGATGGCGAAGCGGAAGATTCCAGATAGGAAAGGTCTCAAACTTAGCATACCCCGCATGAACCCCACGCTTGTACTCATGGTACAGCTGGGACAGACAGGTAGCCATCTTACCACTCCCAGGCCCCGGAGCGGTAACCACCACAAGCGGACGCTTAGTCTTAATATAGTCATTCTTGCCATACCCCTCATCGCTAACGATATGGGGCACATTTGCAGGATACCCCTTGATAGGGTAGTGTATGTAAACCTTTATTCCAAGGTTTTTAAGCCGCTTTTTAAAGTTATCGGCAGAGGACTGACCGTTATACTGCGCAATAACCACACTGCCTACATATAAATTAATGCTTCTAAATGCATCGATAAGCCTTAGCACATCAAGGTCATAGGTGATCCCAAGATCTCCTCTAACCTTGTTTTGTTCGATATCTGCGGCATTGATTACTACCACAATCTCGGCCTCATCTGACATCTCCATAAGCATCTTTACCTTACTGTCAGGCGCAAACCCGGGCAAAACTCGGCTGGCATGGTAGTCGTCAAACAGCTTACCGCCAAATTCAAGGTATAATTTATTGTCAAACATCGCTATACGTTCACGTATATGTGCCGACTGCATCTTTAGATACTTTTCGTTGTCAAAACCGATTACCGCCATATAATACTTCCTTCCTTGTGCTATTTGGCACAAATAGCAGCGTGAAAGGAACTCCCACGCTGCTCCCTCATATTGGTCATTAAATTAAACAATTACAATACTATTATAACTTATTTTTGAAATTTTTGCAAGTATAATTTTCAAAATTAAAGAAGCTTTTTTACTTAAGATAATACTATAAAGCTATAAACCATAGTACACTACGATAAATTATGATATTTCACATTGTGGTACTATAATAGGTACTGTGAAAGCTCGTTAATCTGTTTGGTTGTAGTCTGTGGGGTGTCCTTAAGCGGGAAGGGGAGTGAAAGCGATTCATACTTTTCAAGGCATAGCTTTAAAAACGGCAACAGCTCAAAACGCCGTAACTGCGGAAGATGTTTTACTAGTCGATAGGAGTCGGTAACATCGGATGGGTTATCGTTATATCCGCTCACTATAACCTGCCTTGCAATAACCTCTAGCTCTGGGCAGTTTTTATAGATGTAATCGATAAACCGCATAAGCGGATCAATCGATACCCCCGTATACTTTTTATATGCATAGTCATTACAAAACTTCACATCTAACAGTACAAGATCTACTATAGATAGTAATATTTTAGAATATTCATCAAGGATAACCCCGCTTGTATCTACCGCCGTGTGGATGTTATTTTCCTTAAAAAGTGCCACCGCCTCGTAGATAAATTTAGACTGAACAAGCGGCTCACCTCCAGAAAAGGTTATCCCGCCATTCTTGTAAAAAAGCCTATTCTTGTTAAACCTTTCTAAAAGCTGAACAGGTGTAAGCTCAATCGAGGCGGAATCACCCTTCCAAGTGTCAGGATTATGACAGTAGATACACCGAAGCGGACACCCCTGCATAAAAACCACCATCCTAACCCCAGGTCCATCCACTGTACCCGCAGTATTAATCGAATTAATATAACCTACTGTATAATCTTGCATAAATAAAGAACCTTTCTAGTAGTTAGTAATTGTTCCCAATCAGTCAAACAAAACAACGTACCCTACAACCCCAAATCACATACCATACTAAGGAACGCACACCAAGTAACGTATACAATGCGTTCTCTATGTTGTTAAACACACGAACCGAAGTGAACCGTAGAAACAAAGTAACCCACAACCCCAAAAAACTATAATGAACAACCGACCAGATCAACACGAAAAACTGTATCCGAGGTTACAGGCAGGTACAAACAACATAAATGCAACAAACCCAGCACCAACTGGCACATCCAAGGCTACTACCCGAGGTAACGACTGACCCCTTACACAAAACCCGTGAACCAACCGCCCCACGACAGAAAGCTTTCGCCAAAAAAACCTAACCCTTTCTGTGACAGCCGCTCGCGGTTTAGCCTGAAAAACGGTATAAGCCTAAACAAGCCACCCAACCCCCTTTTTTCAGGTTAAATCGCTCCATCGGCGTACGTTAGACAATAAAAGCGTTTGTTGCGCGCTTATTCATAAGCGAACTTTTTGGGGCTTTGGCAAATAAGTAAGTCGTGGTGTGCGGCGAAACGCACAAAACCAATCAACTGCTGTGATTATGCGTGATACGTAGAAATCAAAAATACAGCGCAACCATGGAACGTATGCCATGCGTTCCCTACATGGGCGGCACGCCAATTCGATGTTATCGTAAAAATCAAACCCCAGCGCAAACTAGAACGCATACAATGCGTTCCCTACATGAGGGTTGCGCCAATTCGATGTTATCGTAAAAATCAAACCGCAGCGCAAACT
>CAZAOY010000035.1:9395-14813 GCA_964486925.1 uncultured Oscillospiraceae bacterium
GTGTTGCGCAAACAACCAAAAGCCCACAGTAAACCCAAACATCCCACAAACCATTGTGAAACGTACAAACCGGACGCGCAATGCGCGCCCCTACAGGGGTGTGCAACACGTGGATAAATCCACAAAAATAAATCACAGCGCAAGATTAAATATCCACCGACATGGTGTCGTACGACACCAAAAATCCATGCTTGCTAGCATCCTTTACAATCTCATCATAGGAAAGATAAAAGCAGTTGTGGGAGAAATGATTTAGGATAAAGACACAGCCTTCGTTTACTAACCCCTCTAGGGTTAAACGATCCTTGACTAATGCACAGGTGTTAATCCCCATGTGGTTGTCTACAACATCCTCCTTGCCGTGGGTGCAGTCTAACGATACGAGATCGTACTTTATACCTTGATTTTTGATAAAATCCCAGGTCTGTGGGAGCAAATAGCCTGTGTCGTGACCGTATAATAACGTCTTGTCGCCGTCGGTAACGGTGTAGATGTAAGCGTCCTCACCCTCCTTGTGGTTTGCCAGCATTGGATATATAGTGTACCTGCCGACGGTGTGCCCCTCGTAAGGCTTTATCACATTTAGTGAGATAGACCCTAGTAGTCGGTCAAGAGAGTTGTTGTAGTTAGCCACATCCTTTACCTTTTTGATGGAATCATCGTTGCCGTAAACCCCGATAACGTGCTCTGCACGGTTGTCGCAGAAGCCGTCGGTGCGGTAGAGCAGGTCGTTTGGGAAGAGATGGTCGTCGTGGCTGTGGGTTACGATAATATTCTGCACCTTGTCAAGGTTTAATCCGTAGCTTAGAACGTGCAGATAGGTATCGGGGCAGAAATCGATTAACAGATCATCGTTAATCAGCGCCTGAGAACGTGTGCGGATATCCCGCCCCTTGTTAATCCGTGCAGTTTGACAGCCTTCACATCTACAGTATAACGCAGGCCACCCCTCCGCCGCCGCTGTCCCTAGGTAGGTAAGTTTCATATTAGTCCCTCCATCTTTAAAGCCTTCTATATCTATGTAAACTCATTATTACTATTAGGAAGCAAAAAAGTAGCACGCAATGCTTTGCTTCCTAATCTATATACTACAATAATACCATATATCTTATAGAATTACAATAGTAATATAGACGTTTTTTCATACCAATTATGTGCACTTTTACAACAGTTTTGTAGCGGATATAATTTCAAACCATGATACATTAAAAATATGAAGATATTGTACAAGATTTTTAGCTTATGCTATGGTATAATAGTATAGACAAAGGGGGGACATATAGTTTGACTAGTTATCGTCTGTTAGAGTTTTGCAGAATGAATAATATATAACGGTCAAATTGCAGGATATGAAGAAGGAAACACGCACAATCTGTTACGACGAGATACTAAAGCTAGAAGCATACCGACTGGAAGGAACGGTGCAAAACTTCCCAAACCACCTCCACGACTACTATGTGCTAGGACTGATCAAGGAAGGGGAACGCTACCTTTCCTGCAAGAATAAGGAGTATAACCTGCGGGTGGGGGACGTTATCCTCTTTAACCCAGGGGATAGCCATGCCTGCGCACAGTCGGGAGGTAAACCGCTATACTATCTAGGGATAAATATAAAGAAGGATACCATGCTTTCTCTCACAAAGGAGATCACAGGAAGCGCATACCTGCCACACCTATCCGATACGGTGGTGGAGGATAAAGAGCTTGCCGACCTGCTACATAGAGTACACGATATGATTATGGATGGGTCAGGGGAGTTTGAGCGGGAGGAAACGCTTTTGTTAATGATGGAACTGCTAATAGAAAGGCACGCAAAACCCTTTGAAGCGGTAGCCGACCTATCTATAAACGAGATCGACCTAGCCTGCGATTTTATAAAGAAAAACTACCCAGAGCCCATAACGCTAGAACAGCTGTGTAAGCATGTGGGATTCTCCAAGTCCACACTGCTTCGAGCCTTTACCAAAGCAAAGGGTATGACCCCATATAGATACCTGCAATCGATACGTATCGAAGGGGCGAAAAAGCTACTGGAACAGGGATATTCACTAATCGAAGCCGCATCCCTAACAGGATTTTCCGACCAAAGCCACTTTGCAAGGTTCTTTGCTATGTTTATCGGGCTTACCCCGGGAGCATATAGGGATATCTTCAAACCGAACAACAATCACGGAGGGACAGATGAAAGCTAAAAGCAACATAGGACACCTTGCCGCATTACTAACGGTATCGATCTGGGCGGTAACCTTTGTATCCACAAAGGTACTGCTTAGCGGATTTAAACCTGTAGAGATACTGTTCTTTCGGTTTGTAATGGGGTTTATCGCATTAATGATTGTGTACCCCCATCGGCTAAAGGTGAATGACATAAAAAAAGAGCTGTACTTTGCGCTTGCGGGGCTTAGCGGAATCTGTCTGTACTACCTGCTTGAGAATCTGGCGCTAAACCTTACCCTCGTGTCCAACGTGGGGGTGATAATCTCGGTCGCCCCATTCTTTACCGCCATCCTAACCCATCTGTTTATGAGGGGTGAGGAGAAGCTTAAGATAAACTTCTTTGTTGGCTTTATAACCGCTATAACTGGTATCTGCCTTATAAGCTTTGAATCTAGTGCGGTACAGGTTAACCCTTTAGGGGATCTTTTAGCAGTACTGGCGGCGGTAGCCTGGGCGATTTATTCGGTGCTAACCCGAAAGATATCAAGCTTTGGGTACAACACCATCCAGACCACAAGACGGGTGTTTTTGTATGGGATTGTGTTTATGATACCCGCCCTGTTCTTGTTTGAGTTTAACTGGGATGTAACCCGCTTTTCAAATCCTGTCTACCTATTTAATATAATATTTCTTGGGATAGGGGCTTCGGCGCTGTGCTTTGTAACCTGGGGGTTTGCGGTTAGGGTATTAGGGGCGGTTAAAACCAGTATCTACATCTACCTTGTTCCTGTTATAACGGTAGTCGCCTCGGTTATAGTACTGCGTGAGCGGATTACCCCAATAGCTATGGTAGGGATAGCTTTAACCCTACTGGGACTGGTAATCTCACAGGGTAGGATAATTAAAAGGACAAGATAACAAAAAGATAGCGTGTAATAACCCGATATGCGTTGACAAATTCGCATTATCGGGTTATAATTGTATCTATTAGGGAAGGTTATAACCCTTAAAAATCGACAAAATTTGAAAATGGAGTGGTAGTATGATTAAACATATCGTTGCGTGGAACTATAAAGAAGGTTTTACCGATACAGAGAACGAGAGCAATGCCGAGCAGGTAAAATGCAGTCTAAAAGCACTTAAAGACCTAATCCCAGAGATAATCTCAATAAAGGTGGTAACAGATCCCGCCAGTACAAGCAATAGAAAGGTTATCCTAACCAGTACCTTTGCGGACGAAGCGGCATTAGCCGCCTACCAAATCCACCCAGAGCATAAGCGGGTAAGCCAGTTTGTAGGCACAGTGTTTACCGACAGGGTTTGTCTGGATTTTTATGAATAACTTTCATATTAATACAAAAGGAGAACAATATGAACGAGATAAAGCTTATTAAGCCAACGCTGGAATATTCAGAGCAGATTATGGATTTTAGGCAGGAGCTACTAGATAATAATGATGAGTTTGCGGGTTGCGGGCCGTTACATGGCAGTGCTACCGCTAAGGACTGGCTTGATATCGTTGCTATGCGGGAATCAAAAGAACTCTGTCCCGCTGATGGTGTAACCTCAAACAGCTACCTAGCGGTGCGGGAGTCGGATAACAGGATTGTTGGGATGATAGACCTACGACATCATATTAACCACCCAATACTCGGTGTGTGGGGCGGTCACATGGGCTATACCGTGCGTGTGAGTGAAAGGCGAAGGGGTTACGCAAAGGAGATGGTTCGACAGAATCTGATAAACTGCAAGGAGCGGGGGATAGATAGGGTGCTAATCTGCTGTAACAGCGAAAACAAAGCAAGCGAGAACACCATCCTATCAAACGGCGGGGTATTCGAGAACGAGGTCTTGGTAGAAGGCAACAGGATGAAACGTTACTGGATTAAGCTGTAGCTGTAAAGTTGGCAACGCAGTTAGAGAGAATACCATTAAAATGCTGTATAATAGTACTGGGGGTAGGAAATGACTGATATCGACCAGATTAAAGCTGTAATACGAATGCAGGATTATATCCACCAAAGGATAGGGCAGGAGCTTACAATCGATGAGATCTCGGCAGTATCGGGTTACTCAAAACGACATTCTTTGCGGATTTTCAAGGAGCACCTAGATAAAACCGTGTTTGAGTATATCAGAGATCTGCGGGTAACGATGGCGGCTTGCAGGCTTATCGGTCATGGTAAAGACCACCAGATACTGGATGTTGCGCTAGATCTTGGATACAACTCCCACGACGGATTTACCAAAGCCTTCAGCCGATACTATGGGATAGTGCCAAAGGACTACCGTAAAGGTAACCTTCCTGATGGTTATACAAAGAGGATGCCAATGAGTTATTACTACCTACTGCTTAGATCGAAAGGAATGAACAGCATGAGCCAAACAAGAACCGTTACCGCTACAGTTATTACAAAACCAAAACGCAAGCTAATCCTAAAAAGAGGTATTAAAGCCGCCGACTACTTCGCCTACTGCGACGAGGTAGGCTGTGATATCTGGGATGAGCTAAAGGAAATACCCGATAGACTGGATACAGTCGCACTGGTTATCCTACCAGATTTTTTAGTAAAACCAAACACCTCAAAGGCATGCTGCGCTGTTGAAGTCCCGCTAGACTACAATGCACCGATACCCGAGGGGTGCGATATAATCGAGCTTAGCGAGCACACAATGCTTGCGTTTCAAGGCGCACCCTACGAGGACGAGGACTGGTACGGCGGAGCACATTCAGAGGTAGCAAGCGCCGTGGCAAACTACAATCCCGCACTGTACGGCTATAGCTTCGCCTACGATACCGCCCCAGAGTTTCACTACGGCACATCCGCAAAGGACGGTTGCCGACAGCTAGTACCAATAAAGCAGGTGTAAGCGGTTAGCTAGTAGTCTAGCGTAGCAATAAAAGGGCAAAGCACCATCATCACTTAACCAGATAGTTTAATAGGAGCAAAGTCATGATAAAGATACAGCGTATAAAATGCGGCAACGCCAACTGCTACATAGTGGAGCAGGGCTAAAAAGATTAGCCACCTAGGGGACAAAACGGTGTACTTCGGGCACGGCAACCCAAAGAAAAACCGCAAGTGGGCTACCTAGCGGGTTTGCATAGATAAAGCCCTGATGAAAAATTTGCGCATACAATGAAAACCCTAAATGCGACGGTTATAACGTTAAACCACAGCATAGTAGTAGGGAACGCATTGTATGCGTTCCTATATATAAGTACCTATTCATAAACCCATTTGTATACGTTCCTATATA
>CAZAOY010000035.1:14913-25484 GCA_964486925.1 uncultured Oscillospiraceae bacterium
ATAGCGTATAATGTATTTAGATAAATCTCTAAATACATTACGGAGGCGGTTGCAATAGGACTTTTAGAAACCTTTAAAGCGCTTTCTGACCCTGTTCGCAGAGAGATACTGGTCATGCTAAAGGGCGGGAGCTTATCGGCAGGGGAGATCTCGTCGCAGTTTGATATGACAGGAGCAACTATTTCATACCACCTGTCACAGCTTAAGAAAGCCGACCTAATCTTTGAAACAAGACAGAAAAACTTTATCTATTACGAACTAAACACCTCGGTGTTTGAGGAGATTATGCTCTGGATTTCACAGTTTCAAGGAGGGGATACTAATGAAGAATAAAAGAATTATGCTATGGATACTAGCGGTTCTACCGCTACTGGTAACATTAATTATGCTACCAAGCCTGCCCGATAAAGTGCCCGCACACTACGGACTAAACGGCGAGGCGGATAGATGGGGTAGTAGGTATGAACTGCTTGTGACCCCGATAATCACCATAGCGTTTGTTGCCCTTATGGTGTTTATTGGACAAACAGCGGCAAAGCAGAAGGACTTTTCCCAGTCGAACAAGAAGGTGCTAACGGTAACAAACTATGTAATCGCTGTGGTTTTTAACGGTTTGTCCTACTGGTTTTTGTACTCGGCTAGTATAAACGCTAAGAACCTATATAACACCGATTTTGACCTGCTAAAGCTTGTTGCGGTGGTGTTAAGCCTTTCCTACCTAGCACTCGGTAACATCCTGCCAAAATGTAAGCAGAATGCCGTAATAGGGATACGTACACGTTGGACGATGACCGATCAGACGGTCTGGTACAAAACCCATAGAGTTGGCGGTGTACTGGTGATGGCTCTAGGGGGAGTATCCACCCTATTATCCCTACTGCTTAGCGGTTTTGGCGCTATAATAGTGTCACTAGGCGGATTTTTGGTTGTTACCGTTATCCTCGTGTTCTACTCATATAGCCAGTATAAAAAGCAGATACTAAACGCAGTTAATAGCAGATAAAAGCCATGCACAAAAACTTAGGATAAGGAGTAATCACCATGCCACGTGAAACCTTTACCTCAATCGATGAGTATATCGATAGCTGTGACCCCGCTGTACAGCCTACCCTGCAACAGCTTCGTGGGTTTATTAAGGAGCTTGCGCCGAATGCCGCCGAAAGGATAGCCTGGGCAATGCCCACCTTCCACCAAAAGACCAACATAGTCCACTTTTGTGCCCATAAAAAGCATATCGGACTCTACCCCGGAAGCGAGGGGATTGCCGCCTTCACCGATGAGTTTGACAAGCTAGGACTTAAATACTCTAAAGGCGCTGTACAGCTTCCTCTGGACAAACCGCTGCCATATGATCTGATAAAGCGGATTGTACAGTTTAGACTAGACCAGACCGCTGATTAAAACTAATACAATAAAACCCAAAATCGTACAAACCCAAAAGCTATAGGATTTGTACGATTTCTTATGTTTTTTATGACAACAAAATATTACCAAATAAAAGCTTGTCGGCTCAATAGGCAATATCACAGTGTATATGTTGCCAATCTAATCACGACCCTGTAGTAGGTTACCCAGTGCGTTGTTAATATGGGTTTTCATCTCGGACTCGGCGGATTCGCCGTTACCGATTGCGATAGCTTCATAGATACGGCGGTGCTCTTGTAGCGCCGTCTTTGCTCTTGTGTCGTCCTCAAAGGACATCTCACGAGCGTGCTTGATAAAATGATGAAAGTTTGATAACACCCGCCGCATCTGCTTGCTCTTACAGCCGTCATATACCGCACAGTGGAAGGCATAGTCGTACTTTTCAAGGTTTGCTTGGTCGTTTTTGATGGTGTAAAACTCCTGTAGATCAAGTATCTCACGAAGTCGTTCCAGCTCGGTGTCGGTAATGTTATCCGCCGCCCACCTAGCCGCAAGCCCCTCGATTAGGATTCTAATGCTGTAGATATCGGTAATATCCTTCTGGCTGACCCCAACGATCACCGCCCCCTTGTTAGGGATAACCCGAACAAGCTCCTCAGCCTCAAGCTGTCGTATCGCCTCACGGATAGGGGTGCGGCTGACCTTTAACTCCTCACAAAGCTTTAGCTCGGTAAGGTTATCACCGGGTTTTAGCTCACCCGATAGAATCTTCTCCTCAATCGCCCTAAAGATCTGTTGCTGTAGCGTTAACCTCTCCATGCTCATAATCTACCCTCCAGTAGCTGTGGAGCGTACTGCCTAACAAGCTCTAACAGCTCGTGGTCGCTGATTAAGCTAACCCTACCGCCGTCATATTCGGCGTCCACCCAGTCTTTTATCTTTGCGACAAAATCTGACTTTTTGTCCACCTTATCCTCGTCTGAAAGGTCAAGATAGGAGTTAATCCAGTGGGCAATCCCCGCAAGCCCCGATACATTTGTTACCGCAACTAACGGCGGACGGTTTAGTAAAGCCTTGGTGTCAAAGATGTTGTAGATCTCATCATCCTTAAGTAGGCCGTCTGCATGAATCCCCGCACGGGTAACGTTAAAGTTACGTCCAACATACGGCATGTTGGAGGGCGGGGTGTACCCCAATTCCTTGCGGTAGTACTCCGCAATCTCGGTGATTACGGTAGGATCCATACCGTTTAGCGTACCACGAAGGCTTGCATACTCAAACACCATCGCCTCGGTTGGGATGTTACCGGTGCGCTCACCAATACCAAGCAGTGAGCAGTTAACACTCGAAGCCCCATAAAGCCACGCGGTCGTGCCGTTTACCACACCCTTGTAAAAATCATTATGTCCATGCCACTCTAACATCTCAGACGGCACACCCGCATAGTAGTTAAGCCCGTACACAATCCCCTGAACACTGCGTGGAAGCACCGTTCCAGGGTAGGTCACCCCATACCCCATAGTATCGCAGGCACGAACCTTAATCGGGATGTTCGCCTCCTTAGAAAGCTTCATAAGCTCGGTAACAAACGGTACTACAAATCCGTAAAAGTCCGCACGTGTGATGTCCTCCAGATGACAACGTGGTACAATCCCCATGGCCAAAGCCTGCCTAACCACCGATAGATACTGATCCGCCGCCTGTGCTCTGGTAAGCTTCATCTTCTTAAAGATATGGTAGTCGGAAGCACTTACAAGAATACCCGTTTCCTTAACCCCAATAGACTTAACAAGCTCAAAATCCCCCTTAGTCGCCCTAATCCAGGTGGTACATTCGGGGAAGTCATACCCACGCTCCATGCATTTTTGGAGTGCCAGACGGTCCTTTTCGCTGTAGACAAAGAACTCGCTCTGGCGGATAATCCCTTTTTCGCCACCTAAACGATGAAGAAGGTCGTATAATGTCACCATCTGGTCTACGGTGTACGGTTCACGGGACTGCTGTCCGTCACGAAAGGTGGTGTCGGTAATGTATAGGTTTTTAGGGGTGTTAAGCGGTACATGACGGTGGTTGAAGGATACCTTCGGTACACCGCTGTAGCTGTAGAAATCACGGTAAAGGTTAGGTTCTGGTACATCCTGTAGTGTATACCTATAGTTATCCTGCTCTAGCAGGTTGGTTGCCTTGTTAATCTTTATCATCTGTCTTACCTCCTGTATTATTGTATACAATTATACAATAATACATTGCTTTTGTCAATAGGTAACCTTGATATTTTATCTAATCCATGTTATAATTGGGATATGATACTATTCCTTTGAAGCTATAAGGCTAAAATTTAGTGCGGTCGCAGAGTATTAAATCACATGTATTACCTAGGCAAGGTGGATTAATACTAACCACCACAGACTGTATATCAAAAAGGAGGTAGCCTATGTACAAGCACTTTATCTGGGACTTTGACGGAACATTATTCGACACCTATCCCGCTATGGTATCCGCCTTTAGCCAAACGCTAAAGGAGCAGGGGATTACCGAGGACGAGGAGCGTATCCTATCTCTAATGAAGGTGTCGGTATCCCACATGCTAGACCACTACAAATCAGTATACCCGATCGATAAACCCTTTATCGACCGCTTTAACCAAACCCGCAAACAGCTAGAGCTACAGCTAATAAAACCATACCCCCACGCTAAGGATATCTGCGAGAAAATCGTAGCAAACGGCGGATACAACTACCTCTACACCCACCGAGGCGACTCTGCAATAACCTACCTTAAGGACTACGACCTCTATCGCTACTTCACCGACTTTATCCTTAAAAACAAAGGCTTTGCCCGCAAACCAAGCGGCGAAGCCATCCTAGACCTAACAAGCCGACATAACATGACAAAATCCGAAGCTATCATGATAGGTGATAGAGATATCGATATCCTAGCAGGCAAAAACGCAGGTATTAAAAGCTGTTACTTCGACAGCGACCACCGTAAGGGTATCGATTATGCGAATCTATACATAACCTCACTAGATATGCTAGAGGGGGTTATTAAGGGATAGCAAACACCTGACAACACTTCGTACTTTAGGACATGACTTTAAGGGTAACGTTACTATATAATAAAGATAAAGGAGGGTGGTTATGAACTGGATACAGTGCCTTTTAAAATCCATTAAGTATATAGAGGAGCACCTAACCGAGGATATCAGCATAGACGATATCTCAGCTAAAGCCTATACATCAAGCTCTCATTTTCAGCTAATCTTTCATCTGGTAACAGGGCTAACTGTAGGTGAATATATCCGAAATAGACGGTTAAGTCAAGCGGCAGTTGATCTGCTAAAGCCAAACAACAGGATAATCGATATAGCTATGCGGTATCAGTATGATACACAGGAAAGCTTTTCTAAGGCATTTACAAGGTTTCATGGAATCCCCCCTTCCAAGGTCGAGTGGGCAAGGATAAAGATGTTCTACCCGCTATCCATTAACATTACCATTAAAGGAGGGTTTGATATGTCACGAAGGCTAATTGACGAGTTTTACTGGAGCGATATTTCAGAGCAGAATAGCGATAAGCACACAAGCGAGGAGCGATACCAAAGGATTGTAAACTGGGCTAGCAGAGCAAGAGGACAAAACCCAAAGGTGTTCGATACCCTAACCGAATGGATACTGGACGACAAGGAGTGGACAGCCGATAAGCTAGCGGAGAATGAGCAGATATTTATGCAGGGTGTGCTAGTAAGGTTTAAGGAGCAAAATTCACAGCTAAGAGCGTACCTAAAGGAGCTAGAGCCGTCGGGGGTGGTAAACCAAGCGGTGTTTAAGGCACTGGATAGGTTTGATGATGAACTGTCGGGAAAGCCGCATGATAGGCGGCTACAAGAGGTGGTAGCAAAGGTGTTTGTCGATTTTTCTGCGATGGAGAAGCGTACAGTGCGGGAGCAGATTGCGGGCGGAAAGACAGGTTCAGAGGGGGTAAATACAGTAGAGCTGTTTGGTTACGTTAACTACCTTAAGGACTGCGATGCAGGTGTCCAGTGGGCGCTGTTTATGCCCGATATGGTTAAACATCAGCAGAACGGCTTTACCGTTTCCAGCTTTGAGTACAAAAAGCTACCCGCCATGCGGTTTATCGGCAAAGAGTGTTATGAAGGTGACGGCTATGACAATACCGAAAACCTTAAAGCTTTGTTTAATTTCCTAGAGGGGATGGACGAGCACAAATCGGGCTTTGACTACGACGTTTTATTCTGCCACCATTACGGAAAAGGTGTGGATATAGAACGTTGGCACGGCTTCTGGGGACGGTTTATGAAGGCGGATACCCCAGTACCGGACGGTTTTGTTCATTTTGATTTTATACCGAATAGCAACGGTAAGGAAGGCTTGCCTTTTATATCCGAGTTTGCCTTTGCAACCTTCTCGGGCGACATGGAAGCAATGCATAAGAAAGAGGGTTACGACAGCGACGCTATGTATGATGTAACCAGAAATATCATGCTAGGTCAAGGAGTAAACATCCCATACCCCGATAAATACTGGACAGCGGAGGTTTTCCTAGACGGATGTGACAACCGGAGCACCGCCTATATGTTTAGCGCCGAGCTATAATGTCAGATAATGTAAAATATCCCCGAATTGCCGTTTAACAATTCGGGGATATTTTTCTATACGTTTAATGCTTTTAGTAGCTTTAAATAGCTATACCACTACCACTACCTCTACACCTCATACCCATTAGCCTTCCAAAGCTGTAGTGTTCTCTCCCGCATAGCGGCTCTGTCGGTTAACAGCTTACGAATAACCCGAAGCCCTTCCTTGTTCTTGCTTGTTTCAAGCCAGAGGGTGAGGTAACCGTTTTCGCCGTATTTATCCTCAACATGTGAGATGGTGCGGTCAAACTGCTCGTCAAAGGATAGGGTAGGGTCTAGCTTGTAGCCGTATAGCATGGTGCGGTATAGGATGGTGTCGGGGGAGATATCCCTATCCCCCTCGGAGATAATTCTACCGTATAGCGAGCGGGGTGGATGGCTGCTTGATGCCCTGTGATCCTCTATAGCCTCCTTCATCGTTATCAACTCATCTGGGGTAAACCACTGGGCTAAAGCCTTGTCCGCATAAAGGATCTCCCCCGAGGTAATATGGTGATCCTTTCTACCCTTAGCAATACCCACATCATGATATGCGGCGATTGTATACACCATATCGATGTTAACCTCATGCTCCTTCGCTATCTCAAGGCTGTTATCAATAACGGTGTTTATGTGAGAAAGGTCATGCGCCTTATCGATAGCAGGATCAGAGTAGCGGGGAAGGATAGTGGTTTCAATATAGCTTTTAAGTGAGGAGGTAATAGCTTTCATATGTACACCTTTCCATAAGAATAGAATAGCTGTAACAAAACGCAAAGTATTACGACAATGAAATCACATGGTCGTAATACTGTTTGTTACAGCGAAATAAATATAGGAAAAAACTAATCCTATTCAACAAAACCTGATTCAACAAGCTTAACTAAAGCGTCGAGTGCTTGTTGCTCGTCTGGGCCGTCAGCAATAATTTTAATTTCGGTACCGCCGATAATGCCTAGAGAAAGAACACCTAGAAGGCTCTTACCGTTAACACGTCTTTCATCCTTTTCGATCCAGATGGAAGACTTAAATTCATTAGTTTTCTGGATAAAAAAAGTAGCAGGACGAGCGTGTAACCCGATTTGATTTTCAATTTTGATCTCTTTTACTAACATAAAAATACTCCTTATAAAATACTACCCACAAACCAAAACAAGCAGCAGGCGGTTTTGGATGTTATGCCTTTCATATAAACGTCTAAGCCATACTCATATTATACCATAATATCGCAAAAGGTCAATATTAATAATTGCCATAAAATCGGAAAACGCGTTAAAATCAGCTATTTGACGGTATACAGCTAGTTTTACCATATCCGTTTGTGTGAAAGCCACAAAAAAACTATATCTTTTTTGTTTAATAGTAATGTAAAAAGGTCTAACTTTATGAGAAAACAAAAAAATGTGTCTAAGTTATAAAAAAGGTGCATATTTTATGTGCAGATTGCACAATCAGTGACTACTCCTTACCCTTAAGCAGATCGGGGCGACGTGCCCTAGTGCACTCTAAACTCTGCTGATACCGCCAGTCGGTAATATTTTTGTGATGCCCCGACAGTAATACAGCAGGAACCTCTTTACCCCGCCATACCGAAGGTCTTGTATACTGCGGATACTCCAAAAGTCCGTTATAATGACTCTCCTCCTCAAAGCATTCGTCAGAGGATAACATCCCGGGAAGTAGCCTAGACACACTGTCCACTAAAACCATCGCCGCAAGCTCGCCGCCTGTCAGCACATAATCCCCTATGGAAAGCTCCTCATCCACAATCTCATCGATAACCCGCTGATCAACCCCCTCATAATGCCCACATAGGATAAACACATTCTCATGGTTTGTGTACTCCCGACAGACAGACTGGGTCAAAACCCGCCCCCTAGGGGACATGTAAACCACATGCGGCTTTGCACCTATTGTGCCGCAAACATAACTATAACAGCGGTAGATAGGGTCAGCCTGCATAACCATCCCCTTACCGCCACCAAACGGGTAGTCGTCCACCCGTCGGTGCTTGTCATCGGTAAAATCACGGATGTTATGGTAGTATATGCTGATGATACCGTTTTTGCACCCCCGCCCGATAATGCTCTCCTCTAAGCCTGCCTTTAAGCTTTCGGGAAAGAGCGTTGCGATATCGTATCTCATTCAAACAACCCCTTTAGTGGACGTATCTGCATAACACCGTTTTCAACATCGGTAGAGATTACCACCGAAGCGATAGCAGGTGCTAGCAGTAACCGTCCGTCACCCGCCTTAATATGGTAAACATCATTCGCCCCAGTCTGGGTTACATCCACAATTTTACCGTAGGTTATGCTGTTATCATCTACATCTATAACGGTAAGCCCGATAAGGTCGGCGATAAAATAGGTGTTCTCCTCTAGTGTAAAGTCCTCACGATGGGCATACAAAAAGCTGTCCCTTAGGATGGAAGCGGAGTTAAGGTCATCCACCCCTAAAAGCTTCATAATAACCATCCCCTTGTTAACCCTCGCCCATTCAATCTCGGTATCAAGATACTGCTCTCCAAGATACGCACTGTCAATCTCGGTTAGTATCAACGGATCGTCACATAAGGGATAAACCTTAACCTCCCCCTTAACCCCATGGGTGCTGACAATCTTTCCAATCTCCAGATATTCCTTCATAACGCTCCTTTATCCTTGAACTTTATCTATACTGGTTTACACAGCATATCTAATATATAATACTATTATATAATTCTCTCTACATAATCTACTATTATACAACATATATTAGTCTGTGTCAATCATATAAAAACTTAAATTCACAAAAATTTTAAATAAGATTTAACAAAATAATGTATAATCTAAGAATAAATTATTGTATAATGAAAATAATGCTGTAAATTACATACCTTTAAGGTACAAGAGAGGAATTATTTTGATATGAACCTAACAAGACTATCGATAAAGAAACCTGCTTCGGTGTTTATACTTATTATCGCAATCCTTGCGTTTGGGGTGTATGGCTATCTAAACATGCCCCTAAACCTAATGCCAAACATAGAGTACCCTATAGTTACAGTGGTAACAAGCCTCCCTGGCGCGTCCGCAGTACAGGTGGATGAGCAGGTAAGCCAGAAGATTACCGATAAGCTGTCAACCCTTGCAGGGGTTAAGGAGATCTCCACAAGCTCAATGGATTCCTTCTCGGTTATCGCTATCGGGTTTAACTACGGTATCAAGCTGGACGAAGCGATAGCCTTAGCTGAGGAGAAGCTAAAGGGGATTGATATAGTGCTACCCGACGACGCTAGTCTGCCTGCAGTGGCAAAGGTTGATATCTCCTCAATGCCTTCCGTTACAGCGGCGGTTTCGGGGGATATGTCGATAGTTTCTCTGACAAAGCTTGTAAATGACGAGGTAGTACCACGTATCTCAAAGCTTGAAGGGGTAGCAAGCGTTAGCTTTGTAGGCGGGCAGGAGAAGGAGGTTTTTGTAAAGCTTGACCCAGAAAAGGCGGCAAGCAATGGAATCTCCCAAGAGCTTGTTGCGGGTATTATTATGGGGTATAACAAGAGTATCCCACTAGGACAGACTACCTATGATAAGGAAAAGATCTCCATTAGAAGCGAAACCCCGCTAACAGCGCTTTCATCTATCGAGGAGATAAAGATAACAAAGCCAGACGGTAGCAAGGTAAAGCTAAAGGATATCTGTACAGTATCTTTAGATTCAGCGGCAAAAACTACCATAAGCCGATATGACGGCAACACAAATATAAATATAGCGGTTCACAAGAAGAACGGCGCTAACACCCTAGAGGTGGTGTCACGTGTAAAGGACGAGATATCTAGCCTAACTAACGAGGACAACGGACTTACCGTTGCGGTGATTAACGACGAGTCCCGATTTATTATGCTAGCGGTTAACAACGTCTGGTCAAACCTTATAGTCGGCGGGGTTTTGGCAATGCTTGTACTGCTTTTGTTCCTGCGTAGTCTTAGAGCGTCAATTATCGTTGGGAGTGCTATCCCGCTTTCGGTGGTGGCGGCGGTCTGTCTGATGTATGCGTTTGGAGTACCGCTTAATATGGTATCTATCGGTGGTATGGCAATCGGTGTCGGGATGGTGGTAGATAACGCTATCGTGGTATCCGAAAGCATCTACCGTTACCGCTCGGACGGTATGACGGTGAAGAAGGCGGCACTTTTAGGGTGCAAGCTGGTTGCGGGAGCGATTACCGCCTCCACAATCACTACAGTAGCGGTGTTTATCCCGATAATGTTTACCGAAGGTCTTACAAAAGAGATCTTTACACAGCTCTCACTAACCATAACCTTCTCACTGCTGTCCTCACTATTAATCGCAGTGACCGTTATCCCAACCCTAACAGCTACCGTTAGCGTTAAACAAAACGGCAGATTTAAGCTGTATACCGCCTTCGATAACATTATGAGCCGTGCCTTTTCGGCAATGGAGCGTGGATACGGCAGGTTTGTAGGGTTTATACTAAATAAAAAGACGGTTGTAATTCTGCTTGCGATAGTGCTGTTTGGTTCTAGCCTAATGCTAATCCCGCTAATCGGTACAGAGTTTTTGCCAAC
>CAZAOY010000036.1:0-2993 GCA_964486925.1 uncultured Oscillospiraceae bacterium
AACCAAACCCCTACGCAATCCGCAACGCATGCAATGCGTTCCCTACATTGACGGTACACAAAAGCAACGTGAAACGTACAAACCAAACCCCTACGCAATCCGCAACGCATGCAATGCGTTCCCTACATTGACGGTGCACAAAAGCAACGTGAAACGTACAAACCAAACTCCTACGCAATCTGGAACGCATGCAATGCGTTCCCTACATTGACGGTACACAAAACCAACGTGAAACATACAAACCAAACTCCTACGCAATCTGGAACGCATACAATGCGTTCCCTACATTGACGGTACACAAAACCAACGTGCAGCATGCGGGACACCCGCACAAATTTAAAAATTACTCGTCTTTATCTCTAAAGGGGTCTTTCCTGTGTACTTTTTAAAAACCCTGTGAAAGTATTGATGGTCAACATAACCAACCAAAACGGATATCTCCTTTATCGATAGATCGGTGCTCTTGATTAGCTCTATCGCCTTGTTAATCCTAAGCTCTAGGATAAGCTCGGTAAAGCTTTTGCCTGTCTTGGTCTTTATAAGACTTGAAAGATACTTCTGGTTAAAGTTAAACTTAAGGCTTAGCGTTAATAGACTTATGTCCTTAGCGTAGTTTTCACGAATGTAGGAAAGAATCTCTGCACCGCTGTCCCTTCGGTCAGCCTGTGTGGGCAGGGGCACGTCCACTGGGATACTACGACCTCGATCTCTTAGAATTTGATCGATAGCCTCCTGCATGTCCTGCGTCTTTATCGGCTTTAGGATGTACCCCGTTACACCGTAACGAATCGCCTCCTTTGCATAGTTAAAGTCCGCAAACCCGCTTATTATTATAATAGAAAGCTCCTCGTTCTCCCGCCTTAACTGCTTGATTAACTCAAGTCCGCTCATAAGCGGCATCTTTATGTCGGTTATCAGTATATCGGGCTTTAGCTTTTGAACCTGCTCTAGCGCCTCTTTGCCGTTGCTCGCCTGCCCTACCACCTCGGTCTTAGCGTTAATCTGGGTCAGCGCAATCTGTACGCTCGTGCGCACTAACTGCTCATCATCCGCTATAACAATCCTAATCATACCCCTAACCCCCCATCAAATCTACCAAATGTCAGCCTACCCCTGCACACACGGTATCCGTAGTACTACCTTTGTCCCAACTAAAGGCTCGCTCTCCACCTTAAGGTAGTAACTGCTTCCATAGTAAAGCTTTATCCGCTCGCTAATGTTCTTTAAGCCTATCCCAAAATGATCCTTGCCACCGATAGGATTTTTAAGCACCTCATTAAGCTCCCCTAGCATGTCGGGCGGGATACCTCGACCGTTGTCGGAGATGGTAATCACCACATGGTTGTCGATAAACCCGCCGTCCACCTTGATGATAAACCCCTTCTCGCTGTGCTCTAACCCATGTACAATAGCGTTCTCGACAATAGGCTGTAGCACAAACTTTAAGATCCTCTGCTTTAGTATCGGCTCGTCAATGTTGTACTCCACCATAAGCCTGTCGGAGAACCGAACAAGCTGAATGTCAAGATAGTTCTTCATATGAAGAAGCTCGTCCTGTAGATAGGTAACCTTCTGGTTCTCACGGTTCATGTTATACCTAAACATATCACTAAGCCGCTGAATCATCATCGCTACCCCATCATAGTCATGGGAGTAGGACAGCACCTTAATGGATTCAAGGGTGTTAAAGAGAAAATGCGGGTTAATCTGCTTTTGAAGCGCATCAATCTGCGACTGCTTAAGCAGTATCTGGTTCTCCCTGATGTCATACATCATCTTGTTAAAGGAGATAGCTAGTATCTTGGTTTCATCGTCCGACTCAATGTTTAACATCTTGTTGTAGTTGTTCTTCTCCGCGTCAAGCATAAGATCGGTAAGCTTTGTGATAGGCTTTGTAAACATCCCCACCACCCGCTTGGCAAAGAACAGCAGTAATAGGATAAGCAGAAGTATCACCGCAAAGAGGATTAACTGGGTCTTGATAAGATCTCTAGCTAAAACCGCCTCATCGCTAATGGTAATCACATTCCAACCCACATGCTCAAGACGGGTCACGAATATAGAATACCTCGCTCCCCCTCTAACAAAACCATCCTCGCCTTTGGAGATAATATCGGTAATATCGGTAGCCTCTAGCTTAAGACTGGCAAGCCTGTCCGCATTAGAGCGGTAGATAAGCCTGCCCTCGTCGTCGCTTATAACAAGAAGGTCATTAGCCGACCAGTTTGTACCGCTAAGGATGTCCGACATAACGCTGTCATCCATTGTTACAACCGTATTGCCGATAATATCCATGCTGTTAATATCCCGAACCCGACGAATAGCCGCCATCATATGGGTCGCCCCCCTGCCTAAAGAGAAGGAGGGCACAACCTGTAAATCCGCCACATCCTTAAACAGCTCCTCCACACTAACACCATACTTAGTGTAGTCACTAGTAATTACCCGCTTGTCGGTGGATAACAGATTTCTGTTGCGGGACGGGAAGATGTAGATATCCTTCCATCTGTCATACTCCTTTATGTTATCGATATACCGATAGATATCCCGATATATCAAGAAAGCATCGTATTCGGAGTACTGCCCCTTGTAAAGCAGCTTAACCTTGTCAAACTCGCTAACGTTGTTCACCGTTGCAATAAGGTTTTCGATGTACATCTTTAAAACATTGGTAAACTGCTTGGTCTGGTTGCTCTGTACCGCCAGAAAATCCTTGCGTAAGCCGCTCTTGATAAACTCCGATAGAATAACCCCCACAAGGATAAAAAGCACACACCCAAACAAGACAATAACCATATAAAGCTTCTTGCCAATTCCCCTAGGCATAATCCGCCCCGTGTGCCATAATGCACCACTGCTATTTTTAATCTTCTTCCTCATAATGCATTACTCTTTCCTTGTTGTTAAGTCATAAAACTTTAATCCAAACGCATACCATGTAGGGAACGCATTGCATGCGTTCCTTTACAGGCGGATTTGCTCTTGTTTTTACT
>CAZAOY010000036.1:3093-21353 GCA_964486925.1 uncultured Oscillospiraceae bacterium
AAAAGCGTTTGTTGCGCGCTTATTCATAAGCGAACTTGTATGGGGCGACTGCCAATAAGTAAGTCGTGTGTGCGGCGAAACGCACAAAACCTATGAATTAATGTGATTATGCGTGATACGTAGAAAACATCGTAGGGGCGACCCTTGCGGTCGCCCGCTATGGCAACACACAAAAACAAATTACAGCACAGTCTGGAACGCATACAATGCGTTCCCTACATTGGTTGCGCAAACAACCTAAAACAACCCACAAACCTAAAATAAACCTACATACCGGACGGGCACTGCCCGCCCCTACAACAACGTGTGCAACACGTGAACAACACCCACAAACCAACGTAGATACAAATTAACTAAACCCCTCTAACAGTGTCAATCATAGCTTTAATATTCTCCGCAGGGGTGTTAAAGCTAATCGGACAGTCGTTTGCCATGATAAACGGACGACCCTTGGTCTTTTCAAGCTGTGACAGCGTTTCGGTGATAACCTCCTGCTTACTGCCAACCTCAAGGATGTAGTGGCTCTCAAGGTTACCGAATAATGCCTTCTCACCCTCAAGTGCTTGACTAATCTTGCCGATATCGGTGTCGAAGGTTTTTTTGGAAGCCTCCACCATAAGCCCCTTGATAGGAAGCTTTTTGATGTCCTCGATAATCGGGAGTACATCCCCCGTAAAGTAACAGATCGGGATTATCGAAAGATCGGATAGCTTTTTGTAAAACTCCGCCTGAATCGGGAAGATAACCTCACGATAGGTTGAAGGCGAGATAATGTCGGCACTACAGTAGGTTTCTGAGTTTATGAAAGCATGCCCACCCTTCGCCTTTAGCGCCTTCATCCGCTCAAAGGTGTTGTCGTATAAACGGCTTAGATAGTACGCTACCCCGTCGGGATCTTCAAGCATACCGATTAACCCTGTTTCAAACCCTACGTGACTGTCAAAGAAGCATGCCACATCCGACCCCTCGTTTAAGGTCAGTAGCACCTCATCACCGTACTTTTGCGATAGTATCGAGATATGGTCAAGCTCACCGCTTTGCATAACCTGCTCGGTAGAACGTTTGATAGCGTCAAGATACCGATCCACATCCACCCGCTCTAATGAGGTCGCCTGTTCCCGAAGCTTTTTTATCTCCGCCTGCTCTGCTAAAGAGAACGGATTTTTGTTCACCCCCGTGGTTAGATGAAACATGTCTGGCTTAAAGGTGTTGTAGAAAAGCTCGTCATACTCCACAAGCTGTTTTGTGGTGCACCCCCAAGCCTTGCCCTCATCCTCGTAACCGCTTATCATCCCGCCAAGCTGAAACTTGTATAACCCCCACCAGTGCGGGGTCACAGGAACCCGATCCCCCACCCTGCCGTTTAGTACCTCTATCATTAACTGTTTTGAATTCATAAAAAATCTCCATTCCTTGTGCTTTTTGTCACAAACTGCCATACCAATTTTTTGCTGTCTAATTCTCGGTTCTGGAAGCTATCTCTATCTGCATATCCTTCGCAAGCTGTGTAAAGTAAGCGCTGTACCCGCCAACACGAACCACTAACCCCCTGTGCTGTTGTGGACATTCTATTGCATCTAAAAGCTCCTGACGATCCAGCACGTTAACCTGTAGCTGTAGCCCGCCCTGCCTAAAGTACTCTCTAAACAACACCTGTACCTTAGATTTGCTCTCCTGCCAAAGCTTTTTGGAAAACTTTAGGTTAAGGTTTGTACTGGTGCATAGCAAGGTGTTATCAAGCTTGACTGCGGAGTTTATTATAGCGGTCGGACCCTTTAGGTCGGTACCCTGCGTAGGACCCGAGGAATCGGCTAGCACCGTAAGGTCAAGCCTGCCGTCTGGGGAGGCCATACAGTATAACCCCTGATCGTAGTAGTAGTTAAAGATTACCTCTCCAGGCCAGTGTACCCCGCCGTTGCCGTCTGAGTAGGAGGAGATCTCGGTGTAGACATCTTTAGTGATATCACGGCGGATGTTGTCCACCTCGTCTATATCATTCCCAAATTTAGGCGCTTTAATTAGCTTCGCCCTAACATCATCATACCCGACAAAATTTGCCCTAAGCGCCTTTAACAGCGTGTCCATCGAAAGCTCCTTCTTGTCATACACAAGCTCTCTTATCGCCATCAAACCGTTAGCAGTGTTTGTGATACCCACAACCTCACCCTGAACACCATAATACTCTGCGCCGCCGTCAAAGATCCCCTTGCCACGCTCGATACACGGCGAGGTCAGCACCGTCCTAACGCAGGATAAAAACTCCCGCCTAGCCGCATTGTCCTGATTGTTTAGGTTAACCCCAAGCTCAACACAGTACTTCATCTGCCTGTTGTACGCCTCAAACAACATCTCATAACTGGTAAAGCTTGTAGCGTCCCCAGTGTGAAGCCCTACCTGCTTGCCGATACGATGGTCAAACCCATCAAATAAAGCAAGCTCTAACATCTTAGTAGGGGTGTATAACCCCATGTCGCAGGAATAGTTGCTCTTACCAGGGATTATCGCCTGACTACACCCCGCAAGACAGTAGTTGTTCGCGTCCCGCTCGCTAATCCCCGCATTACGTAACATCTTTATATAGGAGCGGTCGTTGTACAGCGCAGGAAGTGCCTGCCCCGCCCCAAGGTTAATCATAACCTCATCCCAAAGCCGCTTGTCGCTGTCATGGTCGATACGCAGACATAGGTTAGGCCCCTTAAACCCTAGCTCTCTGGTGGCTTCAAGCACAATGTAGGTCAGTTCATTAACCGCATTGTTGCCATGGATATCCACCCCGCCGATAGTCATGTTTATAATGTTACCGTTGTCATCCACACGGCGCATCATATCCTTAACATAACTCTTAGCCTCCTCACGGGTCATAACCCCGCTGTCAATATCATTCTTGTAAAGCGGATAGAGATACTGGTCATACCGCCCAAAGGAATCGTAGTCCGCAAACTGCATAATAAACCAGTGAAGCAGTACCCCCTCATAAAAGCTACAAGGCGGATTTATAGCGATGTTCTCGCAACAAGCCTTAATCCTCTCCAAAAGCGAAAGGTCGTACCCATCCGCCCTTTGCTCGATTAAATGCTCTGCAAGTCCACTGTGCTTACTAATAAATATCTGCATACCCTTGACAGTCTTAAGCAGTGCGTCGTAAAACTCATCATTATTATTTTTGTCCTTGTACTCCAAAAGCCTGTCGATTAACCCCTTAAACCCATAGGTAAGGATGTAATCGTAATCCATAACCATGTGCCCGTTGTAGTGCTGACATAAAGCCGCCCCACTCTCCTCCACCAAAAGCTCCGCCTTCGTGGCATACCCCTTGATAAAGTCAGGCAGATGATACTTCTTCATCCGCTCAAACAGCGTCTTAACCCGCTCCTTCTCCTCAGCGGAGTAATCATCACCCTTAAGTAACCGCTCAAGCACATCATAATGCAGGTTATGCATACTGGTAGTGTTGGTCACCACCTCGCCCCAAAGCCCCTTATCAAGCCTACCGATAACAAGCTGATTCGGTTCTAGATATACGGGTGTGTTAGCATAAAAATTATACCTACCATTCCCCTCCATCATCCCCTGCGACACAGTATCATCCATAAAGAACCCATCAAGGTAGAGGTAATGCTCCTTGTTCTTTAACTCTTCATTCAATCTATAATCAAACTTCATCTAAATACCCCCTAATAAACACGTTAATACCACAAACCCATGTGGGTTAGGTATGGCATCCGCTGCGTTTCTCACGCTCAATCTATCCTTTTCTCAAATCCCACGTATGAAACGCATTGCATTCGTTGCTCGCTCCAAGCGTGGTACATTAAATATAATCATCCATTATCAAAGGGGTTGCAACAAAACGCAGTTTTGCTACAACCCCTCATCTTGTTACTTATATTTTACTGTGGAATTGAGATATTGTCAATACCTTCTTGTTTTTCCTTGATAACATCATCGATACCAAGGCTCTTACAGGTCTTATCCCACTCGTTTACAAGCTTAGTAACCTCATCATCCGACTTCGCCACAAGCACCTTTGCCCAGAACTCACGTTCAGCATCTCGAATAGCCGGCATTTTACCTTCCTCAACAGGGCCCGCTAGATAGTAGTAATCCTTAGTAGGCACCATGTCTGGGTTGTACTTGCTACGGTATTCGCTCTGGTTTTCCCAACCCTTCTTGTTGTCCTCTCTAACAAGAGAAGGAGATTCCTCTCTAAGATCGGTGTAAGCAGGAAGGTTAAACACTAGCTGTGAGTAGTAGAACACACCATAAGCCGCCGCCTTGTTCCAGTCAAGATCGTTGGTCTTTTGTTTGAAATCGTCGGTAAATACAAACTTACCGTCAGCGTTAAATTCGTAGGTCACACCTTCGATACCCGCCTGTGTTAACATCTGTCCGTCCTTAGTTGAAAGATAATCCATAACCGCAAGTACATGTCTAAGTGATTCTTCATCAACAGTCTTGCTAATGATTAGAGATGACCAACAACCAATCCAGTTTGTCCATTCCTTAACACGTGTAGCCTTTATCGCCTCGTTGTTGTAGATAGGAGGGATAACAGAGTACATAATGTCAGGAACATCAGCCTTAGCGTTGTCAGAGTAGGTGTTCATATCCCACCAAGGTACATTCATACCACCGGCTCTTCCCGAAGAGATCTTCTCTTGAACCTGCGCCGCCTTTAGAGTAAGCGCTTCCTTGTCGATATACCCTTCTCTGTAAAGCTTGCTAACATACTTAGCCGCTTCCATTAGCTCTGGGCTGTTTGTAAATCTGTAGTTTTTAACCTTAAAATTATCATTAAAATCAAAAGGAAGCTCATGTCCGCCAAACGGCATAAACGGTTCGTATAGAGAATGGATACCACCTAGATTTTCACCAAGCACATAAGGTATAACCGCTTGATCGTTAACCTTAATCTCCTCTTTACAGCGCTTAAAGTAGGTGTAAAGCTCATCGCTGTTCTTTGGATAATCCATACCAAGCTTAGCTAAGAAATCCTCCCTAAGCATAAGTCCGTGCGGCGCTTCATTAATAACATCGTTACCACGACCGGTCTGTGTAGGTACAAAGTAGTTAGTACCGTTAACGTTAAATAGCTGTAGCTCCGGCTTTAGTAGCTCATATAGATTAGGGTAATCCTTGATAATAGTACCGATATCCCAGATCTTTCCGCTGTCACCAAGCTTTTGATAGATGTTTTTGGTGTAGGCGTCAGAACCGCCGAAGAAGAAGTCCGGCACCTCGTTTGAAGCCATCATAAGGTTTAGCTTTTGGTTGTAGTCATCCCCTGTCGGTACAGTCATAGGGGTGTACTCCATAGTTAGATTAGTCCTCTTTGCAATCTCCGGAGCAATAATGTCCTTGTCCTTTTCAGGCCCAGTCCACCCCTGCTCAAACCAGGTGATATTTACGGTATGGGTCTTTTCAAACTCCTTGTAGGTCGAAGCCAGCTCGGGAACATCCCCCTTAGCCTCCTCTGAAGCCTGTGACGAATCGGTACTGCTTGAAGACGCAGTAGAAGATGAATCATCACTAAATACGCCACAACCGGTCAGCGTTCCAGCTGTAACGATAGCGGCAAGTACTAAAGATAGTACCTTTTTGCTTTTTAACAACATAATCTTTCCTCCATTATTTGTTTAGTAAATGTTTAATGCACAAAGGGTCACCCCTAGATACACTAACCTTTTACAGAGCCTACCATCATTCCCTTGATAAAGTATTTCTGCGCGAATGGATATATCATAAATATAGGAACGATAGTTATAACTAACATCGCCATCTTTAAGGACTCTGGGGTAATCGCAATCTTTTTAACCATCGCCCCCGCCGCATTTAGGTTCTTGCCCTTAAAGAACGCCATAATATCCGCACCCTGTAGTATGTTAAGTAACAGGGTCTGCATTGGCCAAAGCCTTGAGTTTGATACCATGATAGTACCGTCTAACCAGTCGTTCCAGTGGGCAATACCTGTCAGTAGCCCAATAGTAGCGAGCGACGGTAACGACAGCGGCATAATAAGCTTCCAGAAGATGGTAAAGTACCCCGCCCCGTCAAGCTGTGCGCTCTCCTCCAAAGCAGGCGGAAACTCACTCATACTGGTTCTAAGCAGTAGTATGTAGAAGGATACCGCAATCGCAGGGATTATGTAAACCCAGATGGTGTTGGTAATCCCAATCCCTTTACAGATTAGGTAGTAAGGGATAATCCCGCCCCCAAAGTACATAGGAACGATGATAATCCAGTTAAATACCTTTCTAAACGGTAGATCCTTTTTGGTAAGCGCATATGCATACATGCTGTTTACAATCATCGAAAGAGCGATACCCGAAACGGTTCTGATAACCGAGATTAAAAAGCTTCCAAGCAGACGCTTATCCTGAAACAGCGTTGCATAGTTGTCGAGTGTCCAAACCCTAGGCCAGAAGTAGATCCCACCACGCATAGCGTCCTTACCGTCATTAAGCGATAGAATTATTACATATAGGAAGGGATACAAACAGATAAACGCATAAACCGCCATTAAGGTAACGTTAAAAAAATCAAATACCCTTTCGCCTTTGCTAGACTTAATCTTCATAGGTTACCTCCTTATATAATAGATTCTTGCTTAAAGCGTTTTGAGATGTAGTTGGTCAGTAGGAACAACCCTAAAGCAACCACCGACTTAAATGCACCTAAAGCCGCCCCGATGGATAGATCCCCGATATTCCCAGTAGTAAGCGTTCTAAGCACCGCCGTATCAAGGATATCCGCAATGTCACGTACCGCAAGGTTAGACATTGTCCAAAGCTGGTCAAACCCCGCATTAAGAAGCCCCGCCGAGTTTAGGATAAACAGTAGCACAATGGTGTTCTTTAAGCTAGGCAGTGTAATATGTATAACCTGTTTAAATCGGCTCGCCCCGTCAATCATCGCCGCCTCATAATGCTCTGTCGGGATGGAGGACATGGTCGCCATATAGAATATAGTGCTGTACCCTAACCCCTTCCAGAGGTCGGTAAGGATGATAATCGGATAGAATAGCTCCTTGCTCTGCATAAATAATACAGGCTCTTGCAGTAACCCAACCGACATAAGCATATTGTTTACCACGCCGTTTTCGGATAATAAGCTGTACCAAACCCCCGCAACGATAACCCACGAAACGAAGTTTGGCAGATAGATAGCCGTTTGAATGTTCTTACGAAACAGGCTGCTTGATAGCTCATTTAGCAGGATAGACACAATAATCGGTAACGGAAACCCGATTAACAGCTTTAACGAGCTTATAACTATAGTATTTCTAAGCGCTCGCCCGAATACAGGGGAGCTAAACACCCTAACAAAGTTATCAAACCCAACCCACTCACTGCCGAAAAACCCCGAAACAGGGTCATACTTTTGAAATACCATAATAAGCCCGCCCATAGGAGCGTAAGCAAATACAGCAAACAAAATTACACCAGGCAGTAAAAACAGATACAACGTCTTATACTTCTTAAGAAGTCTTAATGTTTCACCTTTCACCTATTTATAAACCTCCCTTTACACTTTATACATACAAGTATAACAGTTTTTTTACTATCTGTCATTGTATTTTTTCTATTTGTTTGTGGACTATTTCCACATCTTTATAACAAATACCTAAAAAACATATAGCAAAAAATGTTATTATGACGCAAATTAATAAAAAATAATTTCCATCTTCCGACACCTATAAACGATAACGTTACCATGCGACAACTTCAAGCCACTAAAAAACATATTATATAAGTACACTCCCGCTTGCAGATCCTGAACACCCAAAATCCACCTAACTTTCATCTAATTCATGAAAAATATTCCAACTTATTTCATAAAAACTATTGAAACCCAAGATATTTTATGGTATAATTTACATGTTGTTCTTTCTTAGATAGGAAAAAGCCTTTAACTATCTTCGCAAAGAATTAACAGTACCTAAATTCAGCTTTGACAAACCATCTAAAGAGCAAAGATTTAAACATGGCAAAACCTAAAGCAACAAGCGTAATCGATCTATTTAATGCAGATAACACAAAAGAGAGGGTATGACAGTATGAAAAAAAGTATTCGGTTAATGGTACTCGTTCCAACAATTATTGCAATGCTACTTGGTACTAGCCTGCAAACGGCAGTTTTATCCCTTCGCACCTACAACAACTCAAAGGAAAACGCGGTTGAAATCATGGATAAAACTGTTGACAACTATGCAAAGGATTTTGAGGCAATAGGCATAAAGGTTAACGCAACCAGCAAAACCTTGGCAGCAGGACTTACCGAGCTTGTCAACACAGAAGATGCAAGAAAAAAAGCTGTTGCATTCTTGTCAACTCTTGTAAAAGACAACAGCTTAATTACCGGAATAGGTACGGCTTGGGAACCAAATGCATTTGACGGCAAAGACAGTGAATTTGTAGGCAGTGACTATCACGACCAATCGGGACGGTTTGTTCCTTATGTTTACAGAGATGGTAGTAATATTAATGTTGAAGCAATGGCAGACTACGATGACCCCGTTATCAGTGAATGGTACTATAAAGCTAAGAATGAAAAAAAATCTTTTGTACTTGAGCCATATCTTTTTCCTGTTGGTGGTACTGATGTGCTTGTCTATACAATTGTATCACCCATCCTTGATACAACAGGAAAATTCCTCGGAATGTGCGGTATCGATATCGCTATTGGGGATATCTCCAAAAAAGTAGCGTCTGAAAAAATTTATGACGACGGCCATATTATCGTTACCGATAGCACAGGGCGAATCTTGGCGCATAAGGATGATTCGCTTATCCTAAAGGACTATAAAGAGCTTGATATTGGCGCATATAAAAACCAACTGGACGCAACATTAAAGAGTGGAGAAAAATTTCATGTAGAGGCAAAAAATTTCGGAAATTACATAAGCGCAACGGTTGCCGATATCTCGATAGAAAATGAGGGTATAAACTGGCTTATCGTAGGAATTACACCGATTAGTACAGTTTTTGCAAGCGCTAATAGCCTAATGTGGATAACAATTGTTCTAGGGTTTTCGCAGGTACTTATCGCTGCAATCTTTGTTTTCTTTATAATAAATTCACAGCTAAAGCCAATAAAATCCCTGCAAAAAGCGGCTGAACAGATGGCGAAGGGTAAACTCGGTATAGCTATTAATGTAAACAGCGAAAACGAGCTTGGACAGCTTGGAAACAGCCTAAACACCGTTGTCAAAACGCTCCACTCCTATGTTAATGACATTTCAAGGGTAACAAGCAAAATTGCAAACGGTGATATGCGTGTGGATATTTCACTTGACTATGTCGGCGACTTCTCCCCGATTAAATCATCAATGCTAGAGATTAAAGACGCGCTTAATAATATGCTTTTGGAGATTAACGGTGCGAGCGCTCTTCTTTTTGAAAAATCCGCCCAAATTTCAAACAGCTCTACCCAGCTTGCAAAAAGCTCAAATCAACAATCATCCTCGGTAGAGGAGCTTTCAGCAACCATTTCACAAATTCTTATCCATCTAAAAGAAAATGCTAAAAATGCCGAAACAGCTAGCAAGATGGCTCACGACGCAACAGTCGGCGTTAACGAAGGTAACGATAAAATGAACGAAATGATGCGCTCTATGGAAGAGATTGCAAACGTTTCGCAAGAGGTTGGCAAAATTGTTAAAGCCATCGACGATATCGCATTTCAAACCAACATCTTGGCACTCAACGCGGCGGTCGAGGCAGCAAGAGCAGGATCAGCCGGAAAAGGATTTGCGGTTGTTGCGGACGAAGTTAGAAACCTCGCAAGCAAATCCGCGGAAGCCGCCAAAAGCACAACATCTCTTATTGAAAGCACAATAAATGCTGTTTCCCGTGGCTCTACAGTTGCAAATGAAACCGCAAACTCGCTGTCGGTCATTGTGTCCAAAACAATTAGCATAAGCGAGCTTATCAATACCATATATAAGGTGGAAAACGAGGAAGCAACCTCGGTTGAGGAGGTGGCAAAAGGCGTTGAAAGCATAACACAGATTGTCTGCCAAAATGCCGCTATAGCACAAGAAAGCAGTAGCGCAAGTACTGAGCTTACAGCGCAAGCAGGCACACTAAAAGACCTTGTTGGTAGTTTTAATTTAGAAGATACCAAGTCGTCGCAAAAAAATAGGTATTAAAGCAAGCTATTAGCGGTAACTAAGCAGGATAATAAAGCGGTGGGCTTATCTCCACCGCTCTTTGTTAACCCATTGGCGGATAATCTAAAGGTTTTAGAAAGATACACATCGCAACAAAGCTTAATGTCTACTGTCTGTATGCGAATTAGTATAAAATATCAATAAAAAATTACAATTAATAATTGACTTTTTCCATAAACAGTGCTACAATACAGGTATTGTACTATCCTGTTAAACGGCGGTATCACAAGCTGTAACTACCGCCAAACGAAAAGCATTATCACAAAACTTTTACAAAAGATGGGAGCAAATCTATGGACACTATTATGGACAACAGCGTTTTCTACCATATCTACCCTCTAGGATTTTGTGGAGCACCCCTTAGTAACGACAACCAAACGATACCCCGAATCAAAAAGGTAACCGACTGGATACCACATATCAAACAGCTAGGGGCGGACGCAGTCTACTTCGGCCCCGTGTTCTCCTCCGATAACCACGGCTACGACACCCGCGACTACGCTACGATCGACTGCCGACTCGGTAGCAACAAGGACTTTAAAGCGGTCTGCGACAGCCTTCACCAAAGCGGTATCAAGATGGTGGTTGACGGTGTGTTTAACCATGTAGGCCGCGGGTTTTGGGCATTTACCGACGTTTTGCAAAACCGTGAAGGCTCACCCTACAAGGACTGGTTTAACATCTCATTCGACGGCAACTCCCCCTACAACGACCGACTGTGGTACGAGGGATGGGAGGGTCACTACGAGCTTGTAAAGCTAAACCTACGTAACCAAAACGTGGTAGACCACCTGTTCTGGGCGATCGGGCAGTGGATCGAGCAGTTTAACATCGACGGTATCCGCCTAGACGTCGCCTACCTTCTGGATAGAGATTTTATGCGAAGCCTTAAAGCCTTCTGCCGCTCTAAAAAGAGTGACTTCTTCCTAATAGGCGAGATGTTGTTCGGCGACTACAACCAGATTGTAAACGAGGAGATGTTAGACAGCTGTACCAACTACGAGGGATATAAAAGCCTCTATTCCGCCTTTAACTCGCTAAATATGTTCGAGGTCGTCCACTCGCTAAACCGCCAGTACGGCCCAGAAAACTGGACACTATATAAAGGCAAACACCTGCTAACCTTCTTAGACAACCACGACGTCAGCCGAATAGGTACTATCCTAACCGACAAAAATCACCTCCCGCTAGCCTATGGGATGTTGTTTTTACAGCCTGGAATCCCTTGTATCTACTACGGCAGTGAATGGGGCGCACAGGGAGCAAAACAGAACGGCGACCCCGCCCTTCGCCCATCCTTCGACAACCCAATCGAGAATGACCTCACCGCTTTTATCTCAAAGCTTGCTAACATAAGAAAATCTCACAAAGCCATAACCCACGGCGGTTTCTCCCCCCTTGCCCTTACAAACAAGCAGACGGTATTCCTGCGTGAATACCAAGGTGAGCGGATTATCGGAGCAATAAACGCCGACCACGGATCATACAAAACCGACCTAAACCTGCGTGACGTAACACTACAAAATCTCCTAACAGGGGAAGAAGCCCGCCATAACGGTACTGTAGCGTTAGACATGCCGCCATACAGCTTTAACTGCTATAAGATAATATAGCAACAATAGACAGAATAAAATTTAGCGATAAAAGAGGGATTATATGGAAAGACTATACGACATTGCCCCCGAGATGGAAGCGCTACGCATGGGGATGGACTGGACAGAGGATGACTTTGCAAAACCCTACATAATAATCGAATCCACCTACGGAGAAAGCCACCCTGGAAGCTTTGGTCTGGATAAACTGGTATCCCAAGCCGAGCAAGGTATTGGCAGTAACGGCGGCAAATCTGGGCGGTTCTACGCTACCGACATCTGTGACGGTATCGCCCAAGGCCACAGCGGGATGAACTACTCCCTGCTCTCTCGTGAGCTGATAGCGGGGATCTGCGAAACCCACGCAAAGGTAAACCTCCCCGACGGCATGGTCTACCTCTCCTCCTGCGACAAAGCCATCCCCGCCCACCTAATCGCCGCCGCAAGGGTAAACACCCCCGCAATCCTAATCCCAGGCGGGGTGATGAACCAAGGCCCTAGCGGCCTGACGCTTGAGCAGATAGGTAGCTATAACCTTAGCTACAAGCGGGGCGAGCTGTCCAATGAGGAGTTTTTTACCCTAAAGAAGAATGCCTGTGCGGGGTGTGGCGCTTGCCAGTTTATGGGAACAGCCTGTAGCATGCAGATTATGACCGAAGCGCTTGGTATGTCCCTCCCCTTCTCGGCAATCACCCCCTATGCCCTTAGTGATATCCTAAGCGGCGCATACCAGAGCGGACGAGCGGTGTTAAACCTTATAAAGAGCGGTATCAAGCCGTCCGACATACTAACCTACGACGCATTCCATAACGCCGCCGTGGTTTTTACCGCAATCAGCGGCTCGACCAACGTAATGCTCCACCTCCCCGTCCTAGCCAAAGCTCTAGGGATAGACTTCACCCCCGAAGATTTTGACAGGATCGGCAGGGAGATCCCGACCATAGTAAACGTCCGCCCAACAGGCGAGTTTGCCGCAGAATTTTTCTGGTACAGCGGCGGTGTCCCCGCCCTTATGACCGCCCTAAAGGACTATCTTAAGCTAGACTGTCTAACCGTTACAGGCAAAACGGTAGGCGAAAACCTAGCAAAGAGCAAGCACAGGATAACCGAGCTCCAAGGCTACCTCACCCAGTACAACCTAACACCCGACCGTGTGATAAAACCGATAACCCAAAGCACCCCTCGCGGCTCAATCGCCGTGCTAAAAGGCAACCTCGCCCCCGAAGGTGCGGTTGTAAAGTTTAGCGCCGTCCCAACCAGTATGCAAAGCTTTATCGGCAGGGCGGTAGTGTTCGATGACGAGCTATCCGCCCGTGACGCAATAATAAACAGGCAGATTAAGTCAGGTGATGTCATAGTAATACGTTACGCAGGTCCAAAAGGTGCAGGTATCCCCGAGATGTTTTACACCACCGAAGCGCTAGCAAGCGACCCCGACCTCTCCGCCACCACCGCCCTAATCACCGACGGACGTTTCTCGGGAGCAAGCCGAGGCCCCTGTATCGGTCACCTCTCCCCCGAAGCCGCCGCCGACGGCAACATAGCCTACATCCAAAACGGCGACCGCATAAAGATCGACATCCCAAACCGTCTAATCGAAGCAATGGACGTAGATTTTGCACTTCGCCGCACCCAGTCACCCAAATCTTCCCCGCCAAAAACAGGCTCTGACATCCTCTCAATCTACAAATCCCTAGCCACCAGCGCCATGAGCGGTGGCAGTATGCTACCACAGGTATAACTCTAGTATTTGCATACAAAGGAACGCATACAATGCGTTCCCTACATTGGTTGTGTAAACAACCTAAAACCCACAGCAAACCAAAAACCACCCACAAACCCCACCAAACCAAACTGAACAACCGACCAGATTAAAACGTACAAACTGTATCCGTGGTTACAGGCAGGTACAGGCAAAACAAATGGTACAAACCTAGCACCAACTGGCTCATCCAAGGTTATTACTTGAGGTAGCAACCACCCCCTTACATAAAACCCGTGCTCCATCCGCCCCACGCCAGCGCCTTTCGCCAAAAAGCCTATCAATCCCACAAAACAGCCGCTTGCGATTTAGCCTGAAAAACGGTAGCAACCCAAACGAGCCGCCCAAACACCCCTTTTTCAGGTTAAATCGCTCCACCGGCGTATGTGAAAGCAAAAAAGCGTTTGTTGCGCGCTTATTTATAAGCGAACTTATATGGGGCGACTGCCAATAAGTAAGTCGTGGTGTGCGGCGAAACGCACAAAACCAATCAATTAATGTGATTATGCGTAATACGTACAAACCAACGTGAAACGTTCAAACCAGTATAAAACCTACAAACCAGACGCGCAATGCGCGCCCCTACAACCACGTGTGCAAAATACGTGGTTGTACCCACAAAACCAAACCCCTACACAATCTGGAACGCATGCAATGCGTTCCCTACATTAGCAAACCACAAAACCACGAGTGAAACACATAAACCAAAACTGCGTTGTGCCTAGGCACAACGCAGTTAAATTTAAACCACTAAACCCATCTGGCTGACAACCATGTCGTGGTATTGACCTTTTTGAAGCATTAACTCATCATGGGTGCCCGCTTCGGTGATATGTCTGTCGGACACGACCATAATGGTGTTGGCGTCACGTATGGTGGATAGTCGGTGAGCTATCATAAAACAGGTGCGGCTGTCCATTAGCTTTATCATGGCACGCTGAATGTTCTTTTCGGTGCGGGTGTCAACACTGCTTGTCGCCTCGTCAAGGATTAGGATGGGGGCTTTGCTAAGCATTGCCCTCGCTATCGCCAGAAGCTGTCGCTGTCCTTGGCTTAGGGTGTCGGTGCTGCCCGAAACTATGGTGTCGTAGCCGCTTGGTAGCTTTTTAATAAACTCGTGAGCATAGGCAAGCTTTGCGGCGGCTACTACCTCCTCGTCGGTAGCTGTGGCGTTTGAGTACCTTATGTTATCGGCGATACTGCCCGTGAAAAGGCAGGTGTCTTGGAGCACCACCGAAAACATCCGTCTAAGGCTGTCCTTTTTAATGTCGGTGATATCAATCCCGTCGATTAGGATTCTCCCGCTTTCCACCTCATAAAACCTCGTTAGCAGGTTTACAATGGTTGTCTTGCCCGCCCCCGTTTCGCCAACCAGAGCGACAACCTCACCCGCCTTTACCGAAAAGCTGACATCCTCAAGAATCTTGGCTGTGGGTGTGTAGGAGAAGCAGACATCTCTAAACTCAACATCTCCGCGCACGTCGGTCAAATCCACCGCATTCTCCTTGTCGGACACCTCCTCGGCCGAGTCTAGAATCTGAAACACCCTCTCAGCCCCCGCTAGAGCGGACTGGATGGTGTTAAACATCCCCGCAATGTTGTTTAGCGGTTGGCCAAACTGCCGTGAGTAGGAGATAAAGCTTACCACCGTGCCCACCGATACACCGCCGCTAACCGATAGAATCCCGCCTGCCGCCGCTACAAAGGTAAACCCTAGGTTGTTTATCACGTTCATAAGCGGCATTAGAAACCCCGACCACCTGTGCGCTTTTACGGAATAATCACGCAGAATTTGGTTAGTTTTCACAAAGCTTTCAAGTGTATGATCCTGCTGATTAAAAGCCTTTACCATCTTTAACCCGACAATACTTTCCTCAATGATACCGTTTAGCTGTCCGAGTGAGCGTTGTTGCCCCGAGAAGTATTGACGGCTCTTTTTAGAGATACTTTTTGTTAAGATTACCACTAAAGGGATGGTGGTAAGGGCGACTAACGTTAGAATCGGACTTAGAATTACCATCATCACAGTAGCGCCCGCTATCGAGATAACGCTAAAGACCAGTTGGGTGGTAATCTGCGCAATTGTGCCGCTTACGTTGTCGATGTCGTTGGTCAGGCGGCTCATGGTGTCGCCGTTTGGGGTGGTGTCGAAGAAGTTTAGAGGAAGCCTTTGAAGCTTAGCGAAGAACTGGGTTCGCAGGAATTTTATAAGCCTTTGCGACACCCTTGCCATGATCACCCCGTTAAAGGTTTCGATAAGATAGCTTACCAGATACGCCGCAAGTAACATCGCAAGCACACTAAAAAGCGCGGTTTGATCCACCCTTGAAAGCTTAATATCAAAGGTGTTTATCGCCCTTCCTATAAAATACGGTACTGCCAGTGAAGCAAGCGAGGAGATAATAGTTAGCAGAATTGCCAAGAGAAAGGTGTAGCGTTGAATCATAAAGATTTTAAACAGTCTAAAAAAAGTACCCTTTGCATTTTTAGGCTTTTGGGTGGAGTTAAAACGGTTGCCCCCACCAAACTTCCCCATCATCGACGGTATCTCTTTCCTTGACGTTGTGGTTGACTCTGCCATTATAGGTCACCCCCAATCTGCGAATTATAGATGTCACGGTAGGTTTCACATTCGGTTAGTAGCACCTCGTGGTTGCCAAACCCAACCCGCCTGCCGTTGTCCATTACAAGGATTTTATCAGCAGTCAGCGCCGACCCGATACGCTGGGTTATCAGGATAACGGTGCTCTCTTGAGAGCGAAGGTTAGCCTTGACCCGACCTTCGGTTATTGCGTCAAGCGCACTGGTGCAGTCGTCTAGGATTAACACAGGCGACTGCTTAACCACCGCCCTTGCTATCGAAATCCTCTGCTTCTGCCCGCCCGACAGGTTAACCCCGCCCTGACCTAACAGGGTGTCGTACCCGTCATGCATACCGCCGATAAACTCGCTTGCACAGGCGGTGGTAGCGGCGGACTTAACCTCATCCATAGGAACGGTCTGACTGGATTTAGCCTTGCCCCAAAGGATGTTGTCAAGGATTGTCCCCGAAAACAGCATGGGTTTTTGGGGCGCTATAGCTATGCTGTCTCGAAGCGAGCTTAGCGAGAGGGAATTAATGTCTTTCTTATTATAGTAGATGTTACCGTGGTTAAGCTCATAAAACCGCAGTAAAAGCCATGCAATCGTGGACTTGCCCGACCCTGTAGGACCGATGATAGCGAGTGTCTGCCCCTTTGAGAGAGTAAAGGACAGCTCGGTCAGTGCGGGTAGACCGCTCCCGCCGGGGTAAGCGAAGGTAACGTTGTCAAACTCGATAACGCTGTCGGTTTCTGCCCGCTCATTATCCGACTTTTTGTAGTCCGCCCCTACAACATCTCCTTGTCCTTCCCTCTCGACTGCCCCGCTAAACACCTGATTAAGGCGGGTTGCGGAGGCCTTGGTGCGTACGAAGGTGTTAAATATATTGGTAATCATAATAAGCGACCCGAGGATTTGTGACATGTAGCTTACAAAAGCGGCAATCTTGCCCACCTCAATATCCCCTTTGTTAAAGAGCAGACTCCCCAGATAAAAGATGGTGAGGATTGAGAGGTTTATCGCAAGCGACATCAAAGGGCCTAGATATGTAATTACCAGCTGTGATCTCACGCTTTTTTTAGCAAGATCATCGTTTGCTACCTCAAACGCCGCCTCCTCCTTGTCAAACCGCCCAAAAGCCTTAACAAGCCGCACCCCCGAAAGATACTCCTGCACAATGGTATTAATCCTGTCGATAGCGTACTGCACCTTGGTAAACCGCCTGTAGCTTAGCTTCATCGAGATGGTGATTATCACAAATACCACCGCCACCGAAGCTAGGGTGATTATGCTAAGCCGCGGACTTAGTGTAACCGCTAGCACGATAGCGCCGATACAGGTAAGCGGTGCTTTAAAGAATATCCGCATCATCCCGTTTACAAACATCACCACCTGTGAGGTATCGTTTGTAAGGCGGGTGATAATCGAGCCGCTGTCTAGGCTGTCGGTAGAGGATTCGTCAAGTCTTAGCACCTTTGCAAACGCTTCAAGCCGCAGGTCAGCACCAAAGCTTTGTGACACAAAAGCCGCCAAAACATTCCGTGTAGCCGCAAATCCCATCCCGATTAGCGATATCAAAAGCATAGTAAGCCCATAGCGTATCACAATATCCACGCTACCATTTTTTACCCCGTTGTCGATTATCTTTGACATAACTGTCGGCTGTAGCAGGTCACAAACCGCCTCCCCCGACACGCAAAGCAGTGCGGACACTATCAAAAACAGGTATTTCTTTAGATGTTTTTTATAAATTTCGATACCTATCACTCCATTTTATATTTATTTTACCACTGTCTAATTATACCATAATAAGCTGTATTTGTAAAGCTTTATGAAATTTATGTAATATTTAATTGATATCGGTAATGTTTTATGGTGTTTAGGTAATATTTTTTCAATCTTGCGAAAATGTATTGACATTATAATATATCTGTGTTATCATATACACTAGAGGGGGGAGGGGTATCATATTGGTGTATCTGTTACCTGTGATCACAGCGCAACCATGGAACGCATGAAATGCGTTGTGACACCTACCAATCAAGTGGAACGAATAACCCTGCATTATTATGTTGAAATACGTGGGTGTATCCACATAGCAACTACAGCGCAACCATGGAACGCATGAAATGCGTTGTGACACCTACCAATCAAG
>CAZAOY010000036.1:21453-24920 GCA_964486925.1 uncultured Oscillospiraceae bacterium
AACTACAGCGCAACCATGGAACGCATGAAATGCGTTGTGACACCTACCAATCAAGTGGAACGAATAACCCTGCATTATTATGTTGAAATACGTGGGTGTATCCACATAGCAACTACAGCGCAACCATGGAACGCATGAAATGCGTTGTGACACCTACCAATCAAGGGAACGAATAAACCTGCAATATTATGTTGAAATACGTGGGTGTATCCACATAGCAACTACAGCGCAACACTGGAACGCATGAAATGCGTTCCCTACGGTGGCGACACCAACAAACCAACGTGAAGCGTAGAAACCAATCTGGGGGCGGGGCCCTACTCCGCTTACTACGAAATCCACACATCATAATATTTACATTATAATAGGAAGAAAGATTAACAGAAAGGATAAGATATGAATGATGAAAAGGTAATAAAACGACTGCGGGTTATCGAGGGGCAGGTCGGGGGGCTTATTAAGATGACCCAGTCGGGGCGAAGTTGTGAGGAGATAACCACCCAGATATCCTCTATAATATCCTCGCTTAAGTCGGTGTCGAGGGTGATAGTGGATAACCATGTAAGCCATTGCGTGGTGGAGGGGTTTAGCCAGAGCAAGGAGCAGGAAACTGTCGACTCGCTTATGACGATAATTGATCAGATATATAAGATGAAATAAGGGGGGTTACAAGATGAGCGAAAAGGCTTTACATGAGGATGGATTAAAGCAGGAAAACGGTTGCGGTTGCGGTCACGACCACGCACACGACCATGGCGGGGGTGACAGACGAGGTATCCGTAACTACATTATTAGGGTTATAATCTCTGTTTTGTTGCTTTTGGTCTGCATGGTCTGGCCGATGGTTTCGTGGGTACAGACAGCGTTACTGCTCCTGTCCTACATAATATCGGGGTATGAAATTATTATATCGGCGGTTAAGGGGATGTTTAAAGGTGACATCTTTAACGAGGATTTTCTAATGACCCTTGCCACCATCGGGGCGATCGTGCTTGGCGAATACACCGAAGCGGTTGCGGTTATGGTGTTCTTCGGGGTTGGGGAGATTTTAGAGCAGATCTCGGTTTCCAGAAGCAGGCAGTCTATCACCGAGCTTATGAACATCGAGCCTACCACGGCGAATGTGGTTCGGGAAGGCGTAGAGCTAAAGGAGTTACCGCAGGAGATTGCGGTGGGCGAGATTATCAGGGTTAAGGTCGGGGAGAAGATCCCGCTTGATGGTGTAGTGGTGAGCGGGAGCAGTAGCCTTGACTGCTCGTCGCTGACTGGGGAGAGTGTACTTCGTGCGGTTACCGTCGGCGACAGCGTCCTCTCGGGGAGCATTAACTGGCAGGGTACTATCGAGGTGCAGACAAAGAGCAGTTACGACAACAGCACAGTAGCGAGGATTGTAAAGCTTTTACAGGAATCGCAGGCAAAAAAGTCCTCTAGCGAAAAGTTTATCAAAAAGTTTGCAAAGGTTTACACCCCAGCAGTGCTTTTAGTAGCGGTGATTGTAGCGTTTGTTGTGCCGATATTTACAGGGTATGACACCCTTGGTGAGTGGGTTTACAAAGCACTAACCTTCCTAATAATATCCTGCCCATGTGCGCTTGTGGTGTCGATCCCTATGGCGTTCTTTGCGGGGGTTGGAGCGGCGAGTCGCAGGGGGATTTTGGTAAAGGGCGCGAACTTCCTTGAAGCGCTAAACACCGTAAAGACGGTAGTATTTGACAAGACAGGCACGCTCACCACAGGCAGGTTTGAGGTAAGCGGTGTTCTGCCAAAACCAGAGGAAACACCGCCTAAGGACGAGGCTTCGCTCAAAAAATCTCCTACCTATCTAAACCATCAAAAGGATATCCTGTTCTTTGCAAAGGTAGCGGAGCAAAACTCAAACCACCCGATAGCGGCGGCGGTTTTAAAGGACGACAGTCTGCTAAAGGCGGAGGACTATAACGTTCGCGCGTCGTTAATTAAGCTCACAGACAGCAAAGAGATTCCAGGCATGGGGGTAGAGGTTACCTTCTCCCACGGTGAGGGGGACGACAGTATCGAAACCATCCTTGCGGGCAACCTTCGTCTTATGCAGGAGCGGGGTATTAGTGTGGATTACGTTAGCAGTAAAACCTGTCTATACATCGTGCTAAACGGCGATTATCTTGGGGTTATCGAGTTTGAGGACAGGATTAAAAACTCCAGTGCCAGTGCGGTGGGTCAGCTTACTAGGAGGTATGGTATCAAGACAGTCATGCTAAGCGGGGACAGTGAACGCGTTGTGGCAGAGGTGGCAAAAAAGCTTTCGATCAGCCGTTATTTTGGCAGACTGCTACCGCATGATAAGGTCAACCGTCTTACCGAGATAATAGCCGAAAAGCCGCCTAAAACCTCGGTAATGTTTGTCGGTGACGGCATAAACGACGCACCTGTCATCGCCCTAGCCGACATTGGGGTAAGTATGGGTAAATTTGGCAGTCAAGCCGCAGGGGAAGCGGCGGACATCATCCTAGCTAACGACGACATCAGCAGTGTAGTCACCGCCATCTCGATAGCAAGGAAGGTTCGCACGATTGTGACCCAAAACATAGTTTTTGCGCTAGGCATGAAGCTAGCCACCGTAGCTTTGGCGATATTCGGCATAACCTCGTTATGGTTTGCCATCTTCGCTGACGTAGGTGTCGCGCTTATCGCCATCGCAAACTCTACAAGAGTTACCCTTTCAGTCCGCAAGCGTTCCTCCCGCAGGTAGTTTTAAGTTTTGTAGCGACCACGTGTACAACACGTGGTCGTTTTTGGTTTTACGTTTCACGTAGATATGTGGGTTAACCCTGCGGGCGACCATGTTTCTATGTTTCACGCACAAAACCTATCAATTACTGTGATTATACGTGATACGCATAAACCTTAAAAACCGCCAGAGAAAGCATTGCGACCGCTACGGTCGCCAGTAAAACAACAAAACCGACGTGAAACGTAAAAACCAACGTAGGGGCGGAGCTCTGCCCCGCCCGCACTATGACACCCACAAAACCGACGTGAAACGTAAAAATATGAACGTTTCCTACATTGGCGGGGCACAAAATCTATGTTAAACCCACAAAATCAAAGTAAAACGCACGACCTAGACGCGCAATGCGCGCCCCTACACCCACGTGGGTGTAACACGTGTCATACACGTGTTGCACAGGTAAAGCAAAACCACCTCACACGGCAGTGGTAAACTCCGCCCAAGCGTAGCTTGGCATGTACCCGCCATGGTAGGCGTTTATAGCCGCAATGTCGCCGCTTAAAAAGTTGTAGTAATCACAGTCAAACTTCTTCGGGTCAACCGCAAAGCGGTTTCTACCCTTTACCACTATGTCCCTAGCACCAACAGCCTTTAAAACCGACAGCATATCCTTGATGGCGGTACTCAGATACCCCCTCTGGGCGGCGGTAAACGGCCCATCCCCCCAAAGGATAAACGCAAGCTCCCTTAAGGTCTTGCC
>CAZAOY010000037.1:0-24675 GCA_964486925.1 uncultured Oscillospiraceae bacterium
TCTGTCCTTTCCACCTAAACCACCTCCCTTTTAGCTGTTATATCTTTAGATATCCAAATTCTGTACGTATTTTGCGTTACCCTCTATAAATTCTCTGCGAGGGGCAACCTTATCCCCCATTAGGATGGTAAAGGTTTCGTCTGCTAGCTGTGCGTCCTCCATCTCTATCTTTACAATAGTTCTATTGTCCGGATTCATGGTAGTTTCCCATAGCTGTTCAGGATCCATCTCCCCTAGACCTTTGTATCTCTGTACATCAACCTTCTGCTTTGAATCCCCACCTACCTCTTGGATATATTCATCCCTTTCGGCTTCAGAGAATGCGTATCTTACCTGTTTTCCCCTGCTGACTTTAAATAGCGGGGGTTTTGCTATATAGATATTTCCGTTATCTACAAGCGGGCGCATAAACCTAAAGAAGAAGGTAAGCAGTAGCGTTCTAATATGCGATCCATCTACGTCGGCGTCCGCCATTATAACTACCTTTCCGTATCGTAGCTTCTCTAGATCCATCTCATCACCTATACCGCAACCTAGCGCTGTTACTACAGGCATTAGCTTTTCGTTGGAATAAACCTTATCAACCCTAGCCTTCTCTACGTTTAACATCTTACCCCATAGTGGAAGTATTGCCTGAAAACGTCTATCTCTGCCTGATTTTGCAGAACCCCCTGCTGAATCTCCTTCGACGATATAAAGCTCGGTTAGAGCGCTATCACGTTCAGAACAGTCAGCTAGTTTACCCGGTAATGAGGCGGTTTCTAACGCTGATTTTCTTCTTGTTAGCTCTCTTGCCTTTCTTGCGGCTTCCCTTGCTCTTTGAGCGTTAAGCGCTTTATCAAAGATTGTACGTGCAACCGCCGGATTCTCTTCAAAATAGTTGTTTAGACTCTCTCCAACTAAGCTGTCTACAAAGCCTCTTGCTTCAGCATTTCCAAGCTTACTCTTTGTCTGTCCTTCAAATTCACATTCGGTTAGCTTTATACTGATAATTGCGGTAAGCCCTTCTCTAACATCCTCACCCGAAAGGTTTTTATCGCTCTCTTTTAAGAAGTTATGGCGCTTTCCGTAGTCGTTAAAGACTCTGGTTAATGCTGTTTTAAACCCTGTTTCATGGGTACCGCCGTCGGTAGTCTTAATGTTATTTGCAAAGGAGGAGATAACCTCATTATAGCTGTCGTTATACTGCATTGCAACCTCTACCGAGGCATCATTTAAAACCTTAGCAAGGTAGATTACCTCATCATGCAAAGACTCCAAAGATTTTCTTTTGTGCATATGCTCAACGTAGCTTCTAATACCACCGGTATAACACATGTCATTTGTTATAATATTGTCACTATCCCTAAGGTCAGAGAAGATAATTCTAATCCCTGCGTTTAAGAATGCCTGCTCTCTAAGCCTTGTAAGTAGTGTGTCATAGTCAAAGTGTAGCTCACTAAATATCTCGTGGTCTGGCTTAAACTTAACCTGTGTGCCTGTTTTATCGGTGGTTCCTATAATCTCTAGCGGTTTATCGTATCCACCTCTGGTAAACCTCTGGTAATGCTCGTTCTCTCCGTCATGTATCGTTAACTCTAACCATTCACTAAGCGCATTAACTACAGAAGCACCAACACCATGAAGTCCTCCTGCAACCTTATATCCGCCTCCGCCAAACTTACCCCCTGCATGAAGCACGGTATATACCACCGTCGCCGCAGAGATTCCTTCCTTTTGGTGTATCCCTGTAGGTATACCACGTCCATTATCGGTAACCAGTATTATATTATCAGGCAGTATATCCACCTTAATTTCGGTACAAAACCCTGCTAGCGCTTCATCTATTGCGTTATCCACTATCTCGTATACAAGATGGTGCAGCCCCGTTACACTGGTAGAACCGATATACATACCCGGTCTTTTTCTAACAGCTTCTAACCCCTCTAAAACCTGAATCTGTTCAGCTCCGTACTCCTGTGACTCATCTATGTGGGATGAGTTTTCAATCTGGATATCTGTGCTCTCTTGCTTATTATCATTAATGTTATTGTTTTCGGTGTACTCTTTGTTTTCCAAGGTTATCCCTCCATACCATTGCCCATATTTTGTATATTGTTGTCATTTCGGCTATTTAATGTTGCTACATTTAGCTGTGAAAGATAGGTTTTTTCCTCAATTCTCCCAGATCTGCTTTTATACAGTGTTACAGCAAAGGACTTTGGAAGCTCTGTTGTAACCTCTACTATGCTACCTTTCTTTGTCTGCGATGAAAGAAACTCCTTTGTATATCTTGAAATAGTGGTGTTCTCAATATCAAAGATACCTATTACCTTCTTTTCATCAACGCATACCCCGTTACCTAGGTGAATAAACATTAATAGTCCACCTGCTTTTCTGTTACTAATCTACCCTTCTCTATCAAAAACACCTTACCTTTTTTTAAATTAACAATATTGTTATAGTCACAGCAGGTAATAAAAACCTGTGAGTTCTTTACATGGTTTAGTATGTACTCCTGCCTCTTCTCATCCAACTCACTCATCACATCGTCTAACAGCACTATTGGCATCTGCTTTGTAACAAGCTCTATAATCTTAGCTTCCGACAGCTTTAAAGCTATTACAGCACTCCTTTGCTGACCTTGTGATCCGTATGTCTTTGTATCTATCTCATTAATAAGAACTGTAACATCTGCTCTATGTGCACCTCTTGAAGTAATACCAATCTGCTTGTCTTTATCTATAGATTTAGATAAAGCTTCTAGATATATGTTGTAGCTTTCTTCGGAGTAGTCAAATATTGGGTTTGTAAAGATATCCGATCGGTAGATTACCTCTAGCTCCTCTTTACTGCTTGAAAGTTTATTGTAAAGCTTACCTGCTATCCTTGCTAGCTTGTCGGCATATTCATACCTGTACACCTCGATAATTGTTCCAATCTTTGCAAGCTGTCTGTCCCACACCTCTAGGATATCCGAAAGATTGCTGTAACGTCTATAGTCTTTAATCAGTGCGTTTCTTTGGGTTAGCAGCTTTGCATAGTCCTGTTGATACTTTAGGTAATGTGGCTTTACCTGTGCTATCCCATCATCTAAAAATTTTCTTCGATATTTTGGTCCATCTTTAAAGAATGATAGATGATGTGACGAAAATATTACCGCAAAAAAGTTATTTAGTAACTCTTTTTTATTTTTATAGCTAACTCCATTTATCAAAAGCTTTGGTTCTTTTCCCATACTCATATCGATAGTCTGCTCACGGTTATCAAAGAAAGAAACATTAATGTTACATCCCTGTTCTTCAGCATCAAATCGGATAAGCTCTTTAGCCTTTGCTCCCCGAAAGCTATTCATACCTGTACAAAGCCAGATAGCCTCCACAATATTTGTTTTTCCTTGGGCGTTATCACCGTATATTACATTTACATTCTCTGTCGGACTAAACTGGATAGCTTCAATGTTTCTGTAGTTTTTTAGCTTAACATTTAAAATCTTCACCGATATTTAACTACCTCCGGCGCTTTTGGATTGGGCAATGAGAACTTAGTGTATTGTCTGATATGCTATTACCCAACTAACAATCTGTAACTATTATCCTATATTCATCTGTTTCCACTATATCTCCTGGTACTATCTTTTTTCCCCGAAGTAAACAGCTTTCTCCGTTTACCTTTACCTCATTATTTATTATCATAACCTTTGCATGTCCTCCTGTTGAGGCTACACCAGAAAGCTTTAATAGCTGATCAAGCTTAATTTGTGGGGTGGTTATCCTACAGGATATATCTTTTTTAATACTCTTCATACTCAAATTAATCCTCATCCTTTAGTCGAATTGGAAGTACTAAAAACAGAAAACTATCATCATCAATTGGGGTTATCTTAAGCGGTGAGGTTGGTCCGCTTATATGTAGCTTTATATCCTCACAATCACACGCCCTAAGTGCGTCTAACATATATTTATGGTTAAACCCTATCTTTACTGCTTCACCTATAAAGTCACAGTTAATATATTCATTTATCTTTCCTAGTGATGTTTCACACATTACATTAATGTTTTGTTCGGTAAATACCGCTTTAATCCCTGTTTTGGTTTTTTCGTTTATTATTATTGTTGCGCGGTTTATGCTGCTCATAAAGTCTTTCGTGTTAATTATAACGTTTGTTTTGCTAAAGGTTGGTATAACCTTATTATAGTCGATAAATTCTCCTTCAATCAATCTGGAGATAATATAATAGCCGTTAAACTCAAATACAACGTGTTTATTTGAGATAATAATGCTAATATTCTTCTCATCTTCATCAGCATGTATTTTATTAATAAGCTTTAGTGTTTCTGATAGAGATTTTGTCGGTACGATAATCTTTAGGTTGTCGTTAATAGGTACAGGCTCTTTTCTTAGTGCTAATCTATATCCATCCACTGCAACAACGGTTAGTAGGTTATCTGTAAGATCAAATAAACAGCCTGTATTAATTGGTGTTTGTTCTGAAAGTGATGAGGCAAAGATTGTTTGCTCTAGCATTGTCTTTAATAGAACTCTATCAATCTCAATCTTTTTCTCGTTTGTAACTAATGGAAGCTCAGGGAAGGATGTTGGGTCTAAACCGGCTATTGAAAATTCAATGTTTCCTGAATAAATTTTTGTAGTAAAGTTTCCTTGTATCTCAAAGCTAATGTTACCTTCTGGCATTTTATTAATAATATTAGAGAGTAATGTTGTATTTAATACAACACTTCCTGGATTTATTGTATTGGCTATAATTGTTTTTTCTATACCAAGCTCTAGATTATAACAGGTTAATGTTAATAGGTTATCTTTTGTGTTGATAAGTATCCCTTCAATTATCGGCATAGTTGATTTATTTGCTACTGCTAAGGATACGTTTGATATCGTTTCACTAAGCAGGGATTTAGAGCAAGAGAATTTCATATTCATAACTCCTTTGTGTTGAAAAGTATATACTATTATTTAATATATAAATAAAATAATAAATAATAGATAAATAATAGTTATAGTAGTAGAGAGTGTTTAAAAGTTTAAAGTGTCGAAAAAGCCAGTGATTAGGCAGAAAATTAAGTTTTTTCGTTGTTTGACCGCTGTTGTCAAAATGTTTACAAAAAATGAAAACTTTTAATTTTTAAACAGATTCAGGTTTTTGGGTAAGTTTTTACTGTTTAAATGTTTATAGATTTGTTTAACTGCAGATATGAGAAGTAAAGTTATAAACAAATTCACAAGTTGGTTGTTAAACAATCGGGTCGCTGTGGAAAGTTAAGCTATTTATCCCTCATATTATTAATTAAATCTTCAATAACACCCTTTTGATGACTGTCCTTTTCCATCTTTTTATCCACCTGATTTAATGCATAAACTATAGTTGCGTGATCTCTACCTCCAAACTCTGCGCCTATGGAGGTTAACGACATCTGTGTTATCTCTCTAACGACGTACATTGCAACCTGACGCGCCAGTGAGATCTGTGCCGCCCGTTTGTTGGATCTAATATCCTCTGCGGTAACGGTGTAGGTTTTTCCTACCTCCTCGATTATACGCTCTACTGTAACTGGGACAGGCTGATTATCGTTTAAAATCTCTCTTATAACCGTTTGTGCCACCGCAATAGATGGCGGAGAGCCTGCAAGCAATTTATATGCTTTTATCTTCTTAACTGCGCCCTCTAGCTGACGTATATTTGTTTTTAGCTTGTTTGCGATAAATTCCGCTACATCCGATGGTATTTCAATCTGCAAAAGTTCAGCTTTTCTGCGGATAATTGCAATTCTTGTTTCAAAATCCGGATGAGAAACATCGGTAATTAGTCCCCATTCAAAACGTGTTTTTAGACGTTCTTCTAGGGTTTTGATATCCTTTGGTGGACGGTCGGAGGTTAGTACAATCTGCTTTCCTACAAGGTGAAGCTCATTAAAGGTATGGAAAAACTCCTCCTGTGTACTCTCCTTACCCGCAATAAACTGGATATCATCCACTAGCAGAATGTCGGCTTTACGATATTTATTGTGGAAGGAGCTAATGCTTTTGCTTGTAATGGCGTTAATAAGCTCGTTTGTAAAGGTTTCACTGCTTACCGAAATAACAATTTTTTCAGGGTTATTCTGCTTTATTGTATGGCTAATTGCTGATAAAAGGTGGGTTTTACCTAGTCCTGACGGACCATAGATAAACAGCGGGTTATAGGTACCCGTACTCTTTTCTGCTATAGCTTTACATGCAGCGTATGCAAAGTTATTAGAGCTTCCTACGATAAAGGTATCAAAGGTATACTCGTAGTTGGCGTTTTCTATCTGTTCTAGCAGAAGTTTTTTTTCTTCGTTTGTTGTTGGTTGGGGAATATTTGAAATTTCTTCCATTGATTCCTCGTTTGTCGAGATATCCAGATAGGTATGTGCATCGGTTTCGGTGGCTATAATAACATCAACGCTAAAGCCTAGTACATTCTTAAAACCATCCTTTAGCTTGTCCATATACTGTCTTGTTAAGATGCCTTTTTGAAAGTCGGTTTTGATAAATATTATAGCCGTATCTTTCTTTAAGGATATAGGCTCAATATGCCTAATCCAGCAGTTGTAAGCAACATCACTAATATGTTGTTTACAGTCCTCTTTTACAAGGTCTAGTACTTCGGAAAAAGACTCCATTAATAACCTCCCGTGTGGTATATGTTAAATAGTTGTTTATTTATTGTTTATTTGCGGTTGAAAAAATATTTATGATTTGTTTTAAACATCCCATTGTTTAAAATGTCATTACTTCTATTATAACAAGATTTTTTATAAATTTCAAGTAATTTTTAAAAATGTTTTTAAAATCTATTGACAAATTTGAAAAACAAGGGTATACTATTTAATTGCAGGGTTATATTTTTTTAGTTGTACTGCATTTTTATTTAGTTTATTAAGAAATGGTTAATAAATCTAATGCAGGCTAGATATTAAAATAAGGAGGAGTCATATAATGAAGAGAACATATCAACCTAAAAAACTTCACAGAAAAAAAGAACACGGCTTTATGAAAAGAATGAGCACTAAAAACGGTAGAAAAGTTTTAGCTAGAAGAAGGGCTAAAGGAAGAAAAACTTTAACTTATTAATCTCTTTATGATTTTATTTTAAAGGTAAAATCTTAAGCTAATAATTTAAGGTGGGATCCCCCCACCTTAAATTACCGTATTCTACAGCGTGTAAACGTATAGAAACTTTGTACAAGTCTAGGCGGTTTTTTATCTGAGTGGTTGTACATATAAATGATAAGGCGTTAATTTAATGGAGAAGATAGTCACATTAAAACTAAACAAAGAGTTTAAACGAGCGTACTATAGAGGAAAGTTTAAGGCGTACCCTGCCATAGTAACCTATATCGTAAAGAATAATCTACCCTACAATCGAGTTGGGATTACCGTATCTAAAAAGATAGGTAATGCCGTTGTTCGTAACAGAAGTCGAAGAATTATTAAAGCGGCGTATCAAAGGGTTGTAAAAGAAAAGCTCCTACCAAAGGGATATGATGTTGTATTAGTTGCTAGAGCCGCTATTGTTGGGAAAAAGTCTGATCAGATATATGGTTACCTAAAAAATCAAATTAAATTTATTTTAACGAAAAGATAATATGAAAAAAATAGCTATAATTATGGTACGGTTATACCAAAAATTTATATCACCCCTAAAGCCATCGTGCTGTAGGTTTTATCCTACCTGTTCTGTTTATGCAGTTAATGCTTTTGAGCTTCATGGGTTTTTTAAGGGCGGGATACTAGCTATTTATAGGATAATAAGGTGTAATCCCTTCTCTAAAGGTGGATTTGACCCTGTTCCTGAAAAATTTATGCAGTTTAAAGATCAATAGATTAGTATTAAAGATACTACAAGAATAAAACTCCGTACGGGTTAATCTGTTTATTCAGATGGTGGTCGTATATACGAGAAGGAGGATAACGAGTGTTTGATATTATTTGGGCGCCTTTAGGATGGATAATGTATGCAATCTACGAGGTTGTAAAGAATTATGGAATTGCGCTTATTGTTTTTACAATAATTATAAAGGCTGTATTATTTCCGCTATCGATAAAGCAACAAAAGAGTACTGCCAGAATGGCGTCGTTTCAACCAAAGATTGCAGAGCTACAGAAAAAGTATGGTAAGGACAAGCAACGACTACAGCAAGAACAGATGAAGCTTTATGAGCAGGAGGGATATAACCCGGCTGCGGGGTGTCTTCCTATGCTTTTGCAGTTTGGTGTGTTGTTTGGTATTATCGACGTTGTATATAAGCCGCTAAAGCATTTGATAAGAGTGCCCGCTGATGTAATAGCTAACGCAGAAAAGTTAGTTACCGAGATAATTGGAAAGCCTTCGTCCTCGGCACAGCTAATGGTTATTAAGACGATTCAAGATAATGTATCCGGTGCGGACAAGCTTTTAGCGTTATTCACCCCTGAACAGGCGGAGAATATTAGAAACTTTAACATGTACTTTTTAGGTCTTAATATAGGTGAAACCCCTACTATGGGATGGAATCTACTTATTATAATACCTATTCTATCATGTTTGACTGCATATATTACAAGTTGGGTATCCAATAAGCAACAGGAAAAGATGGGACAGACTATCCAAAAGTCTATGAAATACATGCTCTACTTTATGCCTTTAATGTCCTTATGGTTTGGGTTTTCATTACCGGCAGGGGTTGGGGTATACTGGATAATCTCAAACATTGCAGCGATTGCACAGACCATTATTTTAGGCAAGATGTATCCTCCACACAAGCTAGCGGCTATGAACGACAAGAACAAAGATGTAGTTGCGGCTAAGATGAAGAAGAAGAGAGAGCGGATCGAGGAGTTACAAAAAGCTCAAAAGCAGAAGTATATTGATAAGGGTATCGTACCACCGACACCAAAGGCTAAACCTTCGGTAACAAAGGATGAGGCACAGGATGATGAATCGAGTGACGCAAATGTATCGGGTGAAATGTCATCACAGGATAGGATAAAGCTAGCTAGAAAACGTCTAGCAGAGAAGTACGGCGAAACATACGACGAGAATGAATAGTTATAGTTTGTAAGTTACATGGAAATGGAGTTTTTTATGAAAAAGGAATTTAATGCAAAAGCAACCACTGTAGATTTGGCTACAGAGCAAGCTTTAATTTTAGCAAAAAACGAACTTGGAACTACCCCTTTTAGCTATGATATACAAGTTATTGAAACTCCTAAGAAAAAACTTTTTGGCGGATACAAAGGTGATGCCGTGGTAAAGCTTATTGCTACCTACGAAGAACCTGTAGAGGTGGAAGAGCAAAAGAGCCTTACTAAGCTTGATGTGGCTTTGTCATATATTGACGAGATACTAAAGAATATGAACCTTAAGACAGTTACCTATACCGTAGAGCAGACTGGGGAAACGGTAAAGATTACCCTTGACGGTGACGAGATTGGAGTACTAATCGGTCATCATGGTGAAACATTAGATGCACTTCAATATCTAGTAGCTTTGTCCTGCAACAGGATTGAAGGGGATTACTTTAGGATAACTATTGACGGCGGAAACTATCGTAAAAAGAGGGAAGAAACGCTAAAGCAACTGGCGATTAAGATTAGTGAAAAGGTAAAACGAACCGGTCGCAGCCAGATGCTTGAACCGATGAATCCTTATGAAAGAAGGCTTATCCATGCGGTTATCTCCGAGATTGAAGGGGTTTTCTCTAAATCAAAGGGAGAGGATCCAAACAGAAGGATTATTATCCTAAGCGAAAGACCAAGCCGTGCTCCTTATAATAAAGGTGGTAGAGGTGACGGATTCTCAAAGAATAGGAATAATGACGGGGAACGCAGGACACAGCCGTATCAGAGAAGATCTGACAAGCCTACGGTAGAACAGCTACTTAAAAAGGATAACAGAGCGACCAAGACAGAGTTTAACGACAACGCTGTTGACGCAAAGCTTTATTCTAAGATAGATATTTAGTCAATCATAATTGACTGTAAATAGTGTACCCATTTTGTGTTTATCAAGGATAGAATACTCCCTGATAAGCACAAAATTTTGTTATGTAATAGTTATTAATTGTAAAGACTATTTTTGAGAATTAATTACGGCAAGCTTATAGATATGTTTAAACGATAGGTAAGGTGAGGTGAGGATATAATGGATAAGGAAACGATTGCGGCAATATCAACCCCATATGCGGCGGGGGGGATATCTATAGTTAGGATATCGGGTTCGGAAGCTATTTCGGTTGCGGACAGGGTGTTTAAACTAAACAGCGGAGGTAAGCTTAGCCAGTTAAAGGGATATACTGCACGGTTAGGGGTAATAACCGATACTGATAACAACAGAATCGATGAGGGAATTGCACTTGTATTTAAAGCACCTTGTAGCTATACAGGTGAGGATGTAGTTGAGATTTCCTGTCATGGTGGGATATTTGTAACAAAGAAGGTGCTAAAGGCTGTGCTGTCGGCGGGGGCGAGTACAGCGGGAGCGGGAGAGTTTACTAAGAGAGCTTTCCTAAACGGTAAGCTTGACCTAACGGCGGCAGAGGGTGTTATTGATATTATAAACAGCGATAACGAGCAGTCACTTAGGATGGCACAGGTGCAGACCGGGGGAAGGCTCTTTAAGACTGCGGCAGAGATAAAGTCGGTGCTACTAAGACAGGTAGCATTTTTGTCGGCATGGGCAGACTATCCTGAGGAGGATATCGAGGAGGTATCGCCGGATACCCTTGTTAATGAACTAAAGGAATGTTACCAACGAATGGATAAACTGCTTAAAGGTTATGATACAGGTATGATTATTAAAAACGGTATTAGAGCGACCATTGCGGGAAAGCCGAATGTGGGTAAGTCTACCCTTATGAATCTTTTGGTAGGGTATGAGAAGAGCATTGTAACGGATATTGCGGGGACTACCAGAGATGTTGTTGAAGAGGATATTAAGATTGGTGATTACACCATAAGGATGGCGGACACGGCGGGTATCAGGCAGACCAGTGATGTGGTAGAGCAGTTTGGCGTAGATAAGGCATACAGCCAGATTGATATGGCGGACTTAGTATTTCTAATGTTTGACAGTGGTGTTGCGTTTAGTCGACAGGATTATTCCATAGTTGAATATATAAAGTCAAAAGAAGGAAAGACCGTTATTGCGGTTATTAACAAGTCAGACCTTGAGTGTGTTATTGACTTGGATTATATAAAAGACAACTTTAACTACTGTGTATATATTAGCGCTAATAACAATGAGGATGTTATCAAGATACATGATATTCTTACTAAGGTTTTTGCGGTTAAGGAGTTTGATATGTCTGCGGGGGTTTTGGCTAATGAGAGGCAGAGGGATTGCTTAAGCCGTGCGGCAGACTGTATTAAATCGGCGATTTTGACGATAGAGCAGAGTGTAACCTATGATGCGGTTACGGTGGAGATAGAGCAGGCGATAGAATGTATGTTAGAGCTTACCGGGGAGGATATCACGAAGGTGGTTGTAGACGAGGTTTTCTCTAACTTTTGTGTTGGTAAATAGGAGATGGATATGGGATATATTATGGGTGATTATGAGGTTGCGGTAATTGGAGCGGGACATGCCGGGATAGAGGCGGCGCTTGCCTGCGCGAGGCTTGGGGTTAGGACGATACTCTTTACCTTATCGCTGGATTCCCTTGCAAACATGCCTTGTAACCCGTCAATTGGGGGGACGGCTAAGGGTCATCTAGTGCGCGAGGTGGATGCTTTAGGCGGGGAGATGGGAAAGGCGGCGGACGCAACCTTTTTGCAAAGCCGTATGCTAAACCGTGGAAAGGGACCTGCGGTGCACAGCCTTCGTGTTCAGTCAGACAGGCGGCTTTATCACCTTTATATGAAGCAGGTTTTGGAGAATACCGATAATCTTTATCTAAAGCAGGATGAGATTGTAGATATTAGGTTTGATGGTGATAGGGTAGTAGGCGTTGTCTCAAAGCTTGGCGGGGAGTATACGGTAAAGGCGGCTATTATATGCTGTGGGACGTATCAAAATGGCACGATACATATAGGGGACAACTCCTATACAAGCGGGCCGGACGGGATCTATGCTTCCATTGGGCTTACCGATAACCTTAAAAAGCGAGGGGTTGATATCCGCAGATTTAAAACGGGAACACCGGCTAGAGTGCATAGAAGGAGTATAGATTTTTCTGTGCTTGAAAAACAGGAGGGTGACGACCCGATAACTCCATTCTCCTTTGAAACCACAAAGGAGCTTAAAAACCAGATAGAGTGTTATATTGCCTACACAAACCAGGATACCCATACTGTGATACAACAAAACATCCATCGATCCCCTATGTATTCAGGAAAGATTGAGGGGGTTGGGCCACGGTATTGTCCTAGCATTGAGGACAAGATTGTAAGGTTTTCCGACAAGCCTCGTCATCAGATATTTGTTGAGCCTATGGGGCTAGACACCCATGAGATATACCTTCAGGGGATGTCCTCCTCACTTCCGGAGGATGTTCAGATAGAGTTTATCAAAACCATGAAGGGGTTTGATAAAGCCGAGGTTATGCGGGCGGCGTATGCGATTGAGTATGACTGCGTAAATCCGCTGGAGCTTGACGCGTCGCTACAATTTAAGGGATATAAGGGATTATTCGGCGCGGGGCAGTTTAACGGAACGTCCGGTTATGAGGAAGCGGCGGCGCAGGGGTTAATTGCGGGGATTAATGCGGTAAATGTGGTTAAAGGTAAGGATATGTTTATACTTGACCGTTCATCCTCGTATATAGGAACGCTAATTGATGACCTTGTTACTAAAGGGTGTTCCGATCCATACAGGATGATGACCTCACGTAGTGAGTATAGGCTAATATTGCGACAGGATAATGCGGACAAACGATTGACCCAGAAGGGGTATGAGATAGGTTTAATTAGTAATGAGCGGTATGAACGATTTTTAGAGAAGGTAGAGCAGATTGATAAGGAGATAAAGCGGCTTGAAAAGACGGTCATCCCGCCATCAGCAGAGTTGAATAGTATGCTTGAATCAAGGCAGACCTCTACCGTATCGACAGGGATAAAGCTAGCGGATTTACTAAGGCGACCACAGGTAACCTATACCGATTTAACACCGTTTGATATAGAAAGACCCACTCTTTCATCCGAGGTAACAGAGCAGGCAGAGATAGAGATAAAGTATGCAGGCTACATCTCAAAACAGCTCGCACACGTTAAGCAGATGAAGAAGCTAGAGGAACGGCTTCTTAGTAAGGATATGGATTATAGCTTGGTAAAAGGGTTACGGCTAGAGGCGAGAGAGAAGCTACAGCGGGTAAAACCGCTAAACCTTGGGCAGGCTTCACGTATCTCTGGGGTAAGTCCGGCGGATATATCGGTACTGATGATATGGCTAACACAGCAAGGGAGTAGTGAGAAATGATTGATAAAGGGTATCTACAGCAAAGCTGTAAAGTTTTAGGGATTGAGGTAACCGATACCGCCGCAGATAAGCTTGACCGGTATGCTAGGCTACTGGTGGAGAAGAACAAGGTTATGAATCTAACCGCTATTACCGAACCGATTGAGGTTGTAAATAAGCATTTTATCGATAGCTTGCTGTTGCTAAAGCATGTTAATGTAAAGCAAGGGGCGGCACTGATTGATGTTGGAACGGGAGCGGGGTTTCCTGCAATACCTTGCAAGGTAGTTAGAGATGATTTAAGGATAACTCTATTAGACAGTCTAAACAAGCGTGTTAACTTTTTAAATGAAGTAACAGATGATATTGGAATTACCGTTAATGCGGTGCATGGTAGGGCAGAGGAGCTAGGGCTTAGCCAGAAGTTAGGTTTTAGAGAGCAGTTTGATATTGCTACGGCAAGGGCGGTTGCTAATCTTCGTGATCTATCGGAATACTGTTTACCTTTTGTTAAGATTGGCGGGGTTTTTGTTTCACTAAAGGGACCTGATATCACTGCGGAGGTGGAGCAGGCAGAGAATGCTATTAAGATTTTAGGTGGTGAGGTTTTAGAGGTAGTATCCTATAGCCTTCCCGATGATAGTGCACGAACCATGGTAATAGTTAAAAAGGTTAAGCCAACGCCGCCAAACTATCCGCGTAATGCGGGGAGGATGAAGAAGTCACCGCTTTAGGGTATTAGTGGGGCAACAAAATATTGTGTCTTATCATTTTAAAACTACAAATTTACGTTTTGTAATAATAAAGACAACAGATGATTTCCCCGATTAACCGTGCTAAAAAATAACAATCCCCCTAACTCCAGTTAAACGGAATTAGGGGGATTTTGTTTATCTATTCGGTAACGTATCCTGCAAGCAGTCTAAAGGTGTTCTCTATACCTAGGATGTGGGTACGTTCATAGTTGTGGGAGGCGTATACTCCTGGGCCTATTAATCCGTGGCGAAGCTCATGTCCACTGGTGAGTGCGGCGTCTACGTCAGAGCCGTACTGTGGGTAGATGTCGATACTGTAGCCTAGATCTAGTTTTTTAGCGGTGTTAATAAGCTTTGTGGTGGTTTCATAGTTGTATGGCCCACGTGAGTCTTTAGCGCAGATTGAAACCTTAGTTTCATCACAATCAAGGTCATCACCTACACAGCCCATATCTACAGAGATCATCTCCACAATGTCATCTGGTAGTCCTGAACAAGCGCCGTGTCCTACCTCCTCGTATACCGTAAAGATTAGGTAGGTATGGTATTTTGGAGTTATTGCGGTTTCCTTAAGATATTTAGCTAAGGCAAGCAGGACTGCGGCACTGGCTTTATCATCTAGAAATCGGCTTTTAATTGTACCCTCAGGGGAGATTACAGTGCGGGGATCTAGGGCAACAAAGTCGCCGACATCGATTCCCAGCTCCTTTGTTTCTTCTTTAGTCTTAGGGTTATGGTCTAGTATAATCTCCATTGAGGCTTCGTCACGTTTAACGTCATTACCGTAGACGTGGGAGGAAGGGGTACTGTTTAGGATTACAGCGCTATAGCTTCTGCCGTCACGGGTTAGGACGGTGCAGTTCTCTCCGTCTGCGGTTGCCCAGTTTAGGCCGCCTATGGTAGTCGGTTTAATTCGCCCGTTTTCTTTTAAAGAGCGAACCATTGCTCCTAGGGTATCCACATGTGCGGCTAATGCAACCCCTTCTCCATCACCGCCAATATCCACTACTACATTTCCCTTTACTGTAATACTTGGTAAGTATCCTAATTTTGTAAGCTCATCTAGTAGGTACTGTGCGGCTTTATGGGTAAATCCAGAGGGGCTTGGGATGTCGCATAGAGCTTTAATCTGGCTGATTGCATAATCGATGTATTGCTTCATAGGTAACCTCCTTTTAAATGAAAGATTATTTGACATAATATCAGAGAAAGGTGTTTTAATGCACCTAAATCTACTAAAAAACATATAATAACTAAAGATAGGCTAGCTATCTATCTGCTTTAGTTTTAGCAAGGTTATTAATCTAAATCGGTGGTAATATTTCTTGCCCATTTAAAGCTTTTGTATCGAAGGTGGTATAGTGTTACCTTAATAATCTCGTCGGTCATTAGAGCAAGATATACAATGTATGGTGGTGTTTTAAACACAAAGGCACAGAGCAGACCTAGAGGTATTGACACAAGATATAGACCGCAGATATCCAAAATTGCCATAAATTTTGTATCGCCGCCGCTTCGCAGTAGCCCGACCCCAGTGGTATAGTTTAATGTTTTAGTAAGCACAACCAGTGCCATTACAAGGATCATATACCTTGCGATATGTGAGGTATCAGGTGAGAAGTTAAACAGCTTTAGGAATAGTGGGGTTAATACTATACAGGCTATACCAAACGCAAGTCCTAACACCAAAGCGATACGCAGTATGTATTTTGCATATTTTTTTGACTGTTCTACCTTGCCTGCACCAAGCTCCTTACCGATTAGCACAGATACTGCCGCTCCAAATCCACCTATTACGATAAAGGCAAAACGTTCTGCAAGGTTGGTGGCGGTGTATGCCGCAACTGCCGCCGCGCCTAGTCTGCCTATTACCATAGCGTGAACCGAAATTCCAAGACCCCATACAACGTCATTTACCAAAGCCGCCGCACCGTATCTGAAAAATTCCTTTATAATAGCAACCTTAAATTTAACCATCTGTGATAGCTTAAAGATCCTGCGTTTATCGATTACAAATATAAACAGTAGCGTTAGCACTAGTTCAAAAGCACGCGCAATGGTAGTAGCAACCGCCGCTCCCGCTACCCCCATCTTTGGAGCGCCAAGGTTGCCGAATATTAACATATAGTTTAACAGTGTGTTTAAAGCTAGTGAACAACAGTTAATAATAAGTGGTGCATTCGCCTGTTCGGTACAGCGAAGTAGTCCTAGCATTACAGAGGATATCCCTGTTGTGGTAAAGGAAAAGGCGATAATTACAAGATAACGTGATCCTGTTTCGATTAAAGTAGCGTCATTAGTGTAGATGGACATTACGGTTGACGGCAAGAATAGGCAAAGGGCGGTGAAGATTAATGAAGCCCCGATGATAAGGGTTAGTACAAACCCTGTTATGCGGTTAATGCTCTTCTCATCACGCTTACCCCAATACTGGCTTACCAGGATGCTACCTCCGCTGATTAGACCAAACATTACGCACCAAAAGATACCAAACGGTTGATTAGCCAGAGAGATTGCAGAAAGCTCTGATTCCCCTAAGGCACCCACCATAACGATATCTGCCATGTTAAGTACATAACCAATTACATTTTGCAGTGTTATCGGTATTAGTAGTTTAACGAACGAGTTAATAAATTCTTGATTGTTAGCTATACTTTGTCGTAGATTCTTTAACATAAACCCTCCCATTTTTATATGCAATCAACTTAAAACCGCTAAGGTATTATTTAAGTTAGATATGTATAAGCGGCTTATGGCAGAGTGATTACTTAGTAACTTAAAGGTAGGAGCTATGCTAAGAAGTCCTTGCGCTATTAGCTGTAAACTTAAAAAGATACATTTAAGTTTTAAAGTAATAGGCTCTACTGCAGATAAACCAGTATTCTTATTATAATACATATTAAGGTGTTTTACAAGGGAAAATATTATCTTTTGAGAAATATTTCTTGACATAGGTAGGATATGGGTTTATAATAATATAGATGAAAAAATTAAGTTATTTGAATGAAAAAGAGGTAGACAGTTGGAATTAGCAAAGATAGTGCTAGATCAGGTCATAATAATGTTTTTACTTATGGGTGTTGGATTTTTAGCCAGCAAGCTTCGGATAATTAATTTAGAAAGTAACAAGCAGATTACAAACTTTTTACTCTATTTTGTTGTGCCAACGGTAACGATTAATGCGTTTCAAACACCATATGAGCCGCAAAAGCTTAGGCTTTTAGGGATTGCATTTGTTTTAGCTGTGGCAAGTCATGTTATTGCGATCATAATCTCCTTAATTTTAGTAAGAGGCAATAAGGTTAATATTGGGATAGAGCGGTTTGCTGTGGTTTACACAAACTGTGGTTTCATGGCGCTACCGTTACTTGGCGCTACCTTTGGTAACGAGGGGATTTTGTTTGGTAGTGTATATATGGTGGTGTTTCAGATTTTAAGCTGGACACATGGGTATATAGGGATCAGCGGTAAGGTATCCAAAAAGGAGCTCGCAAAGGCTTTTACAGCACCGGTAATGTTTGCTGTTGTGATAGGGTTTACCTTGTTTTTGGCAAGTATTAGCCTTCCCTATGTAGTTTTTCAGACCACCACATATATTGGAAGCTTAAACACACCGTTAGCTATGGTGGTAATCGGGGTGAATCTTGCCCAGAGCAAGCTTTTTAACGCGTTTAAAACCCTTAAGGTTTATTATATTGTTTTTGTTACTAATTTTTTAGTACCTATTGTGGTAATACTAACCTTTAGCATGTTAAAGACTGTTCCAACAAATTTAATACTTATTAATGTAATTTCGGTATCATGTCCTTGTGCGGCGGCGGGGGTTATGTTTGCGCAGAAGATGGATAAGGATGCCGCATATGCGGGGCAGATTTTAACTTTATCAAATATAGTTTCTATCGCTTCAATACCGCTTATTATGCTAATTGCACAGGCTTTTATTAAGTAAAAGCGTTATATTACTGAGGTGCTTAGTGGTAGATGGCATGTTAAGAGGTCCTTGTGATATTAAGTGCCAAAGTAATAATATATATGAAAAGGGAGTTTATTATGTTTTCTGTATTAAAGGATAAAAAGATAATAATGATCGGTTTAGGGGTAAGCCATCTTGAACTAACTAAGCTTTTTGCTAGCAAAGGGTTTGATGTTACGGTCTGTGACAAGGTAAGCAAGGAGGCTTTAGGAGAGAGATACACCACCCTTTCACAGATGGGGGTTAAGTTTATCTTAGGTGAGGGGTATCTTTCTAGTTTAACTGACGCTGATGTGGTCTTTCGCTCTCCCGGAATGTACTACCTTAATAAAGAACTTCAAAAGGCAAAGGAAGCGGGGGTTATAATAACCTCTGAGATGGAGATGTTTTTTGAGCTTTGCCCATGTAAGATATATGCGGTAACGGGGTCGGACGGTAAGACTACAACCACTGCGGTAATTAGCGAGATGTTACAGGCGCAGGGGAGGACGGTTCACCTAGGGGGGAACATAGGGATTGCTTTACTTCCGAGGATAGAGAGCATTAAAAAAGATGATGTGGCGGTGGTGGAGCTTTCAAGCTTTCAGCTGTTATCGATGAGGAGTTCTCCCGATGTAGCGGTTATAACTAACATATCTCCAAACCATCTTGATGTACACAAGGACATGACGGAGTATATAGGGGCAAAGTGCAACCTGATTGCCCATCAGTCTGCCTTCTCTAAGACGGTATTAAATCTTGATAATGAGGAAGCCTTAGAGCTAAAGCCTTTAGTTAGAGGAAGGCTTGCGACCTTCTCTCGCAAGAGTGAGATGGATTTTGGCGTATTTTTAGATAAGGATAATAACATTATCTATATAGATAAAAAGCAGGGTATACGTCAGGTGATAATGAATGCAACGGATATAAAGCTTCCTGGGATACACAATGTTGAGAACTACATGGGAGCTATTGCGGCTTGCTTTGAGGATGTAGAGCTTGCTAACATAGTGAAGGTAGCAAAAGAGTTTGGCGGGGTTAAGCATAGGATAGAGTATATAAGGACGGTTAATGGTGCTAGATACTATAATGACAGCATTGCTACAAGTCCGACACGGACAATTGCGGGGCTTAACGCATTTGATCAAAAGCTTATAGTAATTGCAGGTGGGTATGATAAAAATATTCCATATGAGCCGATTGCCGAACCGATTGCTACAAGGGTTAAGATCCTTATTCTGCTTGGAAAGACTGCACCAAAGATTCAAGCGGCGGTGGAACAGTGCCCGCTATATAACAAGGACACCCTTAAAATAATTAACGTTAGCACCCTTGAGCAGGCTGTACAGACGGCAAGAGAGCTAGCAAAAGAGGGGGATGTTGTTACACTATCTCCTGCTAGTGCAAGCTTTGATTTATATAAAAATTTTGAGGAGCGCGGAGAACATTTTAGAAGGCTGGTAGAAGCGCTTGACTAAGAATTATTACTAATTGGGAAAGCAAATGTTGTGTTTTTTACTTAAAAATGCAACATTTGTTGGATCAACAAGAGGATAGCACCCAATTAATAAAGGCATAATGGAATTACGGCACAGATTGATCTAACCGTTGCGGGGGATTTGTGCAAGGATTTAGCGGCGGAGAGATGGGGCTCAAGATGAAGGAAAGATTAAAGGAGCTTTGCTGTAGCGTTGGGGTTGCGGGAGATGAGTTTGCTGTGTCAACCATTGCCGCAAGGATGCTAGAGGAGTGCGGAGCAGAGGTTACAATTGACGGGTTTGGTAGCGTTGTAGGTTATATCAACAAGGACAAAACAGACCTGCCGTTAATGTTATTGGACGCGCATATTGATGAGATTGGCATGATGGTTACCTATATTGATGATAACGGTTTTATTAAGGTTTCAAACTGTGGGGGGATGGATCGACGTATCCTATCCGCACAGGAGGTTACCGTTCATGGCAAGCAGGATATACTAGGGGTTATTGGGTCAAAGCCTCCACATCTTGAAAAGGCGGATGAGGCTAAGAAGGTTTCTCCTATTGAGGAGCTGTTTATCGATATTGGAATGAGCAAGGAGAAGGCGGAGTCGATAGTTTCGTTAGGGGACAGGGTCACCATAAACTCGGAGTATCGAGAGCTGTTAAATGGTAGGATTGCGGTAAAATCTCTTGATGACAGGTCGGGTGTAGTTAGTATTCTGCAAGCGCTCCTTTATCTAAAGGGTAAAGATCTACCATACCGAATTGCTGTGTTATTCTCAGTACAGGAGGAGGTAGGTGCGGCAGGTGCTAGGGTAAGTAGCTATTCTATCGACCCTGATGTTGCGATTGCGGTGGATGTTAGCTTTGCATATACAAGCGACGCTATCGAGCATAAATGTGGCAAGATGGGCAAAGGTGCTATGATTGGGTATTCACCAATTCTAAATAAAGGTATGTCTGATAAGCTTGTTAAACTTGCTAAGGATAAGGGGATTTCACATCAAGTAGAGGTAATGTCTGGAAGAACCTCCACAAATGCTGACCAGATTTCCATTAATAGGGGCGGTGTTAAGACAGCGTTACTCTCTATCCCTATAAGATATATGCATACCCCGATTGAATGCGTGTTACCAGAGGATATCGACAGTGTGGCAAAACTAATAAGCGAGTACATCTTGGCAGGGGGGGATAGATAGTATGGATAGATTATTTACAAATATAGAAAAGCTTTGTAACCTAAATGGAATTTCAGGGCAGGAGGATTCGGTGGTTAATGAAATTATTAGCCAGATTAAAGACCACTGCGAATATAATACAGATAGCCAAAACAACATAATTGCTTATAAAAAAGGCAAAAAGACCCCTAACAAAAGGATAATGCTTGCGGCTCATACCGATGAGGTAGGGATGATGGTTACTGGTGTAACGACAGACGGGATGTTACACATCGCTACCGTTGGAGGGATTAATCCAAAGGTAATACTGGGTCGTGCCGTTCGTGTTGGGGAGAAGGGTATTGTTGGCGTTATCGGCACTAAGGCGGTTCATATGCAATCGGAGGATGAGAAGAACAGCGTTGTACCTCTGGATAAGCTGTATATTGATATTGGGGCTACCGACAAAGAGGACGCGCTTTCCTATGTAAAGCTAGGTGACGCGGTAACCTTTGACAGCAGTTATAAGGAGTTTGGAGAAGGCTTTATTAAAGCAAAGGCTATCGACGACCGAGCGGGTTGTGCGATACTAATTGAGATTCTAAAGTCAGACCTAGAGTATGACACCCACTTTTTATTCTGTTCACAGGAGGAGGTAGGATTAAGGGGTTCAAGGGTAGGCGCATACACCATCGACCCTGATATTGCTATAGTTGTAGAATCCACCGCTTCTGCCGATGTTGCGGGGGTATCGGGGGATAGCAGAGCGAGTTTACTAGGAAGTGGGCCGGTTGTTTCTTACAGAGATCATTCAACTATGTATGATATGAAGCTTTATAACAGAGCGTTTGAGATTGCTAAAGAGAAGGGTATTGCCTGCCAGACCAAGACTATAATAAGTGGTGGGAATGATGCGGGCGCTATCCATGTTTCAAGGGGTGGTGTTAGGACTATTGCGGTATCTATACCGAGTCGTTACATCCATTCACCGTCATGTGTAGTTAAGAAGGATGATGTTGCAGGAAGCTTACAGCTTGTTCAGCATATGCTATCAGACTTTGGCGCTAATGAGTAATGATACAACAGATAGATGTTATTGAGGGTGGATATAAACACCCTCTTTTTACAAAGATAACCTCATTATATAATGCCTACGGTAGCGGGCACTCTTTCTGCCAATTTTACAAGGGTGATGGGGTATTAATATCAAGGTACTATAACAATTTAATAGTATATATCATAGATGATAGCTGTGACCTAGGCGAGATTAGGAATTTTATTAGTTTTAGTAATGCAACAAATATCCAATGTAACCAAAAGCTATGTGAATTGGAAGGCTATAGCTATAGTAGTGGACGGATATACTCCTCTTTGGGGGTTGGCTTACAGTTTCGCAGGGATAATTTTGTGATTAGTAGTCGGATAGACCACTGTTTCGATATACTTAAAGATATTTTCATTGATGAGATTGGGCAAGGTGGATATGACGACTGGTATCTTGACATGTCTCACAGGGTGAGGCATTTGGTTACCAGTGTCTATACTATTATAGGAAAGGCTACCGCTACGGCATATGCTACAGACGAAAACTATGTAGTGGTAACGCAGGTAGCAACTAGAAGAGAGCATAGAAACTGCGGACTTGCCGCGGGGATACTTGAGAAAATCTCGAAAGATAATGCAGGAAAACAGCTTGCGGTTTTAAGCAAGGATGATGTTAGCGATAGGTTTTATGAAAAGATAGGGTTTAGGCTGTACGGTGTATGGCATGAATACAGGAAAGTTGAGTGGATAGATTGATAGGTTCGTTTTATAACATAGATAGTGAAATATTAGCTTTAGGTGAAAAGGTTGAGAGCGACTGCAAGGCGCAGCTTGAGCTAGCCGACAGGATTTGTTTGTATAATGAGGCAAAGGTACTTAGTGCTTTTCAGGCTGCAAAGGTTAGTGAGGCACATTTTAAGGGCACTACAGGGTATGGTTATGGTGACCGTGGTAGGGATGTTCTGGATGAAGTGTATGCTAGGATATTTAACACCGAGGATGCTTTAGTACGACATAACTTTGTGTCGGGTACCCATGCACTTACGGTTGCTTTGTTTGGTATACTTCGTCCGGGGGATGTAGTTGTATCGTTAACCGGCAAGCCTTATGATACCATGGAGGAGGTAATCGGGATTCGTGGGGAGGGTAACGGTTCTCTTCGTGATTTTGGTGTAGGATATAGGGAGCTAGCGCTAAAGGGTGATGGTACTGTGGACGTTGATGGGATAGGTGAGGCTGTTAAGGGGGCGAAGGTAGCATACATTCAGCGGTCACGTGGGTACTCGTTAAGACCGTCTATAACTATAGAGGATATTGAGAAAATTATTGCTGTGGCAAAAGCCGCTAATTCTAATATAATAGTTATGGTGGATAACTGTTACGGTGAGTTTGTTCAGATGAAGGAGCCGACCGATGTAGGGGCAGACATAGCTATAGGTTCACTTATAAAAAATCCTGGAGGTAGCATTGCGCAGACGGGTGGATATATAGTAGGGACTAAAGCGCTAATCGAGCTTTGCGCATATCGTCTTACAAGTGTGGGTATGGGTAAAGAGGTTGGGTGTACCTTAAATCAAAGCCAGTCTATGTATATGGGTCTATTCTTTGCACCTAGTGTTGTGTGTAGTGCGGTAAAGACCTCGATATTTGCAACGGCGCTGTTTAGTGCTATGGGATACGTGACCTATCCGAATGCTATGGATAAGCGAACAGATATAATTGCGGCTATTCAGCTTGGGGATAAGCAAAGCATGGTAGATTTCTGCAAGGGGATACAAGCGGGTGCGCCGGTAGATTCGTTTGTGACACCAGAGCCGTGGGATATGCCTGGGTATGACAGTGATGTTATTATGGCGGCAGGCGCTTTTAACATGGGAGCGTCTATAGAATTATCCGCTGATGGACCTATAAAACCTCCATATGCAGTATGGCTACAGGGTGGGGTAACCTACAATACAGGAAAGATAGGGGTACTTCTTGCAGCTAATAATCTAAAAAATGGCAGTGACAATGGATTAAAACTATAAATTGTCACAAACTCTGGAAAAATACTAAAAAACGATAAAAAACGTGTTGACAAAGAGATATGAATGTGATATAATAAATAAGCTGTCCAGAGAGGACAGGGACGAGGAAGCGGGTTAGTGCTTTTGAGAGGTTAGAAACGAGTGGAAGTAAAAGAGTAAAAAACTTTGAAAAAAACTTGAAAAAACTTTCAAAAAGGTATTGACAAAGCGAATCGGATGTGATATAATAGATAAGCTGTCACAGTAAAGGTGAACGAGAGGAGCGAAAGCGATACTCATAAGCTTGGAAAGGTGCAGTTTGGCTAGTAGCCAAAGGAACTTGAAAATTGAACAATAATGAAAATAACGAATTAAGCAAAAGACATACTTAAATCCCTAGAAATTCGAAAGAGTAACTAGAAAGCGATATAAAGTATAGATTGCTTTGGAAACAAAGCAAGAATGCCAGAAAAGTAATGGAGCGAAAGATTAAACAGCTAGCGATAGCGATTTAAGGTTATAACGTGTCAGCGATGATACGAAATAATACAATTAAATTAAGAGTTTGATCCTGGCTCAGGATGAACGCTGGCGGCACGCCTAACACATGCAAGTCGAACGAAGTTTAAAGAGCTTGCTCTTTAAACTTAGTGGCGGACGGGTGAGTAACGCGTGAGTAACCTGCCTTACAGAGGGGGATAACATCTGGAAACGGATGATAATACCGCATAAGATCGTAGCACTGCATGGTGCAGCGACCAAAGGAGCAATCCGCTGTAAGATGGACTCGCGTCCAATTAGCTAGTTGGAGGGGTAACGGCCCACCAAGGCGACGATTGGTAGCCGGACTGAGAGGTTGAACGGCCACATTGGGACTGAGACACGGC
>CAZAOY010000038.1:0-24143 GCA_964486925.1 uncultured Oscillospiraceae bacterium
GCCAACGCTAGATATACCAGAAGATAACTATAGGTCGAAACATAAGAGATTATCGGTAAATATATCTAAAAAACCTAAATAAAACAATGAGGTGCAAACGCACCATCAAAAGCTTAAATAAAAATCATACAATTCTTCCCTGTCCATTCTACTAGTTTCCTATAAACGGACAGGGAACCCCACAGATGAGCGGGGTCCCCCACATGCATGTAGGGGTAGATTTGTATAATACGTATAGCGATATTCTTGATGACAGGTTTATTAAATACCCATAACCATCATATGCTATACATATTAGTGAAATCTCAATAATTAATAGCTTTTGTAAATCTGCGTTAAAGGGGATAACACTTTTTTATTAAAACTATTAGTTATCTGTAACCTTTCGCTTAAGATAGATTAAACACATAGATAGACCCTACTCCGAACGTTAAATAAAATATATAAACTAATGCTTACATTTTATCTTCAAACTGAGCACTCTCTAACTAGGTGGATGATATATCCTTGCAACGGCGTTACACCGCAAGTGTGAAATATTATAAAAAAGATATTACACACCCTAAAAAAGATTACCTTTCTCTCACTTTATTATAATAGATTATTCGCTATTTGTAAAGCAATTTTTGAGATTATTTACATAAAAATTATTTTACAAGCTAATTTTAGCAGATTAAACAAATTGTACAAGCTTTTTTAGTACAAAATGTAACATCATTTTACAGATATATGTAGATATCCTCATTAACGGCGGTAAGGATATCTTGCGTTGACCGTTCCTCATGGGATGTAATGGTAACCACAGCGCCTTTATCAGGGAATACAATGCTAAATTGTCCGTACATCCCGTCTGCACGGTAGGATGAGGCTACCTTACCTCTCCAGATCTGGTATCCATACCCCTCCTCCCAGTCTGGGCTATTATAGCTCTTGGTGGATACAATATCGTTAGACATGCGGTCTACGTAGTCCTTTGAAACAAGCTGTTTCCCATTATACTCACCGCCTTGCAGCATTAGCCTACCAAGCTTTGCAAATTCAGAGGTGGTCAAGTACAGTTCGCTCGCGGCAAAGCTATATCCTAGCGGACAGGTGTGCCACTGTGGGTTGTAGATCTCTAACGGTGTAAAAAGGTTTGGCACTAAAAAGTCACGTAGGCTTTGGTTAGTCACCTTAGTGACAATGCGCCCTAACATATAGGTACACCCATTTGAATATGAATAGAAGCTACCGGGCTTGTGTGATAGCGGTACAGAAAAGAACCTCTCTGCCCAGTCGTCACCTTCAGATCGACGTTGGAACACTACCCCCTCATCGCATACCTTCCCCGATGACATATGTAGCAGATCAACAATCCTAATCTCTTGAGATCCCTCCGAGAAGCTGCTCTCATACTCTGGAAAGTACGAGCAGACACTATCCTCTAGCTTAATAATTCCCCTATCCACACAGATCCCAATAGCTATCGAGGTAAAGGTCTTAGACCCAGAATAAAGGCAGACTCTATCATCCGCACGATAACGGTGCTCGATTGTCCCCTTCCCTTCCTTATATATATGGATTCCATAGATACCTAGGTTCTTCTCTCTAACGGTGTGCCTAAATTGATTTAACATACTCTTATCCATAATTTTATCCCCCATCTTTAAATTTACTGTGGTACTACTGTACATATTGTATCATAATAATTACCAGATTTCAAGATTAATTCAAAAATCTATAGACAAATGTATACTTATATGGTATAATGTGGTTAGTGAATTTTATTAAGTTTCACTATACTTTGATATGCATAATTAAAATGGAGGAAGATATGATCTATAAAGAGTTTGGTAAAACCGGCGAAAAGATCTCAACTCTTGGGTTTGGATGTATGAGATTTCCTGAATATGAGCAGGACGGTGTCTGGTATGTAGAACAAGACAAGGTAAATGAGATGATTAAAAGAGCGGTAGAAGGCGGAGTTAACTACTTCGATACCGCATACTACTACTGCCACAGCAATAGTGAAGCTGCATTAGGTACAGCGATTAAACCTTACAGAGATAAAGTAATGATCGCTACTAAATTCCCTGTTGGCGAGGTTAACGAGCGCAGTGATTACCGCAAATATCTAAACACAAGTCTTGAAAGACTTCAAACCGACCATATCGATTTCTACCACTTCTGGGGTATTAATAAAACTGTCTTTGACGAAAAGATTGTAGGGCTTGGTCTGCTTGATGAAGCTTTAAAGGCAAAGGAAGAGGGTCTTATTAAACATATATCCTTCTCCTTCCATGATGATCCACAGAACATCAAGTATATTATCGACGAAGCTAAGATAATGGAAACAATGCTAATCCAATACAACCTGCTAGACCGTACCTGTGAGGATATGATAGAGTATGCAGCCTCTGCGGGACTAGGGGTCGTAGCTATGGGGCCTGTTGGTGGTGGACGTCTTGCCGCTCCTACCGGTTTATCCGAGCTTCTTTTAGGAGATAGTGTACCTACATACGAGCTTGCGTTTAAGTTTGTTATCGCTAATCCTAACATATCCTGTGCTCTATCTGGTATGGAGAATATCGATATGGTTAACCAAAACATCGAGATTACCAGTGATAAAAAGCCTCTAACTGCTGAAGAATGGGCAAAGATTACTGCTTCCATCGATGGGCTTAAGAAGTTTAACAACCTCTACTGCACCGGTTGTGCATACTGTCAGCCATGTCCTAAAAAGATAAACATCCCTGCTATCTTTAACATCTATACCCATCATAATGTGTATGGTCTAACAGAGGTAGCTAAGAAGGAATTCCAAGGATACATTGGCGGCGAACATCCTGGTGCTACAGTAAAAGACTGTGTTGACTGCGGATTCTGCGAGAAGAAATGTCCTCAAAAGCTTGAGATAAGACGACTTCTCCACGAAGTAGAGGATACCTTAGTAAATCTATAACTAAAACCACAAAACATTAGAGGTGTAATCTCTAATGTTTTGTTTTTGCCTGTCGATATAAACAATATACCATTAAAGGGAGTTGGTCTAATTGTTTAAAACATCCAGAGATGTAGCTACTATTCTAAAAACTGTAAATCAGTCCACTATATCTAAAAGGTTAACAGACAAAAAAGATTGCACTACGTTCATAACACCACTACCTATCCTAAATAACAGTGGTAACAAGCTATCTACTATATCCGCAAGGCTAAGTAGCGGGGCGGAGCTAACCCCCGAAGAGCTTGATTATCTAAGACAGAATAACCCCGAGCTTTACGAACGAGCCATGCAGATAAGCCTTGAACGCAAAGCATTTAAAAAAGCTCTCCAAAGCTGCAAAACTAAACAACAAGCACATAACCTATTACTTAGCAAAACCATAATAGCTGCTAAATCCGTCGGGATTAGTATCGCACCAGCAGGAGGGGTTAGCGATTCAGGTGCGGGCTCATCCACCCTAGCACCGGATGATACTGCACTACTTAATGCGTTTCAGGATGAATTTACTAAATTTATCCAGTCCCCATACTATAAAAAGCTTCCGCGTGAAGTAGTAAAAGCTATAAAGGACTGCTACTCTTCTGACCAATCTAGCAAAACCAAAAACAATGTAGTTAAATATAGGCGGCATATATTTTATTGAAATGTATAAATTTGTAAAAATCCCTTGTAATATTTAAAAAGTTATGATACAATTAATATATTAAAATGTAACATCAATTCAAAGGGGGAAGTAGATTGAAGATTAGCAATTTCAGGTTTTCAGGTGATGAAAAGGTTAAACTGGACGATCTCGCATGTAAATTCAAAATAGAGGATATGACAAGCGATGAGATCTCCGCACAGATCGCAAAGAACGTTAAGAAGATTGGCAAGCTACAGGATCGACTATATTCCGAAAAGAAAGAGGGTCTATTAATTATCTTCCAGGCTATGGATGCCGCCGGTAAGGACGGTACAATCCGTCATGTTATGTCTGGGATAAACCCTCAAGGGATTGATGTATATTCCTTTAAATCTCCATCTGCTGAGGAGCTTGCACATGACTATCTATGGAGGATAACCCATTCCCTGCCTGAACGCGGTAAGATAGCTATCTTTAACCGCTCTTACTATGAGGATGTTTTAGTGGTAAAGGTAAGAGAGCTTTATAAAACCTTTTCTATGCCGGATCGTTGTCTTACAGATGATATCTTCACTAAACGATACAAGCATATAACAAACCTTGAGGAGTACCTATGGGATAATGGTATCCGTGTTGTTAAGGTGTTTCTACATCTATCTGCAGAGGAACAAAGAAGCCGACTTATCTCTAGGATCGACGATCAAACTAAAAACTGGAAATTCTCCAAAGCTGATATTGCTGAACGACAGTATTGGGATGACTATCAAAAGGCATACCAAAAAGCTATTAATGAAACTGCTACTAAGCATGCACCTTGGTATATAGTTCCTGCTGATAAAAAACCGACAGCAAGGCTTATTGTAAGTGAGATAGTGCTAAAAACCTTACAGGAGATGAACCCACAATACCCAGAGGTTTCAGAGGAGATTAAGTCAAGCCTTCAAGAATGCAAGACTATCTTAGAATCATCCAAAAACTAGCCATAACATCGTCATATGCTTAATATACAGATTTAGGGTTACAAGTTTGTAAATTAGCTTAAGCGATTAAATAGTAAAATACCCATTAGCTAGAATGCTAGTGGGTATTTCTATTTAATGTTATGGTAAAGGTTGTTCCCTCGCCTAATTCTGAATGGACAGATATACTGCCTTTATGCTCCTTAACGATAAGCTTTACAATGGCAAGCCCTAAGCCGTTTGCGGATTTTGCGGAGTAATCAGTAAAGAACCTATCAAATATATAGGCTAATTTTTCTCTCTCAATCCCTTTGCCGGTGTCTTGGATTTCGATGTTTAGCCTGTTATGTTGGTTGTAACACCAAACTGTAATCGACCCATTAGGCTTTGTAAACCTTACTGCATTCTCCAAAAGATTCTCCACTGCAACGGTAAACCGTTTTTTATCGATTAAGAATAGGTGATCCTGTTTATCTGTAATAAACTTAAAGGTTATATCTGGGTGTAGCGGCTTGTATATCTCCAGTATGTCATTTAAAAAGCTATCCAGATCCACGCGTGACAGCTCTAGCGGAGCTTCTAAAGAATTAGAGATAAAGTTTAGGTTTTGAACCCTTTGTACAAACCGATCAGAGCTAGCCTTTGCCTTCTCGATAAAAACTGCACTATCATCTGGGTTTATCCTATCCTCACCATATACAAGGTTAAGGTATCCCACCATTGCAGAAGCAGGGGCTTTAAGGTCATGGGCTATGTTTGAAAACATAAACTTCTGGTACTTGATCTCATGTGACAATACAGCGTTAGCCTTTGCCGTACGACTTCCAAACACCGCCATCATAACTCCTAATAGCAAAACTAAGATAAATCCCGAAAACTCACGTATATTCAAAAAGTATATAGTCTGGTATCTTGAGGGTATAAAGATATCTGCCGATACCCCCACGGTGTAGATACCAATACCTGCTAGGATAAGCGGTTCAACAACCACTTTATTCTTAATCATACATATTAAAGCGTAGATACTATAAACCACAAAGCAAAAGTTATGTCCCTTGTATAGTATGTAGTAGACTATATGTGCATTTTCGACCGTGCGTATTACGGTAATTATCAAAACTGTATATACAATTAAAATAATAGAGCTATACCTTGCAACTTTTAAAACTATATCCTGGCTTGTAATACCATAAGCGTTTGAGATAAACATTATTAGATAGTATCGCATAAAGATTAAGGATACACTGCTAATTATGGTAAGCAGTATCCCTGCGGGATAACCACGCCAGATCAAAAATAAATTTTTTGAACAAAATAAAAAATACGATAGACATATTATGAAAAAGTACTTTGGTGTACTATTCTTAAATCCCGAAGCCACAAACATATAAAGGGTAGTAGCAAAGATAACCACCGCTAATATATTTACAAAGCTATAGGCAAAAAACCGTGTTACAATAATAGATAGGAGGTTGTCCGATAACGTTATAAACGGTATGTTATGGATACCACTATAGTAACTGCTAAAGTTTGCTACCTGAATTACTATCTCATTTTGTGGTAATGCCACAAAGTCAATAAATACATCTCGAAAAAAAGGCCTGTAGTTCTTCGGGTCAGGGTTTCCAACCGTTCTCTTTAGCTCTCCATTTACATAAACTGTGTAGGCTGATTGCACATCCGATAGGTATAGATTTAGTATATCCCCAAAGTCAGTATTAACTATCATACGATAGGTAGCAACACCATCTATATTACCAAGCTTATCCTTAGACTGCCAAGTTACATGGTTTCCTAGTGTTATTGTATCATATGGAAGTTCCCCATCCTTAAAGTCATCCGGTGTAAGAAGTTTATTTTTGTAAAACTGCCAGTTTTCTTTAAGTGGCAGTACACGCCGTTCCTCTATATCTTCACTTAATAGAGTTATAACTCCGTTCTCTGCCTGAGGTGAGCTTACTATGGTAAATACGTTATCAACTAATGTCATATATACAAATAAAGCAGAAAACATTACAACCAACATAATTGCGGTTATGTACAGTACTACCTTCCTAACGTCGGGCTTCATAAACTTCACCCCCTACTACATCAAACCAAATGCTCACCTGTTTAATGGGGACGAAACAAACCTATATCCATTACCCCACACAGTCTTTAGGTAAGAAGTCTTTGGAGATGCCTTCTTTAATTTTTTACGCAGGTTGCTTATATGTATCTGTACATTATGAGGGTTACCTACGTCATACATCCCCCACACTGCACTATATATATCATTTAGTGTGAAAGCTTTGTCAGCATTTCGGGATAACAACGCAAGTATGTTAAACTCCTTTGAAGTTAGATCAAGCAGAGTTCCCGCTACCGTAACCTCTCTGGTAGACACATTAATACAAAGCTCACCAAATTGCATAACGTTATCGGGTTTAGAGCTTGCTAGGTTGTCCTGTATACGTCTAGCAATACGCATTGACAGCTCTTTAGTGCTAAACGGCTTTGTAACGTAATCCGAGCCGCCCTCCTCAAATGCCGCAATCTTTTGTGCCTCAAAGGTAAGATTGGATAAAAATATTATTGGTGCATTGGTAATACCCTTTATCTGCTTACATAAGAAGGTGGTGTTTCCATCCGGCAGTAGTATATCAAGCACTATACAATGTGGTTCAAACCACGATAAAGCCTTAACCGTCTCTTTAATACTTCTTGTTGTCAAAACGTTATATCCTAGTTGTGTCAGATAGTATTCATTTATCTCTAATATGCTTTCATCATCATCAACCAGTAATACATTATACATCCACATACCCTCCTGCATATCTATGTCTTCTTTATAAAAACTTTATCTTTTAACTATTCTATCATAATTCTATAATTTATTGTTTAAGAAACATTAAATTACTCCATTAATATTACAAAATATCGTAATAAAATTGCATAAAATAGTTGTTTTGTAAAAATCTTTATAATTTCTTTAATGTCGCTAGGTAAAATTTGCATTTTCAATATATCTTCTAATTTTACACAACCTTAATATATATTGTACTACAAAAAAATCAATTTGTAAAGTGGAAAATTATTTTACTAATTTATCTATACTGTAAGACTTTACCATCTATAGCATGTATCGTGCTGAAAAATTTGCACCGCCCAAAAGGGCGGTGTATGCAACAGCTAAAGCTATTTGAATATGCTGCATTATCTATGCTATGGACATTATATCAAATATCCTTTGTGCTGTATCGGTGATGGCAAGCTTTTTAGCGTTTGACCCAAGGTTTTTAAGCCTTGAAGGATTGTTAACAAGCTCTGATATCTGATCGATAATAACCTGTTTAGAATAATCCTTCTCCTGTACCATAACCGCCCCGTCTATGTCAACCAGTACCTTACCGTTATGGTACTGATGGTTTTCGGTAACATTAGGCGACGGTATCAGTATTGCCGCCTTCCCCATTACCTCTATCTCACTAATTGTAATTGCACCACACCTACAGATAACGATATCCGCCGCCGCATAACACTCATCAATGTTATGGATATACTCTGAAGATGTTATATTATCGTAATCCGATAGCTTAATCCCACGCTCGGCTAATAGCTTTGGCCATTTCTCCTTGCCAAGTCTACCGTAACCATGTATGTGTACAATATCCTTCATCTTGTTGTCGGTGTGCCACTTTATTATGTCCGCCGCGGCAATATTAATGCTATCAGCGCCAAGGCTACCGCCAACCGAAAAGATACATAATTTATCCTTACCAATCTTAAGATTCTCTCTTGCCTTATCCTTTGTAATAGATAGGATACTGCTGCGTATAGGGTTACCAACTACATGACAGCTGGTTTTATCCTTAATATCAGGAAGGTGCTTTTTAGCCGCTTCCACCGCTAAGAATACATAGTCCACCCGCTTTGAAAGCAGTTTATTGGTAATCCCGGGATATGCATTCTGCTCGTGGATAGCTGTTTTAATCCCCATATCGCATGCCGCAAGCACAAGAGGTCCGCAGACATACCCGCCCGTTCCGATAACGATATCAGGCTTAAATCCCTTTAGAATCTTCTTCGCCTTACTCTTTGCCTTTAATGCCGCGCTCACTGCTGAGATGTTATGCGCTATACCTGCCGGTGACAGGCTTCGGCTAAAACCCTTTACCTCCAACCCCGTAAAGTCAAAGCCCGCCTTCTTAACCAAGGTCGCTTCCATCCCTTTAGGTGTCCCTACATAAAGGATGGTGCAGTCCTTAAAGTTATCCCTTGCGTATCCCGCAATGGCTAGCGCAGGGTTAATATGCCCCGCTGTACCCCCGCCTGTAATTAATATCCTCATACATTCCCTGTAGCGTTTCCCTAAAGATACGCTACAGTTCACCTACTTTCGTTATTATTTTAATTAAACTTGTTATTATCTATAGCTCCGTTAAACCTAAGCTAGGTCTTTGACTCCCTAGAGTATCGGGATATGCTAAGCAAAACCCCCATCTCCGCCATCTGGATTAGTAACGCTGTACCTCCATAGCTAAAGAACGGTAGACTGATACCTGTGTTTGGGAAGGTGTTGGTTACCACCGCTATGTTTGCGATAGTCTGAAGTCCAATCTGTGCCATTAGCCCCAGTCCTAGGAAGAATCCAAATCTGTCAGGCGCTTTTGAAGCGATCTGTAACCCTCTGGTAATCAGAAGTATAAACCCTAGTATAACAAGCACAGCACCGACAAACCCTAATTCCTCACAGATAATTGCAAAGATAAAGTCGTTTTGCGGTTCTGGAAGGTACATATATTTTTGTACCGACTGCCCAAAGCCTTTACCCATAAGTCCGCCAGACCCTACAGCGATCATCGACTGTACCGTCTGCCAGGTTGAGTCGCTAATATCCGCTAAAGGATCTCTCCATCCCGCTATTCGTTCGGAGATGTAGGACACCCCTTTAACCGCTATAATCGCGACAACCCCAACCGCACCAATAGGTATAAGCGCCGCAAAGTACCGTAGCTTTGTACCGCCGACATACATTAGTATTATAACGATACCACAGGTTAAAACTGTAGCTGAAAGGTGGGTTTCCATCATTAGCAGTACCACTACCGGTGCTAGATAAAGTAAGAACATCCCAACCCCGTATCTAAAGGTACCCATCTTATCGGAATGCTTTTGTATTAGATATGCAAATAAAACAATAAGCGCAAACTTCATTAGCTCCGACGGCTGTACCGTAAGGTTACCGGGCAGATATATCCACCGCCTAGCACCATTTAACGGCGCCATAAATAGTACCACTATAAGTAATACAATACCTATATAGTAGGATATAATCGGGATCTTACCCTTTGAATAGATCCTATAGTCTATCCTTGACACAAATAGCATAACCGCTATCCCTAAAACTACAAATACAGCCTGTTTTCCCACAAAGTGATAGCTGTTACCCATACGAATTAACGCTGTGGCATAGCTTGCGGAGAAAACCATAAGTAATCCGAATGCAACCAGTGCCAGAACCGTTACTAAAAAGGCTGTATCCATACGAGGAAGTCTTTTTTGTGGCTTTTTAGGTACTGTTTGTTTTATCGGACGTGCCTTTAACTCTCTTTGAACCGGCTTTCTTTTTGCTTTCGTTGGACTATTTTTAGCCGCTTTTTTGTCTTTATTACTGTTACGATTCCTAGACCTAACATCTTTGCTGTTCAAAATGACCTCCCATCACTAATTTTAATATCCTTATTCACAAGACCCTTAAAGCATCTCTAACTGCCCACTAGGTTATATACCGATACCACCGCAATAATCCCCGCAACTGCAGTTACTATACAGAATATCGATACAATCTTGTTCTCTGACCACCCGACCATCTCAAAATGATGATGGATAGGTGACATTCTAAAGATACGTTTGCCTGTTGTTTTAAAGCTTATTACCTGGAGTATCACTGAAAAAGCTTCTATTATATATATTATCCCCACTAAAAGCAAAAGTATAGGCTGGTTTACCCCAAAGGCAATCCCAACTACCGCACCGCCCAAAAACATCGATCCGGTATCACCCATAAATACCTTAGCAGGAAATATATTCCAAACTAAAAATCCCACGCATGACGCGGCTAGTGCCGCCGAAAATATCTCCATACCCATGTTTCCAAGTATAACCGATACTATCATAAAGGTTATAGCATAGACAAAGGTTACCGAGGTAGCAAGTCCATCCACCCCATCGGTTAGATTTACCGCATTCACCACACCTATTATCATAAACCCCATAATCGGATAGTATAAAAATGAAAGATCTATCTGCCCTAAAAACGGTATCGCAACTACAGTAGTCGCTGTACCTGATAGATATAACGTAGCAAGGTACGCTAAGGTTATAAGCACCTGCATTATTATCTTCTGCCTTGCACGAAGTCCTAAGTTTTGTTTTTTTACAACCTTTATATAATCATCGATAAACCCTACAAATCCAAACGCTAACGCTAGAAATACGCAGTTTACCAATCGTATCATATCTCCATAAACTACCGTATCCTTATCAGATAAAAGCTGTACTATTAGGGCAAGTACTATAGCCAATATTACACCCATAGCTATCATTATCCCACCCATAGTCGGAGTACCCTGCTTCTTTTGGTGCCATACAGGGCCGATATCCTTAATAGTCTGCCCAAATTTTAACCGCCTAAGATATGGTATAACAAATTTACCCGAAAGAGATGTTACAGCTAGTGATACAATAGCCGATACAAATATCGTTATGCCGTTACTAGTCATCGAATCCTCCTGTATCTAAAAGATTAATAACCTCCTCAAGCTTTACCCCCCTGCTGGCTTTATATAGTACAACATCCCCCGGCTTAAGGTGAGTTTTAAGGTAGTTTACAATGGCTTCCTTATCCTCAAAGTAGCATACCTCCTTCATCCCTACAACAACCGCACCGCGTTTATAATGTCGGGCAAGATCACCATAGCAGATTAGGTTGTCTATCCTAGAGCAACCAACATACCTACCGATCTCAAAATGCTTCTCCTTAGAAATCTCGCCTAACTCAAGCATATCCCCTAATACTGCAAACTTTCTGCCTGTAGTTTTAAACTCGTTTAACACAGATAACGACGCTATCATGGAATCCGGGCTTGCGTTGTAGCAGTCCTTTATAGAGGTTATGCCGTTTTTGCTACTCACCTCCTGCCGCATTGACGCATTTTGATAGAGCATAAATGATTTAACAATGTTCTCTGCCTCAATATCCGCCATAAGCCCTACCGCAAATGCGGCTAGCGCATTATAAACGTTATGTTTTCCCATAATCGGGATAACCGCCGATATCTTTTTGCCAAAGAAATTAATATCAAACTTTGTCTGCCAGTTAGAAACCTCTATGTTGCTTGCAGAGATGTCAGCGTAGTTATCAATCCCAATCGTTACAATTGGACGCTCAACATACCCCGCCGCCGATCTTAACATGTCATCGTCGGTATTTAAGATAAGCGGAGCATCGTTAGACATACCCTCTAGTATCTCTAGCTTTGCTTTAAGTATATTTTCACGACTACCTAACACCTCGATATGTGATATACCAATATTAGTAATAACCCCAACATTAGGCTGTGCTACAATGGAAAGCTCCTTTATCTCATCAAAGTTTGACATCCCCATCTCTATAATAGCATAGGCATGTGAGTATTCAAGCCCCATTATAGTAAGAGGAAGTCCTATCTCATTATTTAGGTTTCCTTTAGTCTTTAGCGTTTTATGCTTAAAGCTAAGTACCGCGTTTATCATCTCTTTTGTAGAGGTTTTACCAACACTCCCGGTAACACCAACAACAAAGGTTGAAAAGAGCCTACGATAGTATGCCGCCAGCTTTAAAAGTGCTTTCCTAGTATCTTTAACTACAATTATGTTTTGTAGCTGTGGAATATCCCTTTCACTCACGCATACCGTAGCACCATCGTTGTAAGCGCCCTCGATATAATCGTGACCGTCAAAGTTCTCACCCTTAATCGCCACAAATAGGCTGTCTGCTACTACCTTTCGTGAATCGATGGTGATACTACTGACAAATAGGTTTTCACTGCTAGGACGCACTAGCTGTCCTTCCACCGCCTGTGCTATCTGGTTTACTGTGAGTCTTTCCATCTTAACCTCCTGTATGATATCCACTATAATGGATATCTTATTTTATCTATAGCTATTTAACTTAAGAAAACAATAGGTGGGCTTTATATATGTTTTGAGAGCGCCCACCCCTTACATCGATCGTTTTAAGGTTAATTCGCTATATTCCTTGAAGCTACAATATCCTCTACTACCTTCTTTTCATCAAAATCAAGTGTTTTGTCCCCTATAATCTGATAGGTTTCATGACCCTTTCCCGCTAGAATAATATAATCATAAGGCTTAGCAATCTTCATAGCAAACTCGATAGCCTTCCTTCGGTCGGTCATGATCTTGTACTGATATCCTTCGTCAAACCCTGCTGTAATCTCGTTAATTATCTTATCAGCATCTTCATTTCTTGGGTTATCGTTTGTTACTATAACTACATCTGCATGTTCCATCGCTACCTTTGCCATAAGCGGGCGTTTCTTTCTATCCCTATCCCCGCCGCACCCAAAGACCAGTATAATATCCCCCTTGCAGTATTCCCTAACTGAAGCCAGTATATTATAAAGCCCATCGGGTGTATGAGCGTAGTCTCTAACAATACAAAATCTATCCTTATATATAACCTCCGCTCTGCCTGGTACACCATAAAATCTATCAAGCGTATCCTTTATAGAGTCCATACTAATACCTAGATTATCAGCTACAGCGATACAGGATAGTATATTGTATACCGAAAACTTGCCTAACATGTTAATGCTAATCCGTTCTCTTGTAGTAACCCCTCTCTTTTTATACCTAAGGGTAAAAACCACACCATCGGTCTTATACACAATATCTTTAGCCAGATATAAAGCTGACTCATCGATAATACCATAGGTTAGAAGGTTTACTCCTTTATCAATAAGCTCATCCGCTAGTCGTTTTCCGTATGGATCGTCTATATTCACCACTGCGTTGTCACATCTGTTGAATAAAAGCTTCTTGCATTTAAAGTAGCTTTCCATATCTATGTGATAGTCTAGGTGGTCGGTGGTTAGATTTGTAAAGATCGCAGATTTAAACCTTATATTGCCTATCCGCCTCTGCGCTAACGCATGGGAGGAAACCTCCATACAGACGCTGTCACAGTCGTTGTCCCGCATATCCGCCAGCAAACGGTTTAGGGTATAGCAGTCGGGGGTGGTAAGCTTTGATACAAACTCCTTACCCTTATAGCTACTATTCACAGTACCTATTACACCAACCCCATTATAACTACCGCCATCCTCTAGTATCGCTCTTAATGCAGTTACAATACTGGTTTTACCGTTTGTCCCTGTAACACCGATAATCTCCATATCCTTTGAAGGTGTACCAAATAGCTGTTCTACTGCATAGTTGTATGCCTTGATTGTGTCATCCGTCACAATCTGATTGTCCTTATCCACATCCTCTAGCTCTCGCTCGGTTACAATATATAGAGCGCCTCTATCAATAGCTAACTTTGCGTTGTCATGCCCATCAAAACTGCTACCCTTTATACAAAAGTAGATATCACCATCAGTTACTAGCTTAACGTCCTTAACTATATCTTTAACTTCAACCAAGCTGTACAAAGCCTGTTTATCTTTTACATCCTCTAATAGGTCAATTAGTTTCATGTAAAAAATTCTTTCTATATTATCTGATAATCTACACGGTATATTAATTGGATAACGTCGTCTGCCCAATTAATAACCATGCCCAAAGATAATATTATGGGCAAACTTAATACTGTTTAATATATTACTTCGCAGACAAACAGTGGTAAACGTATTTATTTAAATACTGTCCGCCGCATTTGTAAACTGTTAATGTTTAATCTTGCTTCTAATCATACTCCTTCTTAAGCACCGTAATTACAACGGTGTTACCGATACCAAGTGTAGTACCTGCCGCAACCGACTGCTGGGTTACCTTTGCTTCGGTACTGTTCGCCGCACCTCCGATAATGCTTACGGTATACCCTGCATTTGTCAGACGGCGGTTTGCTTCAAACGGAGTAAGTCCTACCACTCCAGGTACGGTAGATAAACGCTCCTTCGCCCCTTTGGTGTATAGAATAACGGTGCTTCCTGTGGAAACCTTAGCCCCCGCATCAGGCACCTGCTTAACGATAGAATTTCCTTCTCCAATTACCCTTCCGTTTAAACCAACGCTGTTAAGCTCACCGTTGGCAAACAAAAGATCACTTCCAACTACATATGGAACTACAGATTCAAGGTTTTTAAGCTCCTCATCGGAATACTTTTTGTCAATACCAAGATATGGAAGTACATCCGACATTACCATAGCAACCGCAGGACCCGCAACCAAGCTACCATACACCTCTCCAAGGGTAGGCTCGTCAACCATGACTATCATTGCAACCTGTGGATCATTCGCCGGCGCAAATGCGGCAAAGGACGAGATCTTAGCTTCCTTGTCATCCTTTGGCCCTTGCTTTTGGGATGTACCTGATTTACCGCCGATCTGATATCCCTTTACATAGGCGTTACCGCCACCCTTAGCGGAAACAACGCTTTCAAGGATACTCTTCATTGTATCGGAGGTTTCCTTTGAGATAACCTGTCTTTTTATCTTAGGCTGACGGCTCTCCACAACGTTACCATTCTCATCGATAATCTCTTTAACAACGTAAGGGGTAACTAGATAACCGTCATTAGCTGTGGCACTAAATGCTGTTAACATCTGTAGCGGGGTAACCGCCGTGGACTGACCAAAGGATGAGCTTGCAAGCTCAACTGTACCAAGCTGACTTGCAGTGTAGTACATACTATCCCCTTCACCCGGAAGGTCAATCCCTGTTTTCTGGGTTAAACCAAACCCCTTTAGGTATTTATAGAAGTTTTCAGCACCAAGCTTTTTACCTATCTCAACAAACGCTGGGTTACAGGAGTTTACCATCGCTCCTCTAAAGTCTAACACCCCGTGCCCTGTGGTTTTGTGACACTTCATTATCCTATCCGCCACCTGTATAAATCCGGGACAGTAGTGGGTTTCCTTCATGTTAGCGGTCTTTTCCTCTAAAGCTCCCGCCGCTGTTATAGATTTAAATACCGAACCCGGCTGATATGCAAAGGATATCGCCTTGTTATACCACTGTGCCTGCTGTGCCTGTGACAGCGCTTCAAGGTATGTACTTTCTGGTTTTTCCGGTATTACTGAATCAACCGCCGCAGTCTGGGTAGCGTCTTGCTTGTCACCCTGCGCCGTTGCTCTATCGATTAGCGCTTTGTTCTCTGGGTTGTTGTAAAACTCCTCTGCAAGCTTAATTCTATCTAGCTCCGCTCTAACCTTTGGGTCGGCTATCTCACGCGGATTATTTGGGTCGAAATCGTTCATTGTGGACATAGCATAGATCTCACCGGTTTTCGGGTTCATTACTATCCCCGCCGCTCCGCCCTTTGGCTCATGAGATTTTACTATAAACCGCAAGGCTTTATCTAAAAACATCTGCACATTCTCATCTAACGTTAGCACAAGACTGTTACCATTAATCGGTGCAACCCTGTTTTCATACGAAGTCGGCAGGTTACCTCCTAACCCATTCTTTGCAGATACCGTATACCCCGGAGTTCCGCTAAGATAACTGTTATAGGATAGCTCCACCCCATACTGCCCCTGGTTTTCATTACCCGTAAACCCTATTAGCGCTGAAGCCGCATTTGCATTAGGGTAGTACCGCTTTGTATCCTCTGATAGCGTTATACCGCCTGTCATCTTCTTCTCAACAAGCATCTTTCTGATCTTGTCTACCTTTGGTTTTTCAACCTTTTCTTTAATCTTTTCATATCTATTCTTCTTGTTAAGCTTTACAAATACATCCTCTTGATCCATCTCTAGTATGGTAGCAAGTCCCTTTGCAAGTTCTTTTTTATCTTCTTTTTTAATATCAAGAGGTGCGGCTATAACCGTCCACACTGTAGCACTCTGTGCTAGTATCTCCATATTCCTGTCATAGATAGTACCCCTATCAGCCGGGATCGCAAGTCGGCTTAGCTGACTCCTTTGGGAGATATCCACATATTTATCGTGCTGTGCAATAGCTAATGAACCCATGTTAAGCACAACAATAAAAATTAAGATTAAACACGCTATCTTAACGACATTTAACCTTCCATTCATATTAAGCATCTCTCGTTTTGGCTTTTTTGAGATCTTTTTTATTGCATTCTTTGTATCTTTATTCACCAGTAACCTCCATTACCTAAAATATATCATTAACCTAATCCTCGCAAAGCTTTTTATCGCTAAACCTTACGAGCATAACAACCCTCATAGTTAAAAATATTCAAAGAAACTAGATAATATACCTTAACATAAGGTATATTACACCATAAAACCATATGCATATATAAAATAATTGTCCATGCCATATAGCATAATTTTTAAAGTAAACCTAAAATAGCTAATAGGTACAGATAAAGCAAAAATGCACCTTCATGCATCTTTACTGTACAGTATTATTTTTTAGGTATAACAATCTTGTTAGCACCTTGTAGGTCCACATAGGTAACCTGTTCATCATTTAACTTTTGTAGTCCATACTTGTTAGCAACCTCAGCTTCAAAGTTATCCGAGATAGCCATAGCCTCAAGCTCCATCTGCATCCTAACCTGCTCGCTGCTAAGCTCTGCATACTCTTTTTTGGCATTACCATAAAGGGTATCAACCTCAACCTGTACAACACGAAGATAAAGCACATAGCTAAGTATTAATCCTAGCACTACAATCATTGAAAGCTTTTTATAAAGATCAGAACGTTCGGTATGTAATGGTTCGTACTCGTTTACATTGCTAATCTTTACTTGGGTTTGAACCTCCTCGTTCAAAGCCTTGCTAGATAGTTTGTTTATAGTAGGTTTTAACCGTCTTGCCGCATTTTCACTATAATTTGCCATATCTTACCTTCCTTGTCTTTTTAAAACAGCCTATGCAGATGTTTTAACTCTATAGATAAAACTAAAGCTAATACAAAAACTGTAACTCTATATCTTTTCAATTATCCTAAGCTTCGCTGTTCTGCTTCTGTTGTTCTCCTCTAACTCGTCTTGTGAGGGGATAATCGGCTTTCTATTAATAAGCCTTCCCTTAGCCTTGTTGTTGCAGATACAAATTGGAAACTCCTTAGGGCAGGTGCAGGATACACAAAATCCCGCAAACCTCTGCTTAACAATACGATCCTCTAATGAGTGAAACGTAATAATCGCCAGTCTACCGCCCGGATTAAGGATGGAGAAGGCTTTGTCGATACCGCTTTTAAGGGTATCAAGCTCTGCGTTTACTGCAATTCGTATAGCCTGAAAGGTTTTCTTCCCTGGGTGCTTGTCCCGCTTTGCCGCCGCAGGCATAGATTTTTTTATTATCTCAACCAGCTCACCGGTCGTCCTTATCGGACTTTGTGCTCGATCAGCTACAATATTTCTAGCGATCCTTCTAGCAAACTTTTCCTCGCCATACTCAAACAGTATGGTCACCAGATCCTGTTCAGAATAGGTGTTAACAAGGTCGTATGCTGAAAAACCCGATTGGCTCATCCTCATATCAAGCAGTGCATCCTGATGGTAACTAAACCCACGCTCCCCTTCGTCTAACTGATGGGAGGAAACACCCAAATCCAGCAAAACCCCGTCAACCGAAGTTATGTTAACATCCTGCAAAATCTTATCAATATCTCTAAAGTTACCTTGACATACCGTCACACTATCGTATTCCGACAGCCGATCCTTTATCACAGCTATAGCCGTAGGATCTTGGTCTATAGCAACAACCCTACCTGACTTCACCTGCTTTGCGATCTCTAAGGTATGACCTGCCCCACCGGCAGTACCATCCACATACACCCCATCAGCTTTAATGTTAAGTCCATCAATACATTCCCTTAACATAACCGAGTAATGTGAAAAATCCAAATCAAATACCTCACTAACTAAAACTGGGTGTAACTAGCTGACACTAATAGATGAATATGTAATATATAACATGCATACAATATTAAGTTATATAATATGAATGTATTATAACACTTTATCGAAAATTTTTCAAGTCTTTTTTAGGTTTATTCAAAATCCTTAGACTTTGTTTACATTATATACATATATTTTCCATATATTCACTGGGTATCCAACCCAAATTCATCGGTATAATAAATAAAATCTAATATTCAAAATAAATGTATATGTGCAAATTCGACATAACTCCAGATAAACCGCAATCCCTTATGTTATTGCTAGAGTATATCACACTAAACATTCCTACCTATATAAAAGAGGATAATGCTTATCATCATTCCAGATACCTAAGGCTTCAAAGTATCGGTTCTCTAAAAACATCGGCAGATAATCCACCGTACTGTTTTCGGATGGGGTTTTCCTAACCTCATCAATAGTAGTCCAGAAGTTTCTACCCTCGTCACACTCATTAGTTAGTGTACCGCTGTAGTCACTGGTTTTAAACAGATACACCATATACCTATCAAAGGTTTGGTCATTTAACCAATGTATAACCCCGCAGGATTTTAGGTTAGCTACCGTTAAACCAGTCTCCTCCTTAACCTCTCGAATCGCGCTGTCGATAATACCTTCGTTAACCTCTGTATGTCCTCCCGGAAAGGCAAGTCCCTTCCAGGATTTTACCCTATCCTGAACTAGAACCTTACCTGTGGTTGTATCCTCAATCATCACCATGTTTGTAATGGTAACCTTTGGCATTCTATCACTCTCCTTACACCTAAAATAAAAAGGAGATTTATATATAAAAGTATTACTCCCCATCTATTGTACCATAATTATTACCATAATGCAATTACAAAACGATAACAATATCGATTTTGTAACAAAAAATAACAATAAGTGGGGGTTGAATAACAAACAAATGTTGCGTTTTCTAACCAAAAACGCAACATTAATAAAGCTAGTATTCTACCCTCCACTAATTAGATAGTATCTCAATCCGCTTTGCACTGGTACAGGCTGTAATATCCATTTTAGTCTGGATGAAATAATCTGCCAGATGTTTTTTTGTATCTATCGTTATGCAGTCCATCTCAGCACGCATAGAAAGGTTGTTTTGCGACTTATATCTTCGCATATTTGATAAAACCTCCTTTAACCCGTTGCCAAACTCTAGTATATCATCCTCTACAATATTCGGATTCTCCCACCTTAACTGATGGATAGAGCCCTTTCCCTCAAACCTATTAAAGAAACAGCGATATATATGATCGGTAATATAGGGAACGTAGATTGCATACAGCTTTAGTATGTTTAGAATAGTATAGTAAAGTGCATACTGCCCACTCCTACGCTGATGAGCACCATGCAGATCAGGTCGGTAGAGCCGTTCCTTTGCTATCTCTAGGTAGTTATCACATAGGTCGTTCCAGAATAGCTCGTCAATCTCCTGCCTTGCAAGCCCTACCTCGTACTGATTTAGTAGCTTAGTCACTCTAGCGATGGTCTGATTCGTGCGGGCAATAATCCAACGGTCAACAGGTAAAAGTGTCGGCTTGTGGTTTACCTCTATATCTTCAAGGTGCGAGAGTGAAAACCTACAAGCGTTCCACAGCTTTGTTATAAACCGCTTTGAGATTTGTAGCTCATCCTCGGAAAAGAAGGTGTCGGTCCCAAGCTTTGTACCCGCCACCCAGTATCGAATCGAATCGGCAGAGTGGATCTGGATTAACTGTTTAGGGTCTAATATTGAGTTGTTTTTGGACTTGCTAATCTTCTCCCCCTTTTTAGCCAGAACAAACCCGCTTATCATCAAATCCTTCCATGGTAGCTTACCTGTATGGTACAGACTACGTACAATGGTATAAAACGTCCAGGTTCTAATAATCTCGTGAGCATGGGTTCTCATGCTCATCGGGGTTAGTTCTAACCCTAACCGTTCGTTAATCTGTGGTGTAATGCTAGAGGTTGCCCAGGTGTCAAATACCGCCGATTCAGCGACAAACTCTCTACATCCACATCCACACTCCCCCTCATAGGCAGTTTCAAGCGGATTAATAGGAAGCTGATCCCGCCTTGCAAATACAGCCGTACCACAATCCTTACAATACCAAACAGGAAACGGTACACCAAAATATCGTTGGCGCGAGATACACCAGTCCCACTTTATATTCTCTACCCATGCAATATATCGGCTTTTCATCTGCTGTGGATACCAGTTTATCTCATCTGCCGCCTGTAGATACCGCTGTTTGTCGGTTAGGATATCGATGTACCACTGCCTTGACGGAATTATCTCTATCTCCTTGCCGCACCGCTCATGTATAGGGGTAGCATGGGTAATGGTTTCCTGCTTTAGCAGTAGCTGTCTTTCGGATAACAGCCTTATAATCTCAAGCCTTGCCGCCTTTACCTTTAGCCCGCCGATAAATGGTACATCGTTATCTATACGCCCGTCTGGTAGGATAACCTTACGATATTCAAGGTTATGCTCCTTATACCACTCCACGTCGGTGGTATCTCCAAAGGTTGCGCACATTACTACACCCGTCCCCTTATCAAGGCTAACCTTGCTGTCTGTCAGTATCGGTATCTCGTAGTTATATAGCGGTACTATCGCATTTTTTCCAACAAAATTAGCATATCTCTTATCATCTGGGTTTACAAACAAGCAAACACAGCCGTACAACAGTTCAGGGCGGGTGGTCGCAACCTCTAACCTTACCCCATCAACAATAAAAGGAATGTAGTTAAAGGTACTCTCCAGCTCGGCGGTGTCAAGCTCTGCCTGCGCAATAGAGGTTTGACATTCGGTACACCAGAGTACCGGTGAGGATTTTTCGTAGGCTTTTCCTTTGGTAACAAGCTCTAGAAACAATTCTTGTGAGATCTTTCGTACACTAGGACTAACGGTTTCATACTGTAAAGACCAGTCAACGGAAAAACCAACAGAGTTCAAAAGCTCCTTAAACTCTGCTTCATATCTCTTTGTGGTATTAACACACCGATCTATAAACTCGCTTCGGGGCATATCCCCCGCACGGATACCCTCATCACGCTCAACTAATCGTTCTGTGGGAAGTCCGTTATCATCAAACCCGAATGGGTAGAATACATTGTACCCCTGCATCCTGCGAAATCTTGCTATCATCTCTGCTTGCGTATAGGAAAAGATATGGCCGATATGAAGACTACCGTTAATTGTTGGTGGCGGTGTGTCTATTGAATACACCTCCCCATCTGCGTCCTTGTCAAATCGGTGTATACCCTCCTGCTCCCAAAATTGTCTGATCTCCCCTTCAACCTGTGTAAAGTTATAACGTTTTTCCATGTTAATTCTCCTTTGTAAATTAAGTTTAACCCAATACAACAAAAAAGTCCCAAGCAATAGCGTAAACTATCGCTTGGGACGAACATTTTTGTCCGTGGTACCACCCAAATTCACAAAGCGTTGCATATAGCAAGCAAAGTGCACTCATACGATGCGGGATACTAATGTAAAAACTATAGCGTCCGATATCGCTTTCCCCTTATCCTGCATAAATCAGAATAATTTTTAACGGTGGAAACTCCGTTGAATTCTAATAAGAGATACTTCATTAATTACGGGATGATATCGCCCAACTAAGCAACACACCCACAAAACATAGTGAGATCTCCGTTTTATTCACAGCTCAAAGGCTACTTCCAAAGGTTACCTAAAACCTTAAGTCAAACCGACTTTACCCTCCTCACGAAAGCTTACACCACGCTATTAAATAGCTACCGCTTCCTCTCTTTGCCTCAGATAGGTATGTACTCCTCCTCGTCAATGCCTTTATTGTATTAAGTTTATTTTAGTATACCACAGTTTTGCTGAAAATACAATAGTAATCTCGAAAAACTTTAATTGCATTTTAGCGTATTTTTTTTGCTAGTACTCCTAATTTGTATTAACACAGGTTCCACATTGACCTCTTCCCTGCCCAGAACCTCTGCCTAAACCACGTCCTGAACCGTTACCTAAGCCTAATCCTTGCCCCAACCTATTCGTACCACTTCCGTCACAGGTAGCTTGATTAGCCTCGATAGCCTTAATCTTTGCATCCGCCTGCGCTCTGGTTAGCTTACCGGCGGCAACTAATGCGTTTATCTGATCCTTTTTAAGCTTTAGGTTTTCAGCTTTAAACTCATCAAGCTTACCCGCCTCTTTTGCAATAGTCCCGTAGGTTTTACCTGTCGCTCTTTGGGCAGCAATTTCGGTTACTGTCTTGCCTGTTAGATTAGCCGCTATCTCTGCGGGGGTTTTGTATGTGGTTGCCGCAAATGCTGTAACCCCTGTTGCTGTTATCGCTAACGCTACTATCCCTGCTGATACTATTCTTTTCAAAGATTTCATAATTCTACCTCTTTCTTATATATTAACCACTAGAAGATATTTCCTGTGGTATCTATATAATACTATGGTATTATGTCAAAACTATGTCTTTACCTTAACAATTTCATGGAGTTTTGATATTAAAACAAAGACTTTTATACAAGCCACGTGGGATTGATTTAGTCACAACTGCTGTTATGAACCAAAAAAAGCAGGTCTTTCGACATGCTTCCATTGTATCTATCTAACTTAAAATTTATATCTCTATAAATGAATATACCATATCTACTACGCTATTCACAATTTCTTCATCGCACTTTTCCATAAATTCTGCATTTCTAACATAAACATCAAGCATACTCGCTTGGTCGCATAAAATAACACCTGTCGTTTTATGTGTATTCGTAAGTTCAATACGGAAAGGGTGCTTTTTATTAGTATTTGTAATAGGACAAACCATTAACAGTTTACTGTGCCGGTTAAAAATGTTGTTGCTAATCACAATACTGGTATTCTTCCTCGTTACTCGCGACCTGCTTGTGGATTAAAAACTAAATAAATAATATCACCTTGCTCATATATTATTGCCATATTTCTTCTCCTACAGGAGCACCAAAAGATACCTCCTCTGATTCCGACACACTATCAATTTGACTAATAGGCTTGCCATAAAACGCTTCTAATCTTTCTGCAATAAATATATGTCTTGGCTTTTCAATTTTTTAAGAAGTATGCCTTCATCACTAGCAATTATCTCTAACTTTTCATTTTCATAAAATCCAAATTGATCCAATAAAAACTTAGGCATTATAATCCCTTGACTATTTCCCCATTTTTTAATAGTTGCGTTCGTATATATCATCTCATGATTAGTACATACTAAGTTTATATTTTTGTCAATAAATTATACAATAAAAGATGTCGAAGTTTAATTCGACATCTTTTATTATTTTGGAGGCACCACCCAGACTTGAACTGGGGAATAAAGGTGTTGCAGACCTCTGCCTTACCACTTGGCTATGGTGCCATCACACATATTACTATACATATATATTCTAACCGCAAAAAAATATTACCGCTAGAATATTCTGGAGCGGATTACGAGGCTCGAACTCGCTACCTCCACCTTGGCAAGGTGGCGCTC
>CAZAOY010000039.1:0-24028 GCA_964486925.1 uncultured Oscillospiraceae bacterium
TCTCACAATAGCCTCACCAAGCGGATGTTCGCTACCCTGCTCGGCGGATGCGGTAAGCTGTAACAGCCTTTGCCTGTCGACCCCGCTAACGGTCAGGATGTCGGTAACCTCGGGTTTACCCTCGGTGATAGTACCCGTCTTGTCAAAGACGATGGTCTTAAGCTTATGGGTGGTTTCAAGCGCCGCACCACCCTTTATGAGTATGCCGTTCTCCGCCCCCTTGCCTGTCCCCACCATAATTGCGGTAGGGGTAGCAAGACCTAAAGCACAAGGGCAGGCGATAACCAGTATAGCGATAAAGATTGTAAGCGAGAACACAACCGACTGACCGCTAACCAGCCAAGCCGCAAAGGCAACCACCGCTATAATAAACACAATCGGTACAAAATACCCCGACACAATGTCCGCCATCTGAGCAATTGGAGCTTTCGAGCCTTGTGCGTCCTCAACAAGCTTAATAATCTGCGCAAGTGCTGTATCAGACCCAACCTTTGTCGCCCTAAACCTAAACAAGCCATTCTTGTTAATGCTTGCCGCAAAAACCCTGTCGCCCGCCTTTTTGTCCACAGGCATGCTCTCACCGGTAAGCATTGCTTCGTCAATGGCGGAAGTCCCCTCAACTACAACACCGTCTACAGGTATCTTGCTTCCGGGCTTTACAACGATAACATCATCTACCATTACCTCGTCAATCGGGGTTTCAATCTCGACCCCATCCTTAACAACCAAAGCGGTCTTTGGAGCAAGACCCATCAGCTTTTTAATAGCCTCGCTAGTCTTGCCTTTAGATACCGCCTCAAGCGATTTACCAAGCAGTATTAGGGTAATAATAACCCCCGCTGTTTCAAAGTAAAGGTTCTCTGCAAAGGAAAAATCCCCCGCAGTAATTTTGTATGTACCATAAAGGCTGTAACCCACCGCCGCTAAAGTACCGATTGCAATCAGGCTGTCCATATTCGGAGAACGTAGCCAAAGCGCACGAAATCCAACATAGTAAAACCGATGTCCCGCAATGATTATAGGTATCGTAAGCAGTATCTGCGCAATAGCAAAGTTAAGCGGATAGTTCATAGGATCAAGGATTGACGGTATCGGAAGCTTAACCCACGGAATCATATGACCCATTGCTATGTAGAGTAGCGGGATTGTAAAGATAATCGACAGGGTAAACTTAACCCATAGCGTTTTAATCTCCTTCTCCTTGCGTAGCTTATCCTCGTCAACAATACCCTTGCCCGATACCTCCGCCCAGCGATATCCCGCCTGCTCTACCGCCTGCCGAACCGCCGCCATGTTGGTATTGCTACTATCTAATTCGCAGGTCAGCCGTTCGGTCGCAAGGTTAACCGATACCGAATTTACCCCGTAGATCCTGCCGACCACCTTCTCTACCCTCGTAGCACAGGCGGCGCAGGTCATACCGATAACCTTTAGCGTCCTTTTGTCCTGCTCTAACCGCTCTGCCTTATACCCCGCGGATTCCACAGCTTTGATGATATCTAAAGGTGTAACCCCCTCCTTCATCTCGACAGTCATCCTCTCGGTCGCAAGGTTGACCGATACCGAGGTAATCCCCTCGACCCTGCTTACCACCTTTTCTATCCTTGCCGCACAAGCGGCACAGGTCATACCGCCTATCCTAAATGCTTCACCCATCTATATGTCCTCCTATAAAGTCTATATCTATATCAATCAACCACCGTAATACTGCTTCTGATCATATTCATCCAACAGCTATACGGAATAACCCCCGCTTCGGTCGGGGTGAACTCTACAATGTTATCCCCCTCATTAAGCACCATCTCGATACCGAATTTTGGTATCACTATAGCATAGTTACAGCCATTTAGGTTCTCCTCCTCTGCATGCAGATTAAACCTAACAGGGATATCCTTCTTAACGGTAATCGCTTCGTAGCCCCTGCGGGATACCTCAATCTTAACGACCTGATAACCGTCAACAATTTCAGGCTGAAGGTCAGCTGTGCTACTTTGCTGTGTTCCGATACCCAAAAATCCTGACATGCTAAGCCCCGTGTTAAACATCGAAATCCCCAAAACGATAACAATCACCGCACTAACCGCCATTAGCTTAGAGGTAAACCGTTTGGTTAAAAGCGAGCTTGCCGCACCAAACCCAAACATTAACGGCACAGTGCCAAGGCTAAACAAAAACATCGATAACGCCCCTTGTATAGGCGAGCCTGTCGATAGAGCGTATAACTGCATAGCCTGTAAAGGGCCGCAGGGCATAAGTCCGTTTAGTAACCCTACATAGAAAGGGCTGTTGCTCTTCCCTTGCGCGCCTATCAAAAACTTCGGCATACGAAGGCTAAGCCTACCAAGTAAGCGTTTTACAGCGGGCGGGAATATGTCGAGCATATTAAGCCCCATAACAACCATAGACACCCCCGCAATCAGCGCCACAGCACCACGCAAAACCCCGCTTGCGCTAACGATAGAGCCAACCGCCCCCACAATCCCGCCGATTACGGTGTAGGAGATAACACGTCCAAGGTTGTATAGAAGGCTAGGCCGTATCCCCCTAGCCTTACCGCCCTCCTCATTACCCCGACTATTGGAGTTAACACATTGAGAAAGACAGATCCCCCCACACATCCCGACGCAGTGGACAGAGGTAAGTAACCCTATAACGAAGATAGCCGCAAGGCTCATACCTGTTTTAGCTTCTGGGAAGTAGTTAAAGAAATCAAACCCACCAAAGTGGCTTATAACCATCGATACCCCAAGGATAATAATTGAAGTCACCGCAAGCTGTGTAAGGCTAAACCTTCCGCTAGGCTTTGCAGAGTCGTACCTTTCGACCACCTCATACCCAAGCTCAGTGATAGCCTGCTTGATTTTAGCTAGCTTAACCCTGCCTTCGTCATATGTAACACCCACAACCTTGCTGTTGTAGCTTGCCTTAACCGATATAACCCCTTCGATGGATTTTAGCATTTTTTCAAGCTTTACCTCACATCCACGACAAAACATCCCCTCTATACCTAGCTGTCTTGAAACCCTGTTCTGGCTCATAATAGATACCTCCGTTTAATATTACCTTATAACTTTATGCAGATTATAATAGAGATTACACTTTAACCAAGTTATCCCTACCCTGCCTTCTGGTTCTAATCGCTACAACAAGATTATACAGCTATAATGTGAAGATTGTATGGAGAAATCAGGAATAGGCAAGATAACGCTTAGATGGGAATATACTTTAGATAAACATCGCTTTTTGGAGGGTTAATTATGGTTATCACACCAAACATTATCGATCTACCATCAAAGGTATCAAACGGAATAAGATATTTCGAGCTTGTCGCCGAGCCTGTAACCCAAGAAATCCTACCCGGTGTCTACATAAATGGGTGGGGCTACAACGGCAGTATCCCAGGGCCTACAATCAAAGCATACAGCGGGGAAACGGTGGTTATAAGGCTTATTAACAAGCTTCCCGAACCCACAAGCGTCCACTGGCACGGTCTGGATGTTCCTAATAATATGGACGGTGTCCCCGCTGTCGAGCCAACCCCACAAATCGACCCCGAGCATTATTTCGACTACCAATTCACAATAAGCAATCCCGCAGGGACACATATGTACCACACCCACGTTAACTCGGCAAAGCAACAGATGATGGGGTTAAGCGGCGCTTTTATCGTCTTAGACCCAAACGGTATAGATCGTGCGAACAAGGATTATTTCCTAATGCTAGAGGAGTTTAAGCTTAAAGGCCTTGAGATGGGAGAGGTAAAGCCAGGGGTATACGAGCTTGATACAATGAGCGAGAGCTTTAACTTTTTCACCATCAATGGAAAATGCTTCCCCGCAACCACCCCCCTGCCTGTAAAGTACGGCGATCTAGTGCGTATACGGCTAGGGGCGGTCATGCACCACGCACACCCAATGCACATCCACGGTCACCAATTTGTGGTAACGGCGATCGACGGGAACGACGTACCGACAGCCAGTCTGATGAAAAGGAATACCGTTAACGTAGCGTCGGGTGAAACCTACGATGTCGAATTTATAGCGGATAACGAAGGAATCTGGCCTTTCCATTGCCACATCCCCCACCATATGACCAACAATATGGGCAAAGAGCTTGGCGGTATGACAACCACTATCGTTTACCAATAGATAAAAGCTATGTAAGACCCGCTCTTACATAGCTTTTTGGGTATATCCTAATTCCTTAGGTAAGGTCACGATAAACTCACTGCCCTTGCCTATCTCGCTGTTTACCAAAATCTGTCCGCCATGTGCGGTTACAATCGCCTTTACCACAGAAAGCCCTATCCCGCACCCGCCTGTATCCCTCGCCCTAGAGGTATCAGCACGGTATAGGTGCTCGAAGATGTTGGATATATCCCCCTCACTAATCCCAATTCCGTTATCCAAAACCGAAAAGGTAACCGTATCAGTACTGCTCTTTACACCGATATTAATCCTACCGTTTTTGTCAGTATACTTTACCGCATTGGAGATAAGATTAACCGCCACACTGCTAAGCTTATCCCTGTCCGCATATATCATACACGGCTCGGTATCCACCGTTACCGTTATATTCTTCTCCTTAAGCTCCGCCCCAAAGGTGGTAATCCCCTGCTTTACAACCTCACAAAGGTCAAACTGCGTTTTATCTAGCGTTTCGCTCTTGTTTTCAAGCTCTACAATCTTGTCAATCTCGGATACCATCCTCGAAAGCCTAAGTATCTCCTGCCGCATGCTCTCAATCCGTTGGTTAGACGGCTCGAAAACCCCGTCGATAATCCCCTCTAGGTTGGATTGAAGCGCCGCAAGGGGTGTCCTAAACTCATGCGCATAGTCCCTTGCCATCTGTTTTTTAAGCCTTTGTTGAGAATCTAAGGCTGTGCTTAGATGGTTGACACTGCCGATTAGGCTGTCCAGCTCGGCTGTTCCTGTTTTGGTGGTAATCTTCTCCTCGTAGTGTCCGTTTGCAATGTCCTGTGTCTTAACAGTTAGTAGCTTAAGCGGCTTTGAGATTCTGCCCGCAAACCATAATGAAAACAAAAACGTAAGAATAAGCGCAGACAAAGCGCTTGCCATAAAAAACTGCATACTCTTGTTCATCGGAAACAACGGATGTGGCATACCGCAAAAAAGCCCACAGCAAAGATACGCAACGGTCATAGTCACCACCAAAAATACAGCGATAACCCCATAAGACAACATCAGCTTGTTCTTAAGCTTCATTCTGCATTCCCCCCAAACCTATATCCCACACCCCTCACCGTTAGGATATACACAGGATTAGCACTATCGGTCTCTATCTTAGCACGCAGATTTTTAATATGACTGTCTATCGTGCGGTCGTAACCGTCAAAATCCATCCCAAATGCAATCTCAATAAGCTCATTCCTAGTAAACGTTTTGTTAGGATACCTCGCCATTACGCAGAGTAGCTTAAACTCATTAGGTGTAAGGTTTACCGCCTGTCCCTGCTTTTTTACTGTATATGCGTCAAAGTCAACCTCAAGATCACCTTGATTAAGCGATATGGTATACGCTGTTTGAGATAACCTATCACTACATCTGCGAAACAGTGCGTCCACCCTCGCAACAAGCTCTCTAGGCGAAAACGGCTTTGTGATATAGTCGTCAGCACCAAGCTTTAACCCATCAATCTTGTTGTCCTCATTAGCCTTTGCGGTTAACATAATAATCGGTATCCTCGACTGTCTGCGGATCTCCCTGCATACCTGTTCACCCGATATATAAGGGAGCATTAAATCGAGTATAACCATATCGGGGTGTTCGCTTTCAAACAGCAATAAAGCCTGCTTGCCGTCACCCGCAACCACCGTCCTATACCCGCTCTTTTTAAGGTAAGCGTCTATAACCTCCGTTATCTTTGGCTCGTCCTCAACAATTAAAACTGTGCTCTGCTTCAACTAAAACACCTCCGTTCTTTTATAATTATACTATAGCTTTATGTAGATTTTATGAAGGAGCACGCTCTCGTTTCTTTTATCATACCGCTACAACCATATCACATCACTTTAAAGCAATTAGTTATATAAGCTTTTGAAATTTTTATCCAGATAAAGGTACCAGATTAATATTTCCTTAACACAGTATACCAAAACAACCACCATAAGTCAACAACCATAAAAGTTTTCACCCTAACTAATTGAATGAAACAAATATTTTTAGCAGATAATAATACAATGAAGAATAGAATTATTAAGTATAGTATAGCATTCGTTTTGCTAAATATTATCGCTATCTGTATAGTAGCCATTATCTCTATCGCAAGCCAAGACAAAGCTGCGTCAAAGGTGTACGAAAACGTTAAACAGCAGTACAACCCTTCAAGCGAAGGTACGCAAAGAATCGATAGCTTTAAGGATGTCAAAGCCATAAACGATGATTTTGTAGCGTGGATTAAGATTAGCGATACCAATATAGACTACCCCATTGTGCAGACAAAGGATAACCAGTTTTATGTAGGTCATAGCTTTGATAGATCCAAAAACAAATCGGGTAGCCTGTTTTTGGATCATAGAAATGCCGCTGATTTTTCCGATAAGGTATCGATAGTTTATGGTCATAACAATAACAACAAAACAATGTTTTCAGAGCTTTTAAGGTTTGCTGATAAGGATTTTTTAATGCGAAACAAAACCATTGAGATTAAAACCGGTGAAAAGGATATAAGCTGTAAGGTTCTTTCGGTATTTAAAACCAAAAGCAGTTCAAAGGCTTATAGACTAAGCTTTAGTGATAATCAGCAGTATAGATCCCACCTAGACTGGTTAACTAATAAATCACTGGTAGAAACACAGCCAAATATAGATAAAATCCAAAAGGTTATACTGCTCTCTACCTGTAGCAATGTAACACGGGATGAAAGATTTGTAGTTGTATTACAGATAATTTAAAGAATAAACAAAAAAGAAAGGAAAGGTAGCTTGTGGATAAAGGATTTAATAGGATATTATCTATCTGCTTTGCTGTGGTGATTACCCTTAGTTCGCCAAGCGTCATATCTGCACAGCGGTCAACGGTAGGGCCGCAGGTGGTGTTTGTAGGCGGCGAGAGCGAGTATGAACAGGGCGCGATTAAGATAGGTAAAACGGTTGAGCAGGTTTCGGACGAAAAGGGCTTTGTAAAGGATCTGTTTGATATAACGCTCACCGTCGATACAACCGAGGATGTATCGCTTGTGCCTGTCGGCAAGGTCAGCACAGTGCTAGTGCTTGATATCTCAAACAGCATGGAGCTAGACCTTAACGGAGTCAGCGTTGGTGGCCCTGGATACGACCCAACCACACGTCGCTTAGATATCTTAAAGCGAGAAACCAAAAAGTTTGTTGACGAATACGCCGAAAACACCAAGGGAATTGTCGCCGAGCTTGCTTTAGTGCTGTTTAACACCGACGCAGTGGTTGCACTGGACTGGGGGGATATATCGGATGAAAGCTTTATACAAAAGGTAGATAACACCATAGACGAGCTTGTAACCGACAGAAATCTTCGTAACGGCAAAAGGGTGCTGGTTGACTATACAAACATCCGTGACCCGATAAAGTATGAGGACGGTACAAGTACCTACGATATCTGGTACACAAACCTTGAAGCCGCGCTAACCTTAGCGGACAAGCTTGTGGTCGACAGCAAACAGGATAGACCAAGCAATGATGTTATGGAATACTTTGTAGTGACAATAACCGACGGTAAACCAACCCGAAAGGGGGGTACACTGGAGGAATCTTCTGAAAGATACGGCCTGCCCGCTGTATTCGGTATGGGAACAGGCTCAAGAAGCTACCTTCCGGAGTCAAGCGATCAACTGCAAAGTATCATCACAACCTCGCAAGCCTTAAGGCAAAACGCAGAGTTTTACTGTATATTCCTTGCCACAAAAAAAGGCATAGATTCCGATTTTGGCACAGGAGCCTCGTCAATATACGCCCCACAATGGTTTGTCGATAACAACGTAGCAACAGCAACGATGTACGCTTCCGACGAAAGCTCACTTGAAAAGGATCTTTCCAGCATTATCGATAATATCGCCACCATAAAACGGCTATCACAGTCATGGACGGTAACCGACCCAATGGGTGAGTATATAGAGCTTATAGGTGCTGTCGACAGCCAAGGTAGTGTTAACTCCGTAGGAGGAATGGTCGGCACAAAAGCTGTAAATATTAGTAACAACACGCTAATCTGGGACCTAAAAGGGATAAATAATAGCGCCCTTAACGGGCGATATCTTTCAAGCTTTGTCTACAGAATTAAGCTTACTGCGAGTAGCGGTAACGTTTATGATACAAACGACCTTACGACAATTAGCTACGCACTAAAGACAACCGACAATGCGGGAAACCCAATCTACGGCGATGTCAAGCTCGCTCAGTTTTTAATCCCTAAAGTTACAGGGGATGTCGATATCCCTCAAACTGGGAATAACGATAACCTATCGCTGTTAGCCTTAATCTGTCTTGTATCGCTAGTAGCAGTCATTATAATATTAAGACCCAAGAAGGATAGGCATAACCGCTAATTTAACTATCAAACTTTAAGTAAACCTCATAAAAGCTGTCAAGCTTAATTGACAGCTTTTAGCTTTTGAGTAGACTACAAACCTAATATGTTAGCGGTAGACCCCTAGTTTAACCCTACTATCTCATAGTATTCATCTGAAAACTGTACCGCTGATAGATCCATCTTTGCCTGTACCTGTCGTACATAGCCATAAACATCATAGATTACCCTTGTAGGGAAGGTTGCTGTTAACGCTTCTATTGCCGTCTTGACCTCAAGGTCATCCGCCTCAACCTCCTGTATCTGTGTTAAAAAACGCTCCCTTTCAAAGTAGCTTATACACTCTAAAAGCCCCGCATATTTTACCGAAACAACAAGGCTTATAAAGTCATAAAAGTTTTCGGCAACAACAAAAACATAATGCTCGGGCATCATAGGGCTTACAACATAAACCGCAGACCGTTCCAACGTCCGGTCGTCCTCCTCAGGGACTATGCAAAAATGTATACCATCCACACCAATGCTTGCAAATATTACAGCATTCAAAGGCGTACAAAAATAATGCGGAAACGACCTCTCCTGTATTAACCCTACACAGGTTAGATCTGCCTTTATTTGAGAAAACACATCCAACACCTTCATATTTAAAGTCCTTTCATAGTTATGTGGTTTTAATGATAAAACACTGCTCTCGTGCAAGCTTTATCGTTACTGTACTTTAAGCAAAGCTTAACCTTTCTAAAGTCATAGTCTACCGTATAATGTTACTACTTCCGTTACTTGCTATAATACTTCTCGTAAAACCTTTAGTTGCTCAAGGCGCTTATTACCATTCGGATATGCTTGTTCAATAGAAGCTATAAGCCAGTCCATACTTTCTTTGGGTAGAAGGTGCGGTGTGGTTTCAAAGTCGGTATTATTTTTCTCTCTATGGTAATCAGACTCTAGATATGCGGGGTTTGCGATAATAAATAGTATCACTTCAGGAGCAAGGTATGGTATACCATTATCATATAATATTGCTTTATCAAACCGCCTTGATATATTTTTTTCGCTATTACAAATAAACTCCCCGTCTTTTTGGGTGTTAAAGATAATATCAATAAAGTCAAAGTTTCTTTGCTGATTATCCAAAATCTCAAAACTATAGATATTATCCTCACCCGACTTTGGTTGTATACTAAAGAATGAACAGTCAGGCTTTATCGCCCATATGTAAAAGCAGTTTAGAGCGCTTTCATCATCTGAGCTTGTAATCCTTCGTAAACTATCGTCCTCATGCAGATGTTCATAGACATCCCATCCCTTGCTTAAGATGTAATCTATAATTCCTTTTCTATCTTCGGCAAAAAGGGTTATATCAATATCAGAGTGGGTACGATTTTTTGTCTTGGTAAACAACTCAAGTGCATACCCACCGCAAAAAGCATAGGTCAGTCTACAGTCCTTTAAAAAATTATAGCATTCATTTATCAGATGTTCCATAATTCTCCTCCATAGTATGAAAGGCTTTTTCAAAACGAGCACCAACCAACCTCTCAACAGTTAATATAAGTATATGCAGAATTTCATATTTATCCCTACCGATAACCAGTATAAGACCTACTAAGGGTATACAGCGAAAGTTTGCAGTTAAACACTACACGCTGACAATCTACCGATACAGGTTGTGACATTTACCCTTTTATTAAAATTTATCGCAGTCTACCCCTCCCCTTTATTGTCCAAACTCCCGCTTTAAACACGCTGTCGCTCCCTTTATATCCGATTGTGCAATGATAGCCGAAACAACCGCCAAGCCGTCTGCGCCACACCCTCTCCAATAGGCGGCATTCTCCCTGCTGATTCCTCCTATTACAACAATCGGAAGCTTTACTGCTTTCCTTATACGCTCTAACTCTTTAGTTGCGACAATCTCTGCGTCGGTTTTGGTCGCCGTCCTGCACATAGCGCCAACACCAAGATAATCCGCCCCGTCCTGCAAAGCCTTAACAGCCTCCTCCACCGAACGTACGGACACACCTAAAACCATCCCATCCCCGATAATACTTCTGGCAACCGCCGCAGGGATATCGCTCTGCCCGATATGTACTCCATCCGCACCCACAGCTAGGGCGATATCTATGCGGTCATTGATAATCAGCGGGATGTTGTATCGCTGCGTAAGCTCCCTAATAATCATAGCGGTTTCGTAAAACTTAAGGGAGGATATATCCTTCTCCCGAAGCTGAACCAATGTACACCCGCCTAGGATAGCCTGTTCTACCGCCTCGGCTAAGGTAGCCGTGCTCATTAAGCTTTGGTCGGTAACAAGGTAGATACTGTAATCAATCGTTCGCTTCATATATCCTCGCCCTCTCTATAAACGTCTGCTCTCTAAGTCTGCTGATTACATCCATTATCGACGTACGAAAGCTACCCAAGCCTTGATTAGATGATAATCCATACGCTATCTCTCCCGCAATCCCCATACAAGCAATACCCGCTACCGCCGAAGAAAGCATATCGGAAGCTGCCCCGCAAAAAGCGCCAATCAAAGCAGTGCACATACACCCTGTCCCTGTAATATTCGCTAGCTCCTCATGCCCGTTATCAATACAGAGCACACGCTGTCCGTCAGAGATCGTATCGGTCTTGCCCGTTATCGCCACGACACAGTCAAACCTTTTAGCAGAACGCTTTGCGATAAGGGTGCTGCTTTGCGACATATCATCTACCGAAGCGTCAACCCCCTTTGTGTTACCGCTACCCTCTAAAAGATACCGAATCTCGGAAAGGTTTCCACGAATTACCGAAAACTTAACCTGCTTTAGCAAAAGCTTAACCGCTTCATTCCTAAATGCAGAAGCGCCCGCACCTACAGGGTCTAAAACCACAGGGATACCACACCCATTCGCCTTAATCCCCGCCGCTATCATCGAGTCTACCGTCCTTTTGTTAAGCGTTCCGATATTAATAACAAGACTTGAAGCGATGGATGTAATATCGCAAGCCTCCTCTATCGCGTCCGCCATTATAGGCGAACCTCCGATAGCAAGGCAGATGTTAGCGCAGTCATTAACGGTAACGTAGTTTGTGATAAAATGTACAAGCGGTCTTTCTGCTTTAACCTGTAGCAGTAGCTTTGCTGTCCTTTCTGCAAGCTGTTTGCTATACCTCATTATAATAGTCCTCCCTTTTTATAAAGCTCATAAAAATGATGTGTAGGTCCATGTCCTTTGCCGATTGCAAGGGAATGCTTAATAGCGGTGGTTACATACTCCTTCGCCTTGCTTACCGCTTGCTCTGCCGATAAGCCCTTAGCAAGGTTTGAAGCGATAGCGGATGAGAAGGTACAGCCTGTGCCGTGGGTGTTTTTGGTATCGATACGGTTGGTTTCAAAGTGGGTGATCCTTTCACCGTCAAACAACACATCCAGTGGTTTTCCAGTAGAGTGTCCGCCCTTTATAACCACCGCCTTACATCCCATACCATAGATCGCTCTTGCAACGGTTTCCATCTCCTCAACCGAGGATATTCTAATACCCGAAATCTTTTCTGCTTCAGGGATGTTAGGGGTTAGTATATCCGCTAGAGGGATAATAAGCTTTATCAGCGAGTCTACAGCGGTTTCCTCCATAAGCGGGCAACCGTTCTTTGCATACATAACTGGGTCGACAACGATATTATTCGGTCTATACTGCCGTAGCTTTTCGGCTACCGCCTGCATACATGCAGGGGTGGAGAGCATGCCTATCTTTACAGCGTCTACCTCGATATCCTCAAAAACAGCGTCTATCTGCTTACCTATCATCTCTGGTGTGATGTCCTGAATATCAATCACCCGACTGGTGTTTTCCGCCACAACCGAAACTATAACGCTCATCCCAAAAACACCGTGGGCAGAAAATGTCTTTAAATCCGCCTGTATCCCCGCTCCCCCGCTACAGTCCGAGCCTGCAATAGTTAAAACCTTTTTCATGTTACAACATCCTCCTTTGTTAATCTTTCGTTACCTGATAAGCCATCTTCCAAAAGTCAAGCTCAAGCAAGCTTGATCTTTCAAAGATCGCATTTAGCTTTTCCTGTTTGGACTGCGGCAGATTACTACATATTTCATCTGCATAGCTACACCACTGCTTACAGACTTCATCAAAGTGGTCAGTGGCATAATCGCTAATAAAATCCCAATACTTAGAATCCCTTGCGGCTTCTTCTGCGGCTATCTGTTTAAAGATATAACCGTAGCTTAGCATACACGGAAGTACAGCCATTAAAATTTCACAAACCTCCCCTTGCTCCGCTATCTCAACCATAAAATCTATGTAGTTTTGATTTTCAGCTAATGGTTTTATAAACTCAATATCGTTATCTGTAATACCAAATCTATCAAGGTATCTAAGCCTAACCGCCGATTCTGTGTCGGTTACAAAGCTAAGTGCTGAGTAATAGGTCTGAATCTCTTTTAGCGTAGTTGCGTGATAGATTGCCTTTCCAAAGATACGTGCATAGTGCTTTAGATAGATACTGTCCTGTATCATGTACTGCTTAAATTTATCAAGCGGTAGTGTCCCGTTTTTAACCTCTTGAACAAACGGTGTTTTAACACATTCATCCCAGATGTCTTTTGTCTTAGTGATTACCTGCTGCATAAATGACATGCTTTCTCTCCTTAAAATAAAATAGCGCTTTCCAAAAAAATCGAAAGCACTTTCAAACTCTAATACCCGTAAGAAATTATCCTTACGTTCATTAGCCGATAGGTCAAGAGGTTAGGTATACCCTTTAAAGCATTTGTGCTTTAAAACTTCCTCGCAACGAACCAAAAAATATACAATTAAAAAGGACGCTCCCTTAAGCTATAGGAAGCGTCCTTTACCAAATACATTTTCGTATTGATTGCTTCCCTACGTTGGTCTTAACCAACAGGTTCAAATGGTCAGGTTTTACCTTCTCAACTCAAAATAGAGTCCCCACGCAACTGTAATTATAGCATAAATGCTTTTTAAAGTCAACATCAAAAGGTTATTTTTATAAAATAATCTATCAATAAGCTACCAAAAGCTTAAAAGCAGGCTTTAACTGCCTGTCTAAATCTGCAATTATTTATTTGGGTATCAATATAACGCATTTTTTCTTGCAAACCAAAATATAATTATTAAAAACAACCTTACTGTTAACTTAGATATAAAGGGACAGAGTATGCGACTAAAAGAATTTATCCTAGCGTCACTTTTAACAGCAATCGTTCTGGTAATAGAGCTAGTAGCCATAGCGACAGGAGAGGTTATGGTTATCATTACCATTCTATCCGCGCTTCCCCTCTATCTCCTAAGCCGTGTAAATTTTGTCACCGCTGTTATAAGCTATATATGCATAGCAGCCTTGCTAGTACTTATTAACCCGCACCAATGCCTATTCTTTGTGACCACAAACGGTCTGCTTGGAGTAACCTTAGGCTTATGTGACAGCAAGATAAAACGAAGGAGTGTTAGCGTATTTTCTGGCGCTACTGCGCTTTTTTGCGGTATAGTCATTGCAGGTTTAGCAGTAGGCTTTCCGATTAATAGCTTAATATTGGCTGTAATCTTCCCGTTAAGCGTACTCTATACAGCGCTGTTTAGCTTTATCGCGGGTAAAGCATATGTAAAATTTCAAAACATTAAAAAGCACCATATTACTTAGACATGCGTTTCCTTCGCTAATAGCTTTAAATTTAGCGACATTTGCGTGCTAAAGTAATAGTTAGCTTATACGAAATGAGGTAGTAATAAATGCCTGTTTACCCATCTACAATTAATGCTCAAAACGTACAAAACCTTAAAACATCTTGGGGATTTAAAACCCGCTCATATGTTACCGCACAGCCTTTGGGTTATAAGGATAGGCTGTTTGTTTCGGACTGGGCAGGATATATCTACTGCATATCCTGCGACACAGGAAAGCTTATCTATGAAAAACAGCTATACGCTCCCCCAAAGCCTAACCCCATTCTAAAGCGTATCCCGCTAGTCAATAAATTTTTAGGAGAGCCCATCCCCTACTTTTGGTATGGTTTTGCGGGAACGGGTTGCATAAGCGATGGTGTATGGTATCTGGCAAGCGTTGGAGGGAAAAACGCAGGTTTATTTACAAGCGGAAAACCAGGCAGGCTTTACGCTGTCAGCATAGAAAGCGGCAAGGTACTATGGAGCAAATCACTCTCCATTCAGCCCTATTCAGGAAGCCTTGCAGTCCCTACCTATGATGAAAGCTCTGTCTATGCCGCCACATGCTCGATTGATGAAACGGCAAGCACATTTTATCGATTGTTTAACAAACCCTTTAAGGCTACCAGTGTAGGGGTGGTATTCTCATTCGACAAAAAAACCGGACAGAAAAACTGGAGCAAAAAGACAGTAGAATTAGACCCTAACTTTATAAAAAACACTAACGGCGCTGGTGTCTGGGGAGGTTTACAGCTATCACCTTCCGGTGAAGATCTATACTTTGCCACAGGTAATACATATGAAAAGCCGGTGTCAAAGGCCTCCGACTCGGTAATTTCGGTAAAAGCAAAGGACGGAAGTCTTAACTGGATCTACCAAGCGGTTGAAGATGACGCATGGATTCCGTTAAAGAGAGAAGGCCCTGATTTTGATTTTGGCTGTACCCCAATCGTTTTCCCGCTATCCGCAAATTCTTCCCGTCTAGCGGTAGGAGCGGGAAACAAGAACGGAACATTCTACACAATGGATGCCGTAAGCGGAAAGCTAATCTGGAAAACCTTCTGCCACGTAGACTCTAAACCCGACGACGGTATCCGCTCAAATGCAACCTACCTTAACGGAAGGCTTTATGTATGGAGCAAGAATAAAACCCCTAGGGATACCATGTCGGTTTGTTGCCTAGACTCCGCAACAGGAGAGCTGTTATGGAGCGAAAACACAGCAGGAACCAACTCGATGACAACAGGAGCAATAACCGATAGCCTCTACTTTTTAGGTAACTATTCAGGTGAACTGTTTGCTCTGGATACACAAACAGGAAAGAAGGTATGGTCGTTAAACCTTGGTAGGTGCTCCGTTGGCTCTAATATCACCATCCATAACGACGCTATCTATTGCGGCACTGGAGTACCCCAGTTGTATGGCGGTACACCTAAGCGCAGTGGTGTTTTCAAGGTAAGTATCCCTCTGTAGTAACCCAATATAATACACCCATACATGTTTTTTATCAATGTGTATGGGTGTTTCTAATTATTGTAATATACTGTTACTCTGACCTATTTTCCGAATCATCAAAGCTTATCGGATGATTTTTACAGATCTCCGCACTAACCAGCTGTGAGCCGTTTATAACGATAGAAGCGCCGTTACCTGGGTGGATGGATGAGCCGACATAGTAAAGATTACTATACTGCTTGTCCCTAAGCTGTGGCCGTAGCGCCATACTTTGAAGCAGGGTATGGCCAATTCCAAAGCAACTCCCATAACGACAGTTATATTGGTTTTGAAACTGTAGAGGTGTGGTATAGCTTTTGTAAGCGATATGGTCTGGTAGATCCTCTAGTCCTTTTATCGTGCTAACGGTGGCTAAGCACCTATCGGAAAGCGCTTTAATCAAATCCTCACTCCACGAGATAGGTAGATCTCTAAGGTTTGGTACCCTGACCATAATATTTATAACCGAATGGGTAGGATTTTTGCAGTAGCTGTCATCAATTATAGATGGCGAATAGATGTAGAGTGATGGGTGGTTTGGTAGTTTACCTTTAAAAAGGTTTGATACCTCCGCTTCTAAATCCTCGTTTATATATAGGTTATGGACGTTTAGCGTGGGATACTGCTTGGTTAAACCGAGGTGGATAATAAAGGTCGAGCAGGATAGGGTTTTGTAGCGGTGAAGCTCCCTGTCAAGCAGTACCTTTTGGGCATAGCAGTAGTCAGCATTCACCACAACCAGATCGTAATTGATCGTCTTATCACCAATGCGGATACCTGTTACAGCTGTATCCTGTTTTAGTATCTGCCCAACGGGAGAGTTATAGTATATCTTCCCCGCGCTTGATAGAAACAGGCAGGTTAAAACCTTAGCATAGTGTGAGAGTCCTCCCTTAATATGGCTGATACCCTCGACCTGCGAATTGGAGTAAACGGTGGTGTAGACATTAGGTAGCCTGTCGGGCGACACCCCCATAAAGAAGGCTTGAAACAGGATAAAATCCCTAAGCTTTTTTGATTTTATATACCGCTTAACATAACTGCTTGCAGAGGAGGATGGATTTAGCTTGATTAATCCAGACAATAGCTTCCCATTCACGACCGAGGAAGCCTTCATAAAAGGTCTGTTTAGAAAGTATTTTTTAGCTAACCTATACTTTTTGGTCGTAGCCGCCAAGAAGTCGTCATACCCCTTAACATCCTCTTTAAAATTATCCTTTACTAAAGCCTTCATATCCCTTATGCTATGGGGTATCGATAACACCCTACCGTCAGTATAGTAAACGTTGTATAGCGTTTCTAGGCTTTTTTCGCAAAAAAAGCTTTCTGCTTTTAACCCTAATCTGTCAAAGAATTTATGGTATGTTAACGGGTTAATCGGGATGGACGCGCTCTCCTCAAAACGGTATGCACCGTCTGGACTGGTTAGGGATTTTAGCACCCCGCCCGCTCTGTCAGTTTTTTCATATATGTGCACATCATATCCCTTTAGCTGTAGGGAGATTGCTGTGCAAAGACCGCCTATACCCGCACCTATAATCGCAACGGATGTCATACTATCCCTCCATTAAACCTACTGTTTACAGAATTAATTTAAGGCGAAGCCTTAACCTAAAAGCTTGCTCTAAGAATTACCTTTAATAGATTCAAGATTAAATAAGTATAGCATTCCCATATTGCATATTTTCAAACATTAGGTGGAAGAATATAACTATTAAATGGGCAATCAAATATTGCGTCTTTTACTTAGAAAATGCAATATTTGTGGGAACGCTAAAGCAATAGCGCAACATTTTGTTGCCCAATTAAAATATTTCATCTTAATGGGTTTTATCTACCCAGATTAAACGTAAGGGGGCTAACTTTTGAAGATACCTGCACATATCGGAATTATACCCGACGGCAACAGACGTTGGGCAACGCAGATAGGAATGGGAAAGCATGAGGGGTACGAGCATGGACTAATGCCAGGACTTGACCTTCTACTGCTTGCACGAGAGTTTGGGGTTAAGGAGATAAGCTACTACGGATTCACCGCCGAAAACTGCAAGCGTCCAACCCAGCAGATAAAGGCGTTTTCCAAGGCTTGTGTAGATGCGGTAAAGCTAATTTCATCCCAAGGAGCATCTCTACTAGTTGTGGGGGATTCAAGCTCCAAGTTTTTCCCGTCAGAGCTTAAGGAGTATACCACACGAACCGACATAGCAGGCGGAGGGATAAAGGTAAACTTCCTTGTAAACTATGGCTGGGAATGGGATCTCTCGGGCATAGCAAGCGGAGAATCCAAAAGACAGCTTAACAATATAAAATCCCATGATGTATCCCGAATTGATCTTGTAATCCGTTGGGGCGGGATGAGAAGGCTATCGGGATTTTTGCCGGTTCAGTCGGTGTACGCAGATTTTTATGTAGTGGACGAGCTTTGGCCGGACTTTAAGCCCGAGCATTTTCACAACGCTATGCAGTGGTATCAATTCCAAGACCCTACTCTTGGGGGATAGTGAATGGATAGTAAAGCCTTTGACAGGCATGTATTTAAAATCGCAAATCGCAACAAGGTGATTATGCATGGTAGGATTAAAATTAAGGCTGACATCCACTGCATACTGTTTGCACACTACTGCAAGAGCACTTTGTTTTATAAGGATCTATTCAATGTTACAAGAGATACGTTAGCGGTTAACAGGATAGCAAGAAAAAACCTAAAGGAGATTAAGAGGCTAATCCAAAGGAATGGGTTTACTAAGATATGGACAAAGGGTGTATTTTCGGTATACGGTGACCTTAGACCTTTAGCGGTAAAAGCAGGGTTTGGGCAGTGGGGCGATAACGGTTTGATAGTCAACGAACGGTACGGCAGTGACTATCTGATATCCGCGATATTCTTTAGGTAGCAAGCCTTTTTTCACACAATCTATTAATGTAAATCAAGATATATGGAGGGCAGGATGTACCCAAAACGAATCTACTACGAGCCCGCGATAGAACAGTATGCTATGGGAAGATACCTAATGGAAAAGTATAAAGATACCCCTAAGTTTCCTATAGATAACCACAACAATATCCTAGAGCTTAGAACAAGACCAAACGAGGATTTTATCGAGCTAAAAAAATACCTTATCATTGGGGTACGAAAGACCCATAAATATGTGGATAACTTTAAGATATCCGATTATCTAGTACCCTTTACCTCTTCAGGTTGTCCCGCAATGTGCCTGTACTGCTACCTTGTGTGCAACTACAACAAATGCTCCTATCTAAGGGTGTTTGTAAACCACGAGCAGATGTTAGATAAGCTTATAAAAAGATCGGTTGCCGCAGAAAAGAGCAAGGTATATGAGATTGGAAGTAACAGTGATTTAATCCTTGAGCACCGAGTTACCGACTCGCTAACCTATACTATCGAGCAGTTTGCAAAGTACGGCAAAGGCAGTATCACATTCCCTACCAAATTTAGCATGGTGGACGATCTACTACCTCTAAACCATGAGGGGAAGGTTATCTTTAGGATGAGCGTTAACCCCAGTCAAATTATAAGCGATATCGAGATAGGTACATCTAACCTAGATCATCGGATTAAAGCATTAACCCAGATGTATCAAGCCGGATATAAAGTCGGGATACTAATAGCACCTGTTGTAATGGTGGAGAACTGGAAGGCGCTTTACCTAGAACTGCTAGACCAACTGGCAGAAAAGCTACCGCAGAAGCTAAAGGATATTATCCAGCTTGAGATAATATTTATGACATACAGCTATGTTCACCGAGCTATTAACGAGCAGGCATTCCCGACAAAGCAGACGCTCTACCACACCGACCTCATGACAGGCAGAGGACGTGGAAAATACTGCTACAAGCAGTCCTACCGAGAGGACGGCGAGCAGTTTTTACGGGATGAGATATTCAAACGATTCCACAGTGACTCAATTGTTTATATTGTGTAAAAGCTATAAAGCCACACCTAAAACCGTATGGGAGGAGCGTTGCTCCTCCCATACCCCTATTACCATCCCTACTAGTTGTTTGTTTATGGGTGGTTTGATATAGGTACGTATTTAGCCAATTGAGTGGAAATGACAAGGACAAGCCAAGCTAAATATCTATATAATGCTTTTCCCTTTGCTTCGTATGCCACATAGTTTGTAAAATATCTATTACAGTTTGGCCTAGCTCTTTTAAAGCCATCCCCTACCTTCGCTTCTAAGCTTATTGTTTTATTTTATCACGAATGTTAGATTAAGTCAATACTGTTAAGAATTATCCATAAAAATAGCAACCCGACTATCCTCGTTATGACAATAGACAGGCAGTTTCTTGATATAGAGTTTCGCAGGTCGCTTATCGCCACCTTTGTCAATAAGCTTTATCATTAAGCTGATAAAATTAAAATTAACTAAAGCGCTAAGGGTATGATAATAATCGACCCTTAGATAAACCACAAAAAGGTTCGGATTTGAACAAGATTGTTTTTTATGAATAGTTTTCTATAACTTGCATTATTCATAGCTGATTTGCAATGAGTTAACTGTCGTAAAGCTTTAACATATGATCATAGCTTGATCTCATTTCAAAATTATTAGTGGGACTCAGCGGAGATTTGCACTAAATAATAATTATATCTTTATCAGATATCACAAGGACATCTATTTCACCATCTTGATTTTTATACGAAAAATTTTTATTTGTAAAAACTTCACATTCAAATTGATTTGTTTTAAAAATATTCGCACAATTCACAACCAATGATTCTCGGTTTTCTTCATTTACTTTTTGGTTTTTTGATAAATATGAGTAAGCAATGCAATTTCTCAGTAAATTTGAACGAGAAACTAATGCAGTTGGAAATAGTAAATTTTTTAATACTTTAAGAAAAGGCGTATATTGTAAGTCTAATTTATAAGCCTTTTTATAAGTAAATAATTCTAGAAGTTCATATGCCTTTTCTTCTTTTCCCAAAAAACTTGAAAGCAACTTGATTAAGGTTTCTTTCGGAAAAGCTGGAATAAGGGAGCGGACTATCTTATATTTATCATCTTGTTCAAAAAGAATTGATTCTGCTACATTAAATAGAATCGTGAAAAAACGTTGAAATAGTATTACATCAGACAAAGTACAGTTAGTTGTAATTTGCTTGCTAAGTACTTCGTCCGGTGTTGTTATAAACTCTTTTGCACAATGTTGTAAGCTTAATATTTCCTCTTTAAATAAAGAATTTGATTGAAAAAACGGTTTAAATAGAGGTTCTGGAAATTCAAATCTAAACCTTGACAATGGTCCAGTTCCTATGTTTTTTAGCAATTGATTTCCTAATTTATTTTTTACATATTTACTTACTTCTATTAATGATAAAGCATCGTCAAAAGAATCATTTTGCATATAAAAAAGATCTTCTTGCATATCTCTCTTAACATATCCCAATCGTATACTCTTTTCAAAAATCTGTTCTTCATCATATATTAAGTATTTGTTATCAACAAATTTAACTTGATAATTAAAATAATCTATACATAATTCCCATTCTTGTAATTGATGAACTTTACATCCGATTAGTATTATTTTTTCAATTTCATCAGATAGTACAAATTTTGGAGACACCCAATAATTGTTGTTATTGTTTATACCTATAGTGGAGTCATATAGATAAATGATATACGAAATACTTTCAGATATTTCCTCAATACTGTAACAATTAAATTGGTTTTTATTTTGATGTTCATTTATGCGATGGTTGTGAAAATTAAAAGAGGTATCAATATATGCAAGTAATTCTTTGAATAATGCCTCTTCAATTATATTGTTACCAATTTTAATTCGCCGTCGATTGTTATGATGTTCTCTTATAAATTTAATTAATTCTTGTTCTGAATCTTTGTAAAAGTCATACATCCATGAAAGTTTTAGTTTAGTGTTAATAAAAAGTTGAGTTTTTTCAGAGAAATTAAAAAGCCCAGAATTTTTTTGTAAAAACATCAACAAAAATTCAACAGAATTATTTTTAAACCCCCAAGCTTTATACCGAAAAACGCCTTTTTGCCGAGCAATATGAATAGCTTCATCTGGATACCAACATGAATAAATTAGTATATATTTAAGAATAGCTACTTTTCCTAATTCACGGAAGTTTATTAACCGTTTGGATAAAATCCTTTTATCAGACTTTGACATAGTCGGTTTGTTACATCTAATATTTTCTAAAAATTCTTTATTTGCAATACTTTCTAATGCTGCTTTTTCTACGATACATATAACATCATAAATTGTCATATTTTTACCTCTTGATACTCAAAAGCTAATGTAAATTTTATATGCTTTAAATGCTATATAACACACAAATTAAAGTCAGATAAAGGGTAATGCATTTTGTTAAAACATGTAAAGAGCTTGAAATAGTATTAAGTAGACTTAATATAATACAACTAGAACTTGTAATTAAAAAGCTTTTTCTTTAAAAAATTCAAACAAACTGCTGAAAAACTTGATAAAAATATCACTATGTAGCTTGTTCCATCACTATAATTGTATCAAACAGATCGCTTTCCACATTGTTTTTAAATACAAACAATAATGCTAAATACATTGTCCAAGTCAATGACCTGCTCCCATTTTCAATAGCAACAATAGTCTGCCGGCTTACCCCAACCTTGTCTGCAAGTTCTGCTTGGGTTAAGTTTGCTGCGGCACGTAGAACGGGCATATTCTTTATCATTTTTTCGATATATTCTTTACGCATTTGGTTTCTCAATTCCTTATCCATATAAAATTACTATCCTTATCTATTTTACAATATTCAACAGTGTTTGTCAATATATTTGCGACTAAAAGACAAATAATGCGACAATATATTTTACCAAGTAAGTGTTATACTTAACCCAAATAAAGCCCATGTGCTTGACCTTTTCGGTTTAGCACATGGGCTTTACCTATCAGTCTACATTTTCCACACCACCTCTGAACCGTCTTTAAACACCAGCACAACCTCAGTATCTGATTTCACTACAAGCTGATGCAAAGTGGAATACCACAAATCCTCATCAAACTCGGTGAGCAAATGCTCCCGTTTGCCAAGCACTCTTAAAAATTGCTCCATGGCTTGACGCTTGGCATTACGGGTCTGCAGTAGAGTTTCGACCTCGCCGAGCCTTGCCATAATGCCATTGTATTTTTCCACATGTCCGTTGTATCGGCGGTGGTAATCGTCTTGGTCTTGAGCTACACGGGCGTTTTCTGAAACCATCTTTCGCATGACTTCAAGCAAAACCTCGCTCTCGCTACGCAGGGTAGTTCGTTCCTCAACCAAAGCAGAATCATCGGTCAAAATCTTAATAATACGCTTATAAGCTGGGATGATGGAATCCTTATCAGAAAAGCGACTGTTCATAGCTTCAAGGAAAATCCGCTTCAAGTCATCTTCATAAAAATGGGGAGTCTTGCACTTCTCAGACTGCTTAAACTTACCGTTGCACTGCCATACTGTGCGGCGATATTTGCTGGTAGAATGCCAGACCTTGGCACCATATGCCGTTCCACAATCACCGCAGATAACCCTCCCAGCAAAACAACCTGAGGTGGCTATGTAGCGGTTACCTTTGCGACGTTTCAATTCAAACTGCACATGGTCAAAAAGTTCTTCACTCACAATGGCTGGATGACTGTCGGCAACATAATACTGTGGCACCTCACCTTCGTTAACCTTCATCTTTTTAGTGAGATAATCCGTGCAAAATGTCTTTTGCAAAAGGGCATCCCCTTTATATTTTTCATTTGATAATATACTCTCGACCACCGTAGCCTGCCAATTTTTCCTTCCAGTGGGTGTAGGAATACCCTCGCTTGTAAATTGTGACGCAATGCCGGAGGGGGTCACACCATTAATAAACATGGTGTAAATTCTACGAACAACTACCGCTTGTTCCTCGTTTATTACAGGCTGTCCGTTTTCACCCTTTTCATATCCAAGAAACCGCTTGTAAGGCATTGCCACCTTTCCTTCTGCCATACGGTGGCGATGACCCCATTTCACGTTTTCACTGAGGTTACGGCTCTCTTCCTGTGCAATACTCGCTAAAATGGTAATGGTAAGTTCAGCAGTAGGGTCAAATGTCCAAAGATTGTGATTCTCAAAAAATACCTCCACACCTTTTTCTTTAAGCATTCGCACTGTGCTGATGGAATCCACGGTATTTCTGGCAAAACGGGAAATTGTCTTTGTAACGATAAGATCAATCTTGCCGTCCAAGGCATCTGCAATCATCTTTTGAAAACCCTTGCGTCGTTTAATGCTGGTGCCTGAAATACCCTCGTCTGTATAAAGACCAACAAAATCCCAAT
>CAZAOY010000040.1:0-23867 GCA_964486925.1 uncultured Oscillospiraceae bacterium
CTAAAGGTTTCGCCTGAAAGGCGAGGGTTTTAACCCCAGTATACAGACAATAAACGTTAGCAGTATAGTATTCACTAAACCGATAGATAAAAGCGGATGCCAACGAAGGTATCCGCTTTTACCTTAATAAACCAAAATAATCCTCTAAATTTCTATCTTGACTATTTCAATAATAAAATTTTACAAAATAATCCTTGCAAAAATTCAGTATAGATGTTATAATTGTAATAAGTATAACATAGGTGTGAATACTTTAATATAGCAAAAATTAATTATCTGGAGGACGTTATGAGAAAAACCAAAATTATCTGTACGCTAGGTCCCGCAACCGATAGCGATGATGTTATTAGACAGCTGATGTTATCAGGAATGAATGTTGCGAGGTTTAACTTTTCACATGGTGACCATGAAGGACACAAGAAACGTTTTGATCAGGTGGTTAAATACCGAAACGAACTAAACCTACCAATTGCAACCCTTCTAGACACAAGAGGGCCTGAGATTAGGATTAAAACCTTTAAGGATAACAAGGTTGAGCTTACAAAAGGTCACACCTTCACCCTAACCACCCGCGAGGTGGAGGGGGACGACACAATCGTTACCGTTAACTACCCAGACCTTCCATATGATATTGAAAACGGAAGTAGCATACTAATCGATGATGGTTTAATAGAGCTAAGGGTAAAGGAGATTTCAGGGGGGGATATAATATGTGAAATCCTAAACTCTGGGGTTATCTCAAACAATAAGGGTGTTAATGTGCCAAATACAAAGCTATCCATGCCGTATGTAAGTCAAAAGGACAAAGACGATATCATCTTCGGCGTTAAGACAGGGTTTGATTTTATAGCCGCTTCGTTTACCAGAACTGCCGACGACATCCTACAGATTAAACGTATCCTAAAGGATAACGGCGGTGTACACCTTAATATTATCGCTAAGATTGAGAATAAAGAGGGTGTGGAGAACATCGACGATATTCTACGTGTAGCGGACGGTGTTATGGTAGCACGGGGTGACATGGGGGTTGAGATCCCGCTTGAGGAGGTACCGCTCTACCAGAAGATGATAATCAAAAAGGCATATGCAAGCGGTAAGCAGGTTATAACCGCTACCCAGATGCTTGATTCAATGATGAAGAATCCACGTCCAACACGTGCAGAGGCGAATGACGTAGCGAATGCGATATACGACGGAACTAGCGCTATTATGCTGTCAGGCGAAACTGCGGCGGGGCTGTATCCAATCGAATCCCTTAAAACTATGGTGCGTATCGCTGAAAAGGCGGAGGGGGATATCGACTATGCTAAGCGGTTTAGATCGCTTGATATAACCCACCTAACCTATATCAGTGACGCAATCTCCCATGCAACCTGTTCAACTGCGCAGGATCTGGATGCGGGTGCAATTATCACAATCTCAAGCTCGGGTAGAACCGCTAGGATGATCTCACGTTACCGTCCAAGCAGTCCGATAATCAGCTGTACAACCTCTACCCACACCTGCCGTCAGCTTAACATGTCATGGGGAGTTTTCCCTGTTATGATGGAGGAGAAGAAGTCTACCGATGAACTTTTTGACGATTCGGTAACTGTAGCAGAGTCTACAGGGATCGTATCTAAGGGGGATCTTGTGGTTATTACTGCGGGAGTACCGCTTGGAGTATCGGGTACTACAAACATGATGAAGGTGCATGTAGTAGGGGATATCCTTGCAACAGGTAAGGGGGTAAATAACCTTTCGGTTACCGCTAACGTATGTGTTGCCCACACCGAGGAGGAAGCGTTAAATAACTTTAACGATGGCGACATCCTGGTTATCACCCAAACCACCAACGCACTTATGCCGATTCTACAAAAGGCTAGAGGTATTATAACCGAACGTCAAGGAGAGCAAACCCATGCAGAGGTGGCTGGACTGGCACTAAACATCCCTGTTATAATCGGTTGCGAAAGCGCTACACAGCTACTAAAATCTGGATCGGTTATCACAATGGATGCCGCTAAGGGTATGATTAGCGCGGCTTGTCATTAGTAGTTAGTTTACTGTAACGTATGTTTATGTAGTAGTATTAGTTTTGTATATAGGAACCGCATTAATGCGTTCCATACATACGTTTTACGAGCTACCTCTGATAACAACTAACCACCGACAACTCTACACTAACCCAGTATCCCCATGTTCCACTAATGCTAGCCACTAAATGGTACTGTGCCGATAATGTGTTTTTGTGCTAGCAGAAATTCGTTGTTTACCTGAATGGTCTGCTTGTGACTGCCTACCGATATATCGGAGGTGCAGTATACCTTTAGGACAAGGGATATCTTTGTCTGGTTAATACCCGCATCCTCAAAGACACTCTCCACATTACAGTCGATACTGGTAAAAGGATTTATGTAAAGGTTACAAAACATCTTGCTACCCATTAGAAAATCGTACCCTAGCAGGGTGGAGAGAGCAATGCGGAATTTTGTAGTTTCTCCCATGTTAAATGAGCCGATAAGCGCTTTTGTTACATCGTTCTTCATCTGGGTTATAAGTAGGGTATTAGTGCCGATAGAGGATATCTTTTGGTTAGTGTCGTCTTGATAGGTTATGGTTAGGATGTCGTTAAGCTGTGCCGCGTTGTTTGTGAGCACGGTGTTAACGGTATCGTTTACCATCTTTTGAATATAGAGATTGCCCTGTGTAACTGCCGCTGAATGTATTACCGGGGTAATATTTGTGTAGAGCATTATTAAAGACACCGCAATTAGAAGCGATAACACCAAAAAGGGAAGGTTACTCTTCTTCTTTATAGTCTTTTGATAGTTTCGGTTTAACATAAATAAAACACCCCTTTGAATCTTAGCAATTTGACGAGTACAAGCTTACCAGAAAAGGTCAAATAGCCACAACAATTAACTTTTGCCAGATAGATGAAATCTAGAAAGGAAGCAGTAGATGAGCGACCAAGAGCACCTAATAGACCTAAACGACCTGTCAATCCACCGATGGAATGATATAATCGAATTAGCAGAGAATATCTATAAACAACCCCACACCTACCAAGGCGCTTGCCGCAATAAAATTCTGGCAACGCTCTTTTATGAGCCATCAACCCGTACCCAGATGTCCTTTCAAGCGGCGATGATAAAGCTAGGTGGCAGTATAATTGGTTTTGATAATCCGCAGAATACCTCGGTATCCAAAGGTGAAAACCTAACCGATACCATCCGTATCGTAAGTGGATATGCCGATATTATGGTAATGCGTCACCCAAGCGAGGGGGCGGCAAAGGCGGCGGCAATCTACTCCGACTGCCCTGTGGTAAACGCTGGGGACGGCGGTCACCTTCACCCAACCCAAACCCTAACCGACCTAGTCACCCTAAAGCTAGAGCTAGGACGTCTTGATAACCTTACTATCGGGTTATGCGGTGACCTTAAAAACGGGCGTACTGTACACTCATTAGTAAAGGCACTTTGTTTATATAAAAACAATAGATTTGTGTTAATTTCGACAAAGGAGCTATCTTTACCTACATATATTAAGGATATGCTAGATGCTAACAATTGTGAATACCAAGAGTGCGAAAGATTAGAGAAGGCGGTCTCCTCACTTGATGTGTTATATATGACACGTATCCAGAAGGAACGGTTCTCCTCCGAGGAGGAATACAACGCACAGAAGGATGTCTATGTGCTAGATACAAAAAAGCTTTCTCTATCAAAAAAGGATCTAAAGGTAATGCACCCTCTACCAAGGGTGGACGAGATTACCATGGAGGTAGACCACGATCCACGAGCTATCTACTTTAAGCAGGCAAACTACGGTGTATTTGCACGTATGGCGCTAATACTCTATCTGCTTAATAACAAAAAAAGCTACGAGCTAATAAAAGGTAGCGAATCAAGCTACCCATGTACCAATAAAAACTGCATTACAAATTCAGAGGGTTATCTCAAAAAGTACAGTATTACCAGTGGTGACATTAGCATTTGTGAGTACTGTGATGAGAGAAAATTAATATAAAAGGAGAATTATATGATCTACAAAGAGTATGGCAAGACAGGAATTAAGGTTTCAGCTATCGGGTTTGGCGGTATGCGTTTTACCGAGCAGGACTACAAAAACGGTAACTTTGACAACGGTGCCGAATTAGTTAAGGCGGCATTCGACATGGGTATCAATTATTTTGACACCGCTCCCGACTACTGCGCAGGTAACAGCGAAAAGATCTTTGGCGAAGCGTTTAAAACCATGAAACGATCTGACTTTTATGTGTCCACTAAATGCGGGCTATGGAACGCTACCGATGCGGATAGCTGTCGAAGGATGGTAGAACAGTCACTTAAAAACATGAATGTCGATTCAATCGATATATATAATATGTGGTGTATCCTAAACTTAGACCAGTACCACCAGTTCCTAAAGCCAAACGGTATCCTTGAAGGCGCACGTAAAGCACAGGAGGAGGGTCTGATTAAACACATCTCCTTCACCACCCATATGAGCGGGGAGGATATCGCTAAGGTTGCGGCTGACGGACTGTACCAAGGGGTAACGCTAGGGTACAATGCTGTAAACTTTGCCTACCGTATGGCGGGGGTTAAGGCTTGCCACGACGCTAACATGGCGGTAGTTACCATGAATCCGCTAGGGGGCGGGATTATCCCAACCCATCCTGACTATTTCTCATTTATAAAGGACGAAGCGGACGAAACTATCTCTATATCTGCGCTTAAGTTCCTAATAGGTCAAGAGGCGATTACCGTAGCACTACCAGGAATCTCCTCGTTAGCCGAGCTAAAGGAGAACATTAAAGCGGTTGAAAACGTTCGCACCTACACCGCCCAGATGATCGATAAGATGTCTGAAAACCTAAAACAGGAGTTAAATTCTCTATGTACGGGTTGTAGCTACTGTGATGAATGTCCTGTAGATATCGATATACCAAAGCTAATCGACAGCTACAACAGCTATATCCTAAACAAGGGTGACGTAAAGGCTGTTAAGGATAGGCTAAGCTACCACTGGGGGGTTGACGGCTCTACCGCTAAAAACTGCATTAAATGCGGAAAATGCGAAAAGCTTTGTACACAAAAGCTTCCAATAATTGAGCGTTTAGGCGAAATTGCTAAGATGTATTAACGTAATTACCTTTAATTTAAGACGCACGGATCTAATTTTTGGATCTGTGCGTCTTTTTATGTTGACTTTAGGGTTTTGATATGGTATAATAGTAGATATTTTAGAATATTTTGGAAGTTTATTAGGTTTATATTACTTACTTTTAGCGGTATAGGTTTTAGATATAGATATGAATGGTTGTGATTTATATGTATCGTGTAGCAATATGTGAGGATGAGCTTTTGTTCTCAAGAGAGGAGCAAAAGCTTTGCAGGGATATACTGGAAAGGCTTAACGTTAAATATAGTATAAGCGTGTTCTCTAGCGGGGAGAAGCTTTTAAACGCAGTATCCGAGGGGCATGAGAAGTATGATCTAATCCTTATGGATATCCTAATGGATGGTATAGATGGTATGACGGTAGCCAAAAGGATACGCAGGGATGATAGCGAGGTTACGATAATCTTTATCACCTCAAGCCGTGACTATGCATTGGAAGGCTACGACGTAAATGCGCTTAATTACCTTATTAAACCTGTTGACAGCGTCGTATTAGAGCGACTAATTAGGTCGGACTACAACAAGAGATTTTGCAAAGAAGCTATCCTACTTGACCTATTTCAGACTAAGGGCAAGGTGCTGGTGGGGGTGGACGAGATAGTATATCTGGAAAACTCCAATAGAAGGGTATTTGTAACGTTAACCACAGGTATGGCATACTACAACGGAAAGCTTTCAGACCTTCTGGAGATCCTTCCAAAGGATAGATTTGTACGATGTCACCAAGCATTTGCTGTTAACGTTCAAAAGATAAGGGAGCTTAAAAAGCGAGAGATAGTTGCGGTGGGCAAAATCATAATACCGGTTAGCCGAACCTTTGCTAAGGAGGTTTGGTGGGCGTTTATTCGACAAAATACAATACAATAAACTACATTACTTTTTATAGATAAAACATTGCAGCCTATTGGAGTTTCTGACTCATGTCGTACAGTTGCAAGTTTTGTCATTTTTTATACCAGTTTTGTATTTTCACTTGCATATTTTAGTTAATTTGTGGTATTATGAATATGCCGAATACGGACAATATTTATGATTGGAGTGAATGTTATGGTAGGAGCTTGGGAAGTAATCGAGAATATACCTGCATGTAGTCTGCCTGAACAGGTGGCAACCGGATTTAGTGAGGTAACCGCAAACATGCTTGGAGCAAAGTATGTTCCAGTGCTATACTGCGCTACCCAGATTGTTGCCGGAATTAACCACATGATAATCTGTGAACAGACCTTGGCAACCCATCCAGAGAAGAAGCATATTGTAAAGATGGTTTTAAATCAAGCACCTGGTGAGGATCTAGTAGGGAAGTTCTCTATAGTAAGCATTAGCCAGATAGTTTAAATCTAAGCCGCACCTTTAGGGTGGCGACATGAGGCATTGCCTCACATTAATATAAAAATAGATTGGAGTGATTTTATGCACGGAGCATGGGAGATACTAGAAGATATACCTACCTGTAACCTACCGCAAGAGGTTGCGACAGGGTTTCAACAGGTAACAGAGAATCTACTAGGTGGTACATATGATCCGCTTTTATACTGCGCTAAACAGATAGTAGCAGGTGTCAACCACATGATTATCTGCAAGCAAACGCTAACCACATACCCAGCAAAGGTTGACCTAGTTAAGTTTGTTATCCATCAGTCGTTACAGGGTGAGTTTAACATCCTAAGCATTGAAAGCATTATGTAGCGGATAAATATTGCCCCAGAATTGATATTGACAGGTATGTCACTTGGTTTTATAACCTTGTGACATACCTGTCAAATTACTTTACTGTTTTAGGATAAAAGGATTATCAAACCACTCCGCATTGCCGCTTTGTATCCCGCCTTTTGCGCCTAGAGAGAATAGGTTTTGAGCGTTTATCTCGATCTGCATATTTTCGCTAAACCGCTCATGCAATGCCGAAAACTTAGGTGAGATAAATACATTAGCGGTCTTTTTGACCCTGCTAAGTATCTCAAACCCACGCTTGTTAGCGCCTAACACCCTAACATAGGAGGTGCACCCTTCGAGGTGATCCCTTGTTATCCCTAACACTGCGTTAAAGAGTATCCGCCGTATCCGTGAGGTGGTGTACCTCTTACATCCTGCTAAAGAAACAACCTCATCAAAGGAGTTAGATTTTATTACCGCCTCATGCAGTCGGTTCTCTAACCCTTCGTTTACATCCTGAATCTTGAGATAGTCGTCGGGCTTCATCGTCCGAAGCTTGTAGAGCATAGCCTTCTCAACCTGTTTAATGTCGTATATCCTGCCCATCCTGTGGTCCTCTTCGTATAGCGAGAAGGCGGACGGCGGGGTAAACTCACGGCAGGAGTAGAAGTCGGTAGAAGTCCCTCTCATTAGCGAGCGTATCAGTGAAGCGCTGGCATAACCTCCCTGTGAAAGGCTTGAATCGTGTGCAGTCCCCATACGCTTTATGGTGTAGGGGGAGATGTTATAACCGTTTTGGAGTATAGCCTTAATATACTCCACTGCAAGCAGGTTGTTGGGTTTGGATAACAGAGCGGTGTCTTTGTTGTCGTAGTAGCGGTCCAGTAGCATTGACAGCGCTGTCGGGTAACGATGTCCCATTGACAAAAACTCCGATATCCGCCTGTCATCCTTAGCGGCGATGACCTCCTTTGCTACAGCAGTAAGCCTTGTCACATCCCCGCATTCGCTCCCGAAAGCGAGCTCATCTATCCCTAGTGAGTTTAATATTGACACTGCTGTCGCACCAAATCTTTCAGAGGATGACAGCGCGGCAGGGGTAGGAAGCTCCACCACCAGATCCACCCCCGACAGCATTGCCGCCTTTACCCTTGTCCACTTTGAGAACACAGCAATATCCCCACGCTGAACAAAATAAGGGCTCATAACCGCTACAATATGGGTAGCGGAATCGGGTTTATCTCTAAGCTCCTCAATCTGATGGCGGTGACCGTTGTGAAAGGGATTGTACTCTGTAACCACCCCTGTAATCTTTTTTCTATCCTTCATCTTTAAGCTCCTATATGACTTGGTTTTATGTAGCGTTTTCAAAAAATCATAAAAATTTTGTAAAAGATAAAATATTAATAAAAAATACTTGAAATTATCTCATAAATGTTATATTATATAATATAGAGAGTTTTGTCAAGTCTTTTAGCGAATATTTTTATAGATAGCTAATTATCTTGCTATCTGCAAAAGGCAGTTGTGCATTACAACTAGCAATTGTTTAACCAGACCTTTTTATAGGCAACGTGGGGATACCCCACGTTTAAAGATACTAGCATTAACGCTAGTAAGCTTTAAGTTTAATAATATTTAATGTATTTTTTACCTATACGTTAGCTTATGCTTGGCAAACCACAAAATTAGTTAGATTGAAAGGAACACTAAAAATGAAGATTCTTGTAATTAACGCGGGCAGTTCATCACTAAAATACCAGATGATAGATATGGAGCATGAAACGGTTCTGGCAAAAGGAAACTGCGAAAGGATCGGGATTGGCGGATTTATCACACACAAACCTGCTGACGGACGTGTGTATACCGAAGAATGCGATTTCCCAACCCATAAGGAGGCTTTTTTAAAGCTTGTAGAACTGCTTGTTAACAGCGATTATGCTGTAATTGAAAGCCTAGATGAAATCTCTGCGGTTGGTCATAGAATTGTACAGGGAGCGGAGCATTTCTCTGAGTCTGTGTTAGTTACAAAGGAAGTTTTAGAGAAGATCAGATCTATCTCTGACCTTGCGCCTCTACATAATCCGGCGCATGTGTTAGGTATCGAGGCGTGTATGGGTGTTCTGGACAGCAAGGTTCCACAGGTGGTTGTATTCGATACAGCGTTCCATCAAACTATGCCTCCAAAAGCTTATATGTTCGGTGTTCCTCATGAATTTTACACTAAGTACCATGTAAGAAAGTATGGCTTCCACGGTACATCGCATAGATACGTTAGCAACCGTTTAAGTGAAATAATGGGCAAAAGCTTAAATGATATGCGTGTTGTTACCTGTCACCTTGGTAACGGATCTTCCATTGCGGCGGTAAATCATGGTAAATGCGTTGACACATCTATGGGATTTACTCCGCTTGATGGGCTTATAATGGGTACTAGAAGCGGTTCGCTTGACCCTTCGGTAGTGCTTTATGTTATGGAGCAGGAAGGGTTAACTCCAAAAGAGATGAACGATCTGCTTAACAAAAAATCTGGATACCTTGGTGTATCCGGGCTTACAAGTGACTTTAGAGATCTGCGTATCGCTTCACTTGAAGGGCATAAGGGTGCCATCCTTGCGCTTGACATGATGGACTACCAGATTAAGAAATATATCGGCGGCTACGCGGCGGCTATGGGTGGACTTGATGCTATCGTTTTCACAGGCGGTATCGGCGAAAACTCTCATCCGCTTAGACAGAATGTATGTAAACACATGCAGTTTATGGGTATTGAGATTGATAAGAAGGTTAACCTTGAAAAGAATGGTACAGAGGTTGAATTGTCTACCCCTGATTCTAAGGTTAAGGTGTTTATCGTTCCTACAAATGAGGAGCTTTTAATTGCGCGTGACACAGCAGATATTATTAAGGATATGATGGTTTAGAAGGTATAATACCGAGTATTTGCTATGTAAATTAGACTTTAATCTAGACAAGGCAAAGCGGTCATAAATATGACCGCTGTGTGCCTTATTTGCTTTATTATTCTAGGTGGTAGCATCTTCGGTTGTTGGACGGAATAGCAGTGTAATACACCAGATTCCACAAACAGCAACTAGGCTAAAGATTATTCGGCTTATCATTGAGCTTTGTCCACCGAACAAAAATCCAATGATATCAAAGTTGAAAAGCCCTATAGACCCCCAGTTAAAAGCACCGATTATTACTAGTGCTAAAGCAATTTTATCTAACATAATACTCTCTCCTTTAGTTTAAATTTCAGGTTTTAGATAGTAGATAGGTAAGAAATTAACCTGTAAATCTAATAACCCATTTTTATGTGGCAGTAGTATTATCTGCATTTTTTATTATCTTATTCATATTTGTTAGTAAAAAGTTAAAATGTCTATATTATAATTAAATATTAAGATATGACACAGTACGATTATCCTATAAAAAGGATGTCAATGTGAGTCAAGCCTCACCTTTATGGATTGCCAAAGGTAATCTTAAATACATGAGTATAAAGTATATCCATCAGAATTTTAGGGAGAAACAACAGCTATATGAAATACATTATCTCAGGGTCAATAGTACTAATATTTGTGCTTGTGTACATACTATATACAGGTGCGGTTAAACGAAAGCTTAGAAAGGCGGGCAAGGATGGCGAACGCATTGTAGCAAAAATTTTAAAGAGCTACGCTTGGCCACGAAGCTATAAGGTATTTAATGATGTCTACCTACCGTTATACGACAAGCTGACACAGATAGACCATATCCTAGTTGGTTTTTTCGGGATACTAGTAATTGAAACTAAAAATACGCGGGGAGAGATATATGCACAGCCTAATGAAAAGCAGTGGGCGATTGTAAACGGCGGCAAAAAGAAGTATATCTATAACCCTTTAATGCAGAACAAAACCCACGTTGAGGCTATACGCCACCTTTTAATAAGCAATAAGGTGTTTAAGATTGATATCGATAGCTTAGTAGTGTTTACCTCAGGAAAGAAGGCTACACTTTATATTAAATCGGGATACCCTGTTATACTCTCAAACCTACTTCCGAAGTTTCTGCGTAAGGATCGTTATGAAACCGACAAAGAGGTGGATGTTGACCAGATCTGTAGTATAATTGAGGGTGCTATTGTGACCGACAGAGATAGAATCAAAGCACACAATCGATCAAATTAGAAAGCTTAGGAGAAATATTATATGAAAGAGATGCTTACAAAATACGCTAGATTAATCGTTAAGAAGGGAATTAATGTGGGGCAGGGGCAGGATTTAGTGATAAATTCGCCGGTTGAATGCGCTGAATTTGCTAGAATTGTGGCAGAGCAGGGTTACCTTGCGGGAGCAAAAGAGGTTACAATTCTATGGAATGATGAAAAGATGAATAAGATTACCCTAACCCATGCAGATGAGGAAGTGCTTAGCACGGTTGCGCAGCACCTTGTAGATACAAGGATGTACCACCTTAATAAAAAGGCGGGATTTATATCGATTGCGGCAAGTGATCCTAGCCTGCTTTTAGGGGTAGATACTAAGAAGATTTCGGTTTTAAGGAAGGCACGAAACGAAGCCTTTAAACCGTTTAACGATAAATTAATGGCAAACAGCAATAGCTGGTGTGTTGTTTCCATCCCAACGGTGGATTGGGCAAAGAAGGTGTTCCCAGAAAAACCAGAGAACGAGGTTGTTGGCGCATTGTGGGACGCCATCTTTAAGACAGTACGATGTGACAGCGCTGATCCTGTTAAGGAATGGGAGGATCACGTAACCTCACTAAAACGCAAGATTAAGTTTTTAAATGAAAAGCAGTTTGTATCACTTAGATATAAAAACTCTATTGGTACAGATGTAACGGTGGGACTACCTAAAAACCACATCTGGTCGGGTGCTTCCGAGGAGAACCAAGATGGGGTAGAGTTTATAGCGAATATGCCAACCGAGGAGGTATTCACCGCCCCTGATAAGGACAGGATCGATGGTACAATAGTTTCATCAAAGCCTTTGTGCTTTAGCGGTAATGTAATTGAAGGCATACACCTTACCTATAAAGATGGAAAGCTACTGACTGCAACCGCCGATAAGGGGCAGGAAATACTGGATCTTCTGATTAATGAGGATGAACATGCAGGTATGTTAGGCGAGGTAGCGTTGGTTCCACATGACTCTCCAATCTCGAATATGAATCTTTTATTCTTCAACACACTGTTTGACGAGAACGCTTCCTGCCACTTTGCATTTGGTATGGCATACCCTAACTGTATCGAAGGGGGAACTAAGCTAAGCGAGGATGAGCTTCGTGCAAACGGACTAAACGTTTCACTTGTGCATGAGGATTTTATGGTGGGTACAGCAGATCTTTCTATAGTAGCTACCGATAAGGACGGGCAGGAGACAGTTATATTTAAAGACGGAAACTTTGCCATATAGCATTATATTGATTATTATGTCATCTTAGCTTTGGAGGTGTCTTGTATGAAACTTGGAGTATGTACCGATATTAGCAATGCTAGGGTAGTAAAATCCAGTGGGTTTAGTGAGCTTGAGTTGTCATGCGGATATATTAGCTCCTTGGTTGACACAGATGTCGTAAAATTAAAGGGTGAGTTAGATAAAATTGATATAAGTGTCAGTGCGGTGAACTGTCTTATGTCAGGCACTAAGGCGACGTTATTTAGTGATACCGACCTGTCGGTATCACTAAATTATCTTGTGGAGTTGTTTAGAAAGCTAGCTTTATTAAATGTTAAAATTGTAGTTTTCGGGTCAGGTGGGTACAGAAACGTACCAATTGGCGTTACATCTGAACAGGCAAGGGAACGGTTAAGCGTATTTTTAGCCATGCTTTCAAGGGTTGCGATGGAACATTCCATTACCGTTGTAATTGAGCCGCTAAACAGATTAGAATGTAACATTTTAAACACCACTAGTGAATGCATGGAATACATAATGGATTTAAATATCCCAAGCCTTAGACTACTGGTTGACTACTACCACTTTAGCCTAGAGAACGAGCCTATAGAGAACATCTATAGATTTAAGGAGTATATATCCCATCTGCATATCGCAAATCCTACAGGAAGAAGATTTATGTTTATAGGGGACGGGAGAGATTACAGTGGGTTCTTTAAAGCTATCAAGGATATTGACGCTACACTCTCGCTCGAGGGGGTATCCGATGACTTTGAGAAGGATCTAGATAACGCATGTAAATTTTATGTTAAATACTTATAAATTGTTATAAAAATTGTCAGAAATACAGTATTTGCTATTTACTTTTTGCGTTTTTTGTGGTATGATATATATTAGTAGCATATGTTTGTCCTTTAGTTATTATTACATACGTTAAGGACAACAATAATAGAAAGCGTACCAGAGTTAACATTGGAGGATTTAATAATGTTTAAAAATTTGAAAATTGGAGCTAAGCTGATTGTTTCGTTTGGTATTGTGCTTATTGTTGCAGTGGCGATAATATTTGTATCAGTAATAAGCATTAGCGGTGTAGCAAAGGATATGAAGACATTCTATGATACTTCACACACTGCGTCAATCGTAGCATGGGAGGCTAGAAGAGATATTCGTTATCTTGAAGCTAGCATCTACCAGTCCATGACTACTACGGATATTAATATCACCACAAAGTGCGTTGAACAAGCAAATACCTCTGCTGAGGGGTTTAACGCAAACCTTGAAAAGCTAAAAACAGTTCTGCCGACACAGCTTGATAAGATAAATAAAGCAATTGATATTGCACATGCGGCAAAACCGTATCGTGAGCTTGTTTTAAAGTATGCGGGTGAAAACAACAACGACCAGGCGCTAAAGGTTATGGCGGAGCAGTACAGCCCAGAGCTTGATAAGATTATAGCTATTATGGTTGAGGTAGGGGATGCGGCAGAGAAGGAATCTGTTGAATTTGCGGCTAATGCGGCTAAGAACGCTAACATGACCATGTTAGTAATGATTATATTAGGCCTTATATCTGTTGCGATTATTATCGTGCTAGTGCTTATCATCACCAAGAGCATTGCGACTCCTGCTAAGTTAATCTCAAAAAGACTTGAACAGCTTGCTGAAGGTGACATTAATTCACCAATGCCTGTAATCGATAGCGAAGATGAGATCGGCATACTTGCAAAATCTACAGGACAGCTTGTTGGCGGAATGCAGTATATGATCGGTGATATCGTACGTATCCTAACCGAGATGGCAGACGGAAACCTAACTGTAAAACAGGCGGACGCACAGTATAAAGGTGACTTTTTACCGTTACAGACCGCTACAGATAAAATTATAAAGAATCTAAACTCTACACTATCACAGATAAACGAAGCCTCTTCACAGGTTTCATCAGGATCTGATCAGGTTTCCAATGCGGCGCAGGCTTTAGCACAGGGCGCAACCGAACAGGCAAGCTCTGTACAGGAGCTATCTGCTTCTATTACCGAAATATCTGAACATGTTAAACGTAACGCAACTAACGCTGTAAAGGCGAGAGATATGTCTAACAACGCCTCTGTTGCAATTGAAAACAGCAACCAAAAGATGCAGGAATTAATGTCTGCTATGAATGACATTAATGATAAATCTTCTCAGATTAACAAGATTATTAAAACAATCGAGGATATAGCGTTCCAGACCAACATACTTGCTCTTAATGCGGCGGTTGAGGCGGCTAGAGCAGGAAGTGCGGGTAAAGGCTTTGCGGTTGTTGCGGATGAGGTTAGAAACCTTGCTAGCAAGAGTGCGGATGCGGCTAAGGATACTACTAATCTAATTGAATCCTCCGTTAACTCTATAGATATCGGGGTTAAGCTTGCAAGCGAAACTGCTAACGAGCTAATAAGTGTAGTAGAGGGTGCGAAGGCGACTACTGCAATTATCTCTGATATATCCGACGCTACAACAGAGCAGTCAGCTTCACTATCACAGGTTAGCTTAGGAATTGAGCAGATCTCTGCTGTTGTTCAGACTAACTCTGCGACAAGCGAGGAGAGCGCGGCGGCTAGCGAGGAGCTATCAAGTCAGGCTAACCTAATGAAGAGTCTAGTTTCTAAGTTTAAGCTTGAAAAGGATGAGTTTAGAGTAAGCTACTCCGAGCCAACCTCAAACTCAAGATACTATGGTAGCTCTAGTAGCTCAGACAACATTGACGACAAATACTTTTAATATTGTCTAACTAAAAACACAATAGTTATGGGCGGTCTTTGACCGCCCATTTTGTATATGATCCTTTAGTATACATAAAGACATATATTAACTATGTAAACTGTTAAAACTGAATAAATATATCCATGTAAGTTATCTATTATGTAGAAAAATCTTTAAAACACTTTACAAATCGTATATTTTGTTATATAATAGTAATATAACGATTTTTAAAACTATATGTATAACTATTTGTATAACTATATACTAATTTTTTATGGCTATTGTGAACAACTGTCCATACCGATAACTTTTTTTATACACTATCCTTGGAGGAACTATAGATGTCATCACCAATTTCACGAACGTTAATACAGCTTAGAAAAGAGAATAATTTAAGTCAAAAAGAGGTTGCAACAGACCTTGGCGTTTCTCAAGCCCTTTTATCACATTATGAGAAGGGGATTCGTGAGTGTGGTTTAGAGTTTTTGGTTAAGGTCGCAAACTACTACGATGTTTCTTGCGACTTTCTGTTAGGGAGATCACCCGAAAAGAATGGTACAGTTATCGACGGTATGTCGTTAAAGGAGATTAGCACGGATAACAGCAAAAATGATGGCGGGATTAACAACGCTTTTTTAATTCAGAAAAAGCTTATAGTAAACTCGCTTCATATAATATTTGATGTGTTAGGTAAGATCGGAAGCTCTGCAATCTCTAATAGGATTATCACCATGATAAGCCTGTCACTCTATAGGGTGGTTAGGATTATTGGGCTTACTAATAAAAACAGCCAAGCGCAGATGTTTGCTTATAAGTATGATATGGGTGCGGCTAAAGCGGCGGCTATCGCAGGGATATACGAGGCGGAAGCGATTGATGAGGCTGTGGCAATAGCTAATAACAAGGTTCGAGAGGTGGATTTTGTGCTAAACGAAGAAACGTTAGCCAGAGAGTACCCCGAGTTTAAAACCTCAATCCTAAACCTGATTAAATCCAGTGAGGACAGCATGGATGTTATCAAAAAACCAAAGTAGCCGACATTAAAGTTAGGTTACAGGTGTATTAGATAAACTGTGTAAACCCTAAGTTTTTAGGGTTTACGCAGGTGCTGATGATAGCACTATTCATCCTTCTTTAATGTAAAGAGCAGTAGCGCTATTATATTAGGGATTAGCATTAGACCGTTGAACAGATCGCTAAATCCCCAAACAAATGCGTTAGACAGCCCACAACCTATATAGGTAATAATAATAAATAGAATCTTATACAATAATACCACATTTCTAGACTTCGACAGATATAAAACCGCCGTCTGACCGTAGTAGCTCCAGCTTACCATTGAGGATATTGCAAAGAACAGTAGTGATACAGCCAGAAAATACTTGGTAAACTCCCCAAAGTATACACTAAACGCGGTTATAGTTAGAGTGGTTTCGGTAGCGAGTATAACATCCACATCCGATAGGATTATTACAAAGGCGGTAAGACTGCACATAACGATGGTGTCAAAGAATACCTCAAATATTCCCCATAAACCCTGTTTATGTGGGGATTTTTCATTTGAGGCGGCATGAACGATTGGTGCTGAACCTAACCCCGCTTCGTTGGTGAATACCCCTTTAGCAAACCCCATCTTTATAGCGCTCGCAAAGGTATACCCTACAACCCCTCCAACAGCAGGCTTTATAGCACCCTCTGGATTAAAAGCGCTACTTATGATTATGTAAAAAACCTCGCTAATTCGGTTAATGTTAAGCAAAACAATGGTTACACAGCCGATTATATAAAACAAAGCCATAATCGGGGTGATAATCTCGGTAAACCCTGTAATACGCTTGATTCCCCCGATAATCACAAACCCGATTATCACGGTAAGCAGTAGCGGAATAACCCCAGAGAGCCTGTCGGTGACCAGCTCCACCGCACCCTTTACCGCTACAGTTTGAACCATATTCCCGATACCAAAGCTCGCAAGGATACAAAACACGCAGAAAAAACAGGATAGTAACGGCTTGTTTAGCCCGCTATCCATATAGTACATCGGCCCGCCAATATTCTCACCAGTTTTGGTGGTTTTACGATACTGCACAGACTTGTAGATTTCGTAATACTTGGTCGCCATCCCAAAGAAAGCGCTAACCCACATCCAGAATATCGAGCCAACCCCGCCAAGCATTATGGCGGCGGCAACCCCCACAATGTTACCTGTCCCAATAGTCCCAGAAAGCGCCGCTGTAGCGACCTGCCACCCCGAAACCGAGGCTTTATCCTTCTTCTTTTTAAAGATACCATAACAGGTATGGGTTATCATCTCCTTAAAACAGCGCACCTGTACAAACCTAGTTTTAAAGCTAATTACAATCCCCACAAAGGTGAGTATTACCACCACAATAGGCCCTGTAAGGAAGGAATTTATATAGTTAATAAAATACTGCATAAACAAACACCTCTCTAGGTAATGTTTATGCAGTGATTTTTAATATATTCAGCACCTAATAAGATAGGTTATAAGCCTACACGAATGTCTTATACAGTAAAAGTACTTATACACATTTGTGATAGTAGGGGAAAAGCTAATAGATGTTATGCAAGTAAGCTCTTACCATCCATCTCGCTAGGGATAGGCAGACCCATAATATCAAGCATTGTTGGTGCTAGATCTGCAAGCTTACCGTCCGATTTAAGCTGTCTGTCAAGTCCTACTAGGATTAGCGGTACAGGGTTTGTGGTGTGAGCGGTAAATGGAGAACCATCTGGTTCGTACATCTGGTCAGCGTTACCATGGTCGGCGGTGATAAGTGCCACCCCGCCCTTAGCAAGTATTGCATCCACAGTCTTAGCTACACAGCTATCAACCGCTTCAACCGCCTTAACCGACGCGTCAAACACCCCTGTATGACCCACCATATCGCAGTTAGCGTAGTTTAGGATAATAACATCATACTTGTCGGAGTTTACACGTTTAACCATCTCGTCGCACACTTCAAAAGCACTCATCTCTGGCTTAAGGTCGTAGGTTGCAACCTTAGGGGAGTTAATAAGCGCGCGATCCTCACCGTCAAAGCTTGCTTCAACGCCGCCGTTAAAGAAGAAGGTTACATGTGCATACTTCTCGGTTTCAGCTATACGTAGCTGGGTCTTGCCCTGTTTGCTTAGGTATTCACCAAAGGTGTTGTCAAGCGATACAGGCTTAAAGGCAACGGTAACATTTGGCATGGTTACGTCATACTGGGTAAAGCATACGTAGTTAAGCGGTAGTCTGCCGCCCTTGCGCACAAATCCGCTGAAGTTGTCGTCAACTAAGGTTCTGGTGATCTCTCTTGCACGGTCTGGTCTAAAGTTAAAGAAGATAACGCTGTCGCCTGCTTTAATGTTAGCGTCCTTTGTGCAAACAGTAGGCTCAACAAACTCATCAGTAATGTTGTTTTCGTAGGATTTTACCATAACATCCACTGGGTCAGGGTTAAAGCAGCCATCACCGTACACCATAGCGGAGTATGCCTTCTCTACACGTTCCCAGCGGTTGTCACGATCCATTGCGTAGTATCTTCCGTCGATAGTGGAAATCTTGCCGATACCAATTTCGCTCATCCTCGCTAAAAGCTCCTCAATAAACCCTTTACCAGAGGTAGGGGGAACATCACGTCCGTCCATAAAGCAGTGAACAAAAACATCGTTAACTCCAACCTTCTTCGCCATCTCTAGCAGTGCATAAAGGTGTCCGTTATGGCTGTGAACCCCACCATCGGAGAGTAACCCCGCAAGGTGAACCGCTTTACCGTTATCCTTAGCCGACTGCATAGACGCTAAGAGCTCTTTGTTCTCAAAGAAATCGCCGTCTTTGATAGACTTTGTTATCCTAGTTAACTCTTGATAAACCACACGACCTGCACCGATGTTAGTGTGACCAACCTCAGAGTTACCCATCTGTCCCTCTGGTAGTCCAACATCCATACCGGATGCACCGATTATTGTGTTTGGACATTCTTTAAATAGCTTATCCATATAAGGGGTGTTTGCTGCGTCTATAGCGTTACCGTAGACAGCGTTGTTTTTGCCGTATCCGTCTAGGATTATAAGTGCTAAAGGTTTCATAAATATACTCCATTTCCTTGCTTTAATGCTTTTACTTGGGCTTGATTTTTTTACTACAAATGCAATATTTGACTAATAAAGCAATCTACCCAATTAATAAGGTCTTATATGCTGTAATGCCCGATATGCGATGATCGCCTTTAAAGATCTCGAGTTTAAATCTGTCTGATATTCCATAGGAGGAATAAAGGTCGACAACCTTGTCGGTCGTGCTGACAACAGCGTTAACTGGGAAGATAGGGTCAAGCGTGCCCGACTCTATCACCAAGGTACGAGGGAAGATTAAAGCCGCTAAAACCTCCATCTCAAAGAGATTGTACATTCCGGGAACAAAGTTACAAGAGCAGTGCTCCATAGCAAGTACACTATCCCTAAAGGTAGAGAGATATCCGCTTACTACAGCTGTCTTGACACGTGTATCAATAGCGGATAGAAATGCTGTCAGCATTCCGCCCCCCGAGATACCCATACAGACTAGGTTGTCGGAATCAATAGTTGGGATTGATGTCAGATAATCTACAACCCGCATAGCCTGATAAACCCTAATCCCCGCAAGGGTAGTCCCCATCATAGTTAGGTTAGCGGATATAATGTCACAGGAGGAATGTCCCATGGGATAACGCTTCTTATCGTAGCAAAGCCTTGTATCTCCAAAGCCAATAAGCTCCGGCACGGCAACGGTGTAACCCAACCTGCAAAGCTCTACAGGTGCTAGCCTATGATACCCGCAGTCCGAAAGTATGCCGTCGTCCACATCAAGACCTACCGCTTCTCTAGCACCAATCCCGTGTCCATGGCAGAACAAAGCTGCCCGCCCCTTATCGTTATCCTTACTAGGACGAAGGAGATAGAGCGGGAAGGTGATACCCCCACAGTGTGTAAAGCAAAGCTTCTCCCTAGTATATCCGCCCATATCCACCGGGTCGGACAAGAGGGTAGGGGATAACGGTTTTTTGCGGTCATCATTATCTATACCGTGGATGTTTTTAATGGAAAGCGCCTCGATAAAATCCGCTCGAACTCTGCTTTGCAGTGCGGATAGAGAGGAGTCATCTAGGTTATAAAAGTCCTCGATTTTATATCGGTGACAGGTATTGTCCAGTGCGTTTTTAAGGTAGCTGTCAAACGAAAAATCCATGCTTCTTCCTCACTTTTTGCTAAGCTTATAGTCCTGCCACACTTACCTATTCAATATCATCACCCGCCGCACAATGCACGACAGGTGATGGAAAATATCTTCCTTACTAACCGTTGGTTGCCGCAGTTACAATAGTTGCAAAATCAGCCGCTTTTAAAGAAGCACCGCCGATTAGACCGCCGTCAACATCTGGTTTAGATAGTAGTGAATCAGCGTTACCCGCATTCATCGAACCACCATACTGGATGGTCATAGCGTCTGCCGCCGCTTTATCGTAAAGCTCTGCAATAACCTCTCTGATAATAGCACAAACCTCGTTTGCTTGATCATCGGTAGCGGTTTTACCTGTACCAATAGCCCAAACAGGTTCGTACGCTATAATAACCTTAGCTAGCTGTTCCTTGGTAATTCCCTGTAGCGCAATCTTAGTTTGTAGACAAACAAGCTCTTTAGTGATACCTTGTTCTCTGTCCTCTAACATCTCTCCTACACAAAGGATAGCGGTCATGTTAGCGTTAACACAAGCGGTTACACGTTTGTTTACCGTAACGTCGGTTTCATTAAAGTACTGTCTGCGTTCGCTGTGGCCGATTACAACGTACTCAACACCCATCTCGCTTAGCATATCAGCGGAGATTTCACCGGTATATGCACCTGATTTTTCAAAATGCACATTCTGTGCGCCAACCTTTATGTTACTGCCCTTAGTCGCTTCGATAGCGGTTTCAAGATTTGTAAACGGTACGCAGATAACAACATCACAGCTAGCGTCCTTCACAACAGGGATTAGCTCAGCTATTAGCGCTTTTGCTTCAGGGCGGGTTTTATTCATCTTCCAGTTTCCTGCGATTACTGCTTTTCTAAGTGCCTTGTTCATATTAATTCTCCTTTATTATATCGGTATTCAATCCTACATATGAAATTTACCCTGCTAAAAGCAGATGTACCTACAACATTTAACATTGCAAAAGTATACATTAAGCAGAAAGCAGAGTAAATTATTACTTAGGCACTTAGTGGTAGAATCTATATTAAGAAGTCCTTTCGCTATTAGCTGTAAACTTAAAAATAAAACTTACTACATTTAATTGCCCTAAGTAATTAGTTAAAACATTATATTATTTTTCGTTTAGACATTCAACACCAGGAAGTGCCTTGCCTTCCATAAACTCAAGGGAAGCGCCGCCGCCTGTAGAGATATGGCTCATCTTATCCGCAAAACCTAACTTCACAACCGCCGCAACAGAGTCACCGCCGCCGATAATAGATACAGCACCGCTGTTTGCAACCGCTTCAGCTACCGCTAGAGTACCAGACGCAAATTTTTCAAACTCAAATACACCCATAGGTCCGTTCCAGATAACAGTACCCGCACCCTTAATAGCGTTGCAGAAGTGTTCAATAGTAGTAGGACCGATATCCATACCCATCCAACCGTCAGGGATTTCGTCAGACTTAATAATCTGTGAATTAGCGTTTGCGTCAAATCTATCAGCAATCATGTTATCTTCTGGGATTAGGAAGTTAATGCCCTTAGCTTCAGCCTTAGCCATAATTTCTTTAGCAAGCTCAACCTTATCATCTTCGCAGATAGATTCACCGATCTGATGACCAAGTGCTTTCATAAAGGTGTAAGCCATACCACCGCCGATAATTAGTGTTTCAACCTTATCGATAAGGTTGGTGATAACACCGATTTTATCAGAAACCTTAGCACCACCAAGGATCGCAACAAACGGTCTTTTAGGATCTTCTAAAGCACCGCCGATAAATGCGATCTCTTTTTGCATTAGATATCCGCATACAGCAGGAAGATATGCCGCAACACCGGCAGTTGAAGCATGTGCTCTATGAGCCGCACCAAACGCATCGTTTACATAGATTTCAGCAAGGGAAGCAAGCTCTTTTGCAAAAGCAGGATCGTTCTTCTTCTCTTCCTTGTGGTAACGAACGTTTTCAAGAAGCATTACATCGCCGTCTTGTAAAGAAGCCGCTAACGCTTTAGCATCTTCACCGATAACGTCTTTAGCCATCTTAACAGGCTTGTTTAAAAGCTCGCTTAATCTAACAGCTACAGGAGCTAGAGAGAACTCAGGTTCAAAACCTTCTTTAGGACGTCCTAGATGAGAGCAAAGGATAACCCTTGCGTTATGCTCGATTAGGTATTTAATTGTAGGAAGTGCCGCCACAATCCTCTTATCATTAGAGATAACTCCGTCTTTAAGCGGTACATTAAAGTCACAACGAACCAAAACTCTTTTTCCTGATACTGAAATATCCTCGATACTCTTTTTGTTTAATGAAGCCATGATTAAACATCCTTTCAAAACTTAATTAATGCTATTAATATTTTATTACCATATTATATATTGTATAATAAAAATGCTTATTTTGCAATAGTTTAAGACAAATATTAGCAAAACAACAAAATTTACCTATACCCGCTAACCTTTTCAATACAAAATGACTATATAGAGTTTGACAATTACAAATGCAATAGAAAACCACCCACCATACTATTCAGTATTAAGCGTAGCGTATAGGTATCTAAGGGATATTAAAGTCAGCATTATCCTTTAGGCTTTCGGTTGTTACCCTTTATAACAATACCCGAAACCAAAGGACCCGAATTAATGCAGATAGCCGCCCCGATTTTGTATGCGTCGGCAGGTTTTGCGCCAAACTCCTTGGTTGCCTTAGCATATAATAGGTCATAGTCGGTGGTGATACGTGACTTTACTAAGCAATAGTCTGAATCGGGTGTCTTGTGGGCAACCGCACTCTTTAGCAGTGCAGGGACAATGGACTTATCGCCCCGCACCTTTTGGATAATATTCATATCTCCATCGATAATATGGATAATCGGACGAAGCCCTAAAAGCTCCCCTACAAAGGCGGAAGCACAGCTAATCCTACCGGATTTTTTAGCATACTGGAGTGTATAAGGCGCAAAGAATACCTCCACAGAGTTAAACCAGTCGTCAAGGTAATCTAACACCGACTCTAAAGCCTCGCCCTTAGAGATCATCTTTGCCGCCTCTACTACAGGATAACCGTAGGCTATTGTGTAGGTTTTGGAGTCGATAATATGGATGTTAAGCTCGTCCCTTGCGTGGGGAAGCTCGGTGTAAAACATCTCCTTTGCCATTATAGCGGCATTGTAGGTGTTAGATCCCTTTGAGTTTATCGATACATAGATAAGCTCCTTGTACCCCTTCTTATACTGGCGCTTGTACTCCTCGCAAAACCTAAACGGGGTTATCTGGGAGGTGGTAGGGAGTGACTGTGCACCCTCGAGCATATCATAAAAGCGTTCGGCATCAAAGTCGATACGCTCCATATATGAAACGTTGTCCACAGTGACAGGGAAGGATAGTATCTTTATATTAAGCTCCTTCTCAATGTTGTATGGGATATCACTGGCGGAGTCGGTCATTATTCTAATCTTTGGGCTCATAAGCATGTCCTTTCGTAAGATATTGTAATATATTAAGCGGTAGCTTGTTACTTTGTAGTAATTTGTTGTTTAGTGATATAGCTTTCTGCGCATATAATATTAATATGTGTACTTAACCTATTTACAGAAGACAAATACTTCGTAGAAGTGAACTTACTTCGTAGAAGTGAACTTACTTCGTAGAAGTGAACTTACTTCGTAGAAGT
>CAZAOY010000041.1:0-22912 GCA_964486925.1 uncultured Oscillospiraceae bacterium
TAGATATAGCGAAACTACAGAAGATCCCCCAGAGCTGATAAACGGCAACGTAATTCCTATTACAGGGAGCAGACATACCACCATACCAATATTAATAAGTGACTGTGAAAAGATCACAGCAAACACCCCGATACAGATGTATCGTCCCAGATAATCATTAAACTTCAGCACATTAAGCAGTATCTTAGTACAGATTAAACAGATCATCCCCACCGTAAAGATACATCCTAAAAACCCTAAGGTCTGTCCTATATAGGAGAAGATAAAGTCATTGTAGCATTCGGGTACAAAGATAAGATCCTTTGAAAATAACCCTTTTCCAACCACCCTGCCCGCACCTAACGCCGTCTTACCCAGAAGCTGTTGATACCCGTCCACAAGTGGGTCAATCTCAGGATTATACGCAACTGCAAACCGCATCTTAAGGTAATCAGGAAGGATGTATATCCAAACCACAGGCGAAAGGCATACGATAACCGATAGCCCCAGTAGGATATATTTAAGAGATAACCCGCCCGCAAATATCATAATCATAAATACAAACACAAACACAAGTGCCGTACCTAAATCCCCCTGAAACGCTACCACCGCTATAATCCCCCCACCATGAAGGCTAAGCAGTGTAAAGTTTCTAAGGTTATTAACCCTCCCCTTTACGGCAGTAAGATGGATAGCAAAGGACACTATAAACGAAAACTTTAGTAGCTCTGCAGGCTGAAGGGTCATAACCCCAAGGTCAAGCCAAGCCTTGTCGTCGGAATAAGCTGGGGTTATCCCTATAAAGTAGGTGAGCACCACTAACAACAGGGTAAAGGGAAGATGGTACATCCATAGCTTTGCAATTACCTTGTAGTTAATGTTTGACACACAGATAGCGACAAAGATTCCGATTGTACTTGCCAGAATCTGTGTTAGATATATACGGCCTGATGCCGCAAATCCCGCAGTGTAGACAGAGTACAAAAGCACACTGCTAAACCCCGAGATTGTTACGCAGAGTATGAGAAGATATAGATCAGAATACCTAAAAAACCCCCACACCCTGCTAAACAATGTTTTCATTAGAATAACCCTGAAATAACACCATCATTATCGATGTCTATAAGTGCCGCTGTCGGGGTCTTAGGAAGCCCCGGCATGGTCATAATAGCACCGGTATACACTACAATAAATCCTGCACCGCAGTTTACCCGCACATCCGAGATTGTAATGGTAAACCCGCTAGGCGCACCTAAAAGGTTAGGATCGTCTGATAAAGAATACTGATTCTTTGCTATACATATCGGAAGATTAGATAACTCTAACGCTTCAATATCCCTTATCGCCTTAGACGCCTTTGCGGTGTAAGCTACATCACCTGCACGGTAGATGTTAGTAGCAATGGTCTTAATCTTTTCCTTTATCGAAATATCTAATGGGTAAAGCGGAGAAAACCGCTCCCGCTCATCTAAATCACAGGCTTTAACTACTGTATTAGCAAGCTCGATACCGCCGTCGCCGCCATGTAAAAATACATCAGAGAATGCACATTCAACGCCCATCTCCTTGCAGTATTCCTTAACAATCTCTATCTCGCTGTCCGTATCGGTATAAAAATGGTTTATCGCAACCACTACAGGTATATTATACCTTTTCATGTTTTCGATATGTACCCCAAGGTTTACAATACCTGCTTTTAATGCCGAAACATTCTCATCTGTAAGCTGTGCCTTCTTTGCTCCGCCGTTATATTTAAGCGCTCGAATGGTAGCTACCACCACGATACAGCTAGGTTTTAACCCCGCCGCACGACATTTTATATCTAAAAACTTTTCCGCCCCAAGATCCGACCCAAACCCTGCCTCGGTAATGGTATAGTCCGCTAGCTTTAACGCAAGCTTTGTCGCACGTACAGAGTTGCAGCCATGCGCAATATTTGCAAAAGGCCCGCCGTGGATTATAGCAGGGGTGTTCTCTACAGTCTGAACTAGATTTGGATTAATCGCATCCTTTAAAAGCGCAGTCATAGCACCCTGTGCATTTAGCTGTTTTGCATAGATAGGTTTGTTGTCATTGCTATATGCTATTAATATATTCCCGATCCGCTCCTTTAGATCCATTAGGTCGGAGGATAGACAGAGTATAGCCATAATCTCGCTTGCAACGGTTATCATAAACCCGTCCTCACGAGGTACCCCGTTAAGCTTGCCTCCCATGCCTACTACCACATTACGCAGTGCACGGTCGTTCATGTCAAGACAACGTTTAAAGAGTATCCTTCTTGTGTCGATGTTAAGCTCGTTACCCTGTTGTAGGTGGTTATCAATCATGGCGCACAGAAGGTTGTTAGCTGAGGTTATAGCATGCATATCGCCGGTAAAATGAAGGTTAATATCCTCCATAGGTACAACCTGTGCGTACCCTCCTCCTGCCGCCCCACCCTTTACCCCGAATACAGGACCGAGCGACGGCTCTCTAAGCGCAATAATAGCCTTCTTACCAATCTTCTCCATCGCCTGTCCTAACCCTACGGTAGTGGTGGTCTTGCCCTCCCCTGCCGGGGTAGGGTTAATTGCTGTAACTAGGATTAAGTGACCGTCTTTGTTATCCTTAGTAGCTTTAATAAGCTCGTCACTAAGCTTACACTTATATCTACCGTAGCTTTCGATGTATTTTGAATCGATGGACAGACCTGCCGCAATATCGGTTATAGGCTTCATTACTGCACTATTTGCTATCTGAATATCTGTTAACATATAAATTCCTCCAAGTTTTGTACTAGCTTTACTAATTTGGTAACATAATACTTTGCAACCATCAATGTTACGCCAATCAAATAAAAAGGTAAGATTAGATTAACGAATTAATAGCATTAGTATAACATAAACCAGAAAATATTTCTACATTATTATGTTAATTTCTTAAATTTTTACTACAGCTTATTGTAAAAGTGGCAAATTTTAGGTATTTACTATAAAAATAAAAATATTTTGTAAATGCTATTGCAATTGTTTTAAAAAAATTATATAATATAGATAAACACATTTTCAAGGATTAATCAAGGGAATATTACTTATGCTGACAATGCTTAGCAGTGGCGTTTATGCAGCGCTTTGTAGTAATAACCCGTTTACAGATATAACAAATGAGATATAAAGGGGTGTCGTTGTGGATTTTAACGAAGTAAAGAGTGTACCCTTTGGAGGATATTCAAAATCCGATGTAGAACGTTATGTAAGAGAACAAAATGATAAGTTTAACAGCTTTATAGAGAATACAAACTCACAGATAGTCTACTACACTAACAGTGTAGCAGAGCTTGAAAAGGCGATAAAGCTTCTGCACCTGCAAAAAAGCGATCTGGAGGATGAGGTTGCTAAGCTTAGATTTACAATAGAAAACGAATACAAACGGATAGAAAAGCTAACCGCCGAAAACAACAAGTACATGTCATACACACAGGATATAGAGGACTACGGTATCTCAAAATCCAGTGATACATATGATGCCCAAAGAAGGGCTAAGTTTATCCTCGCAAAGGCGCATGATGAGAGCGATAGGATACTAGCGGAGGTTAAACGAAAGGCGGCTATCGTCTTTAGAAAGTTAAAGAGCAGTGAAGAACAGGCTACTACACGAGCGAACGAGATCGCCCACAAGCTGTTAGAGGAAGCTAACCTTCAAGCAAGCGGTATAGTATCAAGAGCGCAGGAGCGTGCAAGAGATATTATCGAAACCGCTAATCAAACCCTGCAAAGGATGTCTTTGGAGAAATCAAGACTTGAAGCCGATATTATGAAGGCGGATACCCACGTTAGCAATACAGGTGCTAACAGTTCAACCATTGGTAATCCAAATGCAAGCAATGGACAGGTTAGATCTAATCCCAGTAGCTCGGATATTGGGATTGAGGACAGCGTTAACGCGCAGGACGATAACACTATTGATTTAAACAGCGATAACTCCCCCACAGATGATCAGCTATCCTTCTCTAACAAAAGCGAGGGCATTACAATCGAGATGGATGTCATAAGAAAGGATATAGACGACTCACTGCTTGATCTTGTTGAAACCCTAGACGGCATTACCACTTCGCTGTAACAGATACTAGTACATACACGAAAGAAGGTGCGGAGGTTACCTCCACAATTTTGAAGATAGTAAGATTAAATACAGATACATTAAAAGCTAACATTCCCTCACTTAAAGCGGGGGATAGAATTTTGCTTAGCGGTGTGGTATATACCGCCAGAGATGCGGCGCATAAGCGCTTGATAGAGCTTTTAGATAACGGCAACACCCCTCCTATCCCTTTAACGGATAGCGTTATCTACTACGCAGGCCCTACCCAAACACCAGAAAACCTGCCTATCGGCTCATGCGGCCCTACAACGTCATCAAGGATGGATCGCTTTACCCCACAGCTTCTTGACTGCGGGATTATTGCCATGATCGGCAAGGGCGAGCGTTCACAGTCAGTTATCGACAGCATTGTGTTAAACAAGGCTGTCTACCTTTGTGCAATAGGCGGAGCGGGGGCGCTTGCGGCTAAATGCATTAAGAGCAACAAGGTAGTTGCTTTTGAAGAGTTAGGCTGTGAATCGATAAAACAGCTTATCTTTGAGGATTTTCCGCTTTTTGTTGGTGTAGACTGTTACGGTAACACCATAAATTAGTAGAATAAATATTGCTCTAGGCTTACTCCATCGTCCGCCGCTATGGAGTTTTTGCACCTATGACATCATTAGTTAGGCATTGTCCAATTAATAGTACGGCGGAGAAATGGGTTTAAGTAAACAATGAAGAAATTTTTCTCTAAGTTTATAACAGAAAAAGCATTCTACAAAACACTGCTGGTTATCGGTGTCCCCATTGCTGTACAAAATACTATTAGTGTATTTGTACAGATGTTAGATACCATAATGTTAGGGGAGCTAGGGGATGTTGCGATCTCTGCCTCTGCCCTTGCGAATCAACCTTTTTTTATCTACAGCATGATAATATTCGGATTAGCCGGTGGCGCTTTAGCGCTAAACTCCCAGTACTGGGGGCAGAAGAACGTTGTGCCTATCCGCCAGATAATGACCTTTATAATCCGTGTATCTATGGTGGTAGGACTACTCCTTTTTATAGTAGTACAGCTCTTTCCCGAACAGGTTATGATGATCTACACTAAAGACCCCGAAGTAATCTTTGAGGGTGCAAAGTATCTGCGTATAATCTCCTGGACCTATGTTATGTTTGGGTTTACCTCCTCCTGCCTTATGATGATGCGTTCGGTGGAGATTGTAAAGATTGGGGTAGTCTCCAGTATTGTGGCTATGGTTTTAAACGTAACCTTTAACTATGCATTAATCTTTGGTAAGTTTGGGCTTCCAAAGCTTGGTATTAGCGGTGCGGCATGGGCAACCCTTATCTCTAGAATAGCCGAGCTCTTACTAGCGCTAGCATTTATTATCTTCTTTGATAAAAAGCTTAAATTTAAACTAAAACACTTCTTTGAATGGAACAAAGAGCTTATCGCCGACGTTATCCGTCAGTCTACTCCAGTGCTTATAAACGAATTTATGTGGTCTATCGGAATCTCTGTGCTGTCTATGATTATGGGTAGAATGGGTACTGAGGTGGTTGCCGCTAACTCCGTTATCAGCATTGTGCAACAGCTTTGTTTATGTATCGTATTCGGTGTTGCAAATGCCGCAGGTGTTATCGTTGGTAAGTATATCGGCAAAGGAGATATGGATAATACTATAAAAAGCGCACATACTTTAACATGGATATCCTACGGTGTTGGGATACTGGTTATGGTAGCGATATTTTTACTGAAGGATGTTGCGATTAACTTTTATAACATCTCCCCAAAAGCAAACGAGCTAGCACATCAGCTTATCTATATTATCATGGTAGCTTCCTTCTTTGTATCACCTGCGGCTTTGTTTATAGTAGGTACTCTGCGTGCGGCGGGGGATGCAAAATATGCGTTATTAGCTGAAATCATTGCACTTTGGGGTGTTGCGGTTCCTCTGGGATTTTTAGGTGCTTTTGTACTGGATCTGCCTGTGTGGGGGGTATACCTGCTAATGAAGCTTGATGAACCTGTAAAGGTAATAATGTGTGCTATTCGGATGAATGGTACAAAGTGGATACATAACGTTACAAAATAGCAAAACTGAGAGGATACAATATAAATGGGTAAGAATTTTTTACAAGCGATTAAGTGTCAGGAGAATAAGTTTTCAAAGGGGCAAAAGCTTATCGCAAACTATATAACAAACCACTACGAGAAGGCGGCATTTATGACCGCCTCACGGCTTGGTCATACCGTCGGTGTAAGTGAATCCACCGTGGTAAGATTTGCCTTTGAGCTAGGGTTTGACGGCTACCCACATATGCAACGACAGCTTCAAGAGATGATTAAAAACAAGCTTACCGCTGTTCAGCGTATCGAGGTCGCAAACGAACAGATAGGTAATGGAGAGGTGCTCGATAACGTGCTTTACCACGATATCGAAAAGATTAAAAAAACCTTAGAGGACACCTCCCGCGAGGACTTTAACAGGGCGGTTGACGCTATTGTTGCCGCTAAAACAATCTATATCCTTGGTGCCAGAAGTGCCGCAACCCTTGCCCGATTTGTAACCTTCTACTTTAATCTTATGTTTGATGATGTTCGGATGGTACATACCACCAGCTCTAGCGAGATGTTTGAGCAGATTATGCGGATGGGCGAGAAGGATGTTATAATCGGCATAAGCTTTCCACGGTACTCAAACCACACCGTTAACGCTCTAAAGTACGCAAAGGACAGCAAGGCTACGGTGATATCCATAACCGACAGTGAGCAATCCCCTCTTGCAGAGATTGCGGACTGTCTGCTTCAAGCTAGCAGTGATATGGCTTCTTTTGTAGATTCACTTGTAGCGCCGCTTAGCCTTATAAACGCTCTAATTGTAGCAGTCGGGCTTAAAAAATCGGATGAGCTTAAGAACACCTTTGATAAGCTTGAGCACATCTGGGAAGAGTACGACGTTTACCAGAAGTCTGACGATCATCTAGATCAAGACGAGGTGTAGCTATAGATGAGATACGATGTTGTGGTGGTAGGCGGTGGGCCTGCCGGGATGATGGCGGCGATAACCGCCGCAGGTAACGGCAATAAAACTCTGATAATCGAAAAAAAACAGAAGATGGGCAGAAAGCTATTAATCACAGGAAAAGGCAGATGTAACATAACAAATAACTGCTCTGTTAACGAGTTGATTAACAATGTAGTATCAAACCCAAAGTTTATGTACAGCGCATTCTCACAGTTTTCGTCGGATGATACGATGAATTTTTTTACCTCACATAACCTAAAGATAAAAACCGAGCGTGGTAATCGGGTATTTCCTGTATCCGACAAGGCTATGGAGGTAGTTGACTGCCTTTTAAATGCTGTCAAAGCAGCGGGGGTGAGGGTTTACAAGGGTACTGTAAAGCAGGTAATCACCGACCAAAACGCCGTAATCGGAGTAAAGCTTCAAGGCGGCGAGGTTGTGGACTGTAACAGTGTGATAATAAGCACAGGAGGGTTATCCTACCCCGCTACTGGAAGTACAGGGGACGGATACGACCTAGCAAAGGCTGTAGGCCACAAGGTGACTGCCATAAAACCATCGCTAGTACCAATTGTATGTAACGACCAAAACTGCACAGACCTACAGGGTCTTTCTTTAAAAAACGTTACCCTAAAGCTGTTTGACAGCCAGAAAAACAAGGTTATCTACGAGGAACTAGGCGAGATGATCTTTACCCATTTTGGTATGTCGGGGCCACTGGTATTAAGCGCTTCTGCCCATATTAAAGCTATAGAGAAGGAGCGATATAAGGTTATAATAGACCTAAAACCTGGGCTATCACACGAAAAATTGGACGAACGTATTTTAAGAGATTTTACAAAGTTTATTAACAAAGATTTAACAAATAGTTTATATGAGCTATTGCCTAAAAAGATAATATCTGTTATAATATATATATCAGGGCTTTCGCCTGTTGTTAAGGTGAATCAAATATCTAAAGAATCACGTGGGAGGCTTGTTGACACTATTAAGTCCCTCGTTTTTTCTGTTGATGGATTTCGCCCAATTGACGAAGCGATCATTACCTGCGGCGGTATTGATACAAAGGAGATTAATCCAAAAACTATGGAATCAAAGCTTGTATCAAACCTATTCTTTGCGGGTGAGGTAATAGATGTTGACGGATATACCGGCGGATTTAACCTTCAAATAGCCTTCTCTACTGGATATGTTGCGGGAAGTAATGCTAAAGGTTTTTCTGAATAATAGATGTAATTTGTGAAGTCTAGTTTTAATAACACGGTTGTGTGGACATGCCAATATCTTTAGGTTAGAGATATACGGTTTAAAATGAGAGGAAACGTTTTATGATAAATGTTGCGATCGACGGCCCTTCGGGTGCTGGAAAGAGCACTATTGCTAAAAGGGTAGCGCAGATGATAGGCTTTATCTATGTTGATACCGGCGCATTATACCGTGCTATCGGGTACTATGCATATAAGTCTGGGATTAGCATTGATGAGGCGGCTAAGGTATCGGATATGCTCTCCTTAATCAAGGTTGAACTTAGATATATCGAGGGTACACAGCGGGTGTATCTAAACGGAGAGGATGTGTCTACCGCTATTCGACTACCCGAGATATCAATGTATGCCTCCGCTGTTTCGGCAGTAAATGAGGTGAGGGTATTCTTATTTGATCTGCAAAAAAACATTGCAAAGGAAAATAATGTTATAATGGACGGTCGTGACATCGGCACGGTGGTACTACCTGACGCTAAGGTTAAGATCTTTCTTACCGCTTCGGTGGATGACCGAGCAAAGCGTAGATATGATGAACTTATCCAAAGCGGACAGGATGTGTCCTATAACGATATAAAAGAAGATATAATTAAAAGGGATTACAATGACGAGAACAGAGAGATATCACCACTAAAGCGCGCGGATGACGCTATACTGGTGGACACGTCGGGTAACACCCTAGAACAGTCGGTTAATCTACTGGCTGATATAATAAAATCCGCTATTTAGGGGGAAAAAGCTATATGCTTTATTTTTTGGGGAAATGGATATGTTACCTTAGCGGTCAGTTTAAGTATAAGGTTATTGCATATGGTAAAGATAATGTGCCTAAGAAGGGCGGGTTTATCCTAGCTTGCAACCATATTGCGTGGACAGATCCTATTGTATTAGGAATCCACTGTAGAAGAATGCTTCATTTTATGGCAAAGCAGGAGCTGTTTGAGAATAAATTCTTTGGGTTTATCCTTCGTAACCTAGGGGTCTTTTCGGTATCTAGAGGCACGGGCGACCAAAACTCTCTACATACCGCTGTTGACATTATTAACGATGGGCATGTTATGGCTATCTTCCCAGAGGGTACACGCTCAAAGACAGGTAGTCTGCTTCGTCCGAAGTCTGGTGTTATCCTAGTGGCTGGTCAAACTAAGGCGGATATCCTTCCGGCGGCTGTTAAGATAGTGCGTCGCAAAGGGCGTAGGGATCTTTACTATGTAATGTTTGGCGAGATGATTAAAAACCAAGAGATAAATGTTACTGACACCCATTCACTGGTTCAGATAAAGGCGGCAGGTAAGCTTCTTATGGGCAGAATCCAAAAGCTACTGGATGCTACAGAAAAAGGTATAATAGATGGATAACAAAAAAATTACAGTGGGCGGGTACACTATCTTGGTTTCGGAGCTTGCGGGATTTTGTTTTGGAGTTAGTCGTGCTATAGATATCGTTACAGATCTTCTAGATAAAGGCGTTAAGGTCGCTACCTTAGGGCCTATTATCCATAATCCCAGTATGGTAACTTCTCTGCAACAAAGGGGTTGTCGTGTAGTTAATGATATATCTGAGGACGGATGTATCGATTCTAATGAAACGCTAGTTATACGCTCTCACGGTGTTGCTCCTTTTGTATACGACAAGATAACAAAAGACGGCATTAATATGGTGGACGCTACCTGTCCGTATGTAAAAAAGATACATGATATCGTTAGCACTAGATCTAATAAAGATAGTATTGTGCTAATTGCAGGGGATGCTAACCACCCCGAGATCGTTGGAATTATCGGTCATTGTAACAGCGATGTAAAATGTTTTACAACCGTTAAAGAATTAGGTGAAATTTGCGATGAGTTAAGCAATAATCAACAAAAAAACATTGTTTTAGTTGCGCAAACTACATTTAATAAAAAAATTTGGGAAGAAAGTATTAATTTTATCAAAAACCACTGTACAAATATTCAAATTTTTGATACAATATGTAGTGCGACTAGTTTGCGTCAATCAATGGCGGTAGAAATTGCAAAGCAGTGCGATTTAATGGTTGTATTAGGCGGCAAGGACAGCTCTAATACAAAAAAACTCTGGCAGATATGTAGTGCTATCTGTAGGTCAATATGGATTGAAACCGCAGAAGATCTCGAATTATCAACATTTTCGGGTAGCAGGCGAATAGGCGTGACCGCTGGTGCTTCAACACCGGCTTATATTATAAAGGAGGCAGTAAACAAGATGGAAGAAATTTTAACTCAAGAAATAGGCGAGGAAATGGACTTTGCGCAGTTACTGGAGCAATCTCTTGAAACTGAAAAACTATATATGGGGAAGAGGGTTAAGGGTATTGTTACAACAGTAGCTACCAACGAAATACACGTTGATATCAATGCTAAACAGGCCGGTATTGTTCATATAGATGAGCTTACAGATGACCCTTCACTAAAGATTGACGATATCGTTTCTAAGGGTGATGAGATTGATCTAGTAGTGCTTAAGGTTAACGATCAAGAGGGTATTGTAATGCTTAGCAAAAAGCGTTGCGATGCACAAGCAGGATTTGAAAAGATTAAGGAAGCATACGAAGCTAACGCTATCCTTGACGGTGTTATCACCGATGTTGTTCGCGGCGGTGTTTTAGTATTTACAAACAATACTAAGGTGTTTGTTCCGGCTTCACAGGTGTCATTATCTCGTGTGGATAAGCTTGAAACTCTACTAAAGCAACCTGTTAAGATCAAGATCCTAGAGGTTAATGAGAAACGCGGTAGAGCGCTTGCTTCTGTAAAGGCAGTTCTAAACGAAGAAAGAAAGGCTCTTTCACAGCAGTTCTGGGACGAAGCTGAGGTTGGCAAGATCTATACAGGTGAGGTTAAATCTCTTACACAGTATGGTGCTTTCGTTGATCTAGGCGGTGTTGATGGTATGATCCATATCACAGAGCTTGCATGGACAAGAATTAAACATCCTTCTGAAGTGGTTAAGGTTGGTCAAACCGTTGAGGTTTACATTAAGGATCTTGACACTGAAAAGAAACGTATCTCTCTAGGATACAAGAAAACTGAAGATAACCCTTGGGAAATCTTTGCAGGTAAGTACAACGTTGGCGACGAAGTTGAAGCTACTATCGTTTCATTTACCGCTTATGGTGCTTTTGCAAGAATTATCCCTGGTATCGACGGACTAATCCACATCTCTCAGATCGCAAATCAGAGAGTTGAAAAGATATCTGACATACTAAAGATTGGACAGGTTGTAACCGCTAAGATCATCGACATTAACCTTGATGACAAACGTGTTAGCCTATCTATCCGTGCTCTGCTTGCTGACGAAGAGCCACAGCAGGACGGTAACGCTGAAGGTAACGAGCTTGTTTACTCTGATGAACAACCTGTTGCTAACGATGTTGAAGCTGAATAGTTTATCTTAATATAGTAATAGGGCGGTCTATGACCGCCCTATTACTATTTCTATACTGCTTTATACATCAAAGTTTTAGGCTACCTTACATACTATTGCTGTAATATCATCCTGTTCATTTACCCCCTTAGACTTTGCAGTCTGAGCTATAATCTCGGCTATCTCCTCTGCTGATTTATAAGCGTTTACCAGTAGAATATGATCTATCCATTCATCCGAGATCGGATTTACCCCGTCCGACACAATTACTATTATATCCCCCTTATCAATGTCGATAACCTTCTTGTCATACTCAATTCCGGCAAGTAGCCCGATAGGTAGCGTGAATGCCTGTACCTTTTTAACAACCCCGTTAGTCTTAACATATGAGGTTGCCGCTCCTGCCTTAATAAACTCTACACTATTGCTGTGGGTTTTGATCTTTGCTATATCTATCGTTGCGGAGGACTCCTCTGTTGATTTAACAGTGAGTGCTGAATTTAAGATTTTAAGCGCCGATTCATACCCAAACCCTGCCTTAATAAGCTCTTGGGTTATAGAGCAGGTCATGTTGCTGTCAAGCGCCGCACGTCTGCCCTTACCCATGCCATCGCTTAACATTAGATATACATCCCCCTTGTTGTCGGTAAAATGTACAAAGTTATCCCCGCATACGGTGTTATCCTTATAGTTAAACTGCTTCACCCCTATCTCTAGGGTAATTGGCGACACCTCACAAAGCGATATCTTTTTATACGGCCCTACCACCACCTCGTTAGGGGTATCGATATCCTTCTGCACCACACCACACACAACCTCCGCAAGCTGAGCAAGGTCGATCTCCACATTTGAGAAGGTGTAGATATCACAATAAAACCTCCCGTCCTCCTCTGTAAAACAGCTTACCTGGTTTGCGGAGATATCGTTATTAATTAAGGCAATACTAACCGCCGCAGAGGTTGCCTCGTCTAAGCTCTTTGACTGTTGTAGCTCGTCACTTATCTCGGTAAGCAGATCACTAATACACTCAAACTGCTCCGATACGATTAGTCTTGAATTATAGCAGCTACTGCTCTTAATCTGGTTCTTTTGGTATTGCTGATAACTTTTGTTAAAGCTTAACACCACATCGTTAATCTTTTTACAGTTATCTGCAAAGTAATCAGGCACAATTGATGAATCAACTGCGTTTTCTCTCTTTAGGATATCAAGCATAACCGAAAAGCCTTCGGTTGTATCGCTGTACATATCTCCAAAGCATTTAAGCCGATTATAACACTTGGCACAGATATCGTTTTGAACATTCTGCACCACTACATCAATATTGTTTGTATGTTGACTCTTTAGCTTGTTCCCGATAAAGTTAAGGGACTTTTGAAGGTCAATTATTGTAGCAGAAGCAAAGTTTAGCCTGCTGGATATATTCCCCTTAAATACGCTGTTGTTCTTTATCCTAGGCGCACTGGTTAAAGCTATCGCTGTCGCCTTGTCGATATAGCTGTCTGGTATAAAGATATATATAAGCACCGATATCAGTATGGTAAGCGATCCTGCCATTAGATCGGTAGGGGCTATAAACACGATAATGCAGATTGTATAGATAACGGTAAAGGCAGATAGGGTGGGTAGCTTTCCCCACTCAAAGAATACCCCTCCGATAAACCCTGCGACTATTAAAACCCCCGCATACTCAAGATGTTCTATAGAATAAAGTACACTGCCTATACCTACCAGTATAGCGCTAATACCGCCCCCTACAGCGCCCTTCTTTACCATAAACGCGATAACTATAACCCCACCTATAAGATAGCCTAAATTAATATTATAGACCGCATATGCGCTAAGCGACGAGATTAGCACCGTTGTAACGATAATAAGGCTATAGCTTTCAAACTTTGAATACCGCTCTACTGGACGTTCACTTAAAAAGCTTTTATAAAACATAAAGCTATAGTAGGTAAATGTCATTGCAAATACCGCTTGTGCAGTATTAATTATAAGCGTGGTTAAAGGCTCATTGTTCATAAAAAAGCTAATAACACTAATGGAAAACAGTGATATAAAGGTTAGGGTTGACAGTATAAAGGGTTGTTGTATCCTAACCCTTAGCTTAACACAAGCATACTTAATGCATAGCATAACAAATGTAGCGCCTAATATGTATAGATTTGTGCTATCAAATCCCGACATAATATAGCTAATCAATATGCTAATAAAACCTAGCGGCCCTAGCTTGTACGGCAGACCTGTTGCGGTAGCAAAACCTATCCCACCAAGCATCCCCATTATGCGGGTAGTGGCAAACAAAAACACTACCGCCGATATGATGATAACCTTTATGACATAGGGCTTGTTAATTGAGATAGTTTGCGTTTCAGTGGCGCGGACATTAGTTCTCACGATGGTATCCTCCCTTTTTACATTCCTTTAGTAACTGTATTCTGCATATCATTTTGACAGAATATGAGCTATTTAAGTTATAATTTCACCCAAATCTTTTGTTGTGGGTGGTATCCTCTATTATACATAATAAAATCTGAAAAGTTTGTCACAATATGACATGAAAAAATAATATTATTATCTGTATAAAAGTAAAAGGGTTAGAAATATATATACAAATTGTATTATATTCATCTTTAATAATTATTTTTAGCAAATTACAATTATGAAAACTGTTGCAAAAGGTAGAATTTTTATCGATAAACTCATAAAACAAAGAAAGATTTATCTATACATTAGGTAATATTTAGTTATTAGTTGTGCATACAAAGTCAACTTGGCATTAGCAGTTATATCTACTTCATCATATTATAGTAATGTGCCGTGAGCTTACATACCCTTGCATTATGTAGTTACGGCATGAATGTACAATACGATTTATTAAAGAAGGAGTATATATATGAGAGACTGTGGGTGCGAAATTAATAATAACGGTGTTGCATTGATAAATCATGCAGTTTGTGACGTTAGTAGAGCTATTGCTGAAATCACTTATGGTATTAACAACCTTAACGTTTGCAGTTGCCACAACCACGCTGCAATAGAATGCATTAGAAGGGGTATTCGTAGAGCTGAAGAAGGCCATTGCGAACTAGTTAAGGGTGTGGAAGAGTTCGGTATCGCTCAAAACTGCCAGGTTGAAAAAGGCCTCCATGAGATACACAGAGGTATTAAGTGTTGTGAAGAAGGTCTTGAAGCGATAGCCGAAGGTAACTTCTGTGAAGGTAGAGCACTATTAATTAAGGGTGTTTGTGAAATGAAAAGAGGTCTTTGTAACGTTACACATGCACTACGTAGTTTTTGCTAGAAAATAGTTAAACATCTTAGCACGCTCTAAGTAAGCACTAGGGGGCTGTGACGATTATTATTCGTCACAGCCCCCTAGTTGGGTATATTCAAGGATAAACACCTTAAACCTTGTTAGTTACCAAGATTTATTATTCCATTCGCTCTAGTTACTCTTTACACACTTTATATGAATTGACAAAAGGACACTAATAATACCTGTTCACTTAATCACACAAAGTACGCTAAAATAACATCCCCGACCAAGTGGTCAGGGATGTCTAGATAATAATGTAACACTAAGTCAAACTCTACCGCTTAAAATTGGGATCATTTAGCCTTAGTTTCTTTTACCGCCGCAAGCTTTTCAACGTCTAAAGGCTTGCTTATCTCGATAGCCTTCTCCTTACGGGTAATCTTAGGTTGTGCGCCTTCGGTAACACATTCTTTGGTTATAGTAACTGTCTGGATAGTATCGTCCGAAGGTACTGTAAACATTAGATCGGATAATACATCCTCTAATATACCCCTAAGCCCACGTGCACCGGTCTTTCGCTCTAATGCTTTTCGCGCAATCTCAATCTTAGCATCCTCTTCAAAGATAAGTCTAACCTTATCAAGCTTAAATAGGGTGGTATACTGCTTTAGGAATGCATTCTTAGGCTCTTGTAGAATACGCACTAAAGCGCTCTCATCAAGCTCTTGGAGCGGCGAGATTACCGGCAGACGACCAACCAACTCAGGTATTAACCCAAACTTAACAAGGTCATGCCCTGTAACCTTTTTAAGGATATCAAACTCATCGGCGGAAGATTTAGCAGAGATATCTCCACCAAACCCTATAGAAGATTTATCCATACGGCTGTTAACAATCTTTTCAATACCATCAAAAGCACCGCCACAGATAAATAGAATATTCTTAGTATCAACCTGTATAAACTCTTGGTGCGGATGCTTACGTCCTCCCTGCGGAGGTACATTCGATACAGTACCCTCTAGAATCTTTAATAACGCTTGCTGTACACCTTCACCTGATACATCACGTGTTATGGAAGCATTCTCTGATTTTCTCGTTATCTTATCAATCTCGTCGATAAAGATAATTCCCTTTTCAGCAAGCTCAACATCGTAATCCGCCGCCTGTAGCAGCCGTACAATAACGTTCTCAACGTCGTCCCCTACATACCCAGCCTCGGTTAGGGTGGTTGCGTCTGCTATAGCAAACGGTACATCAAGCAGATTTGCCAGTGTCTGCGCCATGTAGGTCTTACCTACCCCAGTTTTACCAATTAGCAAAACATTGCTCTTTTGCAATTCAACATCAAGTTTATCCCCCGCATTAATGCGCTTATAATGGTTGTAAACCGCAACAGCAAGTGTCTTTTTAGCGTAGTCCTGCCCTATAACATACTCATCAAAGACCTTCTTTATCTCAGCTGGCTTTAGAACACGCCCCGGATTAGCATGCTTTGCCGCCTTTTTTGACCGGTTTGCCTGACGCTGTTCATCTATATCATACTCATCGCTATCACCCATCGCGGCATCACCGTATATCATGTTATAGCAGATGTAGACACATTCATCACAGATATAGGCACCATTTCCTTCAAGCAGACGTGCCTGTTTTTCGTTCTTCCCACAAAAAGTACACTGTGGTAGCTTTTCATTACCTTTCGCCATATCCTGTCTCTTTTCCCCGCCCACAATTATATTGCTTTTACAAAGGACTATAATGCTTTACTGCATAATACTAAGCAGATCAAAAAACACATTAACTAGATATAAACCCTATGTTTTTCGGCTTTATGTGCAGATTAGTATTACAGCCCTTGGTATTGCTTAGCGGAAAGCTAATACAAATTATCGTTTACTTATAACCTTGTCGATCAGCCCGTACTCTGCCGCCTCGTTAGCAGACATAAAGTAGTCACGTTCACAGTCGGCTTCAATTACATCGATAGGTTTACCGGTATTCTCTGCTAGTATTGTGTTAAGGTGTTTCTTCATCTTTAATAGACGTCTAGCCTGAATCTGGATATCAGTTTCTTGACCTCTAGCACCCCCTGATGGCTGGTGAATCATTACCTCACTGTTAGGAAGCGCAAACCTTTTGCCCTTAGCACCGCTAGAAAGCAAAAACGCACCCATAGAAGCCGCCATACCCACACAGATTGTGGATACATCGCACTTAATATACTGCATTGTATCGTATATAGCCATACCCGCAGTTATCGATCCGCCTGGGCTGTTAATATAAAGATGGATATCCTTATCAGGGTCTTGGCTTTCAAGATATAGTAGCTGTGCTACTACAAGTGTCGCTGTGGTATCGTTTACCTCCTCCGACAGCATAACAATTCTGTCATTGAGTAGACGTGAGAATATGTCGTATGAGCGTTCACCACGACTTGTTTGCTCCACGACCATTGGTACTAAACTCATAAATTACCCTCCTTGTATAAACTACAAATTAACAAAACCGCAAGCCCTAGTTTAATAGGTCTTGCAATGCGATAAACGCCGCCTAAATTAGGCAACGTTTATCCATTTTATTGATTAGCTAAACTATTTAATAACCGCTGTATCCTTAACTAGGTCGATCGCTTTATTAACAGCGATATCCTTAGCAAGTTGTTCTACTGGAACATATAGCTTAATCTTTTCTACTTCCATCTTATAGTTTTCTGCCATCTTATCATATTCAGCATTAATCTCTTCATCGGAAGCGGTAATACCCTCTAGTTCTACAATCTTTTCAAGTGCAAGCCTAATCTTAACCTGTTTCTCTGCTTGCTCTTCAAAGGTTTTACGGAATGATGCCATCTCCATACCTGCATACTTTAGGTAATCCTCAAGCTTTAGTCCTTGTGCCTGTAGACGTTGTTCAAAGTCCATAACAAACTCATCAACCCTTGCATCAAACATCTGTTGTGGGATGGTAGATGTCATGTTCTCTATTACGGTATCAATTAGCTTGTTTTCGCAGTCTGTTTCTGCTTTTTTGTCTGCCTGTTCTTGCATCTTTGCTTTGGTGTCAGCCTTAAGCTCTTCTAATGTGTTAAACTCGCTAACATCCTTTGCAAACTCATCATCAATTACAGGGGTTTCCTTTGTCTTGATTGAATGGATTAGACATTCAAATACAACAGGCTTGCCCTTTAATTCTTCTGCATGGTAGTCTTCTGGGAAGGTTACCTCTACATTAAATGGTTCTTCTGGATTTTTCCCAACCATCTGATCCTCAAATCCAGGGATAAACTGCCCGCTACCAAGCTCTAAAGAGAAATCGGTTGCTTCGCCGCCTTCAAATGGTACACCGTCAGCAAATCCCTTAAAGTCAAACACAACAGTGTCCTTAAGCGCCGCCGCACGGTCTGTAACATCAACAAGACGAGAATTTCTTTCGCTCATAGCCTTAATTCTTTCGTCAAGCTGTTCATCGGTTACAGTATTGACATCTTTTGTCACTTCTATTCCCTTATAATTAGAAACTTCCACCTCAGGCTTAGTAATGCAGATAGCCTTAAACTTAAAGCCTTCATCCTTGCCTACAGATAACACCTCAACTTCAGGACGCGCAACAATTTCAAGCGATAGCTCATTGATCGCCTTTTGTAGCTCTACAGGATAAAGTGCGTTAATTGCATCTTCAAAGAATACACCTTCGCCATACATCTTTTCAACCATCTTGCGTGGCGCTTTACCCTTTCTAAATCCAGGTACAGAGATGCTCTTTGAGTTTTTTGCAAAAGCTTTAGCAACCTCTGCTTCAAACGTCTTAGCATCTACCTCTATAAGTAACTCATGTGTATTAATGCTTGTATTGTTGTTCTCTAAAATAGCCATATTTCCCTCCATTAATTGTATTACTATTAGGTGGTTGTTATACCTCAATCAATTACTTTGACAGTTAAATGTAGCAGGTTTTCTTTTAAAATAAAAGCTACTAACGCAAGTACTGCTAAGTATAGCTTCTACCACTAAGTGCCTAAGTAATATATCTACATAAAGGCGCTAGGCCTTATTCTTTAAATTGACGATTGCATTGTACAATTACCTAACTGTATATGATACAATTAGGTAATTGTATCATAGTTGATTATAACATATATTCTCATAAAAAACCATAGGTATTTCATTTTTTTCCCTTTTGCAGTAATTAACGTATTTTAACAGGATTAAACTGTATAAAATCACAAGAAACCAGACGATACGAAATACCGTTTCTTATACCGTTTATAGCGTACCTAGCACCCTTGCCATGTATGTGGCCATAGTAACATTCCCGTATACCGTATTCATGCAAGACCGCTAAAATCTCATCACATTCATTCGACCCAAATATAGGGGGATAATGTAAAAATACTATCTGCTCTTTGCCATACCTCTTCCCATGCTCTAATGACAGACGTAGTCTACCTGCCTCTCTAGCGGTAATCTTAGCGCTAGCGTTCTCGCTAGTTTCGTTTACCCAACCACGACTGCCGCAGATAACGATGTCCTCATACTCATAGCTATTGTTAAACAGCATTGAGATACGATCAAAGCCATGCTTTGCTAAAAACTTATCTGTAGAGGATTTAGTGCTAAACCAGTAGTCATGGTTACCCCTTAAGATAATCTTCTTTCCCTTTAGGCTATCGTTAATATACTTAAAGTCGGTATAAGCGCCCTCTAGTGTCATTGCCCAAGAGATATCTCCCGCTATTACTACAGTGTCTTCGTCCTTTACTATATCGTTCCATAGATAAGTAAGCCTATTTACATAGTCCTCCCATCCTGCAAATATATCCATCGGCTTGTCCGAGCCAAGGGATAGGTGTAGATCCGCTATTGCGAACAAACTCATAAATCACCTTCTTTACAATTTAGAATAATTTTTACATTTTTAGTACATAATATAATAACCGCTTTAAAATTAGTGGTTATTATAGTTTTAACTTAATATTTGAAAGGATGTGTCTTACTATGGAAAATATGAATTCTAAGATGCAAGGGGCTAATAAAACACCTCTTCAAGGGATCTGCTGTGACGCTACAAACTGTATCCACAACAACCACAAAAAGGGTTGTACCGCTCCTTCAATCAACGTAGGCGATACCACTGCTAAAAACTGTGCTGATACACTTTGCCAGTCTTTTGAAGCTTCAAAATAGCCTTTTCCCGCACTCGAACAGTAGTAAATTTTTACGTAAATTTACTACTGTTCGTCGCATATTAAGAAGTATCACCATCTAAAGTTTACTAGCGGATATTATAATACCCCTAGATTACCTTATACCCTTACATATTATCGCTAAAGCAAGATACCCTTTATATAATCCAGCATAGATTCGCTCTCGATAACATCGCTGTGAAGGATAGGTAGCTCCTCTAGCTCTGCTAATGAGGAGGAAACCTCTAACCCCGAAATCTCATAAAGCTTGTCAATATCCTTATATTCATCACCGGTGGTAGCATTTTTGTCTATGCTTTCCAGTACGCTAGATACAAACTTATATGGACTAGCGGTGGATACAATAATTACCTTCTTATCATCCCCTGTTTTTTGCTTATACTGCTCATATACGTTAACCGCAACAGCCGTATGGGTGTCGCATAGATAAGAATATCTGCTAAACACCTTCTTGATGGTGTCCCTTGTCCCCTCATCATCGCAACAGCCTGCAAAGAAGTTTTCCTTAAGCTTAGCCTTTACTTCATCCCCTACTTCAAAACGACCGGTATTACTTAGCTTGTTATAGTACTCTTGTACTACTGTATCATCTCTATCGGTAAGGTCAAATAAAAGCCGCTCTAGGTTTGAAGATATCAATATATCCATTGACGGGGATAGAGTCTGATAAAACTCTCTGTTTCTATCATATATCCCTGTATCGATAAAGTCGGTTAGGATATTATTTTTATTTGAAGCGCAGATTAGCTTACCCAGAGGTAACCCCATCCTTTTAGCATAGTAGGCGGCTAGTATATTACCAAAGTTACCTGTCGGTACTGTAACGTTTACCACCTCGCCGCATTTTATCTCCTCGTTTTTGATAAGATCGGCATAACAGCTAAAGTAGTAGACAATCTGTGGTAATAAACGTCCCCAGTTAATTGAGTTTGCCGAGGACAGCTTTATGTTGTGCGACCCTAAAACCGATGAGAACTCGTCGTCCGCAAAGATACGTTTTACCCCGGTCTGCGCATCATCAAAGTTGCCTTTAATCCCGCATACATATACATTCCCGCCCTGCTGTGTCTGCATCTGGCGCTTTTGCATAGGGCTTACACCATTTTCAGGGTAGAATACGATAACCTTAACCCCTTTCACATCCTTAAACCCTTCAAGCGCCGCCTTGCCAGTATCCCCCGAAGTAGCAACTAAAATTACAATCTCGCCCTTAGTGTTTGTAATAGCTTGGGAGGTGGTTAGCAGATGAGGTAGTATCTGTAGCGCCATATCCTTAAAAGCGCAGGTAGGGCCGCCCCACAGCTCTAGCATATATGTACCGTCATATAGATGGGATATCTGGGTAATCTCTTCAGATTCAAACTTTTTATCGGTGTAGGCACTGTCTACACAATGTTCAATCTGCTCCTTAGTAAAATCCGTTAGGAACAAGGACAGTATCTCCTTAGCACGCTCGTTATAGGTCTTAGCCGCTAAGCCCTCTATAGCCACACCATTAAGGTGAGGTAGCGTAGTCGGTACAAAAAGTCCCCTGTCAAGCGATAAACCCTTTACAATAGCACCCGCCGCATTAATTGATACATTCTTATCTCGTGTACTCTGATACTTCATTAATCAATTCCGCCTTTCTTCTCAAGCATTATTACTTCAGCACTTAGTGTTAGCAACTGCGCTTTGCAATTCATTCAATATTAGCAGTAAATTTTGAGTAAAAACCAGCAACATTTAAGTGCCAAAGTAATATCATTATGGTTTTGACATATCAAACGCATTCGGGATATGTCTAATCAAAGTCTTTTTATCCTTAATTAACACCTCAACGATGTCAAATGTACTACACTGCTTGTATCCATACTGTGTCACAAACTCATCCGCTGTCTTTTGGAGCTTCACCCTCTTAGAGTGGGTGACTGAATCCTGCGGGAGAACCAGGTCGGTGGTGCGAAGCTTAACCTCAACAAATGCGATGGTATTATCCTTGCAAGCGATAATATCAATCTCCCCGCTCTTTCCCACAAAATTTCGGCTTACTATTATATAACCTCGTTTTATCAGATATCTAGCCGCTAAATCCTCCCCGCTTTGACCCTTTGATCTAGTGGTAGCTTGGTCAGGGGTGTCATCCGTTAGCTTTTTTAGGAAGGTTTTTCTATGTATTGGGAGTATGCCATGTGCCTTTATCGCCTCATAATGTAGCTTTGTACCGTATCCCTTATGTTTTGAGAACTGGTATAGCGGATATTCATTATCAAGCTCTGCCATATATCGGTCACGCGCTACCTTTGCAAGTATAGACGCCGCCGCTATGCACGCGGAGGTGTCATCCCCCTTTACGATATCTCTAGAATCATAGTCCCACTTTGGAATCCTGTTGCCGTCTACCAAAACAAGGCTAGGGGTAACGCTAAGTCCGTCCACCGCCCTATGCATTGCAAGCATAGCTGCGTTAAGGATGTTAATCCGTTCAATCTCCTCAACAGTAGCAGTAGCGATACAAAAAGCCACCGACTTTTCGGTAATAACCGAGAAAAGCTGTTCCCGCTTTTTATGTGACAGCTTTTTGCTATCCCCTAACCCCTCAATTTCACATCCAACTGGAAGTATTACCGCCGCCGCATAGACATCCCCCGCTAAAGGCCCTCTGCCCGCTTCATCAACCCCGCAGAGTAGGCTGTTGTTAAACCCTTTATCAAACTCAAACAGCGTTAGCCGTTCTATTTCTAAAAAC
>CAZAOY010000042.1:0-22213 GCA_964486925.1 uncultured Oscillospiraceae bacterium
TTTATAAATTTTAGCAATAAAATTATATTATAACCATAACAAACTATTGACCAAGTTAATTTATTGTGTTATACTATAATAAACCGAATCGGTTGACCATAGTATATAGTATAGTGATTGGAGGTTTCACTATTGAAGAAATTTTTAGCATTACCTGCGGATAAAAAAACTACCATTATCGATGCCGCAATGAAGATATTTGGAGCAGTGGGTTATAAAAAAGCTTCTGCAAAGGATATTGCGGACGCCGCGGGGATATCAAAGGGTATGATATTTCACTACTTTGGTAGCAAGCAGAAGCTGTACCTATATCTAGTTGACCTTTCATTTGAGGAGATTATTACCACCTTTACCGAAAAGGTAACTAAGGAGATAGACGACTTTTTTGACCGTATCAAATTTGGAACAGAGGTAAAGCTATCCATTTTAAAGAAACATCCCGCACTTATGGAGTTTTTAACATCGGTGTACCTAGAAACCGATAGCGAGGTGAAATCCGAAATTAACAAAAGATTAAAGGATAGCGAATCCTTTCGCGATGAGCTGGTACTCACCGACCTAGGGGTAGAAAAGTTTAAGGAATCGGTAGATCCAAAGCTTGTTCTGGAGATTTTAATTAAATTTAGCGAGGGGTATGTGTCGTCTATATCCCACGGCGAAAGCCTAGATATCGATAAACTGGTAGAGAAGTTTAACGCCTGTCTTTTAATGATGAAGAATAACTTTTATAAGGAGGAGTATCTATAATGTCCGCTGTAATTCAAACAAGAAAGCTTACTAAAGCCTATGGGAAATCACGTGGTATTATCGACGTGGATCTCACCGTTAACGAGGGGGAGATCTTTGGGTTTATCGGCCCTAACGGTGCGGGTAAGTCCACCACCATCCGCACCTTGCTCTCGCTTATCTATAAAACAAGCGGAGAGGCCACCATCTTTGGTCTGGACTGTGAAAAGGATAAGGTTTCTATCTTAAAGGATGTAGGATATCTGCCTTCCGAGGTGTTTTACTACGAAAATATGAAGGCTATAGACCTACTAAACTACTCCGCCAGCTTCTATAATAAGGACTGTACCGCTAAGATTAAGGAGCTGTCAGAGGCACTGGAGCTTGACCTTAATAAAAAGATTGAGGATATGAGCCTTGGTAACAAAAAGAAGGTAGGGATTGTACAAGGACTACTTCACAGTCCAAAGCTTATCATACTGGATGAACCCACAAGCGGACTTGACCCGCTTATTCAACGTGTGTTTTTCTCAATTATAAAGCAGGAGAACGAACGCGGGGCGACAGTCTTATTCTCCTCCCACATACTAAGCGAGGTTCAGCGGATCTGTGACCGTGTAGCAATTATAAAGGATGGACGGATCATCAGCACCCAAAGGATAAGCGAACTTCGGGACAGCGCATATAAAAAGGTGCATTTCACGCTAACTAACCCGCTACCTGCCTTCACTGTAGCTGGGGCGGCGGACGTTCTTATTGAAGGTAACAATGTAAGCCTAATCTTTAAAGGTGACTGCAATCTACTACTAAGAGAGCTCTCAAAACATACACTATTAAACATTGATATCACCGAGCCAACGCTTGAGGAGATATTTATGCATTATTATAATTAGGCTTAAATATCATACATTTAGGAGTAAAAAGAATGTTTTCCGCAGAGAACTTCGGTCTGTTTTTTACTTTTTCAGCAAGACCTAATTAAGTATACTAAAAAATCTATAACTAAGGCGGTGGGATAAAAGGTGAGTATTAATGTATATCTATTCGAGTTAAAAGCAAAGCTAAAAAGCACTGTAGTTTGGGGAACAACTATAGTTGGTGCGTTACTGGTGTTTATGGCTTTTGTCTACCCTGTCTTTGCGGATAGTGTAGGTTCTATCCTTAATGTGATTAAGGGGTTTCCTCCAGAATTTGCGGCGGCATTTGGGTTTGATATTGGAGGAATGTTTTCCTTTGGCGGATTTTATGGGTTTTCGTTTGGCTACATAGCGTTAATTGGCGCGGATATGGCGGTGTCGCTTTCTATATCCGCCTTTGCAAGGGAGAAGCAGGCAAAATGTACAGACTTTCTGCTAACAAAGCCTATCTCTCGTGAGGGGGTTTTTATATCAAAGCTAGCTAGCGGTATAACTTTACTGCTAACTTTAAACATAGTTTTTATCGTAGTGTCAACAATCCTTGGCGTTTACAATGATATCCCATCTGGGCAGATGATTTTGGCATCGGTATCACTACTTTTAACACAGCTTGTTTTCTACGCCTTAGGGGTGGTTTATGCCGTTACCGCAAAGCGTGTACGTTCAGTTTCAGGGATCGCTACCGCTATCTCCTTTGGGGCGTTTATCCTATCAGCACTTGTTAACATTCTAGAAGATGAGAAAGTCAGGTTTATCGCCCCACTTAAATACTTTGACCCGACAGCGCTCTTAACTAATGGAATATTTGAGTGGCAGTATGCAGTTACCGGAGTAGTTGTGGTGGTAGCTTGTCTTGTAGCTTCGTTTTATAGATACACTAAAGATGACATCAGTGCGATATAGTATGGGAGGTGAAGTAAGATTATGAATCTGTTAAAACGAGAGTTGTGGGCGGGGTTAAAGCCCTTTATCCTATGGTCAATCGGACTTTTTGTACTTGTATTTGCGGGAATGGTTAAGTTTACCGGGGTGTCCGCGGGCGGGGAATCTGTCGGGGGGATTGTAGCACAGCTTCCTAGGATTGTTCAGGCGGTAATGGGGATTGTTGGGATTAACATTGAAACGCTTAGCGGATACTACGCTATACTGTCCTACTTTGCAATGCTGTGTGCTAGTATCTATGCTATCTATCTTGGCAGTAACGCGGTTAACCGTGAAGCTATCGATAAAACCTATGAGTTTGTCTTTACAAAGCCACGTACCAGAGGATATATCCTCCTTATGAAGCTAAATGCAGGGTTTACCTATCTATTTGCATTTAGTCTGTTAAACCTTATCCTCTCTGTTTTGGCTGTGGCGGCACTAGGTCTTGAGGAGAACATTAACGGGCAGATACTACTGTTTGTGCTTTCGGTGTTTATAGTTAGCCTTTTCTTCTTTATGCTTTCTGCAATGCTTTCTGCTGTCTTTAAGCGTAGTGAAAAAGGGGTGTTAGCGGCTAACCTATGTTTCTTTGGCACTTTTATTATAGGTATCATTTACGATATGTTAGAGGATGGCGGGGTTATCCGTATCCTCTCCCCGTTCAAATACTTTATCCCGCAGGATATTATAGATGGTCGGATGGATATTATATACATAGTAATCCTCATCATATCCTCTGTGGTACTTTGCTACTTCACCTTTAGGGTATTTGACCGCAAAGATTTAAATGCGGCATAGAGAATTTTATATAAGTAAAAAACGGGAGAGATATTATGAGCAACGAGAAAGAATTTGAGGAGCTAAAGCAAAGGCTTTTGGATGAGAACGAGCAAAGGTACTCAGACGAGTTAAGAGATAGATACGGTGATACCGTTGATTTAACCAACGATAGATTTAAGAACATGACAAAGGCACAGTATGATGAAAGCCTTAGGCTTTCGCTTATGCTAAATGAGGCATTGGTTGCGGCAACTAAATCCGGCGATCCATCAGGTCAACAGGCACAGTATGCTTGTGACCTGCACAGACAGTGGCTTTGTATCTTCTGGACAGAGGACATGTATACAAAGCAGTCTCATATGGCTTTAGCACAGATGTACTGTGATGATGAGCGGTTTAAAGCTTACTATGAGGCAATCGTGCCCGGGGGTGCAGAGTTTTTGAGGAATGCAATGCTAATCTATACAAAGGAGTAGTTATAGCTATCATATGGAGCATAAGACATAGATAAAACTACAACGCTACCCATAATAATTAAAATAAATTGCACTCCAATAGGTTTTTCTTAACCTTCTGGAGTGCAGTTTATTAACACGTATCTATAAAAGCTTTGTAAATCCCATTATAATTAGCACTAACCCGCTAATCCAGGTTATATTAATGTTAATCTTTTTAGCTATCCTATTCCCTACATACACCCCTAGCATAATTGCTAACGCATCGGTTAGAAGTGAACTTAGAAAAACCGCAACACCATTAATCTCGCCTATAGCCGCACCAAACCCTACCGCCATACCGTCTAACGAAAGCGCAACCGCCAGGGACACTGCCTCCATTGGGGATATACTCTTTGAACGGTCGATATCCGCCTGCTCTGGATCTGCATATAAGCATAGGATAAACTTTAGGTTACAAAGCGAAAAGTGTATCTTCTTATCAAGATCAGAATACCGCCTAACAATCGACTTTGTCACACCATCTAACACCTTGGTCATACCTAGTATAAACAGTATTAAAAAACAGATCCATCCTGTAACCCAATCGGGTATATACTGTCGTACAATTGTCCCTGCCAGTAGCGATACCCCTAATATGGTACTACATACCACATTTATAACAAACACAGATTTAAAGGGGATCTTAATCTTGTTAGTACCATATGCAAAGCTTGAGATAAACGCATCCATTGACATTGCCCCTGCCAGTAGCAGTGCTTCGATAACCGAAGTAGCAATACTAAAACCTACCACGTAAGTCACCTCCCACATAGTACCATAGTATTCTACCACGTCTTTTATTGTTACCGATAAAAAGCTTATAAATCTTACCCTTTTAACCTATTAATGCTGATTTTTAATGTAATTACACCGATATCTGTTCATTTTTTATGTTTCATCCGTATGGCATTCATCCTGTGACGGGTGGATATGTACCATACAATCTAATACATTTAATCCCGCAGATATAATCTTATTGCTAAGCCCCTGTGCTATATCATGGGATTGTGTAACCGTCATATCAGACCTAACATCTATGGTTAGATCCGCAAAGATTACATTGTTTGAGATCCTTGTCTTTAGCTCGCAGATATCTAAAACCTCACTATTACCTAGCACCAGTTCACGTATCCTGTCCTCGATTTCAATCGGTGCAGATCGGTCGATAAGCTGGTGTACCGCTGTCTTTATAATGTCATATGAAGCTTTTAGGATTATAAAGCATACCACCACCGCCGCAATAGGGTCGGCTATCCCTACCCCAAAGTAAGAAAAGAATAATCCTATTAACACCGCAATTGAGCTAATGCTGTCTGTGCGGTGGTGCCATGCGTCACTCATAAGTGAGGATGAGTTTAGCTTTAAAGCCACCCCTCTTGTGTACCAAAACATCCATTCCTTGCTAATTATCGACACTACCGTCACCACAAAGGCAAGCGGAGATAACGTTAAAGTCGTACCAGAAGTCGCCTTTGTAATCCCCTCATACCCTAAAAAGAGGGCGGTAGCCCCTAGTGCTGTGCCTAAAGCTAGGGAAAACAGGCTCTCTATACGATGGTGACCATAAGGGTGCTCAATATCTGCATTTTTACTAGATAGCTTAAGCCCTATCATTACCATCACGGTGGTTATGATATCCGATATACTATGTACTGCATCTGAAATAACCGCTGTACTCTTTGCAATAATCCCTACAACTAACTTTGCTATAGATAGCACCACATTAACTGCAATGGTAACCAGTGACACCTTCTTTAACTTTTTGTACCTTAAAATGTTATCCATAAAATCTACCTCTCTTTTATTATTTACATATAAAAAACACACCCATGGAACATCTCCTGTCCCACAGATGTGTTTATAAAACAATCCGCTGTCACCATTGTGACCCAGCCCCATACCATAAAATTAATGCGGTTAAGACATCTATACAACGCTATTCTAACCATTGGTTTAAATAGACGTTTTGTTTAGGTGTCTTTCATAGATATTTTAAGGTATCGCCTGCTCAGTTTTTATTATTGTATGCAGTTTTATAACAAATGTTAATTAATTTAACCATCTATCCCCTGCGGCAGATTTAAATTTATAAGATCCCTACAATTCTTGGAGTTTTTTAGCGCTATCATCGTTATATCTAATGGGGCGCTATATATAGTCGGGTAATCGATTTCACCATTCTCAACATTAATGTTAAATGCTAGGTATTCCTTATCGGTTGAAAACTGCGCATTAATACCGTTTTTGTTACCCCTTGCGTCAAGCCTAATGAAGCGGTTAAGCTGTTTTAGGTATACCGCATTTAATGCATGGATACAAAACTTACTATCAACGCTATCAAAAAGCCTTAACCTTTGGTAGCAAAAACCTGAGGGTATCCCTGCACCTCTTAGTAGTGACGCTAGTAGGTTTGACTTAGCGTAACATATCCCATGACCACTCTCTAAAACCTCTGAAGCGGTGATGGTCACATCCTCTGCGTTAATATCAAATGAATGGGATATGCTGTCCCTTACATAGATAAAGGCGGCCCTTGCCTTTTCAAGCTCGTCGTTACAGTCTTTAAAGATTCTACTAGCAGTTTCTTTTATATTATCGGAATGATAGTCTAGGTAGTATGAGTCGACCAGATAGTCATCCAGGTTATCTGACAACGGTTTTAGCTTCATAAGACTAAACCCTCCCAACATAGCTTCTTGTTAGGTTTGGCATGGTAAGGATACCGTTTGTGCTATACCTATAAAACAAAGCCTTTAGTGCACTAACGTATTCTTTGTAACCCGCCTCATCCTCTTTGAGTGCATAGGAGGCTGATAGGTTTCTTCCGATAAACCCCTGCTCATCAAAGACTATCGGATTATTAATAACCTTTGATTGGTACGACCCGCTAAAGAAATCATTAAAATCCCCCTCACCAGTCGCCCCACGCATTCCGCCAGAAAATCCCTTAAATCGGCTACAATAGCTTTTGTTTATCCTATCATTCTCGATTACAAGCTCACTCTTATTGTCACGGGAGTTCCATACCAATATAACCATGCCGTTAGGTTTAAGTATCCTTTGACACTCTGCTTTAAACCGCTGTCTGCCAAACCAATGAAATGCCTGCGCTACTGTGATATAGTCGACGCTACTAGGGTCTAACGTTGTATCCTCAGCGGCGGCGGATACTGGGATAAAGCCATCATACCCGCTAAGGTTTGATTTAGCAACAGCGCTCATATCTGCGTTTGGTTCTACTGAATAGACGGTATTTCCCCGTTCTAAAAGCAGTTTTGTAAATATCCCCGTGCCCGACCCGACATCTGCAATCACGCTTTTATCGGTAACCCCTACCTCTGTGTAGAGGTAGTCGATAAACTCCTGTGGGTAGCTAGGACGAAATTTTTGGTAGATACCACCCATCCCATTAAATTTATCCTCATTCATACTCTACTCCAATCCTGTTTGTAGCTTACATGATTATTACCATAGCATTATTCTACCACAAAACTAATTAAATTGCAATATCTACCCATCTATTAAGTGAGTATATTATTTGGGCAACAAAATATTGCACGCTATACTTACAATTTCCAATTAATAGATTAAATATTAATTTATTGTAATACAATACGCTACAATTGACTTTTTGATTAAAATATGATAGAATTGTATAAAAAGGTGGAGGTCGAATTAATGAGAATGAGCGCACAATTTACCATATCTGTGCAGATTTTGGTGTTAATTGCGTATTTTGCAGATAGAAAATTGACAAGCCAGTTTCTGTCAAAGAGCACTGGAGCAAATCCAGTGATGGTTCGCCGCCTTTTTGGTAAGCTTAAGGGTGCGGGGATCTTAAATGTATCTGCGGGCAGAGGTGCTACCACCCTTGCAAGACCGACTAATGAAATCTCCCTTTGGGACATATATATGGCGGTGGAGGAATATAGTGTAAGTGAGCTATTTAAATTCCACCCTAAAATTTCGGACAAGTGTAAAATCGGGATGTTTTTTGAAGGGGTGCTATCGGTTCATCTTGACGATGCAGTACAGGCTATGGCAGGAAGGTTATCTAACATTTCACTAATGCAGCTTTTGGATGAGTGGAACATCTTACATAGATAGGACAGCTAGCTGTCTAGATAAAGGATATTGTTTTTACAATGTATAATAAATAGCATCTCTTGTAGCAGGGATTGCGAAGCTATATGGTCATATTAGAGTGACCATAGAAAGGATCAGGTAGAGTAAGGTATGTTACGCCTAGGTATTGACGTCGGATCAACAACGCTTAAATGCGTGCTTATGGACAAAAGCAATAAGATTTTATATTCTTCATACACACGTCATTTCTCTAAGATAAAAGAGACGGTTTGTGAGATCTTGTCTGAGATTTCAACAAGATTTAGTCGAGAGAAAGAGATTACCGTTGCGGTTTCTGGATCTGCGGGGATGGGTTTTGCACAAGGTCTTAAGATCCCATTTATTCAAGAGGTTTACGCTACCAAGGTTGCGGTAGAAAGCTTTAGCCCACAGGCGGACACCGTTATCGAGCTAGGGGGAGAGGACGCTAAGGTTATCTTCCTAGACGGTGGGTTAGAGGTTCGCATGAACGGATCCTGTGCGGGTGGTACCGGGGCTTTTATCGACCAGATGGCGACACTTTTAAATATTACCCCCGACGAGATGAACACCCTTGCAAAGGATCACAAAAAGATCTATTCGGTAGCTTCAAGGTGCGGGGTGTTTGCAAAATCCGATATCCAACCACTTCTAAACCAAGGAGCGCAAAGGGAGGATGTCGCCGCTAGCATATTTTATGCGGTGGTAAACCAGACTATCGCAGGTTTAGCGCAAGGGCGAGAGCTTAAGGGAAATATCCTATATCTAGGTGGCCCTTTAACCTTCCTATCTCAGCTTAGAGATAGCTTTGATAACTCCCTTAATACAAAAGGAATCTGCCCTGATAACTCACTATATTATGTAGCTATGGGAACTGCACTCCTGTCCAGTCAAGCTACCGATATAAGACAGCTTATTAGAGAGGTATCTCAGTATCAGTCGGAGAACGGGTTTGAAAGCAGTCAGCCTTTATTTAACAACAAAGCGGAGTATGAAAGCTTTACTTCTAGACATAACAAGACTTCGGTAGAACAAAACACTGATAGAACCTACTCTAAGGGCGGTTATATCGGGATTGATGCAGGATCTACGACTGTAAAGCTTGTGGTACTTGATGAGGATGAGAGGTTATTATTCTCAAGATATGCCTCTAATAAAGGTAACCCTGTTACGGCAGTTAAGGACTTTTTGTCGGAATTTTTTGATGAGTTTCCCTCTATTAAGATACTGGGAAGTGCGGTGACCGGGTACGGCGAGGAGATGCTTAAAAGTGCATTCTCCTGTGATTTTGGGATAGTGGAAACTATGGCACATTTTTACGCCGCAAAGAAGTTTTCACCTAATGTTGACTTTATCCTAGATATCGGCGGTCAGGATATAAAGTGCTTTAAGGTTGTCGACGGGGTTATCGATGATATCTTCCTAAATGAAGCCTGTTCATCGGGGTGTGGTTCATTTTTACAAAGCTTTGCTGAAGTTTTAGGCTACACGGTGCAGGATTTTGCGACTATGGGACTATTTGCACAAAAGCCGGTAGATCTAGGCTCACGCTGTACGGTGTTTATGAATTCATCTGTCAAGCAGGCTCAAAAGGATGGTGCAACCATCGAGGATATCTCGGCGGGGCTATCGGTTAGCGTTGTAAAGAATGCGCTTTACAAGGTTATCCGAACTACAAATGCTAAAGAGCTTGGTAAGAACATTGTGGTTCAAGGTGGAACATTCCTTAACGATGCGGTGCTTCGTGCATTTGAGTTAGAGCTTGGCGCAGAGGTTATACGTCCTAAAATTGCGGGTATTATGGGTGCTTTTGGTGCGGCGCTATATGCTAAGGAGCGGGTACAAGGTGCTAGCAGTACACTAGATAAACAGCAGATAAAGTCACTCGAGCATAAGGTATCCTCCGTTACCTGCGGACTCTGTACCAACCACTGTTCGCTAACGGTAAACACCTTTGACGGTAAACGTAAGTTTATCGGCGGTAACCGCTGTGACCGTCCGCTATCCGATACAAAGGGTAATAGCGAGGTAAATCTGTATGATTACAAACATAAACTATTAGCAAGGTACTACAACGGTACAGGCGGAAAACGTGCTAAAATCGGAATACCCCTAGGGCTTAACATGTACGAGCTATTACCATTTTGGCACGCATTCTTTAAGACACTTGACTTTGAGGTAGTGGTATCTCCGCTCTCAAATCGTGAGCTATACATAGACGGACAGCACACCATCCCTTCCGACACGGTATGCTTTCCCGCAAAGCTAATGCATGGACATGCGAAGTATCTGGCTAACGCTAACGTTGACGCAATATTCTACCCATGTATGAGTTATAATATCGACGAGGGTATGGGGGATAACCATTATAACTGTCCTGTTGTTGCCTACTACCCCGAAGTTATTGCCGCTAACCTCTCCGAGCTTAAAGGTATTCCGTTTATCTACGACTATATCGGGATACACCGTCCTAAGGATCTAGGGGTTAAGCTATGGTCAATACTTAACAATAACTTTAGCGGGCGTTTTGGTAAGATCCCGCTACAGCTTGTAAAGAAAGCGGTTAAGAATGCATTTATTGAGCATAATACCTTCCTTGACAATATACGCAAAAAGGGAGCGATAATTCTAGAGGAGGCGGCTAGACGAGATCTGCCTGTTATAGTTTTGTGCGGACGTCCCTACCATCTTGATCCCGAGGTCAACCATGGTATCGACAAGCTAATCTGCGCTAGTGGGGCGGCGCTTATTACAGAGGATGCTATTAGCCACCTTATTAAACCATTTTCGGTGGATGTGTTAAACCAGTGGACCTACCATTCCCGCTTGTATGCGGCGGCGGAATATGTAACCCACCACAAAAACTATAACCTTGTTCAGCTTGTATCCTTTGGATGTGGAGTTGACGCTATAACTACCGATGAGGTGAGGTCGATACTAACACGTAAGGGTAAGATATATACGCAGATTAAGATTGATGAGATCACAAACCTTGGAGCAGTAAAGATACGGCTAAAAAGCCTATTCGCAGCTATGGAGAGATAGAGATATGAGCAAAAATAACAGAATTGAATTTACTAAAGAGATGAAGAGGGATTACACCATTCTAACACCAAACATGTTACCTGTCCATTTTAAGCTTGTTAGAAACGTCTTTAGGCTTAGCGGGTATAACATGGTGGTGCTAAACAATGAAGAAAGCTCCGTTATTGAGATGGGACTTAAGTATGTGCATAACGACACCTGCTACCCTGCACTTTTGGTTATCGGTCAGTTTATCGATGCACTTAACAGCGGACGGTATGACATTAACAAGACAGCGTTAATGATAACCCAGACAGGAGGCGGATGTCGTGCCTCAAACTACATACATCTTCTACGCAAAGCTTTAAAGAAGGCAGGATACGAGCATGTGCCGGTAATCTCACTTAACCTATCGGGGCTTGAGAAAAACTCTGGATTTTCCCTTACCCTTCCGCTACTTCGTCGAACACTGGCTACCATTGTATACGGTGATATGTTAACGTTATTATGCAACCAAACCGAACCGTACGAGGTTAAAGCTGGTCAATCAAGGGAGCTTGTTGACAGTTGGGTAGAGCGGTTAACACGACAGTTTTCAAAAGGTAAAGGCCTTAGCATGAGGGCAATGACCGCTAATCTAAAGGAGATTGCTCTACAGTTTTCACAGATTGACATCGTCAAAAAGCTTAAAACCAAGGTTGGGATAGTAGGCGAGATATACATAAAGTATTCCAGCCTTGGAAACAATCGTTTAGAGGAGTTTTTAAAGGGTCAAGACTGCGAGGTAATGGTACCCGGCGTTATCGATTTTATGATCTTTAAGACCGACAACCGCAAGGAGGATATAAAGCTTTACGGAGGTAGTAAGGCTAAATACATGGTGTGTGATATGCTGTATAGCTATCTGCTTAAGATCCAAAACGTGCTAATAGATTCAGTTAAGGCGTTCCCACGTTTTCTGGCACCATGCGGATATGAACATCTAAAAGAGCTTGTTAGCGGGTTTGTAGGCTACGGAAACAAGATGGGAGAAGGTTGGCTACTTACAGCAGAGATGTTAGAGTTAAACGAACAGGGATATGAAAACATTGTCTGTGCACAACCCTTCGGTTGCCTACCAAACCACATTATCGGCAAGGGTATGTTTAGAAAGATAAAGGAGCGTTACCCTCACTCTAACATAGTGCCTATCGATTACGACCCAGGTGCTACACGTGTAAACCAAGAAAACCGCATAAAACTAATGCTTGCAGTAGCTAGAGAGGGCAGGGTAGAAAAAATCCCTCAACACTCAAAATCCGAACCAGCTCCAGTACCTGTAGAGGTGTTAATGCCTGTGTAGGATGGGTGGGTGAAAAAGTATTTTACGAAACCCGCACAAAGCTTAAGGGTCACCTAGCTTTGTGCGGGTTTATTCTTAGTATTAATAACTAAATATATCCTTATTCTATCTTCATAGTTCTATAATATTAATATATGAGAGTATCACCATAACCATGGAGATACTGCACTTTTAAAATCATTAGTTTAAATTATCCTATAAGTATGATATAATCTGCTCAAAACATCAAGAATTACAACATAAATTGATGTATTATATATACAGTACTACAGATTGTGTGCACTAGTGTATTACTAAACCTGGAAGGAGGAAAGCTGTGCGTAATTTTATGATACTATCCGATGCGCTTTGTTTTATCGAAGAGAATATCTGCGAGGTTATTACACAGGAGGATATTGCTAAAGCCTGCTACTGTTCGGTATCTAGCCTGCAAAAGCTGTTTCGATATGCCATTCACTTTACTGTAAAGGAATATATTGATAAGCGACGATTGACCTGTGCCGCTCGTGATATTGCTAAGAGTGAGCTTAGCATAACCGATATAGCGATGAAGTACCAGTACAACTCTCCTGAGGTGTTTTCTAGAGCATTTGCAAGGCTTTGGAATGTTAAACCCTCTACCTTTCGCAAAAAGCGAAGATTTTCGGGGTTGTTCCCTAGAATCGTTGATTTTGATTACATCGGTAAAGATGAAAGGGGTATTATTATGCGTAGAAAGGTTGATATATCAGAGATTTATGATGTTTTAAAGGAGCTAACAGGAACCTATGTATTGTGTATTGACATTGTCAGTATGCTAGCGATTAACAAAATCTCACATGAATTAGGAGATAAAGCTATCCTTGAAACGGCGGAGCGTTTAGAGAGTATATCGGATGACAATATGCTTATTTTTCGCATTGGCGGGGATGAATTCGCGGTTGTAACCTGCCTTGACGATATCGAAAAGGTACGTGTTATTGCTAAGGATATTACCGCAATGAATGGTAAGGTGGTTAAGGTCAAGGAATTTGAATCTCCTCTATCCCTTCGCGTTGGCGCAATGAGGATGAGTAATACAAACATAAAATACAACGAGCTATACAGCGATATGCAACAAGCAATAAACCTTGCACGCCAAAATGACGCTAGTGTATTTATTATGGAATAGAAAATACGAAAGCGAACCTTAGTAACATAAGTTTACAAATATTCAATTAATAGGATATGCCTAACTATTGGATATACAACTAAAAATCACAGCATGCTTAAACATCCTTAAGGTGTGTAGTATGCTGTGATTTATTTTAATTTTTTCCAGTTTCCTCTTGAAATTATGATTTTATTGTGATATAATGTAGATAACAGCAATTTTACAATTTATGGATAATAATTATTTATTATTTTTCTGGATTTTATCGTTATTTGTCGAATTATGTTGAAATATTAATGGATGTTATAATTACATAAAAATATGAAGGAGATGGCAATATGGATATTAATAAACGTTTTCTGATAAAATCAAAAACAAACCTTGCTATAGCAGGGTCTAGAGCAAGATTGACTAAAAAATCAGCTACAAACAAGGAAAGCATTGCACTAACAGGGATTAAACGGTTTCGTAATATTATTTACAGTAATTGGTGTAAACTACGGGATATTTATACGACTAATAGTAGTATTAATCTGGATCTAACGAGCCCAGACCTTTTAGCTAAGCTATCGGAAAACTCACTAATGTTTTCCGTAACGAAATATGCTATCGACCAGAATGTGATTAATAGAAAGATAAGAGTTTTGACAAACCTGCTTAAGTGCGATACCGAGTACCTACAAGATGTAAGAAATTTTATGACAAACGCTATAGGCCGAAAGCTAGCAGAGGCAATCATCCTAGCTAATGAGGATTACCAAGATGCCATAGCAAAAAGTATCTACGATTCACGTTGCTCACATAATGCACTAAAAGCTACCGATCCTGAAAAATGGGGTGAACCTACATATCTGCCACCGAGTTATAAGGATATAAACGTTAAAGCAATGCTTTTAAGCGAGGATATCGATTATACTAGCGACGTATTTGGATGTTTTATTTCAGTATTAAATAGGCAGGCAGTAACCTACGGCCTTACCGAATCAGAACGGCTTTTAAGCTCTTCTGCCGAAAAGGCAGAGCTTAGGGTAGGATTAACTAAGCAATATAACGGTATAATAAAACCCGTTCTGGAGCTTGTTTAATAGCTGTCGCTATCCAGTTAAGTTTCTAACAGTAGTCTATCTCCCTGCCCTACTCTATGGGTATTAGGTAATACGCTCAACTTATCTTAACAGATGTAATATTCTACGATATATTCCCTTGTCTTAATTACACTATTTATCTAATTTTAGCTATGATAGTTTAGTATTATTGACAATTACGCTGCTTTCGTTTATAATGTATACTTAGGTATTAATATTACAAGGAGGGTACATTATGTACAAATTATCTGTGATTATCCCTTTCTACAACCGTGCTGATGAACTGGATTTAACCCTTAAATCGCTACAAGATCAAACCATTGACAAGGCTGAGTTTGAGGTTGTTATTGCAGACGACGGTTCGTGTGTATCTATACTCGATTTAATTAATGGCTACCCTGAGTTAAATATTACATACTGCCGTCAGGATGATCTTGGATTTAGAGTAGCGGCAGTAAGGAATTTAGGATTAAAACATGCCAATGGCGAGATAGTGGTATTTAATGACAACGGTCTCCTTCTTAGTCGCAATACACTCGAAAAACATATAAGCTATCATAAAAAAGCCAGTAACCTTGTGCTACTTGGAAATATGTATGCCACCGGATGGGGATCTGACATGGATAAGGTTTTAGAGCTTTTAAGTACGCTTAGTGTAGATGAGGCTATTGCGAAGATGAAGGAAATTGGGGGTATGGGTGACGGACGTAGTGGATACCTTAGTCGGTTTGGCGAGGATGTAGATAGCTGGTATATCCCTTGGCTTGCGCTGTGGGGCGGACATCTTTCGGTTAAGAAAGCTTTTTTAAAGGAGCATGGCATACTGTTTGATGAAAACTTTACAAGCTGGGGCGGCGAGGATAACGACTTTGGTATACAGCTTTGTAACGCAGGAGCGCGGTATCTTTTTGCACCCGATCTTGAGGTTGTGCACTTTCCAACCCCAAATAGAGATAACGCCGATAGCAGTACACCCGAGTTTAAGGAAAACTATAAACGGGTTAAGAGTTATATTGCAAACAAGCATAACACCGAAGCCACCGAAGTTTGGCTACATCTAGGCGCTGGTTCTAACGACCCTGTTCAACGTGCAGAGTATCTTAAAAGCAGATCCTAGTAAGTTTTTCATTTTAGATAAATCTAAACTGTGATTATGTTGTGAAATAAAGTTTTACACTAGCGAAGAATGGCTTTTAGGGTAAAGCAACAGTAGTCTATGATAGAACTTTATATTTAATAAATTTTCTGAATACAACTTAATATTACGCAACTGTATTTATAGTAAAAATAGAAAAAACTAAAACCACTACTACTGAGCATACATCTCTCGGTAGTGGTGGTTACTCTACTTCATTTTTCATAGTTAAGCTTTACCAAAGCTCCTTCGTCACATCCTATCTGAGGGTACACGATGGTGCTCTAAACGCAAGTACCTTATATCCCTAAAACGCCTTTTCGCCCTTGCCCGCAACTCGTATAGAAGCAACACCTGTTTCCGCATTAAAAACAAGCGTCCTAGCGCTGCTTCCTCCGGTTTCGTTACCCATAATCCTAATACGTTCCTTTTGAAGTATCTGGGTTACCGCTTCTATATTCCTAGCGCCGATAGTACCCATAACGCTGTCACCCGTTACGTTAAACATCTTAGCCCCCCCTGCAATCTTTGCAATCAACCGTGACTTTACAGCGCCAAAGGTTTGAAGCTTACTAAGAGTGTCGTAGATACCGCTATCGGCATATTTATATATGTTATCGGGAGGGTTTTGCATAGCGTTTGGCAACATAATATGTATAAGCGCCGCAAGCTTTAACACTGGATCATACAGTACAATCCCTACGCATGATCCTAAAGCATAGGTAATAAGCTCTCCCGGGGCTCTAACTATCTTCATATCCGCAATTCCAACATTCTTCATACTAATGTCCGTTCCTCCGCCTTTAATCTTTTGGAATAGAAAGTTAAGTGTATCTTTTTTAGGCGGAAAGACACATCATCTCTACAATCCATTTATATACCCATTTAACTTAAACTACCAAAGGTAGCCCTTTAACGTAATTCATATACATCAGCTTGCCACTCTACTGGGTGGCTTAAATTACGAAAATTAATCAACCACACTTTGATATAGGCAAGCCTTGCACACCACCTAATAATAGCTAAAACAATCTTTAAGTTAACTAATTATATTAAGCCTGATCATAGTTAATCCCTAACTTATCTAACAAGTATCCCAACGAGGCAACATCTGGAACTAATATCAGATTGCTCGGCATTGTATTACCTTCACAGATAAAGTCCACGTCGATAATCATAATAGAGTTGCTTTCATACCCATACTCGATCATGGGTATACTTGCTATTGCACCTATCATATCCACCGCTACCGATGGCACAGAAAGATCAATATCTATCCCTGTTAAGGAGGCTATAGCGTTTACATATGATGAGATTATAATGTTTCCAATCTCTGTTACAGCAGATATATCCATCTCATCTAGCTGGTCAAATGAAGTAACTGTCCTTCCTAATACCGTTTGTAGGATAACATTTATAAACTCAAGCTTTTGCATGTAAAGCATGGTACCCGAAATATCCCCAGACAACCGAACCAACTCACCTGCCACTAAAAGCTCTGGTGCTCCAATAAACCTTATAGCGGAGTTGTAATCTAGAATCTTTACCTCTGGAACGGTTATCATAACCTCTTTTACTAGGGTTTGCGCTAAGGCTGTTGCGGCATTACCCGCTCCTATGCTACCTATCTCTTTTAACACACCTATCTGAAAGCTATTAAGCTGATCATAACTATTAATGTTCATACATCTATCCATTTCTCCGCCTTTATGTATATCTATTATCCCTCTGCCCATCCCTTGGCGGCGGGGCGGGCAGTAGTTTACAAATTACTTTTCACTATCAAGACTGTATAGTCAAGACTTTACAATCAGTACTGTACAATCAATACTTATAAAGTACTATTTTATATCCAGCTCATTAGGTAGTATAGGTCCAATATCGATACCGTTTTCATCTTCAAATATCTTTACGTTTTCATATTCTTGCTCAAGCTTTAATATTGTATTCTCTAACGTTACCTTTGCACCTGGATAGATAGTCCCTGTAACTATAAGCTTCTTAATGATACTATTGTTATGGCGTTCAATCTCTTCAAGCTGTTTTGTGAGTGACTCTAGTTCTGTTAAAACCTCTGACTTTTGAAGGATAAGCTTTTTAACAATCGTAATCCTCTTTGCCGCCGCCTGCGGATCCATGGTCGGCTTGTTAATATCATTTAACTTATCGACTGTATAGGTTAATAACTTTTCAAGCTCTTCAATCCTAAGCTTTATATGTTCTTTATCAAGCTTTGATCCACTCTTTAGCTCGGACTGCTTATCCTGTGATTCATACCAGAACTCTTTTAGGATTAAATTTGTGTTATTTCTATCCTCTGATCCTATGTTCTTAGCGTAGATAAGCTTTGAAGCTGTATATGTTCCGCTAACTATAGTACTTTTATTACCTCTAATTATAATTGATTCTTTAGACTTTACATCGGAGTTAAGTGCAACATCCGCCCTAAAGACACCACCACACCATATCTCACCATTCTCAACAAACTTAACGGTAATATCACCTTCAGCCTTAAGGCTTCCCTTGCTCATACCGTTAAATCCAAGGCTCACGCTAATAGACTCTCCTGCTTCAAGGTCAGCTCCTTCAACATATCCTCTTATGGATATGTTTTTTTTCGCTTTAATCGAAAACCCTTCAAGCACATTTCCACTTACTACAACGTTACCGTTAAATACAATATTTCCTGTTTCAGGCCCTACATCGCCCCTAACCATATGGTTTTGTTCAACGTTAAGCCATCTTCCCTGTTCAAACTGTATAGCACCCTCAACTGCCGCATAGATTCGAGTTCTATCCTCCGATATAGTAAGGTTTTTGCCGTTTGGTATCCATGGGTTTTTGCCGGACTTTGCCGCAACAGGCTTGCCTAGCACGCTAATACCATCCACACCCGTAGTTGCATATGTAACGGTACATAACAGATCACCCTTAGATACGTTTTGTATAACATCAAAATTCTTATAATCGACAATACCTCCAGGCAGTTCCTTTGGTGCTTTGCTAAAATCGGTGTTAAAATGATACTCAACGTAACCGTTATCACCTGCTACAGGTCTTTTTCCTGAGGCTATCTTAATCTGTTTGTAAAACTTACTATACTTGCAGTAATCCTCTATTATAGCTTCATCAATTCCATATACTACACCGTTAGCCTGAAGTATACCCATTACCTCGCTTTTAGTAACTACCGAGGATTGATGAAACACCTGTATCTTTAAAAAAACAGCCATCTTATCACCGCTAACCTCAACATTAATAATTGGGTCTGGGATAGGCGTACTCTCTGCTTCGTTCTCAATCTCACTAGGTGTGATCTCCGGCTCACCCTTATCTTTATTATTTATATTCAAACAACCCACCCACTCTTTCGTCAAAAGTATACTATTTTACCTTTAACTAATGTATATAGCTAAAGGTAAAATATATAATACAACTATCTTAGATTTTGTATGTTCTGCGTAATCTCATCTGAGGTCTGTAGCATCTTTAGATTCATCTGGAATGCTCTTTGTTCTTGGATAAGGATTGTCATCTCGTTGGTCATATTAACATTTGAGGCTTCAACCATCTTTCTCTCTAGTCTTGCATTGGTCGCTAAAAAAGGTGCGCCATTCTTTGCTAAAGGGCTATAGTAGGTATTACCTACGCTAAGCATACCATCTTTATTTGGAAAATCAAACACCCCAATATCAAGCTTATCTTCGGGTGAGGTTACCTGTATAGGTTGCTTAGTAGAGGATAACACCAGATCCCCATTAGGCGCTGCTAGATAGAACTTACCGTCTATCCCCTGGGACATATGAAAGCTTCCTGCCCTTGTATAGCTAATGGTATCGGTTGCTTTGTTATACACCGCAAACAGCCCATCACCCTCAATAAAATAGTCAAAAGGGCTGTCTGTAGTCTTAGCAGCACCAGGCATAAAGGAGGTGTCCACCTTACCGACACGTGTGCCCGACCCGTTCTTTAGGTCGGTGACCTCATCTGCGGGACGTCTGATATTTTGGTATATAAGATCCACAAACCCCGCATTCTTAGCCTTGTATCCATCTGTATTAATGTTTGCAATGTTGTTAGCCACTACATCTATTCTTTTTTGATGTGAGCTAGCATTCACTGCCGCTGAATAAAATGATAACTGCATATCTACCCTTTCTACTGTAAAACTACCTGGTAGTAATACTATAATCTATTATACTCGTCCTATCTCACTTACAATACGACCTAAAAGCTGATCATACATCTTAAGTACCTGACTAGAGCTTTGAAGTGTACGCTGACTGCTCATCATATCCACCATCTCCTGCATGGTGTTTACGTTAGCACGCTCAATGCTTTTCCAAAGCACAGCACCCTGTTTTGCATCCCCCATTGGAAGCTCGTTAGCCTGATTAACGTTTGTAAATGTACCTTCTCCCGATTTAATCAGCTCGTTGTTATTGTCAAACGCAGTTAATCGTATCCTATCGACCGCTTTACCATCGGCATAGATCATCCCAGTTATATCTACTGTGATCTTGTCGGTGTTTAGCTTAATCTCGCCCTTCTCTCCCATTACCCGTCCGTAAGGCTGTAGGTAAAGGTAACCTTCATTATCTAGGTTAAATGATCCATTTCTAGTGTAAACAACACCTTTATCGGTATTAATGTTAAAAAAACCATCTCCATTTACAGCAAAATCCAACTCACGCCCCGTTTCCTCAAGCGGCCCTTGGATATAGTTTGTAACAGCTTTGTCAACCGTCCTAATAGTCGAGGATGATCCTAGCTTTTCCATATGAGATTTATCAAGATTGCCTATTCGGTATATTATCTGATCCTTAAAGGTGGTAGTAGTAATAGTATCCTTCTTAAACCCTGTAGTATTAACATTACCCATGTTATTACTTATGGTGTTTAGTACCCTATTCTCGGTTAACATGCTAGATGTTAACGTATAAAAACCACGTGTCATAACCCTCTCCTATTCTTTAGCTCTTCACATATCCACCTAAGATACGCTTAAGATTAATAAGCGCTTTTGAGTGGATTTGTGATATCCGTGATTCGCTAAGTGACAACACCTTTGCTATCTCCTTAATGCTTAGCTCCTCATTATAATATAAGGATATTACTATCCTTTCGTTCTCTTTTAACCCCTCGATGGCATCCTTTAACTTCTGACTCATCTCTTTTTTCTGTATCTGCACCTCGGGGGAGGTATTTATATCGCTGTTACCAACAGGCTTCATACCGATCTCTGGCAACTGCTCTGTCATTATTGTATTCAGGGATAGAATGTTACATAGATTGCTGTCCGCTAAAAGCTTTAGATATCTTGCTTTAGAGATGTTAAGCTCTGCCGCAATCTCATCATCGGTGGGTTCACGTTGTAGCTTGTTATGAAGTAGCGATACTGCTGCATCAATCTGCTTAACTGACTTTCTCACACTTCTAGAAACCCAGTCTTGTTTTCTTGCAACGTCTATTATAGTTCCTCGAATACGAAGGGATGCATAGCTCTCAAACTTAACATTCTTTTGTATATCAAAGTTATCGATAGCACTCATTAGAGCAATAATCCCCTCATTTATCATATCGTCAAACTCTGAAAATGAGGCATAAACGCCCTTCATCTGCCTTGCTATTATCTTTAGAAGATAGATATATCGTAAGGTAAGCTCCTGCTTAATGCTCTGGTCATTTGTTTTCTTATACAAAACCATTAACTGCTCATTGCTCATCTGGGCTATGTTGTCTGACAAGCTACTCACCTCTTTTCTATAGTGAAACGTTTCCTATCGCTTGGATCTGCACATTAGTATCTATCTCATTAAAGGATAAAACATATATATTTGGGTTAAACTGTTCAATAAGCCTGTACACATACACACGAATAACGTGACTTGTTAGTACTACCGGTGACTGTGATAGACCTACAAATTTATTTGAAAGATCAATTATCTGTGTCATTATCCGCTGTATTAAGTCAGGGCTAAGTGAAAGATAGATCCCCTGTTCATTCCTAGATAGGCTAGACAGTATTGTCTTTTCTACCTCCGAATCAAGTGTAATTACTAAAAGCTGTCCACTACCGCAAAACCGTCTGGTAATTGTACGCTTTAGAGCAATTCTAATCTTTTCAGTTATGGAATCTACATCATTAGCCTGTGCGGCACCATCTATAATGGTCTCTAATATTGTTCCTAGATCCCTGATTGGTATACCTTCCTTTAATAGGTTAGCAAGTATCTTCTGGAAGTTAGCATATGATACTACAGCAGGTACTGCGTCATTTACAAGGTCAGGCGACACTGTTTTTAAATTTTCAAGTAGCTGGGTGATCTCTGCACGATTTAGAAGTTCATATGCATGTCGTTCTATCGTTTCGGCAAGGTGGGTTACCATTACCGAAAGCGGATCTATTACAGTGTATCCATACATCTCTGCAAGATCCTTTTTATCCTGCGTAATCCACTTACTCGGAATTCCGTATGCTGGTTCTATCGTTTCGATACCATCCACTACACCGGTAGCATCAGGTGGTTCTAACGCTAGATAGTAG
>CAZAOY010000043.1:0-10187 GCA_964486925.1 uncultured Oscillospiraceae bacterium
TACGGTGGTTTTGCGGTGGATTTTGGTATAATCGCAGTATGTAGGGTTCGCATTGCATGCGAACCTTTTGTGCGAACGCTTTTGTATAAACCATGCGAACCTAACCTACGAAAACCTTCTACGTTGGCGCTTGTTTTGCGAACCATTTCACGAAAACCCACGACACTAAACTACATCCACACACCCGCTACACCAACCGCATTTTAACAAACCAACTATACACAACTACCACCGCCACAGTCAACCACCTTCCCTGTAGACTTACCGTTTTCCTGCTTTATCTCGGGGTTTAGACCGATGGAGTTTGGGGGTGTGGTGTTTGTGCCGAAGATGGAGCTGTACAGCCTGTAGCCCCCGCTTAGGTTGTAGCAGTCAAAGCCGTTTTGGGTTAAAATTCTGGTTGCGAGGTAACCACGAAGTCCTACTTGACAGGTTACATAGATGGTTTTATTACGGTCTAACTCTGATAGACGGCTACGAAGGTCGTCGAGTGGGATGTTTATAAAGCCGTCGATATGACCTCTTTCGTACTCAAGCTTTGTGCGGGTGTCCAGTAGGATTATACTACCGTCAGCACTTTTGCGGGATAGCTCCTCTATATCATGCCAGTGGAAGTTTTTCACCTTGCCTGTCAGCAGATTTTCTATGGTATATCCCGCCATGTTTACCGGATCTTTTGCGGAGGAGTATGGGGGTGCGTAGCATAACTCTAGCTTTGTTAGATCTGCCGCTGTCCCGCCAAAGCGAATTACGGTGGCTAGCACATCACAGCGTTTGTCTACCCCGTCAAACCCCACAAGCTGAGCACCTAAAATTCTACCCGTGTCCTTTTCAAAGATGGTCTTGACCGACATGTTCACCGCTCCCGGGTAGTAGCCTGCGTGGCTTGCGGAGTAGGTGAAGGATTTATCATAGCTTAAGCCTAGACGTTTGGCGGTTTTTTCGTTTACCCCTGTGGTAGCGACAGTCATGTTAAACACCTTTAGGATAGCGCTTCCCTGTGTGCCGGTGTAACGGCTCGATCCGCCACAGATGTTGTCGGCGGCTATCCTACCCTGCTTGTTGGCGGGGCCTGCCAGTGGGATGTTTGCCTTTTGCGCTGTTACAAAGTCGGTCACCTCCACCGCGTCGCCTACAGCGTAGATGTTCTCGTCGGATGTGCGCATATCGTCGCCTACAACAATTCCGCCACGCTCGTTTACTGCAAGTCCCGCCGCCTTTGCAATACCGCTTTCGGGTTTAACCCCGATTGCTAAGATAACCATGTCTGCTTGTATCTCCCCGCTGTTTAGCGATATCTGCAAGCCGTTTTCGTCCTCTTTAATGGAACGCACCGCATTTCCTAGCATTAGCTTAACGCCCTTGCTTTGGATGTGCTTATGGACGTCACATGCCATGTCAAGATCTAGTGGGGCGATTAGCTGATCCTGCATCTCCACAATCGTTACCTCAACCCCCGCAGTATGCAGGTTCTCCGCCATCTCCACCCCGATATAACCCCCGCCTACCACTGTGGCAGTTTTTGGATTAAAGCTTTCGATATATTCCTTAATTTTATATGTGTCGGGGATGTTTCTAAGGGTGAATACCCTGCTTGAATTAATACCGTCGATTGGCGGTTTAATCGGCTCTGCCCCCATAGACAGCACAAGCTTGTCGTAGCCTTCGGTGTAGCTTTCCCCTGTTTTGTGGTTTTTTACGGTTACGGTTTTAGCCTGCCTATCGATAGACAAAACCTCGCTAAAGGTGCGCACGTCCACGTTAAACCGAGCGTTAAAGCTTTTCGGAGTTTGCAGGGTTAGGGCGGATTTTTGGGTTATCTCACCGCCGATATAGTACGGCAGACCGCAGTTTGCAAAGGAGATGTACTCGCCCCTTTCAAACATTATAATGGTAGCAGATTCCGAAAGTCTGCGAAGCCTTGCCGCCGCCGAGGCACCACCCGCAACACCGCCGACGATGATAATTCTTTGTTTATCCATTTAATTTCCTCCTAATTACGATACACACATATCTTTATGCGCCTTTATACTAAGATATTGCTTACGTTGCAGTCTATTATATATCATTGCAGTTTATTACAGCCATACAATGCAACTACTTTGTATATAATAAAAACCCCAAATTCCAAAAACCATAGGCTTTGCAGACTTTTTTAACATGTTTTTATTGTATACTATGATTTAAGCTAAAGGAGCATACAGATATTCGGTTTGGGATAAAAACAACCTTCAAGCTGGATATACCGTTTGCACAATAGTATATCCAGTTTGCAGGTTAATACATTCTATTTGTGGTTTATATGTAGTTTTCTATAGTACTCCTTCTCATCCTCCCCATAGGTTATAAAGCCAAGGGATTCATAGATCCTACCCGCTAGGTAGTTTGATTTATTATGGTTAATGTTAATCTGGTCAACATTTAGCTTTTGGGTTAGATACTTAATTATCAAGGTAAGCGCTTGCTTTGAATACCCGTTTCCTTGATGGTGCTTGTCTATCATTATGGGATTTATATAGCCTGTAACACCGTCCTCGTCGTACCCGCCACCAATTAATCCAACATAATCCTCATCCGCCTTTATGGCAAAAAGCTCGGTCATCTCTTCATACCTGCTAATCCCAATCCAATATACGTTTGGTATCGGAAAGACTTCCTTTTGTTTATCAGTGACTGTGAGGTCGCAAGTCTTAAGCCAGTTATTAACATTTAAAGCCTCTAGTTTTATCTGTTTACACATAGATAGTACTCCTTTACTTGTGGGAGAGCTAAGATATTTAATCCTCCCGATTGTATTCTACAAAACTGAATTTCATAAAACATCACTCCTTTAAAAGAATATATCTATATCAACACAAGAAGCCTTGTGATACTTTAGTATGCCAATTACCCACCCTGCCCTGTGCTTCCTATCTCGAGCAGATTGCCTTCTGGGTCGGCAACGTAGAAGTTTCGTATCCCAAACGGAAAGGTCACAGGTTCGCCTGTAAACGACCTTATCCCAAGGGAGGTTAACCTCTCGTACTCCCTGTCGACATCCGAAAACTTTGGAAGCCAGATGGCTATCTCCATCGTTAGGTTAATCCCCTTCGGCGGGTAGTAGGATTCCCCTACCGCCTGCGCAAATGCCTTTCGGTCATACATAAATAACGATAAAGGCCCGTTGTTTGTTTTAAAGTCGGCAAACAACCCGCCGTCCCAATCGCTCTCAAACAGCATGATATCTCTATAGAATGAAACCATCTTCTTAATATCCTGCACATACAGACATACCCCAATATCTACCGCTCTACCATTCATAGCCGTTCCTCCTATATTGTTTTTTCCTATTATAGCAGATCAAAGGTGACAACAGTGTGTCGTGTTTGATGTTTTTAGGTAAACTATTAACTAGCTGTAGACTTTGTTACCTATAAAACACAGCTAATAAAACTAAATTATCGTCATATGTACCACTATTTAGATATTCAAATGGGTTAAACCTTACAACATCAATATGTTGTTCTCTCAATACTTTTGATGGGATGGTTAGATTTAAATTTAACCCTATTAAATTATTTAAATCCGCTGTGGATAGGTCGTTTTGTAAGGTTACATCCTCTACCTTTATTGTAATCTCCTTATTAATTATGGAGTTTGGATAGTTGATTGTAAGGTACCCAATCCCTAATTTTTGCTCATACCTAGTTGCATCACAGCCGAGTGCTATAATGGTTGAGAAATCTTTACTATTACTAAGATAAGACATCGACACTAAAACTACCAATACCGTTACAGCTACAGCTATAGACAGATAAATCTTTGTCTTTTTCATACACAAGTTCCCCAAAAAAGCTATATTATTTTATTATAATAAAAATGAAGAATGGATAATATTAAGCTTTGCGTTAATGCTACTCTAATTATCTATTCTTCATTATCTGTTATTATTCTACCCTTGAACACGCTTACCTAATTGGATATCTCTTTCCTCTTAGGTACTCTTATTAAATGGGTCGCCTACCCATTTAGGAAAGGGAACATTATGGTTACTCGTCAAGTACAAACTGTGATACTAGTCTTCTAAGCAGCTCGGCTTGACTGAATAACTGCTCACTCGCGGCGGCGCTCTCTTCGCTTGTTGCGGAGTTGGTCGAAACAACCTCTGATATCTGTGAAACGTTGTTGTTAATCTCGATTAGCTCTACCGACTGATGGTTAATCTGCTCTTTTATCTCAGCGATAGCTTGGTTGGATACGCCAGACATGGATGCCACCTCGGACAAGGCTTCAGAGGTGGTGGTTGCAATACCCGCTCCCTTTTTCGCGGCAACAACCGACCGCTCGATTAGTGAGGTTGTATCCTTTGCCGCCTCGGCACTCTTGTTCGCCAGATTTCGCACCTCATCCGCAACAACAGCAAAGCCCTTGCCGGACGATCCTGCTCTTGCCGCCTCCACTGCCGCATTTAGGGCAAGGATGTTTGTCTGGAACGCTATATCATCGATGGTTTTAACAATCTTTGAAACCTGCTCGGAGCTGTTATTGATCTCGGACATGGTATCCAGTAGAAGGCGCATATCCTCCATAGCTTCCATAAGCTTTTCATTAGCGGTTTGGGACGCGTCGGACGCGTCTTTGGAACGCTCGGTTATCTCCTTCACCTCGAGTGCTATGTCACTTAAGGTTGCGGACAACGATTCGATAGAGCTTGCCTGCTCGGTAGCACCCTGCGCTAACGTTCCCGCCGCATTTGTAACCTGTTCAGCGCCGGTTGAGATACTGTTGCAGGAGTTGTTAACCTCATTTATCAGTGAGGATAGGTTACGCTTAACCAGTAGAATGCTATTTCCAATGCTGTCGCTTGGGGAGAGGAGGTTAACAGGTACAGAAAAATCCCCATGCGCAATACTGCCTAGCACCTTATCCTTGCTTCTAAACGACTCGATCATTGTTAGGAAGGATCTAGCGCAGTGCCCCAGCTCATCCTGTCGTTTTGCTGTAAAGACAAGATTTTTTAACAGGTCATTATCTACCGTTAGGTTTCCATCATTTCCTATCGTATCGGAGATCTCTGTAACTATATCAATCGGCCCAGATAGCGAGTGCGACATCTTTTTGGTAAAGATAATACTAGCTATAATACCGACTGCAATTACCACAAGCATACATATAAGATATATTGTAATCGAGCGTTGGTTGTCCTCCTGCGCTTTGACAATATTTGCAAGCATATCTTCTTGACATGCATTAAAGTTGTCAATCATCTCACCAATCTTAACGTCCACATTCCCCATATACTCATCAGCCGAGTCGATATCTCCTGACTTTAGGAGTCCAAATATCTTGTCCGAAGTGGGTAGTAAAACCGTTTTAAAGGTGTCCTTTGCGGTCTTGTAGTTGTTGTACGAAGCAGAACCATCGGCATATTTATCGTACTTTACAAAAAGCTCTTCAATGTTGCTGTTGTTCTGCTTTACGGTAGCCTCGTAGCTAGCGATCTCCTCAAGATTACCTTTTGCAAGGATTGCCATATCAAAGGAGCTTGACACAATCAGTGCATTCTGTGCAATTTTAGTTATATTTACATACTGAGAGGTTTTTTCCTCAAAGGTCTTTTTATCTATTCTCAGTGTTCTAACCATCCCATAACCACCGACCACGGCGATAATCACTGTTATCAATAAAATAATGGCAGTTACAAGAAAGATCTTCTTTGAAAATTTAAGGTTATCAATAAATCTATCCATTCTTTCTATTCCTCCTAAGCTGATTTATGAATTATGTCCTTATACTTTTATGTCTAATTTATCTATATTACAAACCCAAAGCTGAAAAACATAATTTTATGTATGTGGATTTTCTTCTATATTATAACCATGCTCTATGGTATTTTGCTCGTTAAATATCCTTGGCATATCCCCACCCTTTCATTAAAGGTGACTTCCTGTCTATAGCTTTTTATATGACTAATTATTATCGGCGTAAATCCTTATAGCTTAAGTAAACATGCTATCAAGCTGACAAGATATCATCGAATGTTTTGCTGTCTTGATAGATTGTGTTAGGACAGATATAAGTACCGTTATAGGTGTCAAACTTTTCGGATATATCAAAGGCAAGTGTCTTGTTCATATATAGTACATAGCCTTTTAAAGTTATCAATATTTTTTATTTTATAAAAGCTTTTACCTTGCTCTAGGAAAATGAGCAATCATACAGCTTTACCTCTCCATTATAATAATAAAGATAAACTTTAAGATCATCAGTTGGTAATACCCGATAAGGGTTTAGTCGCATAATCTTCCCCCCTAAGAGATAGGATTACTCTAAGCAAATATAGATCAAATAATTAGTAGTTTTTATTATTATACCATACTTAAGGTAAAAAGTCAAACTTTGTGACAAAAAAAGCTAAAGTGGATATATAGAAACAATTATAATAAAAAGTATTCATGGCTTATCCACTCCAATAGATATAATTTCCCCCTAACTATATCCTAACCATACCCTAAAGGCTATCAAACTCACATTCGATAGCCTTTAGGATAGTTGGTTTTTTCTGTTAAATAACTCAAAACAGTTCATTGAGTAGGAAATAGTAATGTAGCTTTGAGTCGTTAGAATCAATATTAAGATAGTCTAAAAACATTTTCCGATACTGTTTGTATTCATTCTCTCCATATTTTCCATAAACCTTATAGTTTATCTTTAGTGAGCGTATAAAGGACGCAATATCTTGATAACGGTCATTAACCCCGCCGCAACCTAAATCAATAAAGCCAGTGACACTATTGCTTGAGATAAATACATTTGGCAAACAAAAATCCCCTTGAGAAAAAACCAAATCCTCTGATGGTCTATTATTATACAAAAAATTATATAGGTCGGTTAGGCTTGAAAATCCTGCTTCTTTAAACATTGATACATCAGTAAACCTTTCATCAATGGCATTGTTTTCAATTTTATACTTAATGAATTCTAATGATTGCGATAAATCGTTTTTGCATGGGCAATCATTAATGTCAACAGCCCATAACATCTTAAGTGCTTTAACCATTAAGTTAATGGTTAAAGGCATATTCTTTATATTATTGTCTGAACGAGCTATCTCTCCTTCTAGCCTCGACATTAAAATAAAACTATACTCATATTGCTGTACAGCTTCAATCACCATAGGAACAGGTAGCTTCCCTTTAAGCCAATATAGTAGCTTTAATTCGTTTTGTGATAATGAAGAGTTATCTTCTATCTTTAATACCATATTATCATAGATCAATATAGTGGCTTCTGATTGACCAACACTATCATAGATCCATTTTTGACCTACAACTCTTTTTTGTATCGATTCTGGGATCTTTGATAAATCAAACATATCTCTCTCCTCACCTAGTATAATTACTCTTCACCTATACTCATCGCCTTGTGTCCCTGTAGCAAATCTCACCTTTAACCGTTATTTAACTCTGCTGTTCCACCAATTAATATAGAAATTCATATTATCTATATATTGAGCCGAGCTTGCGGGATTACCTAATATTCTCTGGTCATCTGCATTTTTCTTAAATAGCTGTATAAAATTCATTCTAAGTCCCGTATTTTCATGTTGGATGGGTCTATTCATAGGTAGGACACCTTTTAGCAGGTCATCTATACTTTTGAGTTTACCGCTATATACAGCAAGAGCGGTCATCTCTTCCTCTGTTGCATTGTACGGATTAACATCATTTATATGTATCTCTGTTTTATATAGCTCGCCATTTTTATCATAACGTATAACATTCATAATTGGGTTTTCAGGTGTTGATTTCTCATTCATTTCATAATCACCTGTGTGACAAACATACATTGAATTTTCGTTGCGAGGAAAGAGTTTTCTGTTCATTACCACCGAATCTGATGAATGTGACACCGGCACTGCTTGTGAATTAGCCTGCCTTGCTAGTATGTTACCGAATGACGTTCCTTTTGCATTTTGGGTTTTGCTTTGCACTGGATAGTTTGGCTTAAATAGATCTCCTATTCTCATGTGTTTTTGCTCCTTTTTATAGTTTTATTCTTTTAAGGTAGTACCACAACACCTGATTTCTCAGTCAGTCAAAATCAGAGATTCCCGTTAAGTCCAATCTCTTTGTGTTGTTATAGTATTACCGTAAAAACATTATAGATATATATACTTTCACCCACACCTAAAAAGCTGTCAAATATTAATTCGACAACTTTTGGTAAATTTTGTGGTTGTGGGGTATAAAAGCTAACGCCATTGCCAACTGCGGCATAGATGTTTTTTCGGCATTAACTGTCCACCACAGATAACCGTACATCATATCTCTAAATTCTTTGCCCGCTAAATATGCTTTGGTAGAAATAGTATTAATCCACCTAGACGATACTATATGTTTCACGTTTACCTTGCCTTTGTTTAAACAAAGCAGTCCTATTTTAGCCATATCCTCTGCGCTAAAGCATAGACCATACCCTGATGTGCTGACACCCTGCGGGTCGCAAAACCAAACATTTCCTTTTGGCTCTTTACACATCGCAAAACGCTTATCTTCTTCTGCTGCTTTAGCCAAGAAGTTACAATGCTTTCGCACCCATATTTACGGTGACTATGCTCATATGGCTAGGTTATAGTTGCAATGCAAACATAACGGACTGACGAACAAAGCTTTCACGAGTTTCTTTAAAGCTTGTATCTCCCCAATCCCAAGGCTTATCATCTACTGTTATTGGGTGTTTATCTGAACAAAGTAAGATAGAAACAGCGGGTATAGAATAGTAGTTGCTAACAGCCAAGAGAGCCGAAGCCTCCATGTCCACACCAACACATCCATTTTTACGCCAAAGTGCTTCTTTGGCAAGAGTTTGGCGATATACACCATCTGTAGTTACCGTAGGATCTGTTGTTAAGGTAAATTTGTTAAGGAAATGGCTTTTTGCCTTATTAAATAGAGCCATATCAGGTGTAGCTACTGAAATGTTTTCAAAGTAATGATGAGAAGTACCCTCTTCACTATATATTTTGCTAGGGATTATAACAGTACCAACATCTATGTTTTCTGCAAATCCGCCGCACATTCCGATAACAATTACTTGCTTAACTCCTAAAGCTATAACTGTTTCTAAAGTGTCAACAGCCGCGGGAGCACCATAACCCCCTCGTGTAAAGCACACATTTGGATTGTCTTTTAGCGCAATACACTTTGGGTTATCTAAAAAACAAGGGAGTTTTTCAGACAATGCTATCGTTTCAAAGTTATTCTCTATAAAACCCATAGCCATACCTATTTCAAATATTACGCAGATTTTTGGCAACGAATAGTTAATAGCGCTTCCATGCTGACTTCTAACGTGCTTTTCAGCCGTTATCACAGCCATCGACCTGTCATTTGGCAACATCCAGTTCATTTTTAATACCTCACATAATATAAATTTACTTTAAACTATACATATAAATAAAATACAAAATTTGGTTGTAGGTAGGAAAGCCAGCAAAAAATATCTATAATAGTTAATCTCATTACAGATTTACTGGTTTCGTTTAGATGACCACAAACCATACTGTTCATTAAAGCTTTTAGATAGACAGCCTTCTGTGTAAAACGAAGTGCTTGTGGGATAAACGAGCTAACTAAGATTATTCAGCGTCTTTGAAGTAAAAATCCATAGAACTGCTTGAATATTTAAACCCGTATTTTACATATAATTGTTCACCTGCTTCAGAGGCCGACAAAGAAACCCTAAAGCATTGCCTTTCTCGCGCCTCATTCATGGTATATTGCAATAATTTTGTAGCAACACCCATATTGCGAAATTGTGGTAGTGTGTACATGTTCATCAAGTATGCTACCTTGCCGTTTGGTACACTGGCTATCGGAGGAACGGAGTAAAAGCAAATTCCACTCATTGCAATTATTTTGTTGTCTACTAAGCAAATATAAGCTACAAATTTATCCGATGTGATGTTATTAACAAAAAAGTTTAGCGTATTATTATAAAACTCTTCGCCATTTTCAATGCTTTCATTTCTCTCTCTGCGCATTTCAAATCTTAGTTTTGTAAGCTCAACACAATTTTCAAAAGTTGCTTTTTTAAAAATCATAACTAATTCCTTTTCATATTTTAGATACTAAATACAAAAAGCTGTCAAATCTACATTCGACAGCTTTTGAAAAATTCTGGTACGCCCGAAGGGATTCGAACCC